>CAYRSC010000025.1:0-96996 GCA_964427155.1 uncultured Desulfohalobiaceae bacterium | reverse complement strand
CCCCCTGTGTAAAGAGACAAACAATAATTAGCCGTATTTCCTTGCAGGGATTTCAAAACCATTGGACATATTAGAGAAGTGGAGTTAAGATTTGGAGGAGATGAAAAGGAGGGTAAGTAGAGTACGTTGAATTAATCATAGAAAAGGGTTAAGGGGTGATCTGGCACGTGGGACCTTTATGTGAGAACCCCTTGTGACCAAGGGGGATTCCAGAGGGAAAGATGTGCCCTTTTTTGTCCACATCTTGGATAAGGGAAGGAGCGTTGCTTTAAATAAGGAGGACAGATTTTATTAAGGCTAGGGCATTACAGGAAAATTTTGACAACCAGAATCACAAAGCAGGAGGTTTAGGAATGAAGAGGATATCCTTTTTGAGAAAGATGGTTGTAATGCTGCTGTGCTGCACCTTTCTCCCAGTTAGCTCAATGGCCATGAAGGTGGGAGGGGTGGTTTTACCCGAATCCATACCGTGCGGCAAGAAGGTTTTGTATCTAAATGGGGCCGGGATAAGGAAGAAGTTTTTTTTGAGTCTATATGTGGCTGGCCTTTATCTTCCCCACCGTACCTCTTCGGTCCAGGAGATACTCTCTCCTGACACCCCTGTGGCCCTGAGGCTCTGCATTGTCTCCAGGCTCATAAGTAGTCATAATATGGAAAAGGCCACCAGAGAGGGTTTTGAAAAATCTACTCATGGACACTTAAAGGGATTGGAGAAGAGGATAGATGATTTTATTTCAGTATTTAAATGTGAGCCCATAAAGAGGGGAGATGTATTTGACCTTGTATATGTGCCGGGAAAGGGGGTGGAGGCCTATAAAAATGGAAAGATGTTAAAGGTAATTGAGGGCGTGGACTTTAAACAGGCCCTCTTTGGGATATGGCTCTCTGATAATCCCGTTCAGAAGGACCTAAAGGAGAAGCTTCTGGGTAGATAGGTAGTTAGAATTTTATGCTTTTTATGTAATCTTTAGGTTCTTTAAAGTAGAGGGGGTGGGAACCCCCTTTTCGTCATATCCCCGTAAGTGGTAATATTCCTTTAGCATTGATTGGAGGGGGATATTTTTTTCTGTCTCTTCCATTATCCTGGGGGGGAGGGTGTCCTCAGAGGAGCTTATCCCCTCCCTGCAGTTCAGGACCCTTTCCAATACTACTATCCTGTCACCTGCCCTCAAAAAATCTCCACGGGAGATCTTAATCCCAGTTACTGCCCTCCACATATCCCGGTATAGACCAAAGTCTATAAGGGGTATGGCAAGAATGGGAAAATTTTCCATAAATAGTCCCAAAAGCACTTGGGGGGTATATCTGGCGAGAGGAGATTCCAGGACATAGGCAAACATGGTAAATTGACATACCTGGAGGGAATTTATAACTGCAGTGAGGGATTCAAAGAATCTTACATACCTGGCCTTTGCCCACGCACTTTTTGGATTTAAAAAACGAAAATACACATCCATGGCCACCAGAAAGGCAGAGAGATGACACGCGCCCCTGTTTGCCACAGCATAGGAGAGGGCTTGCCCAAAGCTCCCTCTGGGGTCATATCCAGGCATCTCCATTCCCTTTATGTGCATTGCAAATCCCTTTCCCCCGTATTTGTCTGATAGATACCTTACTCCTCTGCCCAGTTCTCCTCCAATACCTCTTCCCTGTCCAATATCCTCAATGACCCTATCTATGCCCCTCTCTTCCCCAAAGCCAATCTCACAGGGGAGAAGACCTTTTTCACCTGCTTCCATATACCATCCTAGAATATTTCCCAGAGAGATGGTATCCAGTCCCAGTTCTGCTGCAAGGTGGTTCCATCTAGCAATGACTTCTGGAGCAAATATCTCCAGGTTAGAGCCCAGCAGGGCAGTGGTCTCATACTCGGGGACCTGGAGCATCTTTCCCCCAAACAATCCTTTTTGTCCACATCTTATTGCACATTTTGCACATGGAGATGGTGACACAAAGAATCTCTCCCTTATCTCCTCCCCTGATATCTTATATGCCCTATGGTCACTGCCCCTTTTAAAATTCCTTACAGGTAAGATCTCTGCATTGTTGTTGAGGAGGACATTTGCCCTTGTACCATATCGCCTATAGAGATAGGATGTTATTTCGTTTGAGTTTATATACCTAAGGGCCCTATCTTTTGTCTTTTGAAATAGCGAGGGCCTGGATGGCACTATTTTGTAGCTCCCACCCCTGGCTATTATGGCCTTTACCTTTTTAGATCCAAGGACTGCTCCCAGTCCTCCCCTTCCCAGAAAGCGGTGTCCTGATCGTATATTGGCTATTCTAACCAGCCTTTCCCCTGCAGGTCCAATAACCACCTCTCCTGCCCCTACAAGGTCCATAGCCCTTTGAAATTCTCCTGTATTCATCCCCCAGTATGCATGACCATCATGAAACCTTATCCCTTCTGCAGTGACCTCCAGCCACACAGGTTCTGCACTTGCCCCCTTTAGGATGAGTCCATCCCAGCCCCCTGTCTTTAGATGAAGACCAAAGGGACCACCACAGGATGAGGTGGTTATTATTCCAGTGAGGGGTGATTTAGAAATGGCGTGAAATCTATTGGAACAGGGAAATCCCGTGCCCATCATTACCCCTGGCATAAAGATTATTATGTTTTCAGGTGAAAGGGGATCAATACCAGGGGATAGTCTCTCATGTAAGAGCCTCAAGCCCAGTCCTTTGGCTCCCAAATAGAGTTTTCTATCTTCCAGCGAGATAGTGATTATATCAAAGCTCCTCCTTTCCAGATCCACCTCTAATATCCGATTGGATGTGCCCGTAATTGTATTTTCTCTCATATTACAATTCTCCCCTGTGGGCGTTTTTTAAGATAGATAGGGCAGTATCAAAGTCCATTTCTCTGGGATTGAATAAAATGGATGGATCGTCTATGGCATACCTTGCAATGGTGGGTAATAATTCCTCTTTCACCCCTGCCTCCTTGAGACTCCTGGGAATCCCGCATATGGTATGGAGCTTATCTCGCATCTCAAGCACCATCTCTATGCTTCTCTCTGCCCTTTGCTCTTTAGGGGTCCTCACATATTCTTCATCCCCTCCCAGATATAATAGGAGCCTGGCTAGCTCCTCCTCCCTTGCCTCCAGATTATAATGCATCCCATAGGGGAGGAAGATAGACATTGCGATTCCATGGGGTAGTCTGCACACCCCTCCCACTGCATGACCCAAAGAATGCACCATCCCCACCATGGAATTGGAAAATGCCACTCCCGCCATGGTAGCAGCATTTGCCAGGGCCAATCTCGCTTTTTGGTCCTTTCCATCCTGGAGGGCAGAAAATAGATTCTTCCGGATGAGTTCTATCGCCGCAGTGGCATAGGCATCGCTCAAGGGGTTTTTCTGGATGCAGATATAGGCCTCTATGGCATGAGTAAGGGCATCCATGGCAGTTGAGGCAGTGAGTGGAGGGGGAAGGGATATGGTCATCCTGGGGTCTAAGATGGCCACCCTGGGCAGAAGATAAGGGGAACTAAAGGCCATCTTTACCCCTTTTTCTTCATTGTATATCATGGCCACCAACGTTACTTCCGAACCAGTGCCTGAAGTGGTGGGTATTACAACAAGGGGGTTTAAGGGATTCTTTAATATATTTGCCCCCGCAAATTTCATAAGGTCTTTTTCCCCCTCTGATACGAGGATGTTTACCCCCTTTGCGGTATCTATTACTGAGCCACCTCCTATTGCCACTATACTGTCACATCCTGCATTTTTGTATATATCTGTTATTTCCATAACCACAGAGGTGGAAGAGTCTGGCGGAGTATCGTCGTATATTACAGGTATTTCTCTGTGGTATTCCTTAAAGAGAGATTTTACTAGATCTATTGCACCAGTTAATACTATCCCTTTATCTGTTATGATGAGGGGTTTTTTCGCCTGCAATTCCTCCAGCTCATGGGGAAGATTATCTATTGCCCTTTTCCCTGATATAATTTTGACAGGAGAAAAGAATTCATAATAAGATGGTAACATCTCTTTTGCTCCTTTTTAGATCAGAATTAATTACTTTCCAAAGGGAATACCTATTAGATATAAATATGCCCTCCTATAGTATTTTCGATAGGGTAGAGGTGGGATCTCTTTCAAAAGTCTATTTGCTATAAAATCAGGATAAAGATATGAAATAACTACATTCAATATCCTTACAAATACGATAGAGTGAGATAGGTCTCCCTTGACACTCATGCGATTTTCCGCAAACCCCTGCGCCACTCCCACCTGTGGGGTCATTAATAAAAATGCAGAAGTCAGGTTCTTGAACCTTATCTCCAGATTGGCATTACTAATACTCCCTCCCACATATTTTAATGTCCCCTTGTGTTTTCTCCATCCCATCACTGGTCCTTTTGGCAATACTTCCATCTTTATGGTATAACCATCTTCCCACGGGGACAACTCTTTCCTTATGGTTGGGTCAAACATAGATGCACTTTGAAGCGCCCTTCCCAGAATAAAAAAGGATACTTTCACCACCACCCTTTTTATAAGGTGGTTCCCTGGAAATACCACAATGGCCTTCATAAGGTAGTTCCCTCCCTCAGTTGCGGATTAGGGGTAGGAGAGCTCTTTTTATCCATTGAAGCTGATTTTTGGGAGAAAGTCAATATAGGGGATAAGATGAAAATCCTTTATTAAAAAAAAGCGTCTTGCATGAATTGAAAATTATTGTAAGAATAGCTATCAGAGTAGGAGTTGAGTTTAACTCATAATCACAAAAGGGAGGGGTCTTGAAAAGGTTTCTTTTTATATTTGTATTGTTTTTGGTCTTTCCCATAAAAGTATTTTCTTCATCCAATGCCACCTTTCTTTCAGATACTGGCAATTATCCTTTTATATTATCGCAGGATGTAATATGTGAAAGAATAGAAGGGGGTAGGCCTCAATATATATCTGTAGTGTTCCCTGTAGATATAAAGAAGGTATATTGTTATACTGCTTTTAACTCCATAAAACAGGAGACAATTATATATCATGTATGGTATTTTAGGGATAAGCTAGTTGCAAAGATAAAGCTAAAGTTAAAGCCCCCTATATGGGCCACCTTTAGCAGGATTTATTTAAGAGATACAGATAAAGGGCCGTGGCGTGTGGAAATAGTGGATGAAGAAGGAAAGATTATCTCTATATTGCGTTTTAGCGTGGTGGACTAAAAAATGAAAGCAGACGTCTTTTTCTCCAGTATTACCTGGCGGGATGTGCTTGATGTTGCCATAAATACATATCTCTTGTTTCGTATCTATGTCCTTTTTTATGGAACAAAACTTTTACGGGCCCTTATAGGGATTGTGCTACTGGTTGGTCTCCAGCGCGTCTCTGCCTATTTTGGCCTGGTGATGACGAGCTTTGTCCTCCAGGGGGTGGTGGCAGTTGCCCTGTTTGTATTGATAATTGCCTTTAGAAATGAGATAAGGGCCATTTTACAGGTGAAGAGACTAAGCGACCTGTTGTGGAGTCTCAGACGGATAAGGATAGACAGGTCCAGTGAGACCCAGATAATAGATAGTGTCTTCTCCCTTGCCCAGGATGGTATTGGTGCTATTGTTGTCCTGCCTGGGAGACATAGTGTGGAGTCTTTCATCCACGGGGGTGTTGAGATAGACTCCTCTCTCTCCCAGGAGCTAGTGGAATCCCTCTTCAGGTCCAGGGGACCACTCCACGATGGTGCTATTATAGTCAATAAGGACAGGATAAAGAGGGCAGGGGCCATCTTACCACTTTCGGAGAGAAGGGACCTCCCTTCCTTTTATGGGACACGTCATAGGGCGGCCCTGGGCCTTAGTGAGGTATGTGATGCCCTGGTGCTGGTGGTTTCCGAAGAGAGGGGAGAGGTTTCCTTGGCAGTGGGAGGGGAGATATTTCCTGTATCCTCCAAAGAGGAGCTAAGGTTCTTGCTAGAGAGCCATCTTGGAGGGGTGGAAAAGGGAAAGGTAAATGGAGAATATATAAGATTTGTCCTGGCAGGGGTCTTTTGTCTTGTGGTGGTCTCTGGAATATGGTTTACCCTTACTAGGGGACAGACCACCTTTTCTTCCTATACTGTGCCCATTGAATTTATAAAACAGGACAAGGAGATGGAGATAATAAACACCTCTGCAAATAGTGTAAAGGTGACTCTCAGTGGACCCAGGGTAATCTTGCGTTCCCTGGATATAAACGACATCAACCTGTTTGTAAGGCTAAGGGACAAGAGACCAGGCATCTATATATACGACCTTACTGCCAAAAACCTATCCCTTCCCCCTGGCCTGAAGATAATAAGGATAGACCCCCATCGCATAAGGGTAAAACTGGATAGGATAGTGGAAAAGACCCTTCCCCTTCAGGTGAATTGGGTGGGAAGGTTGAGACCAGATATCCTTATTCCCTGGTGCCGCATCTATCCCCTTACAGTGGTGGTGAAAGGTCCACAGAGTATCCTTACCTCCATGAGCACCCTTTATACGGAACCAGTCCCTGTGGATGATATTGATGAGTCAGGGGAGATAGTAACCCGATTATCCCTCCCGGCTTCCTCCCTCAAGGTGGTAGGGAGAGGATATAGGGTACGAGTAGAATATGGGGTAAAGAAAAAGCCCACTTCTTCTCAGTAGTTTTTCCTTGCTAGAAGAGGAAGATAATGATACCGCAGACTCCATGCATACAGTGGATAATTTTATAAGGGAACTTATTATCTTTGCATTTCCAGTATTGGTGGCCATCACCTTTCATGAGGTGGCCCATGGATATGTGGCATATCTGCTGGGAGACCCCACTGCAAAGAGTGCAGGTAGACTCACCTTAAATCCCATAAAACACCTGGATCCTATTGGCGCCATTGCCCTCTTTGTGGTAAAGGTGGGATGGGCAAAGCCTGTTCCCATAAATCCCATGTTCTTTAAAAATCCAAAGAGGGACCTATTTCTGGTCTCTGCGGCAGGTCCAATGACCAATTTTTTGCTTGCCGTGGGTTTTGCCCTTATTGTAAGGGGAATCCTCTTGTTTTTTGGCACGGTAAGCATGGGATACATGGCCACCCCCCTGGGGATCATAATAGAGATATGCTCTGCAGGGGTTTTGGTGAATATTGGACTGGGATTGTTCAATCTCATTCCAATTCCACCGCTGGATGGTAGCAATATGGTGATGGTACTGTTGCCAGATGAGGTGGCCCAGAGGATGTATGCCTTTGGGAAATATGGGATGATACTTCTCATAGTCCTTTTTTTAACCGGGGTGGTCCAGAGGCTTATCCTGCCCATGGTATATTTTCTGGTGTCATTGTTATTACCTGTGTAAAAGGGAGGAGCAGAGGATTATGAATGAGATACAAGAGACAGTAGTCTCCGGCATGAGACCCACAGGTCCCCTTCATCTGGGGCACTACTTTGGAGTAATTGAAAACTGGAAGAGGTTACAAAAGGAATATCGTTGTTTCTTCTTTGTGGCGGATTGGCATGCCCTCACCAGTGAATATGCATCTCCCCAGAGGATAAAGGGTTTTTCCAGAGAATTACTTATAGACTGGTTCTCTGCTGGACTGGACCCAGAGGGAGCGGTCTTTTTTGTTCAGTCACAGATAAAGGAGCATGCAGAGTTATCTCTACTCTTTTCTATGTTGACCCCCCTGGGGTGGCTGGAGAGAAATCCCACATACAAGGATGTGAAGCAGGAACTGGTCTCCAAGGATTTAAATACCTTTGGTTTCTTAGGCTATCCAGTACTCATGAGTGCAGATATCCTTATCTATAAGGCAAAGCGGGTGCCTGTGGGAGAGGACCAGTTGCCCCATCTTGAGATATGCAGGGAGATAGCACGCCGTTTTAACTATCTATATTCACCAGTATTTCCCGAACCTCAGGCCATTCTCACTGAGGCATCCAGACTTGCAGGCCTAGATGGGAGAAAGATGAGTAAGAGTTATGGAAATGCCATCTATTTAGGAGAGGAGATGGAGGAGGTGAGGAAAAAGGTATTCTCCATGTTGACCAATACTCAGAGGAAGACCTTAAAGGACCCTGGAGACCCTGCCATGTGCAATCTCTTCCCCTACTTTGAAATAGTGGACCCCCACGGGGAGTATGAAGATATTGTTGAGGGATGTAAAAAGGCCACATGGGGATGTAAGGACTGCAAAAAGCTCCTCTTTTCTAAATTAGAGGAGTTTTTGGAACCCATTCACCAGAAAAGAAAAGAGCTTGAGGGGGACCCTTCCCTCATTGAAGAGGTTACTACCCAGGGGAGGGAGCGTGCCAGGGAGATCGCCTCGCAGACAATGGAGGAGGTGAGAAAGGCAGTGAATCTCAATTATTGAGGGGGAGAAAGCTCCCTTTTGGGGCAGGGTAGTAGGAGATAAAGTTAAGGGGACCCACCTCAGTGGGTCTTTTTTATCTCTCTAGAGATAGGGACCCCTGGGTTGTGAAGGAGAAAGATGATAGGGGTCACGGGGACCTTTTTAAAGGAGGGGGAGAGGGGGCTATTTTTTCAGGACCTCTTCTACAGTGTTTCCTTCTCCCACTATTACCACTGTTGCCCGGTGGTTTTCCATCTCCTGCGGGGAGAGCCATGTATAGGCGGCAATTATTATCTTGTCCCCCACTGCCCCTTTTAGGGCCGCGGCCCCATTTAGACATACCTGGCCCTTTTTGCCCTCTATCACATAGGTGGTGAGTCTGTTACCATTGGTGGTATTATATACATCCACCTGCTCATTTACCCTTATTCCTGAGGCCCTTAACAGTTCTGGACAGATGGCAATGCTACCACGATAATTCACATTGGCCTCCGTGATGGTGGCGTTGTGGAGCTTGGCCAGTAAAAAGCACCTCAATCCCATCCTCTTAAACCTCCAGCATGATGTTATCTATGAGCCTTGCCTTTCCAAGATAGATGGCAACTGCCAGCAGGGCCCTATCCTTTATCTCTTTCAGGTGTGCCAGGGTCCTGGGATGTACGATTTCTATGTAGTCTATCTCTCCAGAGGGGATATGCTCCATATAACACTCGGTTAATCTGGATATTATGGACTCTGTGTCCCTCAGGCCATTTTTCACCCATTCCCTGGCCTTGAGAAGGCCCTTGTATATATTGGGTGCCTGCTTACGCTCCACAGGGGTGAGGTAGGTGTTGCGAGAACTCATTGCCAGACCATCCACTTCCCTTACAATGGGTCGCCCCACCACCTTGACGGGGACATCCAGGTCCTCCACCATCTTTTGAATAATGATGAGCTGCTGGTAGTCCTTTTCCCCAAATACCGCCAGGGTGGGATTTATCAGGTTGAAGAGCTTAAGAACAATGGTACACACCCCTTGAAAATGTCCCGGCCTACTCTTGCCACACAGATATTGAGAGAGTTTTGGAACACTTACCCAGGTGGCATGGTCGTCCCGGTAGATGGCATCCTTTTCAGGGGCAAACAAATAGTCAACCCCCACCTCTTCTGCCAATTCCCTATCCCTTTCCAGATCACGGGGATAGTTAGAATAGTCTTCCTTGGGACCAAACTGCGTGGGATTGACAAATAGGCTCACAAAGGTGATCTCTGAATTTTCCTTTGCCCATCTCATTAGGCTGAGATGTCCTTCGTGAAAATAGCCCATGGTGGGGACCAGAGAGGTTATTTTGCCTTTGCCCCGTAGCTCTAAGGTAAGCTCCTGTATCTCTCTGGGATCGCTTATTATCTCCATAACATTAGACCCGCCTTTTCTCGGACTTCTTTTTGGAGACTTATTTTTAGGTCATTGAAGAGGGCAGGTCAAGCACCTTTTTGAGGGGAATTTTTCAGTACAGCACATCCTCTAGGCACAGACCCTGGGGCGGGGCAGTAGGTGGAAGAAGGGAGCGTTGTCTCTTTTTCATAAGGCCCTCTATCTCCCCTATATCCAGCTTTCCTTTTCCAATCCATACCAGTGTCCCCACCAGGTTTCTCACCATCTGTTTTAAAAATCCATCTCCACAAAAATATACTATTTTTTCCTGGGGTGAGCTCCCAGGGGTCATAAATGCCCTGAATATGGTCCTGGTGGTATTTTTTAAGGGGGTTCCAGTATTTTGAAAGGCCGCAAAATCATGGGTGCCCTCAAATAGAGACAGGGCCTTTTTCATAATGTCAAGGTCTAGCCTTCCCACCTTCCAGCAGAAGGGTCGTCGCTGAGGCAGGATATAGGAGGGCTCTATCCATAGGGTATAGGAATATATCTTGGCGGTGGCGTCTTTCCTGGCGTGAAAATTATCATCCACAATAGTGGCTTCTAAAATGGAGATGTCCGGGGGAAGGAGGCTGTTTAATGCCCTTTGCCAGGGGATTTTTGCCCTTGAAGTGGGGATGTCGCAGTGGGCCATCTGACCCTTTGCATGTACCCCTGCATCTGTTCTTCCTGCCCCGTGAATGGAGATGGGGACACCACAGACCTTTTCAATCTGCTCTTTTAAAACCCCCTGCACTGTCCTCTTGCCTGGCTGGATCTGCCAACCACAGAACTGTGTCCCCACATAGGCCAGCTTTAGTCTTAGTCTTGGCATCTCGTTTGTCTTTTTATTTTCATTTTCCAAAGGGGGTCTGGAATCTAGTGAGGGCCTCTGAGAGTTTTGCCGCTGTCTTGGAGTCCATATTGTTTAATATCTCTCCTGCAATGCGACCCTGCATACCAGCAAGTATCTTTACTGCCAGGTCCTTGTCCAGTTTTTCCAGGACCTTGGCGGCCCTTGCAGGCTCCATGTTGGAATATACCTCAACAAGGTGTTTTATCTTCTTGTTTTTTAATACCTCTGCTTCATCTATCAACCTCTGAAGTCGCTGGGCAAGGGCCCTTTGTTCTTTGAGTTTTTCCTCAATCCTCTGCTCCAGTTCCTTTAGCATCCTCTCCTTTCTCTTTAATTGGGCCTGCTTCTCCTTGAGTTTCTGCCATTGTTTGGCAAGGAGTTCATCCTTGGAGGAGGGTAGGAGGGAAGTAGAAGGGCTCGCAGGTTCTGCGGCCTCTACCTTTTTTGCACCAAAAGGCACCATGTGTTTTTCTGCTTCCTGGATGGTGTGTATAATATGGGTGGTGGTGGAGGGGCCCTTCGAATTTTTTGCCTTGCTGGAATAAAAATGCTCCATATAAGGAGCCACTAGGTCTCCCACCAGGATAGAAAGTTTTATCCCTGAGATGAGTATGAGACAGATAAATATCTTAGTAAAAGTCCCTTTCAAACCGGAGGGTTGAGATCTCATCTGCTTGTTTTTGTTCTTTTTTTGCCTCTTCATAATAGAATTCTCTCTCCTGCTTTTCCTTTAATTTTTCCATCTTTTTTCTCTCTAACATCCTCTGGATGTATTCTTTTTTTAAAGTCTCCACCCTGTCAATTTGTTGGCTTATTTCTTTCTCTATCCATTCCCTTTCCCTTGTGAGGTTTTTTTCGCATTCTGCTAGAAACCACGCATAGGTGCCCCCTTTTTTCCTTTCAAAGGAGCCATGTGTCTCCTCAATCTCTTTTTCTATCCTCCTCTTACGCTCCCTTAATCTATTTAATATGGCATTGGCCTTTGCCAGGTGGAGCCTGGCCTCTTCCTCCTGTTGAACCCTATAGTCTAATACCCTCTGAAGGGAGAATCTAAACCTTCCCATCTACCCTCTTCTCTCCTTATGGACCTCCTTATTCAAAAAATGGGCCGTTCCCTCCACCTTAACCCTTCTTCCATGCCCTTTCCACTATCCTGATTGCCCTATCTGCCAAGGAACTTACCTCTGGTACATATCCATTCTGGAGCAGGGCAATGTCAAATAAAAAGCAAATGGTCTCGTCTATCTCTGGGTTATCCCCATTGTCCTGTAGTTGGGATATCAATTCTTTGACAATGGGATGAGATGGATTTATCTCCATAATATATCTGGGGATAGATGTGTCTTTTGTGACCATCTGAATGATTTTTTGCATCTGAGAGCTCATGTCCCCAGATGCATTCACCAAACACAGGGGACTGTGTGTGAGACGGGAAGAGGTCTTCACATCTGATATCTTATCCTTGAGCACCTCTTTTATCCGGGATATGAGCTTATCCACCCCTCTTATTTCCTCGGGGGTTTTGGTATCTCCCCTTATCTTATTTATCTCTTCCTCACTTATGTGTTCCACGGGTTTTATCTCTTTCTCTTTATATTTTCCTATGGATCGCAGTACAAATTCATCAATGGGCTCATAAAGGTAAAGGACTTCTACGGCATTTTCCTTTAGGGATTCCAGATAAGGGCTTTTTTCTATCTGTTGTCTCCCCTCCCCCAGGATATAATAAATAGCTCCCTGTGAGGGTTTCATGCGGGCCACATATTCCTTAAGGGAGGTAAGGGCATCTGCATCTGAAAATCTAGATGAATTGAATCTCAGAAGCTCCACAAACCTTTCCCTATTTTTATAATCAGTGTATCCCTGTTTAAATATCCTCCCGTGCTCTCTCCAGAATTTTTTATACCTTTCCTGGTCTTTTGTGGCCATCTCTTCCAGTTTTTCCAGGACTTGCCTGGATATTATCTCCCTTATCCTCCTGATACGTACATTTTCTTGAATGGTCTCTCGGGAGATATTAAGAGGTATCTCTTCTGTATCCACCACCCCCTTTAAGAATCCCAGATAGCGGGGGAGAAGATCTTTGTTGTTTTTTTCTATAAGGACCCGATTTACATATAAATCCAGTCCGTATTTCTCCATCATGGGATCAAAAAGCAGGGGTGAGGATGGTGGAATAAACATAAGGGCACTGAACTGTACCGGGGCATCTATACTTATATGGATGGTCTCCAGGGGAGGTTCCACGTCATGTGTTAGGAATTTATAAAAATCCTCATATTGTTTTTGTGTTATCTTAAATTTTGGCTCCTTCCACAGGGCAGGGGTGGTATTTATCTTTTCTCCATTTATAAATATGGGAAAGGCAATGAAATTGGAATGGGTGAGCACGATCTCTTTTAATTTTTCTTTCCCCAGAAAATATGTGGCATCGTCTTTGAGATATACATATATCCTCGTACCCCTATCCAGCTCTTCTTCCAGTTCCTCTATTTCAAAACTACCTTTTCCATTGGAGCGCCATAGGATGGGAGGGGCATCCTCTTTGGCAGAACGCGACCTTACCTCCACCTCCTTTGCCACCATAAACACAGAATAAAAACCCACCCCAAACCTGCCTATAATATTATCTATGCCTTCCCTTTTTTCCCCCACCCTTTTTAAGAACTCTTCAGTCCCTGAATGGGCGATGGTGCCCAGATTCTCAACTGCCTCCTGTTTTGTCATGCCAATGCCCGTGTCCTCCACAATCAGGAGGTTGTTTTTATCATCTGTGGTTATCCTTATCTCAAGGGGGAGGTCCTTTTGATATACCTGTGAGCCCTGGGTGAGTTCAAACCTCACCTTGTCCAGGGCATCTGATGCATTGGAGATAAGTTCTCTTAAAAAGATCTCTCTGTTGGTATAGATAGAATTTATGATTATATCCAATAGCTTTTGGGTATGGGCCTGAAAGTCATGCCTTTCTTTGTTATTGCTCATTCCTGGTTCCTCCTTTTGATGTTGCCAATGGAAATGGATGGATATTTATGGGGGATATAGAGGGAGGGCAAAAGAAAAAAGGGAGCCCTCGCCTGGCTCCCTTATCCTTCAATGGGTATGGTCCGACCCTTCGCCCCTTCCTTTTTGGGAAGTTTTATCTCTAAGATCCCGTTCTTAAAGCGGGCAGATATGTCCTTCTCCTCCACCTCAGCAGGGAGGGGGATAGAGCGGTAAAAGGATCCATAACTACATTCTATCCTGTGGAAATTATCCTTGGATTTCTCCTCCTTGAATTTCTTTTCTCCCTTTATAATCAGGTTGTTATTTTGAAGAGTAAGCTCAATATCCTTGGGATCCATACCTGGAAGTTCTGCCTCTATCTTTATCTCATTTTCGTTTTCACTCATGTTTATGGCTGGGAAATGGCTCTCCTTAAAGAGATCCACCCCAAAGGGATCTTTCCAGAACGCCTCCATGAGGTCAAATATATCCGCGGGTCTCTGAAGCTCCTCTGACCTCCTTTTCAACGCAGGTAAAAACCTTCTAAACATGACCATCACCTCCTTTTGGGATTTTTTCTCTCTCTATAAATAAACATAATGAGGGCATATCAGGTGTCAAGGAGGAGATGGCCATGTTTTTTTATTCCAGGATCCTCCACTTATGAGAGAATCTTATACCCTGTTCCTCTGCCTCTTTTATCTTTGCCTCATCTCCCATAACCACCACCAATGCCTGGTTTAAGCCCTCTAGGTAATCTCCCAATTCATGGAAGTCCCTTGGTGTGGTGGAGAGTATTTCATATCTCATCTTCTGTCTAAGGGAGGGGGAGTCCCCTATTAGGTATCTCGTAAGGGAGACAAGTCCCTTGGCATCAGGGAGACGATATCTGTCTATTTCTCCAATACATCCTATTACTGCCTTTTCTATCTCTCCCTCATTGATCTCAAGGTTCTTTAAGAACATATAACAGCCGTCAAAATTTTGTAGGGTGTGAGCTACACTGGGGTCTCGGTATGATATGAGAGTAAAGGTCTTTGAAAATCTATTGAGAGATGCAAATGCGCCGTATGCCCCCCCTTCTGCCCTTATCTTATTCCATAGCCAGGTGTTTCTCAGAAATCTTGTAACCACCAGATGAGAGCCCTTAAAATTATAGCCTGCAGGACTAAGGGACATTCCCTTTGCCACAAAATTTACCTGGGCAGGGATGTAGATTGCCTCATTCCCTTGTTCTATGGCATAGATTGGACGATTTGTGGGGTTTTTGGAGGGAGAGAGGGCACGGATGAGAGACATGCACCCCTTTTCTCCTTTTTCAATATCCCTCTTTTCTCCTGTGAGGTTAAATATCACTGGAGCGGAGTTAAAGAGCATCTCTCTGGTGCGCTCCAGCCTGTATAATATCCTGTCCCAGTCCCTGTCCACCTCTTGGGATAGGTATCTGAGAAAGAGGAGATAGTTTATTCCAGTGAGCTGTTCCTCCATCCAGTAGGCAGGGGAGAGCTTTGCCCTTAGCCTGGTGGCCACCACTGTATGTCCTAGGGGGATTAGAGATGTCTCCAGCCTTGCCTTTTCCTGAAGGAGGATCTGTTTAAATCTCTCCCTGTTGGTAAGGTCCACCTCCAGGAGGAGTTCCTTGAGTATATCAAAGAGCTTATCTATCTTTGTTGTCATGGCCTTGGAGCGCAGGAGCAGATAAGACGCAAATTCCTCTCCATCCACCCTGGGAGAGATAAAGAACTCATGATGTATCCCCCCTGTATGGGCCTGTATCTTTTTATCAAGTGCACTATAATCCAGGGACCTGGTCCCCATCTCCACCAACAACCTCCCCATGAGGTTCACATAGGGAAGGTGGCGTTGAGGGACCTTTTTTATATCAAAGGCCATATCCACATAGAGTATGTTGTTGGTGAAGAGGGGATGTATTAATATCTCACCCTTGTCCAGGGTTTGTGTCTCCAGGGGAATGGGTCTTTCCTCTTCTGGAATGTCCTTTATCTTTAGATGGGGCAGGCGTGCAAGGGTCTCCCTGGAATCTTCCTGAGCCTGATATTTCTTGAGTCCCTTTATCTCTTTTTTTATCTCCTCCAGGGGCCGCTCTTTCAGGAGTTTTTTCACCATCTCCTTTTCTTTTTTTTCCATCTCCATGTGAAGTCCCTGGCGGGGTCTTAGAATCACCGTGCTCCTGTGGGGATTGCCCAGCATATATTTGGCTATGAGCTCCTCAAATATCCTCTCCCCACGGGCAAGATTGGCCTTTATCAGGGAAAGGGGTCGCTCAAAACATAGGGGAAGCAAGGGGTCTTCCTCATAGAGCCAGGTGGTGAGACAGCGAAACATGCTCACCAGCCCCCGGGGAATGGGACCACTGTTGTTTTCCCGCAGGTCAAATTCAAAGCTGTTTATGGCCGCCTCTATTAGGTCTTTTTCAAAACCTTCCTTATATATCCTCTCCAGGGTGGAGAATATGAGTGCCTCTACCTTTTCCACATTTCCATCCTCCACCCCTTTTAGTCCTGTGGAGAAATACATCTGCCTCAGGTCCTCTTCCACCCCCACCCCTGTTATCTTTTCTCCAAGGCCAGATTCAATAAGTGCCCTTTTTAGGGTTGACGACTCCATATTTACCAGCAGATATTCAAGTATCTGGAGGGCAAAATTCACATAGATGAGTGAGGTCTCTTCCAAAAGCCAGTTTACGGTTATAAGGTTCTTACCTGCCTCGTTCCCCTCTGCGGGATATGGGAGCTCCACCCTGCGAGGGGAAGGGAATTTGCGCTGGAGGGGGATGTGAGAGGGGACTTCCTTGTTGGAGAACCCATTCAGATATTGCCCCACTATCTCCAGCCGACGTGCGGGGTCATCGTCTCCCCAGAAGAATATCCTGCTGTTTGAAGGGTGATAATACTCCCTGTGGAAGGAGAGGAACTCTTCATAGGTGAGATGGGGGATCTCTTCTGGATTTCCCCCTGAATCCACCCCATAGGGGGTGTCTGGGAATATGCTCTGCTGCGATGACTCCAAGAGGAGGGAGTCAGGAGAAGAATATGCCCCCTTCATCTCGTTATACACCACCCCCACTATCCTCCCCTCTTTGCCGTTTTCCTCTATCTCCAGATGCCATCCCTCCTGAAGGAAGGTTTCTTTGGTGAGGAGTGGATGAAATACTGCATCTAGATATACATCAATGAGGTTATAAAAGTCCTCTTCATTTTGAGATGCCACAGGATAAGAGGTCTTGTCTGGAAATGTTAGGGCATTTAAAAAGGTCTGAAGAGAGCCCTTGAGGAGTTCCACAAAGGGCTCCTTCAGGGGATATTTTCTTGAACCACAAAGTACACTGTGTTCCAGGATATGGGCCACTCCCGTGGAGTTGGGGGGAGGGGTGCGAAATGTGATCCCAAAGACCTTGTTTTCATCCTCGTTTTCCATAGATAGGATCTGGGCGCCACTCCTTTTGTGTATAAACAGGGTGGCCTTTGAATTTACCTCTTTTACATCCTTTTGCCATACTATCTCAAAGTCCTTTTTTTCATTCATGGCATTATTCTCCATTTTTCAGGATTATCTTTCCTGTGAGTTCTCTTCCCTGGGATATGAGTGCCTGCTGGGGGGAGGTATTTATCACTTCCACCTCTCCAATGCATCTCACCCCTCCCTCAAATAGCACATCCCCTTCTACCCTGAGGAGAGAACAATATTTTAAGGAGGGGAGTCCTTGGGGGAAGCGAGAAGTGAACTGGTCTATCTTTTTGTAAAATTTGTCATCCAGCTCTACGTGGGGGAGGCTATAAGGGGAGGATAACCTTAGCACAAAGTCTTCTCCCAGGACGTAGCAGTCTGAGCCCACCACCATAAGGTCAGCGGTGTTTTTTACAGGTATATATCTTTTTCGCTCCACCCCAATTATCCTGGCACCCTCAAATATAGAGATTGCGCATCCCATGGCTGTTTCTAACTGAAATACCATGGGGGACGTCTCATCCCTGGGGTCAATGTGTTTGGGATTGGCTATAAGGGGGAGGCGGGGAAGACCCTTTTTTTCTATATAATCTTTTAAATATTTCAGGTCCATCCAGATGTTATTGGTATTAAAGTAGGGATGCCTTTTGATGTCCATAAAACAATCCAGTTCTTCCTGGGGGCACTGGGCCACTTCTCTAAGGATTATCTTGTTTCCCATGGAGGCCACATGTCCCCCCTTTCTGTCCCTGGGCATCCTTCTGGTTACCTCCATGAGAAAGGGGATCTCCTTTTCCTTTATATATCCCAAGATGGATGGCTCAAATATGGCCCCCAGGTTGTCTATGTTTGAGACAAAGGCATATCTTATGCCCATCTCTAAAAACCGTTCCATGAGCCCACTGTAGAACAGGGCTGCATAAATATCCCCATGTCCAGCTGGATTCCACTCCAATAAGGGGTCCTTCTCCCAGCGGGCAGGTTCAAGACCATCTACCATTACCTTTGGAACTCGGTGTTGTTCAAAAATGTATATATCCCTTTCATAATCAGGATAGTTATCTTTTAAATAGCTCAGGATGTGCTCATGGGTATAGAAGCTATTCATAAGACACAGTGGTATCCCCTGGAAGCGACACTGTCTGATGGTGATATCCAGAAAGGTGAATCCTTCCTTTACCTTGATAAGGGATTTGGGATAGGGCATTCCCATGCTGGTGCCCAATCCTCCATTCAATTTGATCTCTACTACCTCTCCCTTGGACTCTTCCCCTCTCCTCCAGTAGGAGGATGAGAGGGATCTAGCCTCTGTGACCTTCTTTATGGGAGAGATCTCCTCTTCCCATATCACAGGTCTATCACCCATGTCTTTTAGTGTGTTTAAATACTCTATAAAGATTTCCTGTAGCCGGAGGGGAATGCCCTCTTTTTGGAGCCTTTCTTCAAATAGGGAGATCCCTTCCTTCATGACCACTCCTATTATCCCTGAAGTTATCCTTTGGGGTGGTGGATACCTTTATCCTTATTAATACCTTAGCCTTCCCGGGGTCCTGGGAAAGGGAATTACATCCCGGATGTTGTTAATGCCCGTGAGGAACATAAGGAGTCTCTCAAATCCAAGACCAAAGCCTGAATGGATGGCACTTCCAAACCTCCTCAGGTCCAGATACCATTGATATTCATCGGTGGAGAGTCCCATCTCCTCCATACGTTTAAGGAGTCTCTCCATGTCTTCTTCACGTTGAGAACCTCCAATTACCTCTCCTACACGGGGAAGGATTATATCCATGGCCGCAACAGTAAGTCCATCTGGATTTTGTTTCATATAAAAGGGTTTTATTTCCTGGGGATAGTTATAGATAATAACAGGTCCCTTAAAGTAGTTTTCTGTGAGAAATCTTTCATATTCTGTATGGATGTCCTCTCCCCAGCGGGGCTCATACTCAAACCCCTGTTTTTTATGGGCCTCTTTTAATATCTCCAGGGCATCTCCATAGCTTATTCGGGGAAAGGCCCCCTCCAGGGTCTTTAGTCTGGAAAATAGTTCCCTATCCAGAAACCTGGCAAAGAGGTTTAGGTCCTCTTCTGCCTCTTCTATTATTGAGATGCATATCCATCTAAGGAGTTCCTCTGCCAGGTCCATGTCATCCTCCAGGTCAAAGAATGCCATCTCTGGTTCCACCATCCAAAATTCTGCAGCATGTCTGGGGGTGTTTGAATCTTCTGCCCTGAAGGTGGGGCCAAATGTATAGACCCTTCCCATACCCATACACATGGCCTCTGCTGTGAGCTGACCAGAGACCGTGAGATAACATTTTCTGTCAAAAAAATTCCGGGTCCCCCTGGTGGCAGTAACTTCAAATAGTTCTCCTGCTCCTTCACAGTCTGAGGAGGTGAGGATGGGGGTGTGGATATAAAAAAAATCCCTTTCCTGAAAGAATTTGTGGATCAGATAGGCACATCTGGACCTTATGCGAAACATGGCACTATATTTATTGGTGCGTACTCTAAGGTGGGCAATTGTCCTTAAGAATTCATCAGAATGTCGTTTTTTTTGAAGGGGATAATGTCCTGGGTCTGCTTTACCCAGCAGGGAAATCTCCCTGGCCTGCATCTCCCATTTCTGTCCCTTCCCTATGGAAGTTACGATCTCTCCCACCACCTCCACACACGCCCCTGTGGTCATGTTTTTTATTTCTCTATACCCAGGGGTTTGTGAGGACACCACCACTTGGAGGTTTGAGAGGGTAGAGCCATCGTTTATCTCCAGGAAAGAAAATCCCTTGGCGTCTCGCCTGGTCCTTATCCATCCCCTTACCCTTACCCTGGGGAGGGGCCGCTGCTGGCTCAGGATATGTCTTATTAACATGGTAGTGGGGGCGGGTGTCATGGCCTCTCCTCTCTTTTATTATCTTTTGAACAGGTAGAAGATTAAAGACAATATCACACTTACCACAAGACAGCTCACCCAGGGGAAATATATCTTGAGCCCTGGCCTTTCATAGGTAATGTCCCCTGGAAGCCTGCCAAAGGGGACATTAAAGGGAAGTTTGGGGGCCAGGAGCATTATTGCCCCTATAAATATACATACCAGGCCCACCCCAATGAGTACCCTTCCAAATTCTTCCCACATAATCCCCCCCTTTATCTCAGGTGTCTTTTTATCCTCTCCATTGCCTCCTGGACATTTTCCCTGGAATTAAAGGCACTGAGACGAATATAGCCTTCTCCACACCTTCCAAACCCCACTCCTGGAGTACATACCACTGCACACCTGTTTAAGAGCTGATCAAAGAATTGCCATGAGTCATCTCCCCCATATATCCAGATGTAGGGGGAATTTTCTCCTCCAACACACTCATATCCCAGGGAGGTCATGGCATCTTTTATTATCCTGGCATTTGTTAGATAATAATCAGTAAGGTCTCTAACCTGGCGCCTTCCTTCCTCAGAATAAATGGCTTCAGCCCCTCTCTGGACAATATAAGAGACCCCATTGAATTTTGTGGCCTGTCTCCTATGCCACAGGTCCCTGAGACTAATGGGCTTTCCATCTCTCGTATATCCCATGCATTCCTTTGGCACCACTGTATAAGCACATCTTACTCCTGTGAAGCCCGCATTTTTGGAAAAGCTCCTGAACTCCACTGCCACCTCTTTTGCTCCCTCTATCTCAAATATGGAGTGAGGGACCTCTTTGCTCCGGATAAATGCCTCATATGCGGCGTCAAAAAGGATTATTGCCCTTTTGTCTTTTGCCCATTCCACCCATCTCTTTAATGCCTCTCTGGATAAGGTGGCCCCTGTTGGATTGTTTGGAAAACACAGATATACCATATCCACCTCCTCAGGGGGCAGGGGAGGAGAGAATTGATTTTCTCTGGTACAATCAAGATATATAATATTGTCAAACCGTCCGTCCCTTATCTTTCCTGCGCGGCCTGCCATCACATTGGTATCCAGGTATACTGGATAAACTGGATCCGGGATAGCAACCCTGGAGGTGGGAGAAAACAATTCCTGAAAGTTTCCAGTATCGCACTTTGCCCCATCACTTACAAATATCTCCTCTGGAGATATCTCTATGCCCCTTTTCTGAAAGTCCCAGGTGGCTATCTTTTCCCGGAGGAACTCATATCCCTGTTCAGGTCCATATCCCCTGAAGGTCTCTGGATTGGCCATTTCTTCTGCCGCCCTTTTCATGGCCTCCACACATACAGGGGGAAGGGGAAGGGTTACATCTCCGATCCCCATTCTTATTATCTTCTTATCTGGATGAGATGCCTCAAACTCTTTTACCCTGTTGGCTATCTCCACAAAGAGATAGGAGCGCTGTAGCCTTAGAAAGTTTTCATTTATAACCGCCATGTCCTCCCTCCACTCTTATTTATATCCCGCTTACCTTCTCCCAATCCTTTAAAAACTTTTCCAGCCCTATATCTGTAAGGGGATGAGATGCCAGCTTTTTTATTACACTATAGGGAATGGTTGCAATGTGTGCCCCCATGAGTGCTGCCTCCAGTACGTGCTCAGGGTGCCTTATACTTGCCACAATAACCTGGGTCTTGAACCCGTAATTCCTATATATGGTGAGCGTGTTGGAGACCAGTTCCATGCCCTTTTCCCCTATATCGTCCAGCCTTCCCACAAAGGGACTTACATAGCTGGCCCCTATCTTTCCTGCAAGTATCGCCTGGTTTGGGGAAAATACCAAGGTGATGTTGGTTGGGATGCCCTGTTTTTCCAGGACATAGGCGGCCCTTATCCCCTCTGTGGTCATGGGTATCTTTATCACCACATTGGGTCCTATTTTAACGAGTTCCCGGGCCTCCTCTATCATGCCCTTACTATGGGTGGATATCACCTCCAGACTCACTGGTCCTTCAACCAGGGAACATATCTTTTTTGCGATTTCCCTCCAGTCTCCCCCTTCCTTTGCCATAAGGGTAGGATTGGTGGTTACCCCATCAATAAGTCCCATGGAGATTGCAGATTCAATCTCAGATATGTTGGCTGTGTCCAAGAAGAATTTCATTCAAAGACCTCCCTTTTTGTTTTAACCGAGTTTTATACCTGGCTCCATTTTCCTGCCAGTGAGATGTGTCTCATACCCTCCTAATTCCTCTATCTTTGTCTTAAATCTATCACTCGTTAAGATCCTCCTAAGCTGAGCTATCTTGGGAGTATTAAATAGCTCCTGCGGTATGATGAGGTCATACCTTTCTCTGCATACAGGGATAAAGTCAAGTCCAAGTGCCTTTGCCGCCGCAAATATTCCCATACCCACATCTGCGCTTCCCGAAAGTATGTTTACCCCTACCCCCATGTGGGTATATTCTTCCCTATCATATCCCTTTATTTGGGAAGGAGAGATAGATTTTTTGAGGAGTAGGTCGTCTAAGAGGATACGGGTGCCTGAGCCCCTCTGTCTATTTATAAATCTCACATCCTCTCTCCTTAGGTCTTCCACTCCTTTTATCTCTTTGGGATTACCCCTTGCAACCATAAGTCCCTGGTGTCTTATGGCAAGGTTTATCACCACTACCCTCTTGTGGGGGATATATCTCTCTATAAAGGGGAAATTGTATTCCCCTGAGACAGGGTCATAGAGATGGGAGCCTGCGAGATGACAGCTTCCCTTTTTTATGGCCATGAGTCCCCCCATGCTCCCAACATGGGTGGAGGAGAGATGGATGGGCTCTTCAAGCCCCATGAGTTCATTTGCAAGTAGATCCAGGATGTTGTCATGACTTCCCACGCACAGGAGGGTCCTCTCTATTTCAATATGGGGAGAGATCAGCTCTGCCATCACCTCTTCTCCCTGTCCCAATCCCTCTACATTTTCAGGTATCCTTACGATACCTTGTGCCTTGGTAAGTGAGGTAATAAGAGATGCCCCGCGCTTTAAGGGGGTTGCCACATATCTATTTTCCACCCTCCCAATACATACCCGAATTAATTCCTCCTGTCCAAGCCTTGAGGGGATATCCCTGGTGAGGGTCACATGGAGCTTTGGTCTCTCAGGCGTAGCAATGTTTTGGATCCAGTACACCAACGGCCTTATAATTTCTTCATAACATACCACTGCACTTACGGGATATCCTGGAGCCCCTATTAATACCCCCCCCTCTCTCACCCCTACAATGGTGGGTTTCCCTGGCATCAGGGAGATTCCATGTGCCACAATGCTCCCAAATCTCTCCAGAACCCTACGAGAATAATCCCTGCTTCCTGCAGAAGACCCTGCACCAAGCACAAGGATGTGAACCTCTTCCTCCAGGGCCTTTTCTACAGCCCTTGAGAGGAGTTCCACATCGTCTGGCACAGGGGGATATCTTTTCACCTCACAGCCCCACCGCTGGGCCAGGGAGGTGAGGATGGAGGAGTTGCTTTCAATTACCTGCCCAGGAGATGGCATGGGCCTTTTTTTAAAGTCCACCACCTCATTTCCTGTTGGGATTATGGCTATTTTTACCTTCTCTTTTACTGGGACTTCAAATATTCCAGCAGAGAGCAGGGCACCTACATCATAGGGAGAAAGGAGGTGGTTCTGAGGAAGTAGCATTTCTGTGGCCACAATATCTTCTCCCACCTTTCTCACATGTTGCCATGGATAGGCCCCTTTTTCTATTTTTACTGTTTGGGCATCTATCTCCTCCACCTCTTCAATCATTATTACTGCATCAAAATTGGGGGGGAGGGGTTCTCCTGTATTGATAAATACAAAATCCTTGTCTTTTTTTAAGAAGAGGGGATGTCCTTCTCGGGCCTTAAAGGTATCCTCTGCCCTTACACATATGCCGTCCATGGCCGCACTATGGTAAGTGGGAGAGGAGTATTGGGCAAATATTGGTCGGGATGTAATACGACCACCTGCCTCTTCAGAGGGTATCACTTCCTCTTTGAGGTGGATCTTCCCATTTAATCTCTCCCTTACCAGATCAAGAACGCGGGATACAGGTATAGTTTGTAGATATATGCTCCGTAAGTCTCTCATATCTTCACCTTTTCTTAAAATAATTTTTTTAGACCATATCTGTTGTTTTGGCTTTGCTCAAGTGTTATTATTCCCTCTTCTATAAATATTTTCTTCCATATTTTCACCTTGACAAGACATAAAAATGGGTCTAGTTAAGAAAATCCCATTTGGGAATGGGCCATTAGCTCAACTGGCAGAGCAACGGACTCTTAATCCGGAGGTTGAAGGTTCGACTCCTTCATGGCCCATGGGGATATTTAGGTGAAGGCCCTTAGATTAGATAGATCTAGGGGCCTTTTTAATTATTGAGGATCTTTTCAATGTCCCCTTAAATAGGGTCTATTTTTTTCTAAAAAACCACCTTTTGACCTTTTCTTTTTCTTACCTAATCTATATTGTCCCTGTTCATGAGGAAGAGATATGGAAAGAGAGAATCCTATCTTGCCATCTGGCGGCTTGCATGGCCCCAGATACTCATGATGTTTTTTCATTTCTGGATAGGATTTATAGATGTATATGTGGCGGGAAGGATAGATTCCCGGGTCCAGGCATCTCTAGGTCTGGTTACCCAGATGCTGTTTTTTCTCCTTATTGTGGCAATGTCCTTCTCCAATGGGGCTGTCTCCACCATAAGTCAGTCCCTGGGGGCCAGAAGGTATCTTAGGGCAAGGCGTTTTGCCTACTTGTGTATGGAGATTGCCCTAGGTGCGGGATTTTCCCTTATGCTCATAGGTTTTTTTTGTCGTTCTGTCCTGATAGCTATCCTCCGCACCCCCTTAAGTCTCATCCCTATCACAGATTATTTCCTCAAGGTCTATGCCCTACTCCTGCCGGTGTATTATCAATTTATAGTAACCAATGGCATATTTAGGGCAAGGAAGAAGGTACATATCCCCCTTTTGAGTATCATGTTGGTTAGCATCCTAAATGGCATTGGAGATTTTGGCCTTTGCTATGGCCTCTGGGGACTTCCTCGTATGGGGTTTAAGGGATTGCCATGGGCCACCTTTGCCTCTGTTTCCTGTGGTTACTTGATAAATCTTATCATCCTTTGCTCTCATGGTTGGATGAGATTTCAAGACCTTCCTCCTTTTAAGTGGATACGGGCCTTTTTCCCTTACTTGTGGAAGGTCACCTGGCCCATTGGACTAAATCAGCTCCTGTGGAATCTAGCGTATGTGGTATTGTTTTCCATTACTGCATCTCTCCCAGTGAGGCCGGTAGTGGCCCTTGCCGCCTTTGCCGCAGGGATAAGGATGGAATCCCTTCTGTTTCTCCCTGCATTTGGGTTTAATATGACCGCCTCTATCCTGGTGGGACAATTTTTGGGAATGGGAGATGTGGAACAGGCCCGTTCCATGGGAATGAGGATATGGCTTATGGGGAGTGCTATCATCTCGTGTATGGGGGCCATTATGTGGATCTTCCTGGGGCCTCTCTCCAGGATATTGACTGCAGATGTGGCGGTGCAGATGGAGATAATAAGATACCTCAGGTTCAATATTGCCGCCATACCCTTTACCTCCACCACCATGATACTTGCAGGGACATTTGTGGGTTCTGGGGCCACCCGCTATAATCTTTTCTGTATTGGGACTATGGTCTGGCTGGTGAGGGTGCCATGTGCCTATCTCCTGGGGCATGTTATCTGGAGAGATGCCTCGGGGATATGGGCATCCATGCTCATATCTCAGATACTTCAAGCATCTGCAATGATCCTCCTGTTTTTTAGTGGACGATGGCAGAACTATGCAATCAAGACCCCTGTAAGGGGAGGTTAAAATGAGGCTGGAATTTGAATCCATTGACCTGGATAGACAAAGGTCATATCGTGAACTTCTCAAAGAGTGTCCTTGTGTATCTTCTGATTATAGTTTTGTAAATTTATGGGGTTGGCGAACCATATATGGACTGGAATGGGCCTGGGATGGGGAACTGGTATGGATAAGGCAAACTCGTCCATATAATGTATGGTGGGCCCCTATTGGACCCTGGAAGGAAGTGAAGTGGGATAACTACAAGGATATTATCTTGAAAAGGAGATTTATTCGCATGCCAGAGGAGGTGTGTGATATATGGAGAGATGTATTTGGGGACCTCCTTTATCTTGAAGAGGATAGGGACCAGTGGGATTATATATATCTTGTGGAGGAACTGGTGGAATTAAAGGGCAATCGCTTTCACCGGAAGAAGAATCTCCTTAGGCAATTTGAGAGAGGGTATCAATATAGGTATGTGAGGTTAGAGGAAGGATGGCTGGAAGAGGCGGTCAATTTTCAGGCAGATTGGTGTTTTTTTAAGGATTGTGACAATAAGGAGGTGTTGCAACTGGAGAATAAGGTGATCCTGGATGTATTTGATAACTGGTATGCACTGGAAAATTTGATTGGGGGTGGCCTTGTGGTGGATGGAGAATTGGTGGCCTATAGTGTGGCAGAGCCCCTGGATCAAGAGACCCTGGTGATACACTTTGAAAAGGGATGCCCCCGCTATAAAGGGGTATATCAGGCCATTAACAACATCTTTTTAAAAAAGGAGGCCTCCTCTTTCAGATATGTAAATCGCGAGCAGGACCTGGGAGATAGGGGGCTTCGGAGGGCAAAACTCTCCTATCATCCCTGTTGTTTTTTGAAGAAATATCGCATCCTTCCACGAAGTTAGAGCACAGCCTCTGTCTCTGTGAGACCAATAAAGTATAAAATGGCGTCCAATCCCATATTGGTTAAAGACTGTTTTGCCCCTTCTTGAACCACAGGCTTGGCCCTGAAGGCTATACCCAGTCCTGCAAGGTTTAGCATAGGGAGGTCATTGGCCCCATCTCCTACTGCTATGACCTGTTCCAGGGAGATCTTTTCCTTTTTGGCGATCTGTCTCAGCAACTGTGCCTTTTTCTCTCCATCTATGATCTCCCCCAATATCCTTCCTGTGAGCCTTCCTTCTCTTATCTCCAGCCTGTTGGCGCACACATAGTCTATGCCCAATTTTTTCTTTAAATGGTTTCCAAAAAAGGTAAATCCTCCTGATATTATTGCTATTTTATAACCCAACACCTTGAGATTCTGGATAAGTTTATGGGCCCCTTCTGTGAGTGGGAGTCCCTCTGCCACCTCCTTTAATCGGGAGACCTCAAGTCCTTCTAACATCCTTACCCTTTTCCTGAGGCTTTCCTTGAAGTCTATCTCTCCCCGCATTGCCATCTCTGTGATGAGGGAGACCTCCTCTTTCACCCCCTTTAATCTGGCCAGTTCATCTATTACCTCTGTTTGTATAAGAGTGGAGTCCATGTCAAAGGCAATCAGCCTCCTGTGCCGTCTGTAAGGGGTATCTTCCTGGATACCCATATCTATGTTCATTTCTCGAGAAAGTTCTAGAAACCTTTTTCTGATGGTGGAGATGTCCAGATCCTCTCCCTCCACCATGAGTTCTATGGCACATACTCCCTCTGCATGTTTTTTGTTAAGGGGCTTTATGGGAGATAGCCGTTTTATAGAGTCTATTTTTGCCCCAAAGGGATGGAGGACCCCTAAGACTGTGGAGAGATGGGTGGCATAGAGATAGTTCCCCACCAGGGTGATTATGTATTTTTTTCTCCCCTTCTCCAGGGATAGATGGGGCATATCCAGGGAGGTTATCCGTTGAAAATTGAGGTGAAGGCCGTTTTTGTGGCACACAAACAGGAGTTCCTTGGTGAGTTCCTCTTCAGAGAGGGTGGGAGAGAATTCTGCTACTGTGGCGAGAGAAATGGCATCCAGCACAATTGCCTGTCTTATATCCAGGATATAGGCACCAAGCGATCCCAAAAGGGATAGTACTTCTTCTACGGCCCTAAAAGTATTTCTTCCACTCAGGGTAATGAGATAGGTGTTTGACCCATTGGACAAAGACACTTCCCCTCTTCTGGATTAAATACTCCACTTGCAATTAAGACCTTATATCCCAACTTTAGATGGTTCGCAAGAAGTAGTCCCATTGTTTTAATCTTTACAGCCAGATACTTCTAAGTTAATAAATGCCCTTTCCCCTTAAGGGGATAAGTTATATCAATGAGAATGGAAATATGGATTTTAAGGAGTGTGAGACATGAGAGAACAGGGAGAAAAGATTGGAAAAAGGGTAAAAAAATTCAGGGAACTTAAAGGGATATCCCTTGAGGAGCTTTCCTCGCGCACAGGTCTTTCCCTTTCCTTTCTGGAGGAGATGGAGAAAGGGACCATCTTTCCCTCCCTGGGACCCATCTTAAAGATTGCAAGGGCCCTGGGGACGCGTCTAGGGACATTTATTGATGACTATTTAAGTGAAGACCCATTGGTGGTGAGGGGAAAGGACAGGGAGATGGAGATAAGTGCCTTCAGGGGAAAGGCCTCTCCCATCTCTCTGAGGTTTTACTCCTTGGGTAGGGGAAAGACCGACCGACACATGGAGCCCTTTTTTGTGGAGGTGTTGCCAGAGGCAAGGGATGATGACTTCTCCACCCATGAGGGAGAAGAGTTTATAGTGGTGCTGGAAGGTGAGATAGAGGTCACCTATGGGGAGGAGAAGTATGTCCTGGAACCAGGAGATAGTATATACTACAACTCCGCAGTGCCCCATAAAGTATGTGCTGTTGGAGATATGCCTGCCAGGATATATGCAGTACTATACCTCCCTTGAGGCATAAGTGATGGGTGGTGGTGAATGTTTCAGTCTAATCTAATTTTAGGGAGGTCTTATGCAAGGCAATAGCTCAGATGTCTATCTCCAGGAGATAACCCTGGGAAGCCTATTGGATAAGGCGATAGAAGCCCATGGAGACAATGAAGCAATAGTATATGTGGATAGGGACCTGAGGCTCACCTATAGGGAGTTTGGAGAACTGGTGGACAAGTTGGCAAAGGGTCTTATGGCTCTTGGGGTAAAAAGGGGGGAGAAGGTGGCTGTGTGGGCCCCCAATGTCCCCTATTGGATAGCCCTTCAGTTTGCCACAGCTCGCATAGGAGCAGTTCTCCTCACTGTAAATACCCATTATGGAATTGATGAATTGAGATACCTCTTAAGGCAATCAGAGGCCGAGAACCTTTTTTTGGTAGAGGGATACAGGGATAGTAACTATCTAGATATGGTATATAGCCTGGTTCCAGAGCTGAAAGAATCCCCCAGAGAATATCTAAGGAGCAGGGAATTCCCCTTTCTCAGGAGGGTCTTTTTTCTGGGACATGAGAAGTATAAAGGACTCTATTCCATCCCTGAGCTTATTGGAGTGGGACGGCTGGTTAATGAGGAAGAATATCTCCAGAGACAGGAGGAGGTTTGTCCCCATGATGTGGTGAACATGCAATATACCTCAGGCACCACTGGTTTTCCCAAGGGGGTTATGTTGACCCACTATAATATACTAAACAATGGTTATTGGGTGGGGGAGAACATGGGACTCTCTCCCCGAGACAGGATATGTCTTCCTGTGCCCCTATTCCACTGTTTTGGTTGTGTCTTGGGGGTGCTGGCCGCTGTTTCCCATGGAAGTACCCTGGTGGTATTAGAGGAGTTTAATCCCCTGCTGGTAATGACCTCTATCCAGAGCGAGAGATGCACCGCCCTATATGGGGTCCCAACTATGTTCATAGCCATATTGGAGCATTCCCTTTTTCATAAATTTGATTATTCTTCTCTGCGTACTGGTATTATGGCAGGATCCCCCTGTCCTGTGAAGGTGATGAGGCAGGTGATGGAGCAGATGAATATGAAGGAGATAACCATCTGCTATGGTCTCACTGAGGCATCCCCTGTTATGACCCAGACCAGAAGGGACGATCCCATAGAAAAACGGGTGGAGACCGTGGGCAGACCACTGCCAGGTATAGAGGTAAAGGTGGTGGATACCAAGAGCGGAGAGGAATTGCCCCCGGGGAGACAGGGAGAGGTGTGTTGCAGGGGATATAATGTAATGAAGGGCTATTATAAGATGGAAGATGCCACCAAAGAGGCAATAGATGAGGAAGGGTGGCTCCATTCTGGGGATCTTGGTATGTTTGACCACGATGGCTACCTCTCTATTACTGGGAGATTAAAGGACATGATTATACGGGGGGGAGAGAATATATACCCCAGGGAGATAGAGGAGTTTTTATATCAAATGGAGGGGATATATGACGTTCAGGTGGTTGGGGTCCCAAGTGAAAAGTATGGAGAGGAAGTGGGGGCGTTTATAATATTAAAGGAAGGATACAACTATACTCCCGAGGATATTAAAGAGTTTTGTAGAGGAAGGCTTGCCAGATACAAGATACCCAAGTATATTGCCTTTGTTAAGGAATATGACATGACCGCCAGTGGTAAGGTGCAAAAGTTTAAACTCAGGGAAAAGGCGGCAAAGATGTTTGCGTGTAGTTAAATGGTGATAAAACAGAAGAGGTGGGATATGCCTAAATTAGCAGTAAATGTGGACCATATAGCCACCATAAGACAGGCCAGGCTGGCAAAGGAGCCTGACCCTGTACATGCGGCCCTTCTTGCTGAGATGGCAGGGGCCAGGGGGATTATTGTCCACCTGAGGGAGGATAGGCGACATATCCAGGATAGGGATGTGGAGATGCTCTCTCGTACGATAAAGACCCGTCTTCATCTGGAGATGGCGGCCACAGAGGAGATGCAGAAAATAGCCCTTAAGATAAGACCTTACATGGTCTGTATTGTTCCAGAAAAGAGACAGGAGTTGACCACTGAAGGGGGATTGGAGGTGGCCACCAAGATAGAGGTGCTCAAAGAGTTCCTTACCCCCCTTAAGGATGCAGGCATAAAGACCTCTCTATTTATTGACGCCCACAGGGACCAGATTGAAGGTGCCAGAGAGGTGGGTTCTGAGTATATAGAGATCCACACTGGTCATTATGCAGATGCCACCAATGAGGAAGAGAGGGAGAGGGAGCTCAACAAGATACTTGAGGGAATAAGGCTCGCTACAGATCTGGGGTTGAAGGTCAATTTGGGACATGGGCTGGACTATGAGAATATATGGGCATTCTCCAGGGTGCCTTGCATAGAGGAATATTCCATAGGTCACAGCATAGTGGCCAGGGCCGCACTTGTGGGAATGGAGAGGGCAGTAAGGGATATGGTGGAGATAATCAGGACCTTTGTGGATTGATATGTGGCTATAATAGGAATAGGCATTGATATTGTAGAGGTGCCCAGGGTGAGCAGGGCCCTTTGCAGATGGGGAGAGCGATTTGTGCAACGCATCCTTCGGGAGGATGAGATGGACCCCCGTGTGATGGATGCGCGGTTTGTGGCCTCCCGCTTTGCCGCAAAGGAGGCAGCAGTAAAGGCCCTGGGCCAGGGATTTGCAGGGGGAGTCACCTTTAAGGATATTGGGGTATATTCAGGGCCAGGGGGGGGCCCTGTTCTCAAGTTATATGGTAGGGCCAGGGAGATAGGGAGAGAGAAGGGGGTGGATTCCATGTTCCTTTCTCTCTCTCACGAGAGGGGAGTGGCATGTGCAGTGGTGGTGTTTGAGGGAAAAACAAAAGGGGGAGAAGATGAGGTCCATGATTGAGCATACAGGGGGGTATGTACCCCTTCCCACCCCGTCAGAGATGGGAAAATGGGACAGGATTACCATAGAAGAATTTGGGATCCATGGGGAGATCCTCATGGAAAACGCCAGCTGGCAATGTCTCTGGGCCCTTATGGAAAGGGTGGAGGGGGTGTTTTCCAGAAATATAGCGGTGGTAGCAGGTCCTGGTAATAATGGGGGAGACGGTTTTGCAATGGCCAGGCACCTTAAAAATTACGGTGCCAGGGTAAAGGTTTTTCATACTCGTTCTCTGGATTCCTACAGGGGTGATGCCCTATATCACATCTCCCTCACAAAAAAGATGGGTGTTTCCATGGAGGAGGTGGTTGGGGGGAATCTGTCTTTGGAGGGATACCACATTGTGGTGGATGCCCTTCTGGGTACTGGATTTTCAGGGGAACTCAGGGAGGATTATCTCAAGATGGTGAGGGAGATAAACAGGGTGAGAAGGGATGGGGCCTATGTCCTCTCCGTGGACATCCCTTCAGGGTTGAACGGTCTTACGGGACGTCCTTCCCCTGAGGCGGTATATGCCCATACCACTGTGACCTTTGAAGAGGCGAAGGTGGGGCTCTATCTCCCTGAGGCACGGGAATTTGTGGGAGAGATATTTGTGGGGAGGATAGGTATTCCCTCATTTGTAAAAGAGAAGGATCCCCCATCGTATTATGGGATTACCCCTTATATCCTCAGGTCCATTCCCTCTCTTGGGGATATGTCCCATAAGGGAAGGGCATCCCATGTTCTTATAATTGGAGGTTCCCATGGACTCACAGGGGCCCCCACCCTTTCCGCCCTGGGGGCACTTCGTTCTGGTGCAGGGCTGGTAACTGTTGCGTGTCCTTGGGAGATATCTTCTCTTATCAGGATGAGATGGCCTGAGATAATGACCTACCCCCTGGGAGGAGTAGGGGAGAGGGTCTGGAAGGGGGATTTTTTTGATTCTCTCCAGAAGGAATTTTCCAGGTTTGACGCTGTGGTGCTTGGGCCTGGTATGGGGAGAAATAAGGGGGCAGGAGATTTTGTGAGCAGATATTTAAGGGGAGAGCATCCTCCAACCATCATAGACGCAGATGGTCTCTTTCACCTTGCTCAAGACAGGGGGCTCTACCCGTTGGTGGGGAGGGATACCATAATAACCCCCCATCCAGGGGAGATGGCCAGACTCCTATCTTCCTCTGTTCAAAGGGTGCAGGCAGATAGATTTTCCTCTATAGAGCAGGCCTGTTCAATGTTTTCCTGTGTGGTGGTGTTGAAGGGGGCAGGGTCTATAATAAAGAGGAGAGATTGTGCCGCCTATATCTCCCCTGTGGCCTGTTCCAATCTCTCTGTTGGAGGCTCAGGAGATGTGCTGGCGGGGGTGATGGGATTATTGAGGGCCCAGGGTATGGAGCCTCTGCAGGCTGCATGTACAGGGGTTATGTGGCATGGACTCGCGGGAGAATACCTGAAGGAGAAGTATCCCCTCAGGGGAAATCTTGCCACTGACATCGCAGATGCCCTGCCAGAGGTGAGACGGCTATGGCAGAGAGAGAGATGAACCCAGAGGGAAAGGAAGGGGTTGAGCTTAATATATCCATCTCCCATGAGAGGGAACTGGAAAAGGTGGCCCAGGCCCTTGGGGAGGTAGGGAGAGAGGGAATGTGGGTCCCAGTATTTCTTGAAGGAGATATGGGGGCTGGAAAGACCACCCTGGTGAGGAGGGTGGTGAAGTATCTGGAGGGGGGAGAGGGGGCTGAGGTGAGTAGTCCTAGTTTTAATGTTTATAACATCTATCCCACTATTCCCCCCCTTATACATGTGGACCTCTATAGGTGTAGTTATCTTCCAGATGAGGTCTTATCCCTCTTGGGGGAAGAGGGGGGATGGGTCTTTTTGGAATGGTGTGATCGCCTGGACCTGGAATTTTGGCCCACAGATGTGTTATGGATCAAGATCTGGATGGAGGAGGGAGAGGGGCGGAGGTTTTGTTTTAGGGCAAGGGGTGAGAAGGCCCAGCATGTCCTGGAATTAATCTCAATACCATTGAGCAGGGAGTTAGGATAGCGATGAAGATAGTGGTACAAAAGTTTGGAGGGACCTCTGTTGCGGGCCTGGACCGCATGAAGATGGTCCTTGGAAAGGTGGATAGAAAATTAAAAAAAGGTTATAAGGTGGTGGTGGTGCTTTCTGCCATGGCGGGGGAGACTGATAGATTGATATCCCTGGCCTCCCAGTTTTCTGAGCACCCTGATCCAGCACAGATGGATGTCCTTTTAACCACTGGTGAACAGGTCTCCATTGCCCTCTTTACCATGCTCCTGCTGGATAGGGGGGTTAAGGCCCGTTCCCTTCTGGGTTTTCAGATACCCATCTTAACTGACAGGTCCTATGGAAGGGCGAGGATACTGGAGATAAATTCAGAGAGGCTCAGGGAACTTCTGGAGAACTACGATGTCTTGGTGGTGGCAGGGTTTCAGGGTTGTGATTTCCAACAAAACCTCACCACATTGGGGAGAGGGGGATCAGATACCAGTGCAGTGGCCCTTGCTGCGGCATTGAATGCAGAGGTATGTGAGATATATACAGATGTGGACGGGGTGTACACCACTGACCCAAATGTATGTTCCAATGCCAGAAAGCTCTCCCGGATAGCCTATGAAGAGATGTTGGAGATGGCCAGTATGGGGGCAAAGGTGCTCCAGATAAGGTCAGTGGAATTTGCCAAGAAATATAATGTGCCTGTGCATGTGCGTTCCACCTTTAGCGATGAGCCAGGCACCATGTTGGTGAAGGAGGATGATGTTATGGAATCTGTATTGGTCTCTGGGATTGCCTATGACAAGGACCAGGCACGGATAACCCTGGTGGATGTATATGACGAGCCAGGGGTGGCGGCCACTATCTTTGAACCCCTTGCGGCACATCACATAGTGGTGGATATGATAGTCCAAAATCCCAGTCGGGAAGGTAGGACAGATATTACCTTTACAGTGAGCAGACAGGATATGGAAAAGGCCACTGAGATAATAGAGAGGATAAAGGAGGAGATTGGGGCCAGGGCAGTGTTCAATGACCCCAATGTGGCAAAGGTCTCAGTAATAGGTGTGGGGATGCGTAACCATTCTGGGGTAGCGGCCATTGCCTTTAAGGCCCTGAAGGGGGAAAATATCAATATCCTTATGATAAGCACCTCCGAGATAAAGATCTCATGTCTCATTGAAGAGAAGTACACAGAGTTGGCCGTGAGGACCCTTCATGAGGCCTTTGCCCTGGACAAAGAGCCTACCGAAGAGAGACAATCTTAAATATATCTAGGTAAGGAAGGAGAGATGACACAAAAGGTTTACATCTATGACACCACCCTGCGGGATGGTTCCCAGGCAGAAGAGGTGAATTTTTCCCCTGAGGATAAGATAAGGATAGCAAAAAAGCTGGACGAGTTAGGAGTGGATTATATTGAGGGGGGATGGCCCTCTTCAAATCCAACAGACGAGGTCTTTTTCCAGGAGATCAAAAATTATGCACTCAAACACTCTAGGATAGCGGCCTTTGGGAGCACCCATCATCCCAAGCTCTCCACTGAAAGTGATGGGGCATTTAAAAAGGTAATATTTTCTCCTGCCCAGGTGATCACCCTTGTGGGGAAGACCTGGGATATCCATGTAAAAGATGCCCTGAAGACCACGCTGGAGAACAATCTGGATATAATTGCAGATTCTGTAAGGGCCGCCAAGGCAACGGGCAAGGAGGTGCTCTTTGATGCAGAACATTTCTTTGATGGGATGAAGGAAAATCCTGAATATGCCCTTTCCTGCATTTCCCGTGCATGGGAGGCAGGAGCAGATTGTATTGTGCTTTGTGATACCAATGGGGGATGTCTCACCTGGGAGATAAAGGATATTATTTCAGAGGTGCGCAACCGTTTCAAGGATATGCCCCTGGGTATCCATGTACACAATGATACAGAGCTTGCGGTGGCCAATTCCCTCATGGCGGTTTATCTGGGTGTGAGGCATGTCCAGGGCACCATAAATGGATATGGGGAGAGATGTGGAAATGCAAATTTGTGTTCTATTATACCCAATCTGGAACTCAAGATGGGGCTTGAGTGTTTGCCTGAGGGAAATCTCAAAAAACTCACCTCGGTCTCCCGCTATGTGGCGGAGATAGCCAATCTTTCTCCTTTTAAAAGACAACCCTATGTGGGGGAATCTGCCTTTGCCCATAAGGGGGGAATCCATGTAAGTGCAATACTCACCAACCCCAGGACCTATGAGCATATCTCTCCAGAGGCAGTGGGAAATCGGCAGAGGGTACTCCTCTCTGACCTCTCAGGGAAGAGCAACATCATCTTTAAGGCAAAACAATACGGTATTGTACTGGAGAAGGAGGATCCCTTTGTGATGGAGCTGTTGCAGCAGATAAAGGAAATGGAGATGATGGGATATGAATTTTCCGTGGCAGAGGCCTCCTTTGAACTCCTTTTAAACAGGACCCTTGGAAGGGTGAGAAAATATTATGAACTTCTTGGTTTTCGGGTGCTGGATGCAAAGCAGAGGGAACTCCCTGATCCCATCTCAGAGGCCACTGTAATGATTAAGGTGGGTGGAAAGATCTCTCATACCGCAGCAGTGGGAAAAGGACCGGTAAATGCCCTGGACAATGCCCTTAGAAAGGGACTTGAGACCTTTTACCCAAACCTGAAGGAGATGAAACTGTTGGACTTTAAGGTGAGGGTCCTGGCCCCTCGTTCCTCGGATTATGCAGGTACTGCCTCTATGGTAAGGGTCTTTATTGAGTCTGGGGACCAGAAGCACAGATGGATAACTGTGGGGGTCTCTTATAATATTATAGAGGCCAGTTGGAAGGCACTTGAGGATTCAGTAAATTATAAGCTCTTTAAAGACGACCAGGAGAAGCTCTCCAAGATATAGATGGGGCAAGAGAGATGCGCCTTTCCTGAGGGGAGCAGGAAGGGCGCATATTGTTGTCTATTCCGAACTCAAGAGCCTCTGGGCACTCTCCACCACCTTGTCTGAACAATCTGGTCCTTTTGGGATATAGTCCTCTGCCTCTATATTCATGGCATCATATTGGGTATAACTGGTCTCCCCAATATGATCTGCCACTGCAGTAAGCATGATAATAGGGATCTCTGCAAGCTCAGGATCGGATTTTACCTCCCGACATACCTCAAATCCGTTCTTTTTGGGCATCATTACATCAAGTATCACCAGGTTTGGGGCATTATTTTTTATCTTTTCCAGCCCCTCTTCTCCATTGGAGGCCGTGTCCACCTCAAAACCCGCCCTTTCTAATTTTGTCTGTAGTATCTCAGCAAAGTCCCTGTCGTCATCTACCACCAATACCCTCTGTGTCATATTATTCCCCCCTTTGGGTTATACAATTTAGTTTTATCTGGTTCCCAAATGGCCACTTTGATTTATCTTACTCTATTTTTTGCACAAAATCAATGGGGTGGGAGGAGAAGGGGATATTGGAGATCTCAGTGGGTTTGCACAAATAAAAAGGCCCCCCCAGGGGCCTTGGAAATAAAGGAGGTGAAGGGTTCACATCTGGCTAATAGATGGAGGGCCTCTACCTGACTGTTATTTATGCTCCTTAGTGGCTTTGATGGGTTTGAGCTATAAACTCCTTTATCTTCGTGACAAATCTCACCCATTCATTTGAGGCCGCTCCTATAAATTCCACCCTTCCTGGGTCTATGCCTATCTCTTTTAGGAGTTTCCTTATGGCCTCTATCCTATAGGAGGCAAAGGTATTTCCCCTCTCTGACCTGCAATTTCCAGGATGGCATCCCGCTATTACCACTCCCTGTGCCCCCTTAACTAGCGCCTCCATGATATACTCCACATCTACTTTCCCTGCACAGGGCACCTTAATGGGGGAAAATTCCCCAGGGAGTTCTCCTCTATCCACTGCCTCCTCACATGCCTCAAAGGCAGAATTCTGACAGCAAAACCCTATTACCACAGGGGAGTTTGGGGTAATTTTTTGTCCTATCTCCTTAGAGACTGCAGAATCTGCAAATTCCTTGAGCTGAATAGCATTCATGGGACATTCAGATGCGCACGTTCCACAACCTTCGCACATAAGGGGAGATATAACTATCCTTTCTCCATTCCAGGCCACTGCCCCATGAGGACATACCCTGTAACAGGTAAGGCACCTGGCACACTTTTCTGTGTCCACCTCAATCTCTGTTTTTGCACCATAAATGGATTCTCCTTTTGCCAGCAAACAGGCCTCCAGTGCCACATTCAGTCCATCTGTTAATACCTGGTAAAAGGGTTTTATTCCAGCGGCAGTTCCACTTACAAAGATCCCCTTTCTATTGGTGAATATGGGGACCCTTCTCACATTGTTGGTTTGTAGAAAACCAGATGGGTCTTGATGGATCATGAGGAGTTGGGCCAGTCTTTTCGCACTGGGTCCAGGGAGGGGTCTGTCCTCCACCACCACCTTATCTGCCTCTATCTCTACGCTCCTCTCCAAAATGGTGTCATAGGTCTGGACCCTTATTGTTCCATTTAAGGAGATAGAAGGGGATGAGGGACTCTTTATTATTATAATCCCCTCTTGTTTTGCCTCAGAAACCAATTTTTCCATGCCTGGACATGCCACTTTGGCATACCTGGTAATTATAAATGCCCTTCCTCCCGCCTTTGTGATCTTTTTTGCTAGAGAGATGCTCCTCTTAAAAGAAATAGGATTGGTCTCCTGTTCAAAATCCATCAGAAACACAAACACTTCTCCCTTTCCCTTGGAACTGGAAAATTCCCTTTCTGCACTGTCTGTGGAGAGTATATGAGGAGAAGGGGAAAGGCCCCATTGTGGGAATATGGGTTCATAAGAATAGGGGATTGCCGCCACAATGGCCCCAAAGCTATCTTCTTCCTCTCCACCTTCTTTAGAAAGCACCACCTCAAATGCACCAGCTTCTCCCTTTATGGATTTTAGGGATGTGGCTTCCCTTATGCTTATGTGGGAGTTATCTTTTAAGGTCTTGAGGCATCTTTCAAAATACGCACGGCCATCCTCCCTATAACAGGGGTCCACCTCCATACCTTCACCTTCATCTATAAGGGTAACCTCAAGTCCCTTTTCAAGGAGTTTTTTACATGTGTGCACCCCTGATAGACCCCCTCCAATTACCAGAATCTTTTCTTTCACCTTATCCATGACTAAACTCCTCCTAGATATGTGAGGGTTTCAAAGGCCGCTCCCCTGGCATGGGAGATGGTCTCTAAGATGCCCTTGGGACCTGTGGAGGTGCCTGCCAGAAATATTCCAGAGGTGGTACTCTTGCAGGTCCCTCTTTCTCCATCCTCTTTGAAGAATCCATTCTCCTCCATCTCAATTCCAAACACCTCTGCCAGGGCCCTGTTGTCTTTATTGGGGCTTATACCAACAGAGAGTACTACCAGGTCAAATGTCTCCCTTTTGCGGCTATTGTCCTCTTCAAAGGCAATGGTAACCTTGCCGTCTTTTTCTCCAAATATATCCACTGGCACAATATTTACGAGCCTAAGTCTCTCTCCAAGGGTGTTAAAAAAATCCTTTCCCTCCTTTCCAACGTTCTGCAGGTCAATAAAAAAGACCCATACCTCTGCCTCTGGGTCCATATGTTTTATAAGGGAGCCCATCCGCAGGGCATAGGGACAGCATACCTCTGAACACCACAGGGTGTTAAACTGGGCATTTCTGCTCCCTACGCACTGAATAAAGGCTATCTTTTTTGCCTTTTTTCCATTAGAGGGGCAAAATACCCCATAGCGAGCCCTTAGCATCTGCTCCATCTCCACCCCTGTAATGACATTTTTCCATTGACCATATCCATAAGTGGGCCTCTTGCGGGGGTCAAAGGGGGTAAATCCCGTGGCCAGAATAACTGCCTGTGCCTTTATTTTGTCTTCTGAACCCTGTTTTTCTTTTAAAAAGGACTCCCTGTTATATCTGGAATATGTTGCTACTGTTTCCTCCCCTGTGAAAGGAGACCTTTTTAAGGTTATGGTGAAGGAGCCATTTTTCTCTATCCCTATTACCTCTGATTGGAGGTAAAATTTTATATTGGGGGAAGATACTGCCCTTTTTAGGGTCTGCTCCACCATGCAGGCCCCACATTGCTGACATCTATCTGTGGCCTTGCAGGTGAAGGTGGCAGATAGGCCACCTAGCAGGGGCCTCTTTTCTATTACCGCCACCTCAACCCCTTCCTCTGCCAGGGTCGTGGCAGCAGTAAGACCAGCTATCCCTCCCCCCACGACTACCACCCTTTTGTCCATCTTTTCTCTCCTCGTTTTTATACTTTGGGTCTGGGCAATAGAGATGCCCTTTCTGCTATCTCCGGGACCCTGTGTTCCCATTCTATGGCCATTAGATGGATCCCTGCAATTCCCTTCATCTCTTTTAATTCTTCTATTTGTTCACAGGCTATTTTTATGCCCTCTTCTGCAGCCTTTTCCTTTCCCGCGGCCTTTAGCCTCTTGATTAACTCTTCTGGCACATCCATTCCAGGCACCTTGTTTTGCATGTATCTAGCCATGCCTACGCTTTTTAGGGGGGTGATACCTGCCAGGATATAGACCCTTTCTGTGAGTCCCATGTCATTTGCCCGCTTTATCCACTCCCTGAACTTTTTCATATTGTAGATACATTGGGTCTGAATAAAGTCTACACCGGCCTTTACCTTTTTTGCCAGACGAAGAGGCCGCCAATCAAAGGGATCTGCAAAGGGATTGGCCGCCGCTCCAATAAACATCTTTTTGGGTGGTACATCTATATCTGCTCCCCCCAGGAATTTGCCCTGGTCTCTCATCTTTTTAACCATTGAGATTAACTGGATAGAATCAATGTCGTATACCCCTTTTGCCTGGGGATGGTCTCCAAAGCTCTGATGGTCCCCAGAGAGGCATAACATAGTGCGTATTCCCATTACATATCCACCTAGGATATCCGCCTGCATGGCAAGGCGATTTCTGTCCCTGCACACCATTTGAAACACTGGCTCCAGACCCTCCTGGATACACAGGGAGCATGTGACCAGACTGGACATCCTTACAATAGCTGTCTGATTATCTGTGATATTTACTGCATCCACCACGTCCTTTAAATAGAACATCTTTTTTTTCACCTTTTCTATATTACATCCCCTGGGTGGACCAAGCTCTGCAGTGAAGGCAAAATGACCACCCTTCAATACCCTCTCTAGTTTGCCAGCTTCCTCCAGATTTCTTATTTCCATGGGGATTTCCTCCTTATTCTTTCACAGATTCTTCATAAAGTTTTTCATAGCCAGGTTGAATAACCGTGCGTGGCCTCTGATTTTCCCAATTATTGGCTGGTATTATCTCCATTATCTGTTCCAGTCTCCCCTGTGCATTAAGCCGTTCATAAATCATATACCAGGCACAGGGTTGATTCTCATCTATCTCACACTTTCCTTTGTTGGTACCTCCACAGGGTCCATTGAAGAGCCCCTTTGCACACATGGTTACTGGACATATTCCCCCTGTTATCCCCAGGACACAATCTCCACATGCCCTGCACCTCTCCTCATACCATCCCACATTTTTGTTTACACCTATAAAAGAGGTATTTACCGCAGGAAGTACAGGTTTTTGGGGGAAACGCTCTGCCAGGAACTGCACCCCAGCCCCACAGGCCATAGAGAGCAGGGCGTCATAGGACTCCACATGTGCTGTAAGTGCCTCCAGAAATTCCATATCACATTGTCTTTCAATGGTGATTCCTCCAAATTCATATCCCTCTTCCTTGAGTGAGAGTGTGAGTTCATGTTTCAAGGTCTCAACTTCCTTTTCTCCCCCTGCCAGACATACAGCCACACACGTCCCGCACCCCACTATGAGTACCCTTTTGTAGGGTAGGATAAGTCCCTTTATCTCCTCAAAGGGTTTTCTCTTGCCTACAATCATCACATGCCTCCTTCACAAAGAAGTTGGAATTTATTAATAGTTCCTTTAGATTAATAAAAATGGAGGAGATGACCCTTCTCCTCCCTACTATCTCTCAACTATAGGGAACTCCACCAAATAATTAGACAAATTTTTTCTCACCAGATATAACCGCTTTGTAAAATTTATGTCAACAAACTTTTTCTCAGAATAAGATAAGATATTGTTTCTGCTATTCTCCTTTCATTCAAGGGATTATGAGTGCCTATAACCTCTTTTTAATGTTTGATTTTATAAAAATGCTATAGTATTACCTCTGGATGCCATTTAGTGGGGGAGATAAGAAGTGAACTTGTTTCCTTGGGCTATAGGAATAAAGTCAATTATGAGAGGTCGTTATGAAGTTAGCAGTAGCTGGTAAAGGCGGGGTGGGGAAGACCACCCTTGCGGCATGGTTAGGGGATTATTTGACCAGGGAGGGCCAGGAGGTGTGGATGATAGATGCGGACACCGCCATATCCCTGGGACCTGCCCTGGGGCTTTCCATGGATGAGGTACCAACCCCTCTGGTAAATCAAAAGAGGCTTATTCAAGAGAGGGTGGGCACAGGGGTATTTATAAACTTAAACCCTGAGGTAGAGGACCTTCCTTATAAACTTGCCAAGGATGTAAGGGGGATGAAGTTGCTGGTAATGGGGACCATTGCGGGGGCTGGTGCTGGCTGTGGATGTGCACCAAATGCCCTGTTGAAGGCCCTGCTTGCCTATCTTATCCTTAGGAGTTCTCAATGGTTGATAGTAGATCTGGAGGCAGGAGTGGAACATCTTGGAAGGGGGACCATAAGTAGTGTGGATGGACTGGTGGTGGTAAGTGAGCCTAGCATTCGGGGCCTTATTACTGCATCTCGTATAAGTGTCCTTGCCAAGGAATTAGGGCTTCAGAGACAGGCCCTTGTAATAAATCGTATGGGGGGAGACTTTTCTATTCCCAAGGACATAACCCTTCCTCCTTTAATAGCCACTATTCCATATCTAAAATCCCTGGAGGAGAGGCAGGCCTCTTCCTCCTGTGTATTAGACCTTCCTGAGCAGGGGACGATAGATGAAATATGTGGGAAGATACTTTCCTACTTTGGATATAAAATGAAACAAAAAGGGGAATAACAATGGCATATACCATAGCCTTTTCAGGTAAGGGTGGAGTGGGTAAGACCACATTGTGTGGATTATTGATACGTTACCTCATTGAGAGGGATAAATATCCTGTTCTGGCAGTGGATGCAGATTCCAATTACAATCTCAATGAGGTGCTGGGCGTGGCAGTGGAGACCACCCTGGGGGATGTGAGGGAGCAGATGAAGAGGGGGCAGGTCCCTGTGGGGATGACAAAGGACAGATTTATGGACACCAAACTGGAGGAGTCCATAGTGGAGACAGAAAAGTTTGATCTGGTGGTAATGGGTAGACCTGAGGGCCAGGGGTGCTATTGTGCCGCCAATACCCTTTTAAGTGAGTTTTTGAGAAAGCTGGTCTCTAATTATGAGTATATAGTGATAGACAATGAGGCTGGTATGGAGCACATCAGCAGGCTTACCACCAGGGATGTGGATGTGCTTATCATTGTATCTGATCCCTCTAAGAGGGGTCTGCAGGCCGCGGCTAGGATAAAGGAACTGGCAGAGGGACTCCATGTGGTGATAGGGGATGTGTTTTTGGTGCTTAACAATGTGGAAGGGGAGATTCCAGAGGCCATAGAAAAGGTTATAGAGAGTACGGGATTAAAACTGGTGGGATATATTCCAAGGGACCCTCTCATTGGGGAGTATGATATGCAGGGCAGGCCCACCTTTGAGCTTCCTCCAGAGAGTGAGGCAGTAAAGGCGGCGTATAATCTCTTTGAAAAGATAATCTAACCACATGCATAGAGCACCTTCTTCCCTTTACATCTATTATATAAAGGGGAGGTTCTCTTCTCCTATAAATTCTCCCTCTTTTTTGGGAACCTGGGAAGAGGAGGGGGAGAGTTTTCTCTTTTTCTCGCGGCCTGAGTCTGAACTCGTTGAGAGGGCGTTAGAGGAAGAGAAACTGGTCCTTCAGGATTCCTTTAAGGTGGATTATTTTGAATGGATTGGAGGAAGGTTTGAAGAGATAGCCATAGGGGATGTTAGGATAGTTCCCATATGGGAGAGTAAGAGGCTCAGGGATGGAGACATACTTCTGGATCCCTCGGTGGTGTTTGGGGCAGGAAATCACCCAACCACCTATAATTGTCTTGAGGCATTGAATATCCTTTTTTCTCTGGAGAGGATAGACTCTGTTGTGGATATGGGATGTGGCACTGGTATCTTATCTCTATTTTGTGCCAAAAAGGGTGCGAGTGGTATTTTTGCCCTTGATTTAAATCCATTAGCTGTTAAAACAGCCTGGCATAATATACGTCTAAATGGTTTTGAGGATAGGATATTGCCAGTGAGGGGCCGTGCCCAGGATTTTACGTATCTTCCTGTGGATCTGATAATTGCCAACATACATTTTGATGTGCTTTTGCAACTTATGGAGGAAAGGGCCTTTTTCCAGAAGAGGTTCTTTATCCTCTCAGGTCTCTTCCCTTCTCATATAATGGATATAAGACAAAGGCTCCTTAATGGGGGGGCCAGGATATTTGGGATAGTGGGTATGGAAAGTGGATGGCCAACTATAGTAGGAGGTTTTACCTGTGACAAAGCTCCATAGCTGGTGTGTGGATATGGAATTATCTCTTCCTTCTCTGGAAGACAATACTGCTGATTGGGACAGGATCCAGGTTGCCCTTAAAAATCGTTTTGATGTGTCACGAAGCATAGGGCATATCTCCCTTTATCGCTCCCTTCCCTCTATTGTGAGGGAGGCAGAATATAAGGTAAGGTGTAGTTTATTCAGGGATAGGGCCTCTTATTATATAACCGGGGTCGCCCCTGCCTCCCAGTCTTCTTTCCTGGGGGTAGCAGTGGACCTTGGGACCACCAGATATGTAGTGGAGATAGTGGACCTTGTATCCAGGGCCTCTATTGTTCAGGGTAATTATGCGAATCCTCAGGGTAAAATAGGCCCTGATATATTGAGCAGGATACACCATGCCAGTACCCAGGAGGGACTGGAGGAGCTGAGGACCCTGATAATAGAGGATTTAAATTGCAGGATTACTCAATTATGCGAAAAGGAGGGATTGGAGAAGAAAAACATCGTGAATGTGGCTGTGGCGGGAAATACTGCCATGACCCATCTTTTTCTAGGTATAGAGCCTCGCTGGATTATCAGAGAGCCCTATATACCGCCATTGAATAAACTGGATCTCATGTTGGCACGAGATATAGGGCTTGATGTGGCTCCAGGTGCAAGGCTCTTTATGTTCCCAAATGTGGGGAGTTATTTTGGGGGGGACCTCTTTGCTGGGATACTCTATTGTGGAATGCATCTACAGGAGGAGATAAGCCTATTTGTAGATGTGGGGACCAATGCAGAGGTTGTCCTTGGCAACAAGGATTGGCTTATTGCCTGTGCAGGGGCCGCAGGACCTGCCCTGGAAGGGGGGGTGAGCAAGATAGGAAAACAGGCATCTCCAGGGGTGATAGATAGGGTAAAGTTTGATCCAGAAAAGGGGAGCTTTGTGTGGAGCACAATAGGGGGGCTTCCTCCTGTTGGGATCTGTGGATCTGGAATAATTGATCTTGCAGCAGAGCTCTTTAGGAATGGGCTGTTGGATTTTAGGGGAAAATTTGTGGTCTCAAGGGCTCCAGAGCTTTTTGTGGAGAGGGATGGAATAATTCATCTCATTTTGGTAAGGGCCGAGGAATCAGGCACTGGCAAGGACCTTCTAATCTCCCAGCCAGAGATAGACAGCCTTATTCGTTCCAAGGCGGCCATGTTTACCATACTGGAGACCCTGGCAGAGACCGTGGGAGTGAGCCTTTCTGAGATCTCCAGGTTTTATGTGGGAGGGACCTTTGGAAATTTTATAGATCCAAGATCTGCTATCACCATTGGAATGCTTCCTGACCTCTCACTGGATAAGTTTGTACCCCTGGGGAACAGTTCTTTAAAGGGAGCCAGGGAGTTTTTGTGTAGGCCCGCTCTTTTTGAAGAGCTTTTGGATGTGGAAAGGAAGATTACCTATATTGAACTCAATGTGAATCAGGAATTTATGAACAAGTTCAGTGCCGCTAAATTCTTGCCTCATACAGATAGGTCCAAGTTTCCTTCCCTTTCCAGTTTAACCTTCTAAAAAACAGGAGGCAGCCATGCCAAAGGTAAGATTTCTTCCCCATGGAAAGGAGATAGAGGTCCCTCAGGATACCCCTATTTTGAGGGCGGCCCTGGATGCAGGGGTACATATCAATGCATCATGTGGAGGTAATGGGGTTTGTGGAAAGTGCAGGATAAGGATAGAGGAAGGAGAGGTAGAGGGTGGAATAAGTGAGAAGTTGAGTAAGGAAGATATAGAGGAGGGATATAGGCTCGCCTGTCTTGCAGGGGTGAAGGGGGATGTAGTGGTGATGGTCCCTGTGGAGTCTGAAGTGGATGAGAGCGTGCTCAATCTCCAGGCATCTCCCAGAAAGACCGCTAAAATAAGACAGGTGGATCTGCAGGTGTTTAAGGAGAAGGGGATATTTTTGCCCCCTGTGGAAAAGAAGTATCTGGAACTTCCCCCTCCCACACCAGAAGACAACTCAGCAGATGTGACCCGTCTTATAAATTTTCTAAAGGTCCAGCACGATGAGCATCGCCTGGAGGTGGACTTTTCTGTTATCAAAAAGATATCCAGGGTAATGAGAGAGAAGGACTTTAAGGTCACCGCCACATTGGCCAGGTCTGTAAGGGAAGATGGCAAGACCAAGATATTAAATATCCAGTCAGGGGATACCTCTCATAAGAATTTTGCCATAGCCATGGACATTGGAACCACCACCATCTATGGCCAGGTGCTTGATTTACATAGTGGGGAGGTACTATCGGAATATGGGGATTTTAACGCCCAGATAAGCTATGGGGAAGACATAATAAATCGTATTGTTTATGCTGAAAAGGGAAATGGTTTAGAGGAGTTGAATAGGGCGGTACTCAAGACCATAAATAAAGTGATCCATAGGATAGTAGAGGAGGCAGGGGTGGATAAAGAGGACATCTCCACCATCACCCTTGCTGGAAATACCACCATGACCCATCTCTTTTTGAAACTGGATCCCCGGTGGATAAGGCGCTCTCCTTATGTTCCCACCTGCACCCTCTATCCACCATTAAATGCAAAGTCCCTGGGGCTGGACTTAGGGGAACATGTGGTGGCCCTGTTATATCCCTCTGTTTCCAGTTATGTGGGGGGAGACATTGTGGCAGGGGTTATGGGCTCCCTTATATACAGGGAGAGTGAGCTTACCCTTTATGTGGATATCGGGACGAATGCTGAGATCGTTATTGGGAATAAGGATTGGATGGCCTGCGCCGCCTGTTCTGCAGGGCCTGCCTTTGAAGGTGGGGGAATGAAGTTTGGAGTGAGGGCAGAAAAGGGAGCCATAGAGGATTTTTCTATAGATCCAGTGACGTTAGAGCCTATGATATTTACCATTGGGAATGCAAAACCCATTGGGATCTGTGGCTCTGGTCTTATAACCACTGTGGCCACGCTCTTTGAGGTAGGGGTGATAGACAACAGGGGAAAGTTTAATAGGGACTTGGATACTCCCAGGATAAGAGAGAATGAGGGTATATGGGAATATGTAATGGCATGGGCACACGAGAGTGGAATAGAGAGGGACATCACCCTCCAGGAGCCAGATATAGACAATCTTATTAGGGCCAAGGGTGCCATATATAGTGGATGCATGACCCTGCTCAAAGAGGTGGGACTATCCATTCAAGACCTGGACAGGATTATAATAGCTGGGGGGTTTGGGAGCTATATTGATCTGGAAAAGGCCATTACCATTGGTCTGCTTCCAGAGATGGATACTGAGAAGATAACCTATGTGGGCAATGGATCCCTTATGGGGGCAAAGATGAGTTCCTTGAATAATCACATAAGACGAGATGTGGTGGAGGTTATAAAGAAGATGACAAACTTTGAGCTGTCTGAGACCCCTTCTTATATGGATAATTATGTGGCATCCCTATTTCTGCCTCATACCAATCTGGATCTATTCCCCAGGGTGAGCAAGAGGATAGAAGAGAACAGGAGATTACTCAGGAGCATAAAGGCACAATAGGGAATTTCCATTTCTCTTTTTGGTCTTATATATTGACAATTTGGAAATTTAAAGCTAAGCGAGAGAAGAAAAAAATTTAATGAGAGGGGATTTGTATAGAAAAAGGGAATATTGTTAATATTTAAAGTAAAGTAAGGAGTGCTTATGGGCTTTGAGATTATCAAAGAGAACTACTCGGGTGCTATCAAAGAGGTCACCATTGGAAAAGGTGACAAGGCCCTGAAGCTGGGCGGGCAGACGTGTTTACCCTTTTATACCTTTGAAGGGGAGATGCCCAATAAGCCCAGGGTGGCCATGGAGGTATGGGATATGGAGCCCCCTGAGTGGCCAGAGGCAGCAAAGGAACCCTTTAAGGATTGTCTCGCCGACCCAGGGAAGTGGGCCAAGAAGTGTGTGGAAGAGTATGGCGCAGAGGCCATAGCCTTGCAGCTAAGGAGCATTGACCCCAATGACAAGGATGCCTCTGCAGAAGAGGCAGTGGCCACAGTGAAGAAGGTGTTAGATGCAGTGGATGTCCCTGTTATAGTTTGGGGATGTGCCAATGTGGAGAAGGATGCTGAGGTACTCAAGAGGATAGCCGAGGAGTTTGATGGTGAAAATCTTGCCATTGGTCCTATTGAGGATGCAAATCATAAACAGATAGGGGCCGGGGTAATGGGGTTTGGCCATACGGCGGTTGCCTCTTCCCCTATTGATATCAATCTCGCCAAGCAGATAAATATCCTCCTTGAAAATTTGGGGCTTCCTCTAGAAAGGGTGGTGATAGATCCCACCACTGGCGGTTTGGGATATGGTCTGGAGTATTCCTATTCTGTAATGGAGCGGATAATGCTTGCCGCTATGACCTTTGGGGATGAGAAACTCCAGCTTCCCATTGTAAACAACCTCTCCTTTGAGGTATGGAAGACCAAGGAGGCCAAGGATACAGTGGAGACCGCTCCCCTTCTGGGAGACCCTGAGAGAAGGGCCATTTTAATGGAAAGTGTGGCCGCCATCTGTTATCTCCTGGCAGGTTCAAGTCTGCTGATCCTGAGACACCCTGAGACTGTGAGGTTGGTTAAGACTTATATAGACCTCCTTTTAAATGGTGGTTCAGCCCTGGATGTGGCACCTATAAAGAAGCTGCTTCCAGAGGTGGAGGTGGATTTTGCCTCCATGTCTCCTGAGCCAGACCTTACCATAGAAGAGGAGAAAAAGGCAGCGAAGAAAGAGGCCAAGAAGGAGGCGGCTCCCAAGAAAGAGGAGAAGAAGGAAGTAAAGAAAGAGGAAAAGAAGGAAGAGAAAAAGGTTGCTGAAGAGAAGAAGGTGGAAGAGAAGAAAGAAGAGGTGAAGAAGGAAGAGGTGAAAGAGGAGCCCAAGGTGGCGCCAGCTGCTGCCATGGCAATAGATGAGGCGAAACTTGCTGAGATGATAAAGGAAGGGGTAAAGGCAGTACTAGCAGAGATGAAGATAAAGCCACCCACCCCAGAAGAGGACAAGAAGGCCGCAGAGGCCGAAAGGCTCAAGAAGCTGGAAGAGGAAAAGGCAAAGGCAGAAGAGGCCAAGAGGAGGGAAGAGGAAGAGTATAGGGCCAAATTACAGCAGGATATTGAAGATGTGAGGAAGAAAGTAGAGGAACTGCGGGGAAAAGAGGAAAAGGAAGAAATAGAGGTCTTTCCAACCAATGTGCCCCTTGCAGGTCCAGAGAGACAGCTTTTTGAGTTAAAACTTATCCATAAAAAGCATTAACAGCTATATTAAATAAAAGGAGAGAGATATGTCCAAGTTAGTGGCTTTTGCTGCAATTCAGGGAGCATATAATATAGTTTCAAAGGTAGAGGGGAGGTATAAAAGGGCATTGGAGACCTATGAGGCCTCCACAAAGGTGGGGTTCCCCAACACCGCATACTATCTCCCCGTGATTTATTCCCTTACAGGACACAAGGTGGAGACCCTGGAAGATATGAAGAAACCTTTGGAGTATGCCAGACAGCTACTTCCTCCCCATATAAAGGGATATCACCATGTCCCTTATCTGGGTCCCTTACTGGATGCTGGAATGGCGGCAATATTTGCCTTTGAGATTGAGGAGGCACTTAATTACCTTGAAAAGCCTGATTTTTACCTGCATTCAGAGGAGATAGATGAGGATAATGGCAAGATATGGCTTGGAGCGGCAGATGACATTATCTTTAGAAAGAGGGGCGTGGAATTTGTGGACGGGTCAGCCCCTGGGTTTGCCGCTATAGTGGGTGCTGCCCCAGATCCAGAGACTGCTAAGATGATAGTAGAAGATTATCAGCAAAAGAACCTGTATATCTTTCTTGCTGCCAATCAAAATGGGACCACATGTGCTGAACAGCTCCTGGAGGCAGGGGTCCAGATTGGGTGGAATACCCGTATTGTGCCCTTTGGCCCTGAGATCTCTTCTGCAGTATTTGCCCTTGGTTTTGCAAACAGGGTAGCAATGGCCTTTGGTGGGGTGAAGCCAGGGGATTATAAGAAGATCCTTCTCTACAATAAGAACCGTGTGTTTGCCTTTGTAAATGCCCTTGGAGATGTAAATGCTGAATGGGCGGCAGCGGCTGCTGGTGCCATTAACTGGGGATTCCCAACCATTGCGGATACTGATATTCCTGAGGTGCTTCCCTATGGAGTATGTACTTATGAGCATGTGGTGGCCAACGTGCCCCATGATCAGATAGTGCAGAGGTCCATTGAGGTAAGGGGTCTGAAGGTTACTGTATCCAAGATAGATATCCCATGTGCCTTTGGTCCTGCTTATGAGGGTGAGCGTGTAAGAAAGGGCGATCTCTTTGCGCAGATGGGTGGTGGTAAGACCCAGTGCACTGAGCTGGTCCAGATGGCCAATATGAACGAGATTGAGGATGGTAAGGTAGAGGTTATTGGCCCGGATATCCCGGATCTCAAGGAAGGAGATGTGCTCCCCCTTGGCATATATGTCCAGGTTGCAGGGAGGGAATTTCAGGAGGACTTTGAGCCCATCCTTGAGAGACAGATACATCACCTTGTGAACTACATTCAGGGGGTAATGCACATTGGTCAGAGGGATATATCCTGGGTGAGGGTATCTAAGAATGCGGTGGAAAAGGGCTTTACCCTCAAGGATATAGGTGTGGTCATCCACGCCAAGTTCCACCAAGACTTTGGTAAGATACTGGATAAGGTGCAGGTTACCCTCTATACAAAGAAGGAAGATGTGGATGCCTTAACAGAAAAGGCTAGACAGGTGTACAAGCATCGTGATGAGCGTGTGGAGAACATGAGAGATGAAGATGTGGAGATCTACTACTCCTGCACCCTCTGTCAGTCTTTTGCTCCCAACCACGTATGTACAGTAAGCCCTGAGAGGACAGGTCTTTGTGGCGCATATAACTGGATGGATTGTAAGGCATCCTATGAGATAAATCCAACAGGTCCCAATCAGCCCATTGAGAAGGGTGAATGTATAGACCCATGGAAGGGTGAATGGAAGGGTGTAAACGATTTTGTGTATAAGGCATCCAAGGGTGGTATTCAGAGTTATACCTTTTACTCCATTGTGGATAGGCCCATGACCACCTGTGGATGTTGTGAATGTATTGCCGCGGTGCTGCCCCAGTGTAATGGGGTAATGACGGTAAACAGGGAATATCAGGGACAGACCCCATGTGGGATGACCTTTACTACCCTGGCGGGTACCATTGGCGGTGGTGCCCAGACCCCTGGATTTGTGGGACATTCAAAATTCAACATCACCCAGAGAAAGTTCTTAAGAGGTGAGGGGCCAAAGGATAAGGAAGATGGTGGCTTATTAAGGCTGGTATGGATGCCCAAGATGTTGAAAGAGGAGCTCAGAGACAGGCTCATCAAGAGGGGAGAAGAGTTGGGAATTCCGGATCTAATTGACAGGATAGCTGATGAGACAGTGGGTACCACAGAGGATGAGATACTTCCCTTCTTAAAGGAGAAAAAACATCCTGCACTGGACTTAGAGCCAATTGTGGGTGCATAATAGGGGGCCTGAAGATAAGGGGGAGAGATAGGTCTCCCCCTGTGAAAAGATGAAAAAACAGGGCACCAGATGGTGTCTGGTTATATAAAAGGAGATAAGTATGGGTCTTACAGGAATTCAAATATTTAAAATGCTTCCACAGACAAATTGTAAGGAGTGTGGTGCAGCTACATGTCTTGCCTTTGCTATGAATCTGGCCGCTGGAAAGGCAGAGTTGGACCAGTGTCCCTATATATCTGATGAGGCAAGGGAGAAGCTGGCAGAGGCCTCTGCCCCTCCTATTCGTCCTGTAAAGTTGGGAAAGGGTGTAAGGGCCAGGACCGTGGGTGGAGAGACAGTGGAATATAGACATGAAAAGACCTTTTATAATCCCACAGTTCTGGCGGCCACAGTGGCCTCTGATATAGGAGAGGATGAGCTCAAGAATAAATTAAAGGTGTGGAATGCCTTTCAGTATGAGCGTGTGGGACTGAATCTTCGTCCAGAAATGGTGGCCTTGAAGGATGTAAATGGGGACAAAGATGCCTTTGCCTCAAGGGCCAAGCTCATTGCGGAGGAGTCTGAGTTCAATCTCATCCTTATGACAGAGGATAAGGATGTAATGGCGGCAGGCATTGAGGCATGTGGGTTCAAAAGACCTCTCCTCTATGCGGCCACTGAGGCAAATGTGGAGGAGTTTGGAAACCTTGCAAAGGAAAATAATCTTCCTCTAGCAGTAAAGGCCCAGTCAATAGATGCCCTTATTCCCCTTACTGAGAAACTCATGGGCATGGGACTAAAAGATCTGGTAATTGATAGTGGTGCCAGAGAGGTAAAAAAGGCCTTTGAGGATCAGGTGGCACTGCGCAGGGCCGCCTTGAGACAGAAGAATAGGGCAGTTGGCTTTCCAACCATTGTATTTCCATGTGAAATGGCATCTAATCTGGATATGGAGGCCCTCATTGGGACCATGTTTATTGCAAAGTATGGCTCTATTGTGGTCTTCTCTGATTTTACTACAGAGCTTCTCTTCCCGCTACTGCTTGCCCGCTTGAACATCTACACTGATCCCCAGAGACCAATGACTGTAACTGAGGGTATTTACGAGATAGGGAAACCAGACGAGAACTCCCCTGTGCTGGTTACCTCTAATTTTGCCCTTACCTATTTTATTGTCTCGGGTGAGGTAGAGTCCAGTAAGGTCCCCTCCTGGCTACTCATCAAGGATACAGAGGGCCTGTCTGTGTTGACCGCATGGGCCGCGGGGAAGTTTTCTGGCGATGATGTGGGGATATTTGTAAAGAAGAGTGGTATTGCAGATAAGGTAAAACATAAGGAGTTAATTATCCCTGGCTATGCCGCGGCCATTGTTGGGGAACTGGAGGAAGAATTGCCTGACTGGAAGATCATTGTGGGACCAAGGGAAGCCGCTCATCTGCCTGCATTCTTAAAGGCAAGGCAGTAGGTATACATGGCGTTGGAAAAGGGCAACCTGCAGGTGGGTTGCCCTTTTTTGTCAGGAATAACCTCTAAACGCAGGAAGGGGAATGAATATGACAATGCTTCTTTTTGGTGAAAGTTTAAATGTAATGGTGAAGAGGATAGGAAGGGCCTTCAAGGAGAGGGACCCAAAGCCCATTCAGGAGGAGGCACTTCTTCAGAAAGAAAAGGGAATGGACTATATTGATTTGAATATTGGTCCAGCCAAGAAGGATGGTCCTGATCTGATGAAGTGGGTTGTGGAGGTGGTGCAGGAAGTGGTGGATCTTCCTCTCCTTCTGGACACTTCCAATATTGATGCCATTGAAGCGGGACTCAAGGTGTGCAAAAATACTCCCATAATCAACTCCATCATGTGCAGGCCCGAGAGATATGAGAAGATGTTGCCCCTTGCCGCTGAGTATAATGCAGACTTTGTGGCCTTGATGTGGGGACCTGAGGGACTTCCAAGGGATGAACATGAGAGGGTTGCCCTGTGCGTTGAGCTTTTGACTGCGGCAAACGCCGCTGGAATTCCCAATGAGAAGATCTGGGTGGATGGTGTGGTAACTCCCGTAAATGTGCAGCAGGACCAGGCTGTGAAGCTCATGAAGTTCTATGAGATGCTCTATGGGGAACTTGCAGAGATGTTTCCTGGGGTGAGGAGCACCTGTGGTCTCTCCAATGTATCCAATGGGGCACCAGATCACCTGCGTCCCATCTTAAACCAGACCTATGCGGTTATGCTTATGAAATATGGGATGCAGTCTATTATTACAGACCCCAAGGATGAGGTATTAAATGATATAGCCAGAGGGAAGAGAGAGGATATTGTGGATGTGATATATAAGACAATGGAAGGGGAGCAACCTGACCTTAACAGTCTGTCCAAGGAACTGGTGGACTATGTAAAGACCACCAACGTGCTCCTGGGAAAGACCCTTTACTCTGATTCCTGGCTTGAGCTTTAGTCTCCTGGAATACCCATAAAAATTCCCTGGCCTCTTTCCAGATTTTGCCTTATTGTCCTAATCTTAAGGAAGAGATGGAAAGAGGCCTTTTTGTTTTCACACCAATTACCACAGGGAGTTTAACAAGATGCCCAGGATAGACGATTTTAAGATGGCAAGAAGATTGGCCATAGAGTCCTTGAGGGAGGCGCCTTTTAAGTATGTTGTCAATAGAAGTGGGTTTAGGGTAAGGGATGAGAATATAATAGAGGTCCCTTTTTTGGGAAGCACCTACCTTGTGTATTACCCTGATTTTTCCTTTGAAGATGCATCAGATCCTGTAAGGGAGGTTCCCCTTACTGAGCAGGTCCTCATCCTCCACTATCTTATGGCGAGAAAGCCCTTGGAGGTAGATGGAGAGTGGATCTCATATCGTGAAATCCCAGGGGCAAGTCTGTATTATGGACCTTTTACTGCCCGGGCCGTCACCCCTATGGTGAAGGTCTTTGGCCAGAGACCTTCTGTTTTTGAACAGGTATATGAGATATTGGGGGGAAGGGCCATAGAAGAGGGGGATATTGGTTTTGAATATGACTTTTTCCCCCTGGTACCTATGAGGCTCCTTTTGTGGGAAGGGGATGATGAGTTTCCTCCTTCGGGAAATATTTTGTTTGACAGCTCCATTGGTAGGATTTTATCTCCAGAAGATGTGGCATGGATGTCTGGGATGATAGTCTATAAGATGATAGCAATCTCAAAGGCCTTATAAGGGGAGAGTATATGGAGACACAGGATATTTATTTTATTGAAGGTGATGGTATTGGTCCAGAGATAACTCGTGCCGCCAGAGTGGTTATAGATGAGGCGGTAAGTAAAGAATATAAAGGTGCAAGGTCCTTGAGGTGGATTGAACTCTTGGCAGGTGAGAAGGCATATAGGGAGACAGGAAATTATTTACCAGAGGAGACCCTTGAGGTCTTGGGCTCTAAGGCCAGGATAGCCATAAAAGGACCCCTCACCACCCCTGTTGGAGCAGGTTTCAGAAGTCTCAATGTCACCCTTCGTCAGAGATTTGATCTATATGCCTGCATAAGGCCAGTTAAGTATTTTCGTGGTATTTCAACCCCTGTGAAGTCCCCTCATCTTGTGGATATGGTGGTATTTAGAGAGAATACAGAGGATGTATATGCTGGGATTGAGTGGGAAGCCAACAGTTATGAGGCAAAAAAATTGATAGCCTTTTTAAGGGAGGAACTTGGTGTAGAGGTAAAGGAGAGTGCTGCAGTTGGTATAAAACCCATTACAGAGAAGGGGTCCAAGAGGCTCATTAGAAAGGCAATACAGTATGCCCTTGAACATGGAAGGAAGAGTGTTACTTTTATGCACAAGGGAAATATCATGAAATTTACAGAGGGGGCATTTTGCAGATGGGGATATGAGGTGGTTCAAGAAGAGTTTTCAGATAGGTGTGTGAGGGAGGCGGATGCAGGAGAGGATGAGGAGAGGCTGGTTATAAAGGATAGGATAGCAGATAACATGTTCCAGCAGATCTTGACCAGACCAGGGGAATATGACGTAATCGCAACCACCAATCTCAATGGGGACTATATCTCAGATGCCCTTGCGGCTCAGGTGGGAGGATTGGGGATTGCCCCTGGGGCCAACATAGGGGACAGACTTGCTCTCTTTGAACCCACCCATGGTTCTGTTCCAAAGAGGGCGGGTACAGATACAGCCAATCCCTGTAGTCTTATCCTCTCTGGGGCCATGATGTTGGAATATATGGGATGGGAGGGTGCAGCCAGACGGATACATAATGCAATAGAGAAGACCATTCTCTCTAAGTTGGTAACGCAGGATCTGGCACGACTCATGGAAGGGGCCACAGTGGTTGGATGTCAGAGATTTGGGGAGCTTATTGCAGAAAATCTTTAACTCCATCTGGGTGTGTATTATGGCCTATAATATCAGAGAAAAGATGAAGTTTACCCAGTATGAGAATACTATTTTGGATTTTATTAATAAAAATGGGGTCTTTGTTACATATACCAGGGATAATAGCTTTATAAAGCTCCTTACCCGTTTAGTAAATAAGCATCTGGGGGTAAAAAAGAATTGTGTGGTCATAGCGGTGAATCAGAAGGACCTCTTAAAGAAGATAGCCCAGGAACTGAAGACCAAGACAAAGGTGGTCCTGTTTATGGAGAGGATATTTGAGGGGGTGCAGACCAGCACCCTCTTGAGTACTTTGAAGGAAAACTTTGGTGATAGGGTATATGTAATAGTCTTGACCACTGAGGTGGAAAAGGAGGTCCTTATAAAATTTTATGAGCTTGGGGCAAATAATTTTATCACCAAGCCCTTGAGTATGAATACCCTTATTGAAAAGATCGCATTTACCATAAAACCCCAGACAAAACTGGGGGAGATGATAGAGAGGGCAAGGTCCCTTCTCAAGGGGAAGCGCTACTCTGAGGCATTGGAGGTATGTGAGGAGATATTAAAACTCAAGCCAAACAGTGCTGCGGCACTTATGTTAAAGGGCGATATATATAAAGAACAGGGAGAGATAGAGAAGGCAATAGAGGCCTATACCACTGCCCATTCCAACTGGAATCTATTTCTGGATCCCCTAAAGCGGTTGGCAGAGGTATATAAACACACTGGAGATAAGGAAAAGGTATTGGAATTTCTGAAAAAATTAGACAAGCTCTCTCCCCTCAATGTGGAGAGAAAGGTGGAGATAGGGACCATTTCCGTAGAGGTTGGGGAGAGGGAAGAGGGGGAGAAGTATCTGGATGAGGCAATAAAGCTGGCCACTCGTCAGGCCAAAGAAGAACTGGGGAATCTCGCCCTCAAGATAGCGGATAGCCTAATGAGCCTGGATAGCTCCCTGGCGGAAAAATACTATCGTCGGGCCCTTGAGGTAAAGAAGACCCTGGATGTGAGTGATATTGAGACCTTTAACAGGCTGGGCATTTGCCTCAGGCAACAGAAAAAGCCCCATCTGGCCATAGAGGAGTATAAAAAGGCCCTGAAGCTGGATCCTCACAATGAGAGGATACTGTATAACATGGCTATGGCCTATCTGGAGGCAGGGGAGAAGGAAAGGGCCAGGGATATGTTAAATGTACTTTTGAGGAGGAATGAGGAGTTTGGAATAGATAATGAGGCAGTGCTCTATAATATGGGAATAGTGTTTTATAGGAATAATGAACTGGAGCGGGCAAGGGAGTTTTTTCAAAAGGCGCTTAGGGTGAACCCCGAATATCCCCTGGCCAGGAGGATGTTGGAGCGGATCTCTCAATAGGTAAAAAGAGGATAGTGGAGATGAGGAGACAGAGATGGTTTGTCTATCTTTATGGACCAATCGCCTTCCTTGTGTTGATAGTTTCTGAAGACCTATTATTCAAAGGTGTGGTGTGGGTAAAGGAGTGGTTTTATCTCCTCACCTGGTGGCCATATATCTTTCTAGTGGACTGGGTGGTGAAGATGAAACAGGGAGAATCCCTGTTGATGGATAGGACGCGCTACTTTTTTTCTCTTATTCCCGCCTCCACCTTTATCTGGCTCATATTTGAGTGGTTTAACCTTACCTTAAGGAATTGGCATTATGTGCATCTCATTTCCTGTCTTCCCCTCAGATGGATGGGCTATTTTATATCTTTTGGCACTGTACTCCCTGCCATCTTTGAGACCTATGAGTTACTTTCCTCTTTTGGAGTCCTTTCAGAGGCCTCCCTATCTACTCCACAGGATATAAGAGGTCTCTATCCCCTATTTATTGTTGTGGGGATATTGTCCCTTAGCCTCACCTTATCCTATCCCCATTATTTTTTTGCCCTTGTATGGGTGGCGTTTGTATTCTTGTTGGATCCCATGCTCCACTCTATGGGATTCCCATCCCTCCTTGAGGAGGTTGAAAGGGGGAGGGCCCAGAAGATATACCTTATCCTCCTATCTGGACTTATTTGTGGTATTTTATGGGAATTCTGGAATTTTTGGGCCTTGAGTAAATGGATATATACAGTCCCCCTTGTGGGAAGATTTAAATTGTTTGAGATGCCTATTCTGGGATTTCTGGGATTTCCTCCTTTTGCGCTGGAATGCTATTGCATTACCTCATTTCTGGGTATCTTTTTTCCCTCCCTTAGATGGGAGAGGAGGGAATATCCCTCTGTGGAGTTTTCCCTTGGTGTGCCTTATAAAAGGGGCCTACTTCTCCTTGGTTTGATTATTTTTTATATCCTCATGTTTCATGCCATTGATACCCATACGGTCCTTAGTTTTGCCTCTTAAGATAAGGCCCAATTTTTGCTAGAGCATGATTCCATAAGTGGTCCCTTTACCAGAAGATGGGCAGTTCTTATGTTTTTTTTGTAAATTGTGTTAACGCTATTGTTAATAGTTGTTTGTTTCTATTAACAAAAAGGGGGTTTAGTTATGGGCAGGTGCAAGAATCATCCGGACAGAGAGACAAATTACATCTGTATGAAACATAATGTGTATCTGTGTGAGGAATGTCTTACATGTCAGGACCCGGAGCTTTACTGTAAATTTCGCTCTTCCTGTCCCATCTGGTTTATATACAGGGAGAGAAAGAAGGAACAGGAAAGGAAGGAAGAGGAGGAGAGGAGGGCCAGGGATGTATTTAAGGTAAAGTTCCTTCCTTTTGAAAAGGAGGTGGAGGTGCCTTCCAACTCCACCCTTCTGGATGTGGCACTGCAGGCGGGGATAAAGTTAAACGCCTCCTGTAATGGGGCAGGGGCATGTGGGAAATGTAAACTCATTGTGAAAGAGGGTGAGGTAGAGACTGAGCCCACCACCCTTCTCAGCGATGGGGAGAAAGAGAGGGGATATGTGCTTGCGTGTCAGACAAAGGTGGTCTCTGATATGGTGGTGGAACTTCCTCCTGAGACCCTGGAGCGGCAGATGAGGTGTGCTGGGCAGGGGAAGGAGGCCACCCAGCGTCTAAAGGGATTGGTTAAAGAGATTGAGCCCATATATGAGGAGGTGGAACTCCAACTGGACCCTCCTTCTCTGGAAGATACAGTTTGCGACCTGGACAGGCTCATGAGGGGACTTAAGAAAGTGGGTTTTGAAACAGATAGGACCACCGAGAGCCTCAAGGTTATAAGGGAATTGGCCAACATAATGAGGGCAGAGAACTGGCATGTGACCACATCTATTCTCAGGAGAAAGTGTTCCAATGAGATAGTGGAAGTGAGACCTGGGGATAGAAAGGAACGCAATCTGGGAATAGCCGTGGATCTGGGCACCACCACGGTTGTGGTTTATCTCGTTGACATGGAGGATGGTAGTATCCTGGGTACCCTGGGAGATCACAATAGACAGGCCATGTGTGGGGATGATGTGATAAACAGGATAGTATGTGCGGAAAAGGATGGGGTAAAGAAGCTGAGCAAGATGGCCAGGGCCACCATTAATGGTCTGGTCAATGAGATATTAAATAGTGTTGGTGGGGAACACAGAGAGATAAAGAATGTGGTTGTCTCTGGAAATACCACCATGACACATCTATTTCTTGGTATTGAGCCGAGATATATCAGGAGAAAGCCCTATATCCCCACTGTATCAGAATATCCCATATTTAAGGCTGGTGAAATAGGGCTAAAAGTAAATCCCATGGCAGGCGTCTTTGTACTACCTGGTCCTGCGAGCTATGTGGGAGGAGATATTGTATCTGGAGTGCTCTATAGTGGTCTGCATAAAAGGGAGGAGATTACCCTTTTTGTGGATGTGGGGACCAACGGGGAGATAGTCCTGGGAAATAAGGACTGGCTCCTTACTGCGTCGTGTTCTGCTGGCCCTGCATTTGAGGGAGGAGGAATAAGGTTTGGGATGAGGGCAGAGGTGGGTGCCATAGAAAAGGTGAAGATAGATCCCTCTACGCTGGAACCTGAGATAAAGGTGGTGGGAGATGTATCCCCAAGAGGTATATGCGGCTCTGGGATGATAGACCTTATGGCAGAGATGTTAAAGACAAAGATAATATACCCTAACGGCAAATTTAACAGGGACCTATCCCATCCTCGTCTAAAAGAGGAGAGGGGAGAGCCTCAGTATGTGGTGGCCTTTGCGGGCAGGGAAACAGAGCTTCAGGAGGATATAGTGTTTACAGAGTCAGATATAAGCAATTTGATCCGCAGTAAGGGAGCAGTGTATGCAGGTTTTAAGGTCCTTTTAAAACAGGCGGGTATGGCTCCCTCTGATATAGATGAGATGCTGATAGCAGGTGGTTTTGGAGAACACCTGGATATAGAGAGGGCCATTACCATTGGATTGTTGCCAGATATTGACAGAAACAAATTCAATTATATTGGGAATAGCTCCATTGCAGGGGCCTATATGTGTCTGCTCTCTGCCACCTATCGCCAGGAGGCAAGGGAGATCTGTAATTCCATGACCTATGTAGATTTTAGTGATAACAATGAATTTATGGAGGAGTTTACCTCTGCCCTCTTTCTTCCCCACACCGAGATGAAGGACTTTCCCTCTGTGAGCCTCTAACCTCTCGCCGCGGATGCGGGGATGGGCCCTCCCCGCATCCCTCTTTTGTTTCCAGGGTATCCTTCCCATGTTGACTTTTTGTCCAAACTAATTAGAAATAAGGAGAGAAGACAGGAGAGGAAAATTTTTATTAATCAGCGATTATGCTGTGGGGAGAGGGGTATGGCCACAAAATATGGTTCAGATATCTTGATTGAGATTCAGGGGATGAAAGATAGGGTGGATAAGATAATGGAGGAGAGTTACGAGCGGTTTGATTATTATAGAGATGGCTCCAATAAGGTGGGTATGTGGAAGCCCATTACAGATGTATATGAGACTATGGATTCTTATATTATACAAATGGAACTGCCTGGGATAGAAAAGAGGGATATAAACATTGAGGTAAGAGAAGGAGAACTCCTTATTTGTGGGGAAAGAAGATTGGTGAAAGAAGTGAGGGGGTGTTCCTATCATATCCTGGAGAGGAGTTATGGTCCATTTGCCAGGAAGTTTTCCATTCCTGAGAACGGTGATCAGGATGCCATTTCTGCATCTTACAGAGATGGTCTATTGGTTATCACGGTACCAAAGAGAGAGATAGAAAAGACTACCTTTAAGATAGATGTAAAGGTAGAGGAATAAGAAAGGTTAGTCAATTAGGTGGGTAGGTAGTGTGCATCTATCCCATTCTTTAGAGGTGAAAAAGATTGGAGGGGGGAGATTTGAGTCTAACTGTTGAGGAGGTAATCGTATGGGAAACCAGATAAAGACGGGCCTTTTTTTGGGTCTATTAACTGCCCTTATCCTCCTTTTTGGAAAGATTATGGGAGGGCAACAGGGACTTGTTATTGCATTTGTGTTTGCGCTGATTATGAATGTGGGAAGCTATTGGTTTTCTCACAAGATAGTCCTTTCCATGTACAGGGCAAGGGAGGTATCAGAGGAAGAGGCCCCAACCCTGCACGCCATAGTGGAGGAACTGGCCCACAGGGCCTCTATACCTAAGCCAAAGGTATATATTATACCCTCGTCCCAGCCCAATGCCTTTGCCACAGGTAGGGGACCTGGAAGTGGTGTGGTGGCAGTTACAGAGGGGATACTCCAGCTCCTTACCCCTGAGGAGTTGAAGGGGGTACTTGCCCATGAGATAGGTCACATAAAGAATAGGGACATACTCATTCAGACCATTGCTGCAACCCTTGCAGGGGTGATAATGTTTGTCTCTGATATGATTAAATGGGCGGCCATTTTTGGGTTTGGAAGGGATGATGAAGAAGGCAATCCCTTTCTTGCAATTGCCCTGGCCATTATTGCCCCCATTGCAGCCATGCTCATTCAACTGGCCATATCTCGCTCCCGGGAATATCTTGCAGATGAGACAGGGGCCAGGCTGTGTCACAATCCAGAATATCTTGCCAGTGCCCTGGAGAAATTGGAGGCCTATAGTCAGAGGATACCCATGGAAGTGGGGAATCCCTCTACTGCACATATGTTTATTGTGAATCCCTTTAAGGGAGGAACCTTGGTAAATCTATTTAGCACCCATCCTCCAATTGAGGAGAGGATAAGGAGATTGAGACAGATGCAATGGACATAGGATGGATTTTGGGTTATGAGAAAGGGCTCAGGGCCAGGTGGATGGTCCTGGGCCTATTTTATTTGGAGGTGCTTTATGAAAAAAAAGGTGGTGGTGGGCTATATTTGTGCTGTGTGGATGGTGCTCTTGTTGTCTGTCCCATCTCTGGCCAGCTCCAGACGGGATCTTCGGAGAAATGCAGTGGTTATTGCAGTGGAGAAGACCTCTCCTGCAGTTGTGAATATCAAGGCCAGAAAGATAATAGAGAGATATGCAAATCCATTTAAGGACCTTTTTGGTAATGATTTTTTCTCTCCCTTCTGGGGGGATATATTCCCTGGTTATAAGGAGAAGATCCTGGAACAGTCCCTTGGGTCAGGGGTTATAATCAACGCCAAAAAGCGACTGGTCCTCACCAATGCCCATGTGATAATGGGTGCCTCTCAGATAAGCGTGAAGTTGTTGGACGGAAGGGAGTTTAAGGCAGAACTGGTGGGGTGTGATCCGGACTTTGATATTGCCCTGCTCCGCTTAAAGGGGAAGGGTCCTTTGCCCCAGGCAAGGATAGGAACATCCAGTGACCTCATGGTGGGGGAGACAGTCATCGCTATTGGAAATCCCTATGGATTTAGTAATACAGTGACCACCGGGGTGGTATCTGCCCTAAATAGATGCGTTGAGACACCCCATGGGAAGTACTTTGGTTTTATCCAGACCGATGCCGCCATAAATCCGGGAAACAGCGGGGGACCTCTTTTAAATATCCTGGGGGAGGTCATTGGAATAAATACTGCCATCTACGCCAGGGCCCAGGGAATAGGGTTTGCCATTCCCATAGATAAGGCAAAGGCCGTTATATATGAGCTATTGCACTATGGGAAGGTAAAACCAGTATGGCTTGGTATCTTTGGTCAGGATGTGGACCCCTCTATTGCCACCTATCTAGGGCTTAAAGAGCCTCTTGGGCTTTTGGTAACTGAGGTGGTGAGGAATAGCCCTGCATGGAGGAAGGGGATAAGCCCAGGGGATGTGATAATTTCCATCAATGGGTATCAGATCCAGGATAAAGATGATTATGTGAGGTACCTCCAGACCACCACCCTGGAGACTCCTCTGAGACTCAAACTCTGGAGAATGAAACACTATCGCATTATTACCTTGAGGGCATCCTACTTTCCTTCCAGAGAGGTGACCTTTTTTATAAAAAAGAAATGGGGATTCTCTGCCACTGCTGGGAGGGGATGTGTGGTAATATCCCAGGTGTATTCCCATTCCCCTGCCTCAGTGCTTGGACTGAGACCTGGGGATAAGATATACAGGATAGGTGGGTTCAGGATAAAAGGTCCCTCTGACCTTATCCATGCCTATATTAGATATAGACTCCAGAGGAGCATTATTATGCTGGTATTTAGGGGTGGCCGTGGCTATTATGTAAGACTCAGCATGTAACTCTCCTCCATGAGAACCCTTCATTTAATTGGAAGTAAGACGCTGGGAGGGGCGGAGAACTGGTTTTTCAGGTTCACCTCTGCCCTTTCCCGTACAGACCACATAGAGGTGATAAGGGGAGTCAGAAAGGGTTCTGAACTGGAGCGGGTATCTCCCCCCTCTTTTCCAACCTATGGCCTTCCCTTTTATACGGTGTGGGACCCTTTCTCCCGTGCCATGGTATCCCGTCTTGTACGAGAGCTATCCCCTGAGATTGTGCAGACGTATATGGGACGAGCAACCCGCCTCACCCATATCCCCCGGGGGAGGGGAGTGGTCCATGTGGCAAGACTGGGTGGATATTATAAACTCCATGCCTATACCCATGCCCATGCCTGGATTGGAAATACCCGGGGAGTATGTGATTATTTGATCAAGGGGGGATTTCCCCCTGAGAGGGTCTTCTATATAAGCAATTTTGTGGAGATACCCCAAAGACCAGATCGAAGCACCTTGGTGGAGATAAAAAGGGAGCTTTCCATCCCTGAACATGCCTTTGTCCTCCTGTGCGTAGGCAGGTTTGTCCCGGTGAAAGGGCACAGGGATCTACTTCATGCCATTTCCCTTTTGGCTGCTAGAAGGAAGGTGGGAGAATTTGTCTTGATTATGGTGGGAGACGGTCCCTTGCGACATACCCTTGAGAGGATGGCTCAGGAGATGGGGATAGACCCCTTTATTAGATGGGCGGGATGGAGAGAGGATGTGTCCCCTTTTTATGAGCTTGCCCACCTGGTGGTCTTTCCCTCTCACTACGAGGAGACCCTGGGGAATGTAATCCTGGAGGCCTGGGCCCATAAGAGGGCGGTGGTGTGTAGTCGTTTTAAGGGGGCCCTTGAGATGACCTCTCATGAGGAAGATGTGTTCCAGGTAAGTTGCAGAGACACCAAGGGCCTGAGCCAGGCCATTGAGGTGTGTATGAGGGATGATGCCTTGAGGGAGAGGTTGGGAGAGGAGGGATTTAAAAAGGTGTGTTCCCACTTTAATCCAGCTAAGATAATTGAAGAATATATCTCCTTATATGAATATCTCCTCCTTCGGGGATGAGATGCCTGGAAGATAGATAATCTTCCAGGTTCCCTTTTTTGGGGACTTGTCTCCTGCTATAATTTAAGGAGAAGTGGTTGAATTGTGGTTATAAGATTGCGATCAAATTTTTCAGGGTGATTTGAGAGTAGATGGGCGATCTTCTTCAGGAGCTTTGGTTCAAAAGATTCCTTTTTCTCTTGTTTGCAGATAATTTCATTAAATGCAGAGGCTATGGATGCAATCCTGCCAGGGATGCCTATCTCATTTCCCTTTAACTTTCGGGGAAACCCTGAACCATCCAATTTTTCTGCATGTTCAAGGATGCATTCCAGGGAGACCTTTTCCCTGTATCCAAATCTTTCTAAAAGAGATGCACCAATAATAGGATATTGACGGAGCTGTTTTTCTTCTTCAGGAGATAGGTTGGACTTTTTGTTCCATAGATATTCCGGGATCTTGGTCTTTCCTAAATAGACCATACTTAGCCCTATCACCAGAGACTGTAGATACTTGGGATTTATCTCATCTTCAAAATTTTTAAGATATATTGCTATTCCAATAAATAAGACATTGGTGCTTTGGATAGAGAGTTTATCAGAGGGCCTTACTCTCTTTATAAGCCCCAGGATCTTATAAGGGTCTCTTTTAAGATATTCTGATACCACCAGTAAGTTGGGTAAGATATTTTTAAATACTAGTTTTACAGGCTGTACAAAGAAGGTATTTAGATTGTCAGGGATGCCCATCCATAATATCTCTGCAATCTCGTGTTCCATGAGATGAGTATCTAAGAGAATAAGGTCCAGTTGCTTGCTTATGTGTTTTGAATAGATGGGATAGTCAGAGCGTGCCACAAATAGATTTCCCTGTTTGCATAAGTTGGACATCTCCTTTTGCTTTTCCTTTGAGATTCTCTCCCCTGCCCTTACATACAATTGGAGGTCATTGACCTTTTCGTTGAAGAAATAAAGATTTAAGGGCGGTCTATACTTGGGAAAACTATCTAGCACTGGGGGGCTTATCTGATAGAATTCTTCTGATAAGGGTGTGTTTTTATCGGCTATTTTTGACTCTAGATGACTCATAGGAAGTGATATTACCTAAAAGTCACACCATATGCAATAAATAGTTAATCCCTTATATAACACGTCCCCTTTTTTCTTTTTTTTGTCTGTTTGATATAACCTGTTGATTTTAATGAATTAAATCTAAGGCTTACATGGGTTGGTGGAAGTATGGTGGAGATAGAGATAAAAGAATTTTTTTAAATTATGTCAAAAAGATAGGATTTGCTAGAAATATTTTTCTAATTTTTTAAATAAGTTAGCTTCTAAGGGAGAGGATAAATTTACAGTACAACGCCCTTGACAAACAAAGATTGTATTGGAATAGTGTGGAGGGTAGTTGGAGAATAGTGGAGGAAAGTGGAGAAATGTTTCGGGGGCATGCCTACCGCACTCTGGATCCCAAAGGGAGATTGATCCTGCCGCCTGAATTCAGGGAAGAGGTATTTTCTCTGGATGCAGAGGGAAGGATCATGCTCACTAACCTGGATGGATGTGTGGTGGGTTATCCTTATCCTACCTGGAAGGAACTTGAGCAGAGTTTTGATGAGATCAATCTGTTAAATAGGAGGTTGAGGGATTTTCAGCGTTTTTTCTTTTCAGGGGCAAAAGAGGTGGTCATGGACAAACAGGGCAGGATATTGCTCCCATCTCATCTTAGAAGGTATGGGAAGTTAAAGAGAGAGGTGGTCCTTGCAGGGGTGGGACACAAGTTTGAGATCTGGGATCAGGAGTTGTTTGAGAGTCAGCTTACCCAGGTGGAAGAGGAGTTTGATGCCATTATGGATGATTTATATCAAAATGGATATGCCCTGAGGATATAGAAATGGGAGATAGCCCCCTTCACATTCCTGTTCTAACGGAGGAGGTATTAAACTTTTTGAGGGTAAGGGAAGGGGGGATATATTTTGATGGTACAGTGGGAGCAGGGGGACATCTCCTGGCCCTCTTAGAGAGGGTGGAGGGTAAATCTCTGGTGATAGGGGTGGATAAGGATGGAGAGGTCCTTTCTATCGCCAGGAAAAGGATAAACCAGAGGGGATATGGTGATAAGGTGAGATTGTTTCACACCTCATTTGGTAAAGTGGATGAGGTCCTCAAGGAGGTGGGGGTGTCAAAGGTGGATGGGATGCTCCTGGATCTAGGTGTATCTTCTTATCAGGTGGATACGGCAGAGAGGGGCTTTAGCTTCAGGCAGGAAGGCCCTTTGGATATGAGGATGGATCGCACACAGGACAAAAGTGCCTTTGAGATAATAAATACGTGGTCCTTTGAACAGCTTAGAGACCTCATCAGGGAATATGGAGAGGACCCCCTGGCTGGAAGAATTGCCCGGGCCATTGTAAGGGCCAGGGAACGTTCCCCCATCTATACCACAGCGGAATTGGCTCAGATTGTATTGAGTGCATATCCTCTCAGGATGAGAAAACGCTCCAGGAGACATCCGGCAACTCGTACCTTTCAGGCCTTACGTATTGCAGTAAATGGGGAGATGGAAGAGTTGAGGACCTTTCTCTCAAAGTCCCTGGGTCTCATAAGACCAGGGGGGAGATTGGTTATCATCTCCTTTCATTCCCTGGAGGATAGACTTGTAAAAAACTTTTTTAGGATTCACCGGGCCCCTCCAGGGCCCCGGCCCTCTTCCAGAGATGCCAGGGGGCCCTGGGTAAAGATTCTCACCAAAAAGCCCCTGGTGCCCCCTAGAGAGGAGATAGAAGTTAATAGAAGGGCCAGGAGTGCAAAATTACGGGCGGCTGAGGTAATGGCATGAGGGTATGGGTAAGGATTCTGCTATTAGAGGTGGTGGTGGGTATAGGGCTATGTTTCTGTCTTGCGTGGGTAAGTCTCAGACAAATAACTATTTCCTATGAGATATCCAGGCTTCAGCAGGTTATTCAGAAGAAAAAGGAACTTCACAATAAGCTGGTGCTTGAAAAGAGTTTTCTGTTTTCCCCCAACAACCTCAGGAGATTGGGGAAGAGATTACATCTATCCATGCCATCTCCTGAGAGGATCAGGGAAATAAAATAGACTTATGTCTCTTTTGAGGGGTTCTGGTAAGGAGTGGAAATGGATAGATTTCAGGATAAGGCTGGTCTTCTTTGTCCTCGCCCTTTTTGTAATGGTCTTGTGGGTAAGGGGATTTTATATCCAGTTTATGTGGCGAGGCAGCCTTTTAAAAAGGGTATCCTCTCAATATTGGCAGCGAAGATTGGCCTTTGGAAGGCGGGGGGAGATATTTTCCCGGGGACATATGTTGTTGGCCAAGAGTGTGGTCCTCAAGTCGGTTTTTGCAGATCCCTCTGAGATAGGAGATAAGAAAAAGGTGGCCAGAGAGGTGGCCAGGGCCCTTAATTTAAAGAGGGGTAGGGTTCTTAACCTGCTGAAGACTCATAAGAAATTTGTATGGATAGCCAGAAAGGTGGGAGATAAGGAGGCGTATCTCTTGAAGAGACAGGGAATAAGAGGAATATATCTCACTGAAGAGCCAGCAAGGGTATATCCCCAGGGAGAGATGGCAGGTCAATTACTTGGGTTTGTTGGGGTGGATAATCACGGATTAGAGGGGCTGGAAAAGAGCTTTGATTCCTATCTTTCGGGTAAAAAGAGATATTTTTGGATCCAGCGGGATGGAAAGGGCCATATCCTCTATGCCCCAGGAGAATTGCAACGGGGGTCCCCGGGCAAGGACCTGATCTTATCCCTGGATGCACGCATCCAGTCTATTACAGAGTATGCCCTTGCAAAAGGGGTGATAGAAAATCAGGCCAGATGGGGAGGTGCCCTGGTGGTGGATGTGCCCACAGGAGAGATCCTGGCCTGGGCCCAGTATCCCTTTTTTAACCCCAATGACTATAGGAGGAGTTCCTCTTCTATCTGGAGAGACAGGATAGCCCTTGATCAGTTTGAACCTGGCTCCACAGTAAAGCCCCTGGTGGTGGCCTCGGCATTACAGCAAAAGATAATAAAACCCTCCACCCTCATCTTTTGTGAGAATGGTAAGTGGAAATTTGAGGATATAATACTAAAGGATACCCATAGACATAAATGGCTCACTGTTTCTAAAATAGTCCGCTATTCCAGCAACATAGGTGCTGCAAAGATTGCAATTGGACTTGGGGCAAGGCAGTTATATGAGTATTTCTCCACACTGGGTTTTGGTCGTCCCCTGGGGATGCCACTTCCCGGGGAGGCCAAGGGAAGCCTCCGCCCCTATTCTTCCTGGGGACCAGTGGACCTTGCCACTGCGGCCTTTGGGCAGGGCTTCTCAGTAACCATGCTTCAGCTTGCTCAGGCCTATAATTGTCTTGCAAACCTGGGGGTAAAGGTGCCTTTGCATATCACACTAATCCCCCCCCAAAATGGGCCTGCTCCCACGAGGATATTTTCCAGAGAGGTGGCCCTTGGGGTATTGAAGATGCTCAGGGATGTGGTGGAAAAGGACGGAACAGGCACCCTTGCCAGAATAAAGGGGGTGGAGATAGGGGGAAAAACAGGGACCTCTCAGAAGGCAGGGCCTGAGGGGGGATATAGTAGAGACAAGTATGTGGCATCCTTTGTGGGTCTCATGCCTGCACTTTCTCCTAGGTTTCTGGCATTGGTGGTGATAGATGAGCCAAAAAAGGACATCTATGGGGGAGTGGTGGCAGCTCCAGTGGTAAAACACATATTTGAGCATATACTGGCGTATAAGGGCCCTATCCCCATGTCCAGAACACATCCTTCCCCTGGATCTCTTCCCCTGGGATCGCAGAAGGGGAAAGATTCCCTTCCCAGGGCCACCTCCATTTCCAGGGTTCCGGATTTTAAAGGGATGTGTCTTAGACAGGCCCTTGATATACTGGCCAAAAAGCATATTGTCCCCCACATTGAGGGAAAGGGGATATGGGTGGTGGGCCAGAGTCCTCCGCCAGGCTCCAGATGGAGTTCTTCTGTAACCTTGCGGTTAAAAGGAGAGGGAGACAATAGTGCCCACAATAACAGATAAAAAGGATTGGTGCACCCTCAAGGAGAAGGTGAGAAAAGGCCTTTGTGTGTGGTCCAACTCCAGAGATGTATGTGGGGAGGGGGTCTTTGTGGTTATGGAGAAAAACATGCCCTTCTTAGAGGATGCCCTTGCTCGGGGGGCCACACACCTGGTAATAGACTCCTCTCTTGTGGATTTCCTCCCTCAGCATGTCTTTTCCAGGCTCCCTGCCCACAGGATATTTGTGGTGGAGGATGCCCCCTCCTCTCTTGGGGAACTGGCCTCAGTACATTATGGAACCCAGGAGCACAACTATCTCCTTATAGGTATTACCGGCACCAACGGAAAGACCACCTGTTCTTATCTTTTGGAGCACCTGTTTTTAAGGGCAGGTAAGAAGGTGGGGGTAATTGGAACCGTAAATTATAGGTGGTTGCAATACTCCCTTCCCTCCTCTCTAACCACCCCTGCATGTCTAGAACTTCATTCCCTGGTATCCAGGATGATTTCCAAGGGGGTGGAAGTGGTTATAATGGAGGTATCTTCCCATGCCCTTTCTCAGGATAGGGTGGCAGGTTTTGTTTTTGACGTGGCGGTCTTTACCAACCTCTCTCACGATCATCTGGACTATCATAGAGATATTCAGGAATATTTTGATGCCAAGTCCAGATTGTTCAGGCACTATCTATCACCCTCAGGGACTGCTGTTATAAATCTGGAAGACACCTATGGAAATATCCTCTTTAATGAAGATCTGGGAGTTAAGAGGAAATTGGGATATGCGCTTTCCCCGGATATCTCCCTCTCAGATGCAGTAAGGGGAGAGATCGTTGAGATGCACCCCCGGGGAATGAGGGTGGTTACCTCCTTTAGGGGTAGAAGATGGGAGGTAAGCCTTCCCCTTATTGGAAGACACAATGCCATGAACCTCCTGGCGGTAGAGGCCACTGGAGTGGCCCTGGACCTGGACGTGGGGATATTTAATACCCTGGGGGAGATAAGGCCTATCCCAGGTAGGTTGGAGAGGATAGATAATCCCCTGGACCTCAATATCCTGGTGGACTATGCCCATACCCCTGATGCCCTGGAGAAGGTACTCTCTTCTTTGAAGGACATGGATTTTGATAGACTCATTGTGGTCTTTGGATGTGGAGGAGATAGGGACAAAAGCAAGAGACCTGTAATGGGAGAAGTGGTGTGTAGATATGCAGATGTGGCCATACTTACCTCAGATAATCCCCGTTTTGAGGACCCTGAGCTTATTATAAAAGAGGTGTATGCGGGAATGAATAGGGAAGTGGAGACAATAATAGAGGTGGATAGGAGGAGGGCAATCAATCGGGCTATCTCACTTATGGACAAAAGGGATGTGTTACTTATTGCTGGAAAGGGGCATGAAGATTATCAGGAGATAAGGGGGAAGAGATATCCCTTTAGTGATAAAGAAGTAGTATTGGAGTATCTGGGCTCATGAAACTTTCATTACATAGACTTGGACAGATAGTAGAAGGAGTGGGCACCTATCTGGAATTTCCTGATATGCCAGTGGGGAGGATAAGAACCGACAGCAGGGTGGTTGGCAGGGGAGATGTGTTTGTGTGCCTGCAGGGGGAAAGATTTGATGGACATAATTTTGCCATAGATGCAGTAAATGCAGGGGCCTGTGTGGTGGTGACAGAGCGCTGGCTCCCTGAACTTCCCCCTTCTACCCCCTTAATCCTGGTAAAGGATACTTATGGTGCCCTGAGGAGGCTGGCCACCTATAAGAGGCATCTATTTGGGGGAAAGGTGATTGGGGTGACAGGGAGCTGTGGAAAGACCACAGTCAAGGAATTGGTATATTCTATCCTCTCCGTTGGGCATAGGGTGGGAAAAAATTTCAAGAACTGGAACAATACAGTAGGAGTACCCCTCTCCATATTTGATTTTAAGGGAGACGAAGATTTTTGGGTCCTGGAGGCAGGGATAAATCAAAAAGGAGAGATGGACCTACTGGGGGAGATGATAGCACCAGACGTGGTGATTATTCACAACATAGGTCCTGTACACCTTGAGGGCCTGGGGTCGGTGGAGGGAGTGGCAAGGGAGAAGGCAAAACTTATGGATTATCTCTCAGAGAGGGGATTTGCAGTCATAAATAATACATATCCATTTCTGGTAAGGGAGGCAGAGCAAAGGGGAAAAGAGACCCTCTTTTTTGGTAAGTCAACGCCTTATTTCTCCACCTTTGAGGGATATGGAAGTGACTTTAAAGGGAAATTTAGATGTCACCTGGATAAAGAGGAAATAGAGGTGAGGCTACCCCTTGCAGGATCAACCTTTGAAGAGAACCTAACTGCCTCTGCTGTGTGTTGTTGGAGACTGGGGGTGAGGGGAAAGGAGATAAAACAGGGGATGGAGGCCCTCTCTCTCCCTGAACATCGCTCCCATATATTTAAGAGCAGGGGGTTGGTGGTGGTGGATGACTGTTACAATGCAAATCCTGTATCCATGGAGCGGGTACTTATGGACATTGCCAGGTTAAAGAGAGATGGGGAGTTTGTGGCGGTGTTGGGGGATATGCTGGAGCTTGGAAAGGATTCTGAAAGTCATCATGAGCACCTGGGAGAGGTCCTGGTCCAGGCAGGGGTGGACCTCCTGGTTTATAAAGGGGAATTTTTTGAGGCAGTAAAGAAAGGGATAAATAGGAAAGGGGGAAGGCTAAAGGTGTATGAGGTGAAGAACATAAGGGAGTTTGAGTCGCTGTGGAGGGAGGTTGCCCCTGAGCGGGGCATTGTGCTCATAAAGGCATCCAGGGGAATAAGACTGGATGAGTTTGTAAGATCTTTAAGGGAGGGAGAATATAGATGATATATCTCCTCCTCTATCCCCTATCTCATGTGTATTCAGTTTTTAATATATTTAGATACATAACCTTTCGTTCCATCTATGCTATGTTAACTGCCCTGATTATCTCCATCTATCTGGGACCCAGAATAATAAGGTGGCTCTCTGACCTGAAGATAAGACAATATATTCAAGAAGATGTAAAGAATCACTACAAAAAGGAAGGCACCCCCACCATGGGAGGGCTCCTCATTGCCCTTTCCCATCTCATATCTGTATCCCTGTGGGCAGATCTCACCAATCCCTATATATGGCTTTCCATCTTCGTATTTGTAGGTTTTGGGGCCATTGGACTGGCAGATGACTATCTAAAGGTTGTAAAGAGACATAATCGGGGACTCTCAAAAAAGGGAAAATTCTTGGGACAGGTGATTATTGGCACCATTGCAGTGGCCCTATTAATAAAACTTCCAGGATACTCCAGCAGGTTGTACTTTCCCTTCTTTAAATGGATAAAACCTGACCTGGGATGGTTTTATGTCCCCTTTGCCCTGTTCATTATGGTGGGCTCCTCCAACGCAGTGAACCTCACCGATGGACTAGATGGTCTTGCCATAGGGCCAACTGTAATCGTATGTGCCTGTCTCGCCATCTTTCTCTATGTGGCTGGACATAGCAAACTGGCCGCCTATCTGCAGGTGGCTTATGTCCCAGGGGTTGGAGAAACCGCAGTATTTTGTAGCTCCCTGGTGGGGGCAGGCCTTGGTTTTTTGTGGTTTAACGCATATCCCGCCCAGGTCTTCATGGGGGATGTGGGTAGCCTCAGTCTTGGGGGGACCCTGGGATTTCTTGCCATATTGTGTAAACAAGAACTGGTACTGCCCATTGTGGGAGGGCTGTTTGTGGTGGAGACCCTATCAGTTATTATCCAGGTCACCTATTTTAAGTGGACAGGGGGGGGCAGGGTCTTTCGTATGGCTCCCATCCATCACCACTTTGAATTACAGGGCATACCAGAGTCAAAGATAATAGTTAGATGTTGGATACTATCTATTTTACTTGCAATGGTGGCACTTAGCACCCTGAAATTGAGATAGTTGTATGAGGAGTATAAGGGATAAGAAAATAATTGTGGTTGGGGCTGGAAGGTCAGGTCTGGCCGCGGCAAAGGTGTGTGGGAGGGAAGGGGCAGATGTGGTGCTCCTGGAAAGGGACCCTTCCATCATAGGAGAGGAGCGCCAAAGACACATAAAAGATATGGGAGTGGAGCTACACCTGGGGGAACATAGCCCCCACCACTTTAGGGATGCAGACCTGGTGGTGCTAAGCCCTGGAGTCCCTGTGCATCGCATAAGACCTCTTATAAAAAGAGATCTCCCTGTGGTATCTGAGCTAGAGCTGGCCTCCTGGTTTTTGAAAGGGGAAAAGGTGGTTGCAGTAACAGGCTCTAATGGCAAGACCACAACTGTGGGAATAATACACCATGTGTTAAGCCTGCTTAATGTACCTCACTTTGTGGGTGCAAATTATGGCATTCCTCTATGTGAATATATCCTTTGTGGCCAAAAGAAACCTATTGTATTGTTGGAAGTGAGCAGTTTTCAACTTCAAAATATCCTCCATTTTAGACCTCACATTGGGGTACTTTTAAATATATCCCCAAATCATCTGGATTATCACACAGATATGCATGAGTATATAGAGGCAAAGTTAAATATCTTTAAAAATCAGAAGAGAGAAGATGTGGCCATTATAAATGTATCCCTTGAGAAATATCAGGACAGATGTAATCCACACCCCAGAAAGATATTTTATGATGGAAATGAGGAGATCCCTTCCCCTCTCAAAGGGAGACATAATAGAGAAAACATACATGCGGCCTATCTTGTATGCAAGGAGCTTGGGGTCTCCCCCAGGGAGTTTGTCTCTGCCCTCCATTCCTTTTCTCCTCCCCCACATCGTCTGGAGTATCTAGGTGATATAAAAGGCGTGGCATTTTACAATGATTCCAAATCCACCACCCTTGCCTCTATGGAGGCGGCCCTGTCCAGTTTTCCCAGCAACATCCTGCTGGTGGTGGGAGGCATCTTAAAGGGTGGAGAGCCAGGTAGGCTCCTCCCCATCCTTAAGAAAAAGGTGAAGATGGTGGCCGCATATGGAAGAAGCAGGGAGATATTTGCCACTGCATGGGGAAGGGATATTCCCTTCTATGGGACCTCAGGGATGGAGGAAGCAGTGAATCTACTATTTGAGAGGGCAGAGAAGGGGGATATATTATTACTTTCCCCAGGGTGTTCCAGTTTTGATATGTTTTCATCCTATGAAGAGAGGGGAGAGAAGTTCAGGAACATATTTATAAAATTAGGGGGAGAGGTCTGCAGTGTCAAATAAGAAGAATCAAATAGACCTGTATATACTCATCCCCGTATTATTTTTGATATTTATAGGCATTATAATGGTATTTAGTTCCAGTGGAATTTTTGCACGTCAACGATTTAATGATGAATATTTCTTTTTAAAACGACAGATATTTTTTGCAAGTGTGGGATTTGTATCAATGTATATATGTTATCTCTTACCCACCTCCTTCTTTTATAAGACAAGATATATATGGATAATATGTTCATTAATACTATTGGCTATTACTTTAACCTCTATGGGGAAACGAGTGGGTGGGGCATCGCGCTGGATTTCCATAGGTAGTTTTTCCATTCAGCCACTGGAATTTGCAAAACTATTTCTGGTTATATATTTTGCATGGTTCTTTGGGGAGAAACAGACACATGTAAAGCGTTTTAGTATAGGATTTTTACCTCCCATTCTTCTTACACTGATTTTTGCAGTGTTGTTGATAAAACAGCCGGACTTTGGGGGGGCGGTATTTATTACTGCCATCTTTTTTATGATGAGTTTTATAGGGGGGACCCGTTTGTTGTATCTTATATCCTCTTTTATCCTGTTTTCTTTTTCTGCGGTCTTTATGGTGCTCACCTCTCCCTATCGTTTGAAGAGGTGGGAGGGCTTTCTTCATCCTTTTACCCATGCAAAGGACAGTGGGTATCAGATAGTGCAATCTATTTATGGGCTTGCTCATGGGGGGTTGTGGGGAGTAGGGCTGGGATATGGACATCAAAAGCTCTTTTATCTCCCTGAGGCTCATACAGATTTTATAGTGAGTGTGCTAGGGGAGGAGATGGGATTTATAGGGCTTACCCTTGTATTTGTTGCCCTCCTTTTTCTCTTATATGGGGCCATGAGGGTTAGTATCTCCTGTAAGGACCTCAGGGACAAGTTTCTCATGGTGGGTATTGCCTTTTTGATTGTACTTGGGGGTGTCCTGAATATAGCAGTGGTGGAGGGGATACTGCCCCCAAAGGGGATTGCAATGCCCTTTGTAAGTTATGGGGGGTCCAGCCTCATCTCCCTTTGTATGGGAGTGGGGATGATGCTCAGTATAAGTCGTAGAAATGTTAGCAAGTTGACCTGATGAAGAGGATAATATTGGCCACAGGAGGCACAGGGGGACATATCTTTCCTGCCCTGGCAGTAGCAGGGGAGATAGAAAGGATGGGGGATATACGTGTGCAGTTTGTGGGGGGTAAATATGGACAGGAATCTTCCCTTATCCCATCACAGGGGTTTGATATCTATCTATTGCCCATAAGGGGTTTTCTGGGAAGGGGTATAAGGATGCTACCTAATATGGTGCGGCTTGGGATAAGCCTTGTGAAATCCTTTGTCTTTATAAAGAGGTCCTCTCCTGATGCGGTTGTGGGTTTTGGGGGATATGCTTCATTTGCGCCGGTTTATGTGGCCTCTTATCTCCATATCCCAACTGCCATACATGAACAAAACAGCTTTCCTGGCCTTACAAATAGGATATTGGCCAGGCGGGTGGACAGGATATTCCTCACCTTTCCAGATGAGGAGGGGCTTTTTCCCCCTCTCAAGGTAGTGGTTACAGGCAACCCCATCAGGAGAGAGCTATTGTCTTCCTCCTCAGAGAGAGATTCCTTTATGATAGGGGCAGGGAGAAGACTCCATGTACTTATCTTTGGAGGAAGTCAGGGGGCCAGAGGAATAAATGATGCGGTGATTGAATCCCTTCCTATCTTTAAAAAGATGGGACTTTGCATCTATCACCAGACAGGTGTGACTGAACTGGAGAGGGTAAAGAGGGCCTATGAGGAACTCAGTGTCAAAGATGCCAGGGTGGTGGCCTTTATAGAGGACATGGGGGATGCCTATAGATGGTCTGATCTGGTTATATGCAGGGCAGGGGCCTCTACTATTGCAGAATTGACAGCCCTGGGAAAGCCCTCCATACTCATCCCATTTCCCCACGCCACCCATGATCACCAGAAGAAGAATGCATCTTTTCTGGAAAAGGCAGGCGCCGCCATCATGGTGGAACAGCAGTATCTGAAGGGACAGAAGCTGGGACAGCTGGTATATGACCTGGCAACTATCCCTGGCAAACTTAAGGAGATGGGCAAAAGGGCCCGCCGTCTGGGAAGGCCTGAGGCCGCAGTAAAGGTGGCAGAAGAGATATTAAATATGGTTTGAGGAGAACAGGAAGGGCATGAGAAAGATAAAAAAGATCCACATGGTGGGGATAGGTGGCTCAGGTATGAGCGGGATTGCAGAGGTGTTATTAAATCTGGGATATAGGGTCTCTGGGTCAGACATCTCAGAGGGAGAGGTGGTTAAGAGATTGCGCTCCCTGGGAGCAGAGGTGTTTATTGGACATGACAAGGCCCATCTGCAGGATGCAGATGTGGTTGTCTATTCCAGTGCCATCTCTGAAGACAATCCTGAGATAATAGAGGCAAAGGCACGATCCATCCCTGTTATCCCTCGTGCGGAGATGCTGGCGGAACTCATGAGATTGAACAAAACCGCCCTGCTCGTGGCAGGGACCCATGGAAAGACCACCACCACCTCTCTGCTTGGAACAGTATTCAAGGAGGCAGGACTGGATCCCACGGTGATAATAGGAGGGAGATTAAACGCCTATGGTACCAACGCCCTCCTGGGAAAGGGGGAATATCTTATTGCAGAGGCAGACGAGTCAGATGGCTCCTTTCTCTGTCTATTCCCCATTATGTCCATAGTCACCAATATAGATGCAGATCATATGGATTTTTATCCAGACCTTGATTCCATAAAGGACGCATTTGTGAAATTCTTGAACCTCATCCCCTTTTATGGGGTGAATGTGGTGTGCGGGGATGATGCCAACATAAGGGATATACTTTGCAGGGTAAAACGGCCTGTGGTTACCTATGGCCTTGGAGAGGGAAACTACATAAAGGGCAGGATACTCCACCTGGGTGCCACCTCCCTCTTTGAGGTGGAGGTGGGAGGAGATCCGTGGGGAGAGGTCTCTCTTTCCCTTCCAGGGAGGCATAATGTATTAAATGCCCTGGGTGTAATTGGACTCTCTCTGTATGCAGATGTCCCCAAGGAGGCAATATTAAAGGGCCTTGCTGAATTTAAAGGTGTGGGTAGGAGACTGGAGAAAAAGGGAGAGAGAGATGGGGTGGTTGTTATGGATGATTATGGACATCACCCCACTGAAATATCAACCACCCTGCGTGCCCTCAGGGAACTCTATGGTGATAGGAGGATGGTGGTCCTGTTTCAACCCCATCGTTTCACCCGTACCAGGGCCCTTTTTGGAGAATTCTGCAGGTGCTTTGAGGCGGTGGATATACTTCTGGTTACTGAGATATATCCTGCCTCTGAGGAACCTATAGTGGGGGTCAATGGAGAGAACCTGGCCAGGGGAATAAGACAGTTCAGTGGGGTAAAGGTAGTGTTTTGTGAGGACCTGCACAGGTGTCTGGAGACGCTCTATGAGGTGGTAGAGAGGGGAGATGTGGTCCTTACCCTTGGGGCTGGAGATATCTGGAAGGTGGGAGAGGCCTATCTAAGGGGAGATAGAGATATATGAGGATATGGAGAGAGGTGGATATTGCTCCCCTCACCACTATTGGCATCTCTGCCACGGTAAAGGCCCTGGTGCAACTGCAAGGGGAAGGTGATAGGGATGCCTTTTTGAGATTGGCACAGGAGGAAGGAAGTGTATATGCCCTGGGGAAGGGAAGTAATATTGTCCCTGGGAGAGATAGGATCCCCTATGTTCTCCTCTCCATTGTTCCCTCATATCCTCCTTATCTATTGGAGGAGGATGGGGAGAGGGCAGTGGTGAGGGTCCATGGGGGTACATTGCTTCGCTCCCTCCTGTTGTGGTGCAGGAGAAGGGGGCTTTGGGGGCTGGAACACCTGGCAGGGATCCCTGGCACTATAGGAGGCGCTATCTTTATGAATGCAGGTTCCTTTGGTGTTACCATCTCCCAGGTAATATCCAGGATAAGGGTGTGGGGACCTTCTCTAGGGGACAGGTGGATAGAAAGGGATGGATTTAGTTTTGGATATAGAAGTCTTTCTGTCTCGGGGGAGGAAGGGCCCTATCTCATCTGGGAGGCAGAGGCAATATTTAAAAAGGGGGATAGGAAAGAGATAACCCAGAGGTTTAGGGATGCCTATATGAGGAAAAGGTCCACCCAACCTGTGACCTTGAAGACCTGTGGATGTCTTTTTAAGAATCCTGAGGGGACCTCAGCTGGGTATTTGTTGGATAGGGCTGGATTAAAGGGATTGAGGATAGGAGGGGTTAAGCTCTCTGAGATGCATGCAAATTTTTTGATAAATATGGGGGGAGGAAGGCCCTCCCATGTGAGGGACCTCATCTACGTGGCCCGTGAGCGGGTATTGGATAGGTTTGGCTATCTCCTGGAGATGGAAGCAAAGATCCTTGAGTAGGTGGGAGGCAGGTGAGCAAGAAGAGAAACATCTATATAAAAGATAGGCCCATAAATAGGGTGTGCCGCTTTATGGGGAGGCTATTGAAGACAGTGGGGATAGTGGGGGCAGGTGTGGCCTTACTGGGGGGGGTGAGTGTGGTGCTCATCCTTTCCTATAGATATGTTCTCTCCTCCCCCCTGTTTTTGAATGAAGAGGTGGAGGTCTTAAATACTCACCATCTTACCAAGTCAGAGGTTATCTCCCTTGCGGGGATAAAGAGGGGGGTAAATATATTTGACGTGAATCTCTCCAGGGTAAGAGATAGGTTACTGGGAAGTCAGTGGATAGAGGACGTGGTGGTTCGTCGGGTCCTCCCTCACAGAATAGTTATAGAGATAAAAGAGAGGGTCCCTTGTTTTATAGGGATCTATAGGGGGAGGATCTGGTATCTGGATAAGGATGCAAGGCCCATTGCCCCCATGGAGGAAAACAGGATGATTCCCCTTCCCATGTTGTGGATAAAGGGGGGAAAATATGACAGGGGGGTGTATGAGTTTTTGACCCTCCTTTCTTCCTTTTTGAGATGGAAGGACATTGGATGGGTAGGTGTGGGGAGGTTTGAGATCAGATGTTATGATTATAGGCGGGGTATCCTCTGGATATTTGAGCGGGATGCCCTGGAGAGGGAGTTTCATACTGCCAGGTTGATCTGGCAGGACCTGGAGAGACGGGGGGAAGTGGGAGGAGTTAGGAGGATCTGGGTAATAAAGGACCTTGGATGGGTAACCCATAAATATCTTGCGGGGTAGCTATGGCTTCTAAGGGTGATATTTTGGTGGGACTGGATATTGGGACCACCAAGATATGTACAGTGATAGGTGAGAGGGTAGGAGAGAGGGTAAATATAGTTGGAGTGGGGATGAGTTCTTCCACGGGGCTTAGAAAGGGAGTGGTGGTGAATATTGAACAAACTGTTAAGTCCATAAAGAAGTCCCTGGAAGAGGCAGAACACATGAGCGGATGCGAGATAAGGTCGGTATATACTGGCATAGCAGGCAGTCACATAATGGGATTTGACAGCCATGGGATTATCCCTATTCGGGGAGATGAGGTGACCAGAAGTGACATAGAGAGGGTGATTGATGCGGCTAAGGCAGTGGCCATCCCCCTGGATAGGGAGGTGATTCACATCTTGCCCCAGGAGTTTATTGTGGACAATCAGAGCGGGATTGAGGACCCCCTGGGGATGTCAGGGGTGAGATTGGAAGTAAAGGTTCACATAGTGACTGGTGCTGTTTCCAGTGCCCAGAACATTATTCGTTCCTGTCATAAGGCAGGACTGGACGTAGCAGACATCGTGTTGGAGCCCCTGGCCTCTGCCTATGCAGTATTAAATGATGAGGAAAAGGAGATAGGTGTTGCCCTTGTGGATATTGGGGGGGGGACCACTGACCTTGCAGTGTTTTGTAATGATTCCATTAAACACATCTCTATATTGTCTCTTGGTGGAACCAATCTTACCTCAGACATTGCCTTTGGACTTCGTACCCCCACTGCTGCAGCAGAAGAGATAAAGAAAAAGTATGGGTGTGCCCTAACTGAGCTTGTGGAAGACAATGAAATAATAGATGTCCCCAGTGTGGGTGGAAGACCCCCCAGGAGGCTTTCCAGGAGGGTCCTTGCAGAGATATGTGAGCCTAGGATGGAGGAAATATTGGCCCTGGTTGACCAGGAGTTGGTGAAATCTGGCTATAAGTCCATGATAGGGGCAGGAGTGGTTTTGACTGGAGGGAGCTCTCTCATTGAGGGAATAGTGGAATTGGGGGAGCAGATCTTTGGTCTTCCTGTGAGGATAGGATATCCCATTGGGATAGGAGGAGTAAAGGATGTGGTAATGAGTCCCAAGTACGCCACTGCTGTTGGACTATTGATATATGGGGCGAGGAAAGAATTTTCATCTCATAGTTTCAGGATAAGGGAGAGAAATGTCTTTAACAGACTCTTGTCCAAGATGAAAAATTGGTTTGTGGATATATCTTAACTCCTATATATAACCATGAAATAAAGAGGAGGAAGGCGGATGGAACATATGGAGATATTGCCAGAGGGAAATGCCAGGATAAAGGTTATTGGCGTGGGAGGTGGGGGAGGAAACGCAGTAAATAATATGATAAGTTCCTCTCTCAGGGGCGTGTATTTTATAGTGGCAAATACAGATGTACAGGCCCTTAAGGTCTCTTCTGCAGAGTGTAAGATCCAGCTGGGAGAGAAACTTACCAAGGGACTTGGGGCAGGTGCCAATCCAGAGATAGGAAGACAGGCCGCAGAAGAGAGTATTGATGTTATAAGAGAGGTCCTCTCTGAGAGTGATATGGTCTTTATTACCGCGGGCATGGGTGGGGGCACAGGTACAGGTGCCGCTCCCATAATAGCAGAGGTGGCAAAGGAGATGGGGGCCCTTACTGTGGCAGTGGTGACCAAGCCATTTTATTTTGAGGGTCCCCGTCGTATTCAACAGGCGGAAAAGGGGATAGATGCATTAAAGTCTGTGGTGGATAGTATAATCACCATCCCAAATGATAGATTGCTCTCTCTTGCCTCTAAGAAGGCCACTTTTATTGAGATGTTAAAGAAGGCAGATGATGTTTTGTATCAGGCGGTAAAGGGGATCTCAGACCTCATCCTTTTCCCTGGTCTTATCAACCTGGACTTTGCAGACGTAAAGGCAGTAATGGAGGGAATGGGGCTGGCCCTTATGGGTACAGGGGTGGCAAAGGGGGAGAGTCGCGCCAGGGATGCGGCCAGACAGGCCATTACCAGCCCCCTTCTTGAGGATATTTCCATAGATGGGGCACAGGGTGTGCTCATGAATATCACAGCAGGTTATGACCTCACCATTCAGGAGGTGGATGAGGCCGCCAGTATTATATCTGAGGCCGCCAGTAAGGATGCCAAGATATTTTTTGGGACAGTAATAGACGAGAATTGCAATGAGGAGATAAGGATTACTGTGATTGCCACGGGCATAGAGCGAAATGAGGGGGATATGGAGCAGGGGATTGGGTATGGATCTGCAAAGGTCTCCCAATTTATAAAAAATAGGTCCCAGGAAGGCCGATATCCAAGGACCCCTGCCCCTGCAGAATCCCTTGAGGAGAGAAGCAGGATACCTTCTTATATAAGAAAGAAGGAAAAACTCCATCCAGAGGGGGGAGAAATAATATCCCAGCCCTATAATCCCTATTCTTCTCGTCAGAAGATACAGGCCACAGGAGAGGAAGAGGAGTTTATCTTTGAAGAGGAGGATGATTTTGAGATACCCTCCTTTATAAAAAAACAGGTGGATTAGAGGATATTGAATGGTAGAGATAAAGGTATGTGTGGGTGCCCTGGTGCGCAGAGGAGAGGAGTTTCTGCTGGTGAGGCGAAAGAATCCGCCGGAGCAAGGATTATGGGCATTGCCAGGGGGGAAGGTGGAACCAGGGGAGGGCCTTAAAGAGGCAGTTAAAAGGGAAGTGAGGGAAGAGACCTCTATAGAGGTAGAGGTGGAGGATGTGGTTTATGTATTTGAGATTATGCAGAGGGAGAAGGGTATATTAAAAGAACATTTTGTAATAATAGATTTTATGGCACACTATGTCTCAGGGGAAGTCCATCCTGGTGACGATGCCATGGATGCGAGATGGGTCCATGTGGAGGGCCTTGCAGGACTTCCCCTGAGCCAGTACACAAGGAGATTTTTTGAGGAAAAACTCTATGTGACCCCTTTACAAACGCAAGGAGGAAGCAACCACTAAATACCACTTGAATATAACTACATACCTTACCTTGAAATAGCGATTATTCCTATTGAATATAATTCTCAGCAATAATACCAACCAATGGCCTTGCGCTTATATGTGTCCTGCCTCATATAGCTTAGACAAAAAGGGCCTTAGAAATAGATTATATTGACGGATATTCCATGTGTGTCCGTCTTTCATTTAAAAATCCAATTGAACCCCTTTCATATCATTGGATTTATCTATTTGACATGTAAAGGGTTTTCTGAAGATAAGATGTCTAAGATGTAGATAGGCAGTGTTTTTGTCATGGGTAATATAGTACAAATAAGAGGAGGTATAACAAGGTGAAGAGGTCATTGGTTTTGGTCTATGTAGCTGTGATGGTGGCCATGGTGATGTGGGCAGGGAGTGCCCCTGCGTTTCCAAACTTTCCTGCAAAGGCCTCTGGACACATTGTCATGGAATTTGATCTCTCTAATCATCCCAGAAACAAAGAGGTGAAACTCTGGATACCCTATCCAATCTCCACTCCGTATCAAACCATCTCTCACATCAAAATAAAGGGAAACTACAGTGAATGTGCTGTATATACTGACAAAAAATATCAGACTCCCATCCTATATGCCCGGTGGGCCCCAGGTGCCCGCTCCAGAAGGCTGGTACTTAGTTTTGATGCAGAGAGGATAGAGGTGGTGAGGAGAAACTTTCCTTCTAAGGAGCCGTGCTGGAACCCCTCTGACTATAAGATGTGGCTTTCTCCCACCTCCAGGGGGCCTATTGGGGGAAGGGTAAAAAAACTCGCCCTTAAGATAACCGCAGGTAAGACCACAGTGCTGGGAAAGGCCAGGGCCATATATGACTGGATATGTGAGCATATGTTCAGAGACCCTCATGTAAGGGGATGTGGTGCAGGGGATGTGCTTTTTCTCTTGAACTATAGGGGAGGAAAGTGCACAGACATCCATTCAGTATTTGTGGCCTTGTGCAGGGCAGTGGGAGTACCTGCGAGAGAGATATTTGGTGTGAGGATGGGAAGGGGAAAGAAGAGGGTGGATATAACCAAATGGGAACATTGTTGGGCGGAGTTTTTCCTTCCTGGCTATGGCTGGGTGCCAGTGGACCCCGCAGATGTGAGAAAGATGATGTTAAAGCACCATCTCACCCTAAAGGATGAAGAGACAAAACAGTGGAGGAGATATTTTTGGGGAGCATGGGACCCCTATAGGATAAAGCTGGCAATTGGAAGGGATATTGTATTAAATCCCCCCCAGAAGGGTGCCCCTTTAAATACCTTTGGTTATCCATATGCAGAGGTAGGGGGAAAACCCCTGGATTGGCTAAGCCCCTCCACCTTTAAATACCGCTTTGTATATACCAAGAGGTAGGGATATTTCCCTCCTCTCCTTCCTCCCCTGGCAGGAAAGGACCTTGACGGGTGCCTTTCCTGCTTTTTTTGTGGAAGTTTTTTAGGATGTTGTGCAGAATGTTAGATGGACTTTGACATCTTGTTTTATTTTATGATAGGGATGGCAGGGGGATTATTTAATATAAGAGCATATCTTTTGAAAAAGGGTGTTATGAGATGAGACTGGATGATACAAGACGGGTCCTTATCGTGGATGATGACCCGGTGCTGGTGACCATTCTCTCCTCTGTGCTTCAAAAGTGGGGATATGGCTGGGAAAGCTATGGGGATGGTTTTTCGGCCATGAAGCGCATGGTGGAAGATGACAGTCCCAGGATAATATTTCTTGACTGGCTTATTCCAGGGAGGAGTGGAATTGAGATATTAAGGGAGGTGAGGAAGCTGGACATAAGACCCAGGCCCTACATAATCATGCTCACCTCCAAGCGGGAGAAGAAGGACATTGTGGATGCCCTGAATGCAGGAGCAGATGATTTTATTGTAAAGCCCTTTGACGTGGAGGAACTCCATTCCCGTCTCAAGGTGGGACAGCGGATGGTGGAGCTATATACCCGTCTATTCCTCTATGACAGGATAACTCCCCTTGCAAACAGAAATCTCATCTATAGGGAGATAAATTCTCTTCTCAAGACCTCTTCTCCCTTTGTCCTTTTTCTCATAAATCTAGATAAGTTTGGTAGAATAAACCAGGCCATGGGGGAGGATGTGGGAGATGAGGTGTTAAGGGAGATGGCCTTACGACTCATGGGGGTATTTCCAGAAGAGGCCATTATTGCCCGGTTGTTTGCGGATGAATTTGCTGTACTGGTCTCGTGTTCTTCCATGCTCAACTGTTCCCCTGTGAAGGAGTCCATTGAGGCTCAGGGGAGACGGGTACTGGAAGAGATAAAAAGACCCCTTCAGGGTCTGGAGAACATTGTCTTTACTGCAAGTATTGGGGCGATATTTATAAAAGGGGGCATCCACGTAGAGGATGTGCGGGACATTATTTTGAGGGCCTCCATTGCCATGAAAAAGGTGAAGACAAAGGGGGGCGATGATATCCTCATTCATGATGAGACAATGGAGGAGGAGATCCAGAAGAAGGTGAGGATAGAGCAGGAGCTGAGAAAGGCCATAGGGGAGGATCAGCTAAGGTGTTATCTCCAGCCAAAGGTGGACGCACACAAAAGGGTGGTGGGGGCAGAGGCCCTGTGCCGCTGGATACATCCTGGCTATGGAATGGTTTCTCCAGGGGTATTTATCCCCATTGCTGAGGAGAGCAACCTTATAATAGAGATTGACAGGTGGATGTTGAAAAAGAGCAGTGAAATCCTATCCACTATGAAGGATCCCCATCTATCCATCTCCTGTAATGTAAGCCCTCGGTGTTTCTTTGCCAGGGACTTTGTGGAATTTGTAAGGGAGGTGGTCACCTCTGGCCAGGTACCTGCCTCTCGTCTCATCATTGAGGTCACTGAAAATCTCATGATTGAGGATATGTCAGTGGTGAAGGAGACCATGAGGGACTTAAGGGAGCTTGGGATCCGCTTTTCCATTGATGATTTTGGGACAGGATATTCCTCCTTGCACTATCTCAAGGACCTCCCCATCTCAGAGCTCAAGATAGATAGGTCCTTTATTGAAGAGATACCTGAAGACAGAGGTAACCTTGCAATTGTGGATGCCATTGTGGGGATCGCCAGGGCAATGGGACTTTCTCTGGTGGCAGAGGGGACCAAGAGCCTGGAACAGGCCCATTTTTTAAATCAGAGGGCAAACTTTTTACACCAGTGTTACCTCTTTGGAAGACCCATGCCCACTGATGATTTCTTGAGATTAATACAGAGTGTAGAGGTAGATGATGGATAGACAAGAAGGTCATAGATGGAGAGAGATAGACCTAAAGCTCCTGAAAGAGGTACTTGAGCAGAGTGTGAGCAGTATTGTTGTCACAGACAACAGGGGCATTATAGAATACGTAAATCCCGCCTTTTGTGAGGTTACAGGTTACTCTCCAGAAGAGGCCATAGGGCAGAACCCTCGTATACTCAAAAGTGGGATGCAACCCACTGAATATTATCAGGATATGTGGAAGACCCTTACCTCCAAGAGGGTATGGAGGGGGAGATTTTGTAACAGGAGAAAGGATGGGACCCTGTACTGGGAAGATGCCATAATTGCACCAGTGGTGGATAAAGAGGGGGAGATAACCCATTATATTGCCATAAAAAATGATATTACCCCCTTTATCACCAAGGAGAAGGAGCTGAAGGAACGTGTGATTATGCTGGAATCCATTATAAAACATATTGGAATCCCCATTGCATTTTTTAAAAACACTCGTATCCTTCAGGTAAATCCTGCAGTGGAAAAACTCATTGGCCTGCCTGCAGAGAGCCTAATTGGGAAAAGTAGCAGGGTATTTTTTGAGACAGAGGAGGAGTTTAGATACTTTATAAGCCACTATTACCGCAGGCTACTTAAACAGGGCTCTCTTTCCTTTGAATATAAAAGGCGGGTGGCAGATGGCTCCAGGAGGTGTTTTTTTGTAACTGCCAATATTATCCATAAGGGTGGCAAGGAGGATGTTGAAACCATCTGGGTGGGACAGGATATTACCCCGGTGAAGAAGCTGGAGGAGGAGATACGGCTGGCAAAGGAGAGGGCAGAAGAGGCCTCCAGGGCGAAGAGTGAATTTTTGGCAAATTTTAGCCATGAGATAAGGACCCCCCTAAATGCCATAATAGGTTCCCTTGAACTCCTTTCCACCACCTCCCTGGACAGGGAACAGGCATCTTTTGTACGCACTGCCAAGTCAAATGCAGAGATGTTACTTTTTCTTATAAATGACATATTGGATATATCCAGGATAGAGCACAACCGTCTTGACCTGGAAGAGACGGATTTTGACCTTATCCTCATGGTGGAGGACTTTTTTCAGAGTATGAGACCCCTGGCAGAGAAAAAGGGATTGAAATTTCATCTCAGGGTGGAAGAGGATGTCCCAAGATATGTGAGGGGAGACCCTGGGAGGATAAGGCAGATACTTTCTAATCTTGTGTCCAATGCCATTAAGTTTACCTCTAAGGGCTCTGTTCGTATAGAGATTGAGAAGGAGAAGGAGGAGGAGTGGGGGCATATACTCAGGTTTACAGTGAAGGATACGGGCATGGGCATCCCCAAGGAGAAACTAGGGATGTTGTTTACCAGATTTTCCCAGGTGGATTCCTCTGTTAGCAAAAAATTTGGAGGCACTGGTCTGGGGCTTGCTATCTCCAAAAAGCTCTGTGAGATGATGGGAGGTGAGATAGGGGTGAAATCTGTTCCAGGGAAGGGCTCAGTATTCTGGTTTACCCTGAGACTCAAGAAGGGAAAGAGACTGGAAGAAAACAGGGATATGTCCTATTTGAACAGGGACAGGGTACGTTTCTCTGGTAAGATCCTGGTGGTGGACGACAATCCCTTAAATGGGGAGGTATTAAAGAGACTCCTGGAAAAATTGGGCCTTGAGGTGGATGTGGCCACCTCCGGTGGGGAGGCCCTTGAAAGGGTGCAGGGGAATGACTACCACCTTATCTTTATGGATGTCCAGATGCCAGACATGGATGGGATAGAGGTCACCAGGAGGCTTAGGCAAAGTAGGGGTGGAGATGTGCATGTGCCTGTGATTGCCTTTACTGCCAATGCCATGAGAGAGGAGATTGAGAGGTGTCTTGGCTCTGGAATGGACGATTATCTCACCAAACCCATATTTGTGGATAGACTTATCTCTATCCTGAGGAAATGGCTTTCTCCAGAAATGGTGGAGACACGAAAGATTGGAGAGACCCCCTTTGCTACTAACCAGGGGAGTTCATCCCCCCAATCTTTTGATGTGAATGCACTTGTGGAGAGGAGCCTTGGGGATAAGGAGATATGCAAGAGGGTGTTACATGCCTATCTGGAGACTGCCCCTTCCCTTGTGAGGGAAATAGAGGAGGCGGCATCCAGCAAGGATATGGATAGGCTCGCACAGGTATCTCACTCCCTTAAGGGGGCCTCTGCCAATATAGGGGGAGAGATGGTGGTAGGGGCGGCGGAAAGGATAGAGGCCCTGGCAAAGGCCCGTCGTCCAGAAGAGGCCCGGGCAGAGGTGGAGAGGCTCCTGTCCCTCTTTGAGGTCCTTGTAGGGGATATAACTAAATGGCTTGCCCACAATGGTTCAAAAGAGTTCATCCAATCTTGATATGAGGGGAGAATCTGGAAATCTTCTCTTAAAGATGGTGTAATATCTCCTGGCAAGCTCCATTTTGTGCTCGCCAGTGAAGGCAAGTATGAGATTCACATAGGCACCACTGTCATCAGGGGATATGGATATCACCTTGAGGAATATCTTCTCTGCCTTCTCATAGTGTTTTTGTTTCAGGGCAATTACCCCTTTCCATTTGAGGATAAGGGGGTCATCCCTGCCCAGGAGCTGTGCCAGGGATGCAAGCAGTCTCCTGGCCTCATGCAGGTCTCCCTCCATCACCACTCCCTGAAGCGCCTTTTGTATATTGAGGATCTCCTGGTTCCTTCGGGACAGGGACATAAAATGTTGATGAAAGCTCTGGGTGAGGGAGTTTTTTCTTCCTTGTGCTTGAGCCCTTTTCTTTTTGTAGCCCCTGGCCTCAGCTTTCCTTTTTTTCCTCTCCTCTTCCAGGGCCTGCTTGAGCCTCTTTTTTGCCTCTTGTTTTAAGTTGTCTATAAATATGCCATATTGGGTCTGGGCCCTGGAGGATATAGATGTGTTTGTTTTCGAGCAGTTGTGCATGGAATGGGATGTGTGTGTGGCGGGATTCATTGCCCTGTCCAGCCTTTCAATGAGCTTGCGTGAAGTTACCTGGGGTGGAGGGGGGGAAGGGGTGTATGGATGGAGCAGGGATTGAAGATACCCCTCTCTCACCAGTAAAAGGGCAACTATCCCAAGGCCCACAAGTATAGCAGAGGTGATGAGAAGTAACCCTGGAGTCCTTTTCCCCCTCTCCCCGGGTTTTGTTCCCCTGGATGGAGCATTTTTGTTTTGAAGGGGGGAGGGTTTTCCATTTTCCTTTTTCTTTTTTAGTTGTTGTAGATATTCGTATATTAAACTCATATCACCTTTACATGCATAATGATAACCAGCTCTTTCAGACTTGAACTGGTATTTTTTTGTTTAAATAGCCATCCCAGTACAGGTATCTTTGCCAGCGCCGGGGTATGAGATTTGTCGTTGTTTTTCTTTCTGTATATAAGACCTCCCAGGATTATGGTATCCCCACTCTTTACCCTTACATTGGTATTTACATTTCTCACGTCAACAACAGGCAGGGTAAGACCTGTTGGGGTGGACTGGGTAAGGTCCACATCACTGGATATGGGAAAGATCTGAAGGTCCACGTCATTTTTGTCTGTAATATATGGGATTACCCCAAGCATTACCCCCTCAAATGCAGTGGCTGTATTATAGGATGTCTCATTTCCATCACTGGTTATCTCTTTCACATAGGTCTTGGTGGTGCCAGAGATAATAAGGGCTGGTTGGCCGTGTCTTGTCCTTAAATGGGGATTGGAGATGGTGGTCACCGTGCCAAATGTGGATAGGGCATGGATGGTGGCGTCTATGGTGGTAGAGGGGGTCTTGGAGGATATTATCAGTTCTGTAGGTGTGGGGGTGGTGGTCCCTGTGGTATTTACAGGAAATGCCACGGGATGGGTGAGGTTAACTGAGATGTTCCCATGCCTGAGGAGGGTGTCCAGGACATAGTTCCAGTCTATTCCCAGTTGAAAGGACTTATTCAGGGAGATCTCCAGTATCCTTGCATCAATTATTACCTGTTTTTTGAGCCTGGCCTTGAGATTTTGGAGAAATTTTTCCACCACCCTCATCTTGGATGGGGATGCCTTTACATACATGGTTCCAGTTACAGGGTCTATTATGCATTTTGCCCCCTGGCCCTTTTCTCCCCCTTTTATTATTTCTTCAATATTTTTCTTCACATATCCATAGAGGGAATTGGAGTCTGATCCTTTACCTGCACTGGTGCTAAGGGAAAAATCCCCTGTAAAGTTGTTGCCTCCACTCTCTGCCCCACTACTTCCAAATATGTCTCCCCCGCTCTTTATGCTCACCTGCGTATCCACGTTCAAGAAGTCCAGGTTAAATATCCTCTCCTCATACCTCTTCACATACAGACAGTTGTCTTTCACACTCCAGGCAAGGTCGTAGGCGGACAGGAGTTTTTGTATGACAACAGAAGAAGGGGTATTTTCAAAACTTATGGTCACATTGTTCTTTAGGGTGAGGTCTGGCTCTATAATGAGGTTTAGACCTGCATTTCTGGCTATAATGTAGAGTATCTTGTCCAGGGGCTCGTTTATTACATTCAAGGAAATGGGTACCTTTTTGAGGGGATTATAGGAGGGAAGTACTGGTGTGAGGGGGATGGTCTTTTTCCTGGAGAGCTTTTCCATATGTTGTCTTTCCATGGAGCGAAGCTTAACTACCTTCTCCTCCTCTTTTTTGAGGGACCTGTAGAGTGCCTCATAGGCATCCACCTTGGGTCTTTTCTTGGGGGCGCTGCAGGAGATAAACATACATATTCCCACGAAAATAGCTATATTTTTTACAAGCCTACCTCTTTTCATGGCCTTCTCTTCCCCTATGTCATTTTTCTCCATTACTGGATAACTTGCTCTTTTCTAATATGTGAGAGCTTTTGCTCTCAAGGATCTTTTTTATTATCTTTAGCTCTTCCTTGCCTGATTTGGTGGTCTCAGATGTTTTTTTCTCATTACCACCTGTGTTTGTGGGGGAGGAACTCCTCTCCAATCTCACATATCCTGTTCCCTTCCAGGGCACCAGATAGACATTGTCCCGGGCCCTTATGAGGATGCCCCTGTCAGATATGCTGAGGACCTGCCTCCCATCTGGTAACATGTCTCCCTGTTTGTATATGCTCCCGTTTATAATGGCATATCTCTCGCCTTGCCCTAGAAATATCAGGGAGACAGTTAGCAGGGAGGTCTTTTGTTGACCCATTTTTTGTCTCTGGATATAAAACAGGGATGGTTTAAGGTCCTGATAGGTTACCAGTGTATTGGTTTTAACTTGAGATTCCCTGAGTCCCTTAACTATGGATACTGCCCTTTTCAATATTGCCCTCTCCGAGGGAGGGGGGATCTTCAGTACTGTCCTTTTGTAATTTTTCATGGGAGGAAGCTGTACCTCTAGGTTTTGCGGCACCATATAATATATCCCTATAAGTCCTCCTATGACAAGGAGCAGGGCACATACCCACCTGAAGAGAATAAGTTTTCTTTCCAGAGGTAACATCTCACTCTTCTCTATGGTTTTTCATCTGTGAAGGAGTTATAGGCATAGGACAATTCCACCATAAAGGTGGAGAGATTAAGACCCAGATTTATCTTTTGGTTGTTTATCTTAAATCCTGACTTCTTTAGGTTTGAGATAAATGAGGAATAGGTCTGCTGGGCCTGCAACATGGTCTGGGGGATCTCCCCCAGAAGGTCTAAGTGGGTCATGGTCTTATCATAGGAGAGGTCCATTTCTGTGAGATATAATCCCCTTGGCCTTAGCTCATAGAGCATCTTCCACAAACGGGCATAGGAGGGCGCACTCTGAGACCTTATCAGATCACTGGAAAAGTTAAGTAGCTCCCTGTATTGTTTTCCCGTGGTAGTCCCCTTAATCCTTGGGGAAAAGTAGTTTAATGACCTCTCATAGGCCTTTATTTCTCTGGAGAGGATGGTGGACCTCTGGTTTAACCCCTTTTCAACGTGTAAGAGCGCAAAAAATCCCACAAAGGCCAGTATGGCCATGCCAACCAGCCCTCCCCATAAAAATTTTTCTCCCTTTTCCAGTGGACGAAGCCATTTTTCTTCCCTCCCAAATAGGGCATAGGAAGGGGAAAGACTTTTGAGTATATGAGGAAGAGAGGTGAATATCACATCTTTCTCTACCTCATACTCTATATAAGGAATGGCCTCCATTTGAATGGCTGTTATCTGGGGAGGAGAAGGCTCTTTGCCCCTTGATATGAGGGTAAAATATACTATCCTGGAGACAGATATCCCCCTATCTCGCTGAAAGTTGTTAAGGTCCTGCTCTATGAGACCAGAGGCATCCTCTTCTGCAAAACCCAAAAGTCCTTCTTTTCCATACCTGCGAAGCAACAGGATATCCTTTTTTTTCCCCACTACCATGATGGTGGAGGTGGATGACTCACATATCACTGCCACAGGCTCAGAGGAATTTAGGGCCTCTAAATACGCACAGGTAATCCCCACATTGTCAAAGACCATCATTCCATAGGCATAGGTGTTGTAGCTCTCCTTTATCTTTTCAAAGGATGTGGATGGCAGGAGGTTGTAGATCAGCTTTGTCTTGTTTTTGCCCTCCTTTATCTTTTTATAACACACAAAGGTCTCGTCCTGGGCAATCTCTCCCCTCTCCTCCAGTTTTTTCTTTCCAAGTAGCTCTGCATACTTATATGGACCCACTGCAGCGTGTATCCCTGGATCTGAAGAAGATGCCACATCTAGGATATAATACACAAATCCCCTTAAGGCACTTATCCCTTCCAGGGACCTTGCCCCTGATGAATGAAAAAAGATTATTTCCTCAGAGGTATCTATCAGAAATAGGGGAGAGGAATATCGCCTTTGGGCCATCTTAGAAGTTTCCTGTATCCTGTTGTGGTTGTAAGAGTTTGAGAAATCTTCCCGAAAATCTTACTGTAAAGCCAGGTGTTGTGGAGTTGTTTCCAGAGGGAGAGACGCTAAAGTCCCCTGGCACAAAAAAGGTGTCCCTACCATTTTTTTGATATTGTTCCAGAACAATAAGGATATACGCCAGTTGCTTCCAATCCACATCCGAGGATATGTTGAAGGAATAGACCTCGGTGAACTTTGGGGTAAGATGACATTCTTCTACCTCAGACCAGAGCCTGTTCCAGTTGCCTATGAGATTTGCCTGTATAAGCAGATGGTTGTATATGTCTTTGAGTCTTTGGAGTCGTGTTTCCTGGAGGGCTATCTTTTTTTTAAGACGTACTATCTCCTGATATTTTCTATAGGTGATGTATATCCCGTCAATTAGAAACACACAACACAAGATTACCACCATCAATTTTAAGAGACCTTCTCTGCTCATCTCCTGCTCTAGGTCTTATCAAAAGGTTTAAAGAAATAATTTAAGTGCTGAAATAAAAAAGGTCAAGAAAAAGAAAAGCCCAGATTAATAGTGCAAAAAGGAGCGGATGCCAATGATGGTAAAGAAAGTGATAAAGGTAATGGCTATCCATTTGTTTCTTCTGGCATGTCTTCTGAGCATGACCTTGATGGAGGCCAGAAGAGGTATAGCGTAGAGACAGATAAGTATTATTTTGTGTCTTATCTGTTCTCCAAGGCCTGAGGATGGAGTATAGATAAATGGGATAAACCAGGAAAATATAATTAATAATACCTCAAAACTAGACGGTAACAACACCTGGCTTTTTCTTTTAAATAACACCCGCGCACTTACCCAGATAAAACTTCCTGCACCTATAGAGAAAAGATAGAGATTTATGAAAGGATTATAGGGATATGAGAATTCATATACAACCAGTATAGAAAAACAGGCTAGATATAATAGTGCATGGGCAATTGGCATTCTCTCTTTGCCTCCTTGCCATGGAAAAAAGATAACAATGAAAAGTGCTACACAAAGACTTAAGAGACCGTATATCTTTTCAGGAGGAGGGAGTAATAAAAATGGTCCAAGGAGCATTACCAGAAATACTGGAGTAACTATCCTTACGCTTTTCCCAGTAAGGGATACAAGGGTCCTTTTCCATTTACTCTTTTTAAAAGGTCTCTCTCCTTTTCTCAGGGTTATATTCCTCTTTTCTAGTATGTTTATGAGGAGATAGATGCTTATTACTAAACCAAGTGCCAGATAGAATTGCTGGTATTCAGGGTAATTTCTAAGGATCCAGGCCAATACCCCAAAGAGGGTCATAAGGAGATAGATTACGGTAACTGCTCCTCCATGGGTCAATCCTATATTGAGAAGTCGGTGGTGTAGGTGATTTTTGTCAGGATAGAATATGCCGTGACCTTTTTTTAGTCGAGTTATCATTACCCATATGGTGTCCACTATGGGGATTGCCAGGATTATTGCCATGGAGATTGGGCGAATAGGGTAGGGACCATTTGTTGAATGAACTAGGCTAACAGCAATTGTTCCAAGGGAATATCCCAAAAGTAGACTTCCTGTATCTCCCATGAAGATCTGGGCGGGATGGGTATTGTATCTCAAAAATCCAAGCACTACTCCTATGAGTATAACTGTAACAGAGGCAATGAACCAACAGCTATGGGTATAGGCGAAGACAAACATAAAGGCGGATGCAATAGAGGCCATCCCCCCAGCAAGCCCATCTAGTCCGTCAGCGAGATTAATGGCATTCATTATTCCCACTATTCCTATTATGGTAATTATAAGCTCCAGAGACTCCAGCTTAAGCTCTCCTATGCCCAAAATATCTCCCAGAGAGGAGAGCTTATGTCCTGTAACTCCAATAAAGATAAGAGCCGCAAGTATCTCCCCAAGGAATTTAACCTTTGGAGGAATAGAGAATTTGTCATCCCATATCCCAACAAGGACCACCACCCCTGCTCCTGAGAGAAATCCCTTTATAAAAGGGGCCATTTTTACACACATAATAATAGAGAGTGTCAGACTAAGGGCAATGGCAATTCCCCCTGTGCGAGGGACTGGACGCTTGTGGACCTTTCTGGGATCTGGTATATCTATTATCCCAAGGAGAGATGCTATCCTGGAGGATATAGGTGTTAGCATAAGGGATAAAAGGAGGGAGGTGAAAAAGATAAGTCCAATATAGGATAGGTCCACTAGTCTTTCATATCCTTCCATAATGAATGCGCTCCCATATAAATTTTTCTGGAGGTCATCCTATACTATTTTTTTTTGATACATTCAAATCTTGGAGATAACCATTAATTTGACTTTTTAAAAGGGATAGTCCATATTTCTCTCCTATTAGGTTAAATTAAAGAAGAAATGTGAGAGAGTAGCAACACAGATTGTCCTCTGAGGAAAATGGGAAGGGGAGAATAGGGGTTGTGGTGGGTAAGGTCCATAAGTTTCTTAAAAAGTTGCCTTTACTTTTGGGGGGCACTACAGGGTTAAGGGAAGATTTGTGAAAGTTGGATTAAAAGGATGGATCATGAAGCGTCTTCCTTTGGATACATCGTCTTTTAGACAGATAAGGCTTAGTGGGGATTTTTATGTAGATAAGACTAAATGGATATATCGTTTAGTAAAGGAAGGACGGTGCTATTTTCTTTCACGTCCCCGTCGTTTTGGGAAGTCATTAACAATAAATACATTAAAAGAGCTTTTTCGAGGGAACAAGGAGCTATTTGAGGGGCTTTACATATATGACAAGTGGTCTTTTGATGAGCATCCGGTAATTGTGTTTGATTTTAATGGGATACGACATAATACTGTAGAAAATTTTGAGAAGGCCCTGCAAAGGGAACTTGAGGGATATGCGAGGGAATATTCATTATCTTTAGAAGTCAATGACATCTTAGAAGGATTTAAGAACTTAATTCAAGGCCTGTATCACAAGACAAAAAAGCCAGTGGTGATATTAATAGATGAATATGACAAGCCCATAATAGACCATTTGGGTCTTGGAGATAAGAGATTTGAGATAGCCCTTGAGAACCGAGATCTTATGAAACAGTTTTTTGGGATACTCAAGAGCTCAGAGGTAGTGGATGTTCTTGGTTTTGTGTTTGTGACTGGGGTATCAGCCTTTAGCAGGGTTTCCATATTTTCTGAGTGGAACAATTTAATAGATATTACAGCAGAGCCAGCGTATGCTGATTTTTTGGGTTATACAGAAGAAGAGATTCATGGATATTTTAGTGGATATTTGGATGCCTTTTGCAGAGAAAAGGGTTTTTCAAGTATAGAAGAATGCATGTCTCGGATAAGATATTGGTACAATGGATACAGGTTTTCTCCAGAAGTAGATGTTCGGGTATATAATCCTATATCTTTTATGTATTGTATTTCTCGCAAGTATTTTGACAACTGGTGGTTTAAGACAGCAACCCCTAGCTTTTTAGTGAATCTATTGAAGGATAGGAGTTACCTTATAGCGGATTTAGAGCACCTTGTGGTATCTAAAGACTTTTTAAATGCCTTTGATTTAGAGGAGTTACGTGTTGAGGCCCTACTTTTTCAGACAGGTTATTTGACCATCAAGGAGTATGATGGTGAAGAGTTTATGAGGTTGGGGTATCCCAACAAGGAGGTGAAAAGGAGCTTTAGTGGTAGTTTGCTTGAGAAGCTTTATAAAGCATTGCCCACAGTGAGGAAACTGGCAGATGATTTAGGTAAGGTGCTGTATAGAGAGG
>CAYRSC010000024.1:0-365996 GCA_964427155.1 uncultured Desulfohalobiaceae bacterium | reverse complement strand
TGTCATAGATCTACGGGATCAATGGCCTGATATTTTTTGGAAAGATTTGCCTGGAATTTTGAAACGATGTATAAAATCTTTATTATGGGTAGATAGACAAAAATTGAAAAGCCAACTTAGATTGGCAGACAGTGTTATAGCAATGTCTAAAGGTATATTAAAATGGGGATTAGAAAAGATACCTCGTTTTAGAAAGGATACAGATAAGATCTTTTATTTAGGCTATTGTAAAGACTATCAAGGAGAGACTAGAGTTCCTTCATGGTCTGAAAGGTTAAATAATAAAAGGATATTTTTATTTTCTGGAACATTTGGTAGATCCTATGAGTTATCTTTAATAATTGAAGTAGCTAAAAAATTATATCTTGAAAGAAGAGAAGATATTATTTTTGTATTGGCTGGAACAGGAGAACAGTTTAGATATATTAAACAAAAATCATTAGGATTAACAAATGTTATTCTACCGGGATGGATAAGTCAGGAAGAGATTCACTGGGTTTTGAAAAAATCATGGGCAGGTCTAGTTGCGTGTAATGCTGTAATAGATGCTATGCCAAATAAAGTATTTGAATATCTTTCTGCGGGCCTGCCTTTGATTTCTTCTTTAGAAGGAGAAATGGCAGATTTAATTGAGAAGTATAAACTTGGATTTAATTATAAGGTGGGTGACTTAGAAGGGTTATATAACAATATAATTATGCTCGCAGAGAATAAGGAACTTAGAGATAGGATTTCAAATAATTGCACTTGCTTTTTTCAGCGGTTTGGGGATGCAGAGGTAATTTATAACGAATATGCTGACCTATTAGAAAGTTTGGCGCCTGCTGGTTCCTAGTCCTATTATATTTATGCTATGTTTAAAGAAGGAGTAGATGGAGTGAAAACGAATTATTTTAAGGTAACGGAGCATCCAGGGCTGGGTGCTACAAGGGAACAGCTGGAAAGACTTTGTCATAGATATTATTTTGTGAGAGGACATGTGGAAAAGAAGGACGTGTTGGAAGTGGCGTGTGGTACGGGGATTGGGCTTCCCTATCTGGCAGAAAGGGCCAATAAGGTGGTGGGAGTTGATATTGATGAAAAGAACCTGGAGATGGCCAAGAAGGTAGTGGATGGGGATAATAGGGTGGTTTTGGTTCAGGCGGATGCTCATAATCTCCCTTTTAAAAAAGACTCTTTTGATGTGGTATTATTATATGAGGCCATATATTATCTCCAGAATCCAGCTGATTTTGTAAGGGAGGCATACAGGGGATTGAGGGATAATGGCCTTCTAGTTATTTGCAGTGTGAATAAGCTATGGAGGGACTTCCATCCCAGTCCCTATACCCATAGTTATTTTTCCATCCAGGAAATGGCCTCTCTACTGGAGGATGCTGGATTTAAGGTTAGTGGAAGATGGGGGGCATTTAAAATTTCAACAGGAGTGAGAGATTATGTAATTTTTTTAATCAAAAAGATTGCCTTAAGGTTTAATCTTATCCCAGGGACACTTCAGGCCAGGACCATTTTGAAAAGGATCTTTATGGGTAAGTTAAGACCTCTCCCTTCCAGGATCTCTGCAGGAATGGTGGAGTATCTAAAACCCTCTCCCATAGTTACAGATAGGGACTCCTCTGAGTTTAAGATCCTCTATGTGGTGGGAAAAAAGGCTTAAAGGAGGATGTAATGATGTCATTTTTTAATGATAACTATGAGAGGGTAAAGAGAATGATGGATATAGGTCTATCTTGTATTGGACTCGCCCTCTTTTCTCCCCTAATGTTATGTTGTGCCTTTTTTATCAAAAGGGAAGATGGAGGTCCTGTGTTTTATAAGGGACTCAGGATAGGAAGGGGGGGCATTCCCTTTAGGATGTATAAATTCAGGACCATGGTGGTAAATGCTGACAAGATAGGAGGTCCTTCCACTGCTGATGACGATCCAAGGATTACCCGGGTGGGGAAATTCTTGAGAAAGTATAAGCTTGATGAACTTCCCCAGCTCATAAATGTATTAAAGGGAGACATGAGTATTGTTGGCCCCAGACCTGAGGTCCCCTATTATGTGAATATGTTTACAGAGGAGGAGAGAAAGATACTCTCAGTAAGACCAGGTATTACAGACTGGGCTTCTTTGTGGAACCCAGATGAGGGTTCTGTGCTTGCAGGGAGTAAGGACCCTGAAAGGACCTATATGGAAGAGATCAGGCCCACAAAGATAAGGCTTCAGTTAAAATATGTGGAAGAACGCTCTCTCCTCGTAGATGTAAAAATAATCATATTAACCTTTCTTGCTGTTTTTTTGAAGAAAAAGTATGAAATGGGAGAGAAGGAGTAAAATATGGAGGAGAAGAGAAAATGAGGCAGAAATATTCAAAGGATTTTTTATTATCCCTTTACACTACCATGCTGCGCATTCGCCTATGTGAGGAATCTTTGGTGGAGCCTATTCTCTCTGGAGAGATAAAGACCCCCTGTCATCTATATACAGGGGAGGAGGCCATTGCCACAGGTGTATGTGCGTGTCTCACACAGAAAGATTATATATTTGGCAATCATCGGTCTCATGGTCATTATATAGCAAAAGGGGGAGACTTAAGATCTCTGGTAGCAGAGATATATTGTAAGGAGACAGGATGTTGTAAAGGAAGAGGGGGCTCTATGCATGTGATTTCTCCTTCCTGTGGGCTGTTGGGGGCGGCCCCTATTGTTGCAGGTACCATTTCTCTGGCCATGGGTGCGGCCTTGGCCTCTCAATTGCGGGGAGAGGATAGGGTATGTGTGAGTTTTTTTGGAGATGGTGCTACCGGAGAAGGGGTCTTTTACGAAAGTTTAAACTTTGCATCTTTAAAACGCCTTCCCATTATTTTTGCCTGTGAGAATAATTTATATTCTACACATATGCCAATTTCTGAATGCAGGTCAAATGTTAATATATTTGAAAGTGCTTCTTCTTTTCTTATGCAGGGTTTTCAGGTGGATGGTAATGATGTAATTGAAGTATATGAGAAAACAAAAGACGCAGTTTCTTTGTGTAGAAAAGGAGAAGGTCCTGTTCTTATAGAGTTTTTGACATATCGTTTGAGAGGACATGTTGGACCTGACGATAATATTCAGGGAACTCATACAGATATTCGTCCTGATGAAGAAGTAAGGAGATGGAAGAAGAAGGATCCTATAACTCGTTTAGAAACTTTTCTATTAGAAGAAAATAGAACTTCTTCAAGTGAACTAGATGAGATAAGGGAACGTATTATGAGAGAAGTAGAGGAAGCCCATATTTTTGCTAAACAAAGTGATTACCCTATAAAAGAGGAGTTAAATAAATATGTCTTTAGACAGTAGAGAACTTTCATATAGTCTGGCCATAAATGAGGCCCTGCATCAGATGATGTCAAAAGATGAGAGGGTATTTTTAATAGGCCAGGGAGTAAAAAGTCCATGGTATGTGGGAAATACCGCCCGAGGGTTGATAGAGAGATTTGGGGAGGAGAGGGTAATTGATACCCCTGTATCGGAGAATTCCGTGACAGGAGTTGCTGTGGGTGCGGCCATTGCAGGGATGAGACCCATAGTGGTTCATCCGCGGATGGATTTTATGTTATATGCCCTTGACCCCATTATAAACGAGGCCGCTAACTGGCATTATATGTCGGGAGGGGCCTCCTGTGTTCCAGTGGTCTTTTGGGGGATTATAAACAGAGGGGGAGAGCAGGCGGCTCAGCATTCGCAGGCCCTCCATTCCATTTTTGCCCATATTCCTGGCCTTAAGGTGGTTATGCCTGCCACCCCCTATGATGCAAAGGGGCTCATGATCTCAGCCATTGAGGATGATAATCCTGTGGTATTTATAGATGATAGGTGGTTATATCCTTTGTGTGAGCCTGTGCCTTCACAGGTGTATAGGGTGCCCATAGGAAAAGGGGTGGTCAGGAGAGAAGGGAAGGATGTCTCAGTGATCGCCATTTCTTATATGGTAGGGGAGGCATTAAATGCTGCTTCTATCCTCTCTGAAAGATATGGGATTGAGATAGAAGTGATTGACCTTCGCTCCATTAAGCCCTATGACAGGGAACTGATCAGGGGTTGTGTTAAAAAGAGTGGGAGGGTCATATTGCTTGATGTAGGATGGACCCAGGGAGGATTTATGAGTGAAGTGGCGGCCTTTATTGTAGAAGAGTGTTTTTATTCCTTAAGGTCCCCCCTTAGACGTCTTGCCTTGCCTGATGTACCAGCTCCAGCCAGCAGGAAACTAGAAGAGGTGTATTATCCTAGATCCTCAGAGGTAGTGGATCTGGTGTTGAGGGTTATAAAGGATGGTGCTTAGCTTTCCCTTTAAACTTGTAGGAGAAAGGTTATGTCCTGGAAAGTAAGTTTTTTTGATTATCCCCTTCAGTATAACGCTCATGCCCAGGAATATATCCGTATTATAAAAGACGTGCTTTCACGAGGACAATATATACTGGGTAAGGAGCTAGAGAGATTTGAAGAGGAACTCGCCTCCTTTGTGGGGGCCCGATTTGCCATTGGGGTAAATAGTGCTACAGAAGGATTATTGTTATGTCTGTATGCAGCAGGGGTAGGGAAAGGGGATGAAGTGATCTCAGTATCCCATACATTTGTAGCTACCATTGAGGTGATAAAATTTTTGGGAGCAACTCCAGTCCTGGTAGATATAACCCATGACCATAATATGGATGTTTCTCTTGTGGAAGATGCCATTACAGAGAGGACAAAAGTTATTATACCTGTCCAATTGAATGGTCGGGTGTGTTCCAGGATGGATGAACTCGTTGAGCTTGCCCAGAGATATGATCTTGTAATTATTGAGGATGCCGCCCAGGCGGTTGGAGCACGATATAAGGGAAAAGGGGCAGGAACCTTTGGGTTGGCAGGATGTTATAGTTTTTATCCAGCAAAACTATTGGGTGCCTTTGGTGATGCGGGTGCTGTGGTCACAGACCATGAAGAATTTGCCACGCTACTTAAGAGGATAAGGAATCATGGAAGGGAAGGTACAGAGGTAATGTGTTGGGGGATGAACAGTCGTCTTGATAATATTCATGCGGCAATCCTTTCATATAAACTTAAATTGTTACCTGGTTGGATAGAGCGCAGAAGACAGATTGCCTCTTTGTATCATGAGATTTTATCTTCGGTGGAAGAGATAGAGCTTCCTCCGCCCCCAGGGGAAGGTGAACACTTTGATGTGTTTCAGAATTATGAAATAGAGGCAAAGGATCGGGATGAACTTATGTGTTTTTTGAGGGAAAACAAGGGGATAGAGGTGGTAATTCAGTGGGGGGGAAAGGGTGTACACCAATTTAAGGCCCTGGGATTGGGTGGTTTTCATTTGCCACGTACCGAGCTTTTTTTTAAGAGGGGTCTTCTACTTCCAATGTATCCAGAACTGCGAGATGAAGATATTAGATATGTGGGAGATTCCATAAAGGAATTTTATTTAAGTAGATAAAAGAATTTGCCAAGCAAGATGGAATTAGGTTCATGGTAGCAAAAAAACAAATGGAATCACGTTTTTCTTATAAGAAATTGATTTGTGTAATAATTATCTGTTATCTAATGGGGGTGGCCTTCAGGGCCCTAGAACTCCCTTCCTGGAATAAGCCATATCTCTCCATAGATGGGGAAAAACTTCTTGCCACTCATGATGCATATCTATGGGTAGCCACAGCAAAGGGCACCTCCAGAATAATAGATGCCTCTCTCCCTGAAATAGCTAGATTTTTGCATAAGGTTACCAATATAAAAATAGGCAATCTCGCCTTCTGGTTACCCCTTGTGCTCTCTCCCCTGGTATGTCTTCCTGTTTGTGTGCTGGCCATGGTGATGGGGATAGAAGAGGCAGGTCTCATAGCAGGTACCTTTTCAGTGGTGTCCCTTGGATATCTTCTTAGAACCCGCGTGGGATTCTTTGATACAGATATTGGTTCCCTGTTTTTCCTTGCATCCTTTGCCTGTCTTTTGATTACGTGGTTGGTTAGTAGATTTCCCATTTCCTGGGCTAGAAAGGATAAGGTCCCTATACGCTCCCATGGCACAGGAGAGTTAGAATATAATTGTACACAGAAGGATATCCTCTGGGCACTTTTCATTGGGGTGGTGGGAGCCACATATAAGTGGTTTCATCCAGGGGCCCAGAAGATGACCTTTGTGTTTCTTGTGTTGGCCTTTGGAGTATATCTCTATCTGTGTTATCCTTATATAAAATTGAAATTTGTCTCATGTTTTCTCATGATTTATGCCCTTGCATATGGGGGATGGATAGGTGCAATAGCCAGTGGTATTCTTGCAATCTCTCTGTGGAATCCAGGGGAGATATTAAAGGAGAGGTATTTTACCTTTATCTTTTTTGTGTTTTTTCTCCTTATTATGTATTATTCTAACTTCTTTCATATTGTTCAGGCCATATATGAGAAGGCATTTTACTGGCTTAAACCCTCTTCAGTTGAGGTAGTACCAAATAGTACAGGTATACTTCTTCCCTCTATTTCTCAAAGTATAAGAGAAGCCCAGAACCTTAGTTGGGATCCCCTGGTCATGAGGTGTGCAGGCAACTGGATAGTATTTTGGGCGGGGGTAGTGGGAATATTGTATCTTATTTTCAGATGCCCCTTTGCCCTCCTTATGATTCCCTTTTTTGTTCTGGGCATTGCCAGCCACAAAATGGGTAATAGGTTTTCCATGTATGCAGGGGTTGGCTGGGGGATAGGAGTTGGTTTTGGGCTTATCTTTTTTTTAAAAAATAGGGTGAGGCCAGGACTTAGATGGGTTATAGCCTCTGTAGTCACCATCCTTTTGTTGATAAGTCCTTTTATGACTGCACGACATCTCAAGGCCACTCCAATCCTTCCCAAGATATATGCCCGTACCTTTCTGGACCTCCATAAGATTACCCCTAAAAATGCAAGACTCTGGCAATGGTGGGACTATGGATACACTGCCCAGTATTATGGGGGAAGGATGAGTTTTTGTGATGGTGGGTTAAATTATGGAGATTGGGTATATCCGCTGGCAGTGGTCCATACCACCTCTTCCCCCATGGAGGCGGCTCAGCTCATAAAGTATATAACATTACACCAGCAGATGTTATTTAAGAAAGAAGGGGCCAGGGCCCTGGATCCTTCCTGGTATTTGACACGGACATTGCCCCTGAAGAAGAGGGAGGAGCCCAGGAGGAAGTACAACCTCAAAAAGATGGTGCCTGGCTGGTATCCTCCTTACTATATAGCGGACCCCCTGGCGGGAATAAGGGACCTTTCTCCTGGAAGGGCCCAGAAGCTTATTTTGTCCATGAGAGTGAAAAGGTTCAAATTCCCTTCATCGCTTCCCCCCCAGTATTTTGTTGTATCCTGGGAGAATCTTCGTCTGGCGTACTGGATTTCATATTTTGGGAAGTGGGATATTGTAACAGGCACCACAGACCCGGGAAAGATCCTCAATGTGAGGGGGCGGGTAGAAATAGATCTAAAAAGAGGTGGGGTGTTGACCCAGGGAAAGATGATACCTATCCAGAGCCTGGATGTGGTCTCTTCCGGCAAAAGGCGTCATGTGGAGTGGGACAATCATTCCCATCTCCATCTCATATATAATCCCATCTCCAGGGATATGTTTCTGATGGATGATACCATCTATAACTCCATGATGGTTCAGCTACTCATTGGAGACCCCGAGAACTTTACACCCTATTTTAAGCTGGTGGTGGATCACTATCCGTGGGCCAGGGCCTATAGGGTGGAGTAGGGTAATGTCTCTAAAAAGGATGCCTTTGTCTCGTTTTCCCTTGCTTGTGGCAGATGGTCTTGTCTTCTGTCTTTCCTATATCCTTTCTTATTTGTTGAGGTTTGACCTTTCTATCTCCTATGTAGTCAGAGAGTATTCCCATCAGATCCCCTATATGATTCCCTTTATATGTGTCTTCAAACTAACGCTCTTTTATCTTTTTGGACTCTACAGACGCATGTGGAGATACACCAGTCTGGGAGATTTCTGGACACTACTTCAAGCAAATATCTTTTCTGAGTTGACCATTATTGCATTTATTGGATTTATTCATCATTTTCAAGGGTTTCCAAGGTCTGTATTTCTTCTAGATGGTATGGTGTGCTTCCTGTTAACAGGGGGAGTGAGGGTCATTACCAGGTCCTATTATCTTTCTAATCACTCTCCCCTTAGCTGGATAAAGGAATTCTTTTCCCCTCCTTCTCCACACGAGGGTAAAAGGGTACTCATTATAGGGGCAGGAGGGGCAGGAGAGAAAGTGGCCCGGGAGATCATGGAAGACAGGGAAAAGGAGTATACCCTGGTGGGGTTTGTGGATGATGACTCCTCCAAGATAGGGAGACTGCTCCATGGGGTGCCTGTAGTGGGGAGTATAGACCTACTACCAGAGGTGGTGGAGCGCTATGGGGTGGAGGAGGTCTTTATCGCTGTTCCCTCTGCCACAGGCGAAGAGATGAGGCGTATCGTATCCATATGTAAGGGGACAGGGGTTAGATTTAAGACCCTTCCTGCCATAAAGGAGCTACTGGAGGGTAAGGTTAGTATAAGTGCCTTGAGGGATGTGAGCTATGAAGACCTGCTGGGCAGAAGCCCCGTAAGGTTAGATTCCAGAGGGATAAGGGGCTATCTAATGGGGAAAACCATACTCATAACCGGTGCAGGGGGATCTATTGGTTCAGAGCTGTGTCGTCAGATACTCAGGTTTGAACCTGGGCTCCTTATCCTCTTGGATAGTAGTGAGGCAAACCTGTATTCCATTGAGATGGAACTTAAAAACGAGTTCAGGTTTTTCCGATATGTTCCTTTGCTGGGAAGCGTTCAGGACCTTTCCTTGTTAGAGCGCACCTTTGAGACCTATTCTCCCTCTGTGGTATTTCATGCGGCTGCCTACAAACATGTTCCTATGCTTGAGATAAATCCCTGGGAGGCGGTTTTTAATAATATTGTGGGGACCAGATGTATAATGGAGGTCTCTTCAAGGTGGGGGGTGGAGAGATTTGTACTTGTCTCCACAGACAAGGCAGTAAGGCCCACAAATGTGATGGGTGCGAGCAAACGGGTGAGCGAACTTTTGATGTTTTCCTTTAATGGAGGTGCAAGCAGGTTTATGGCGGTTCGTTTTGGAAATGTAGTGGGCTCTTCAGGGTCTGTGATCCCCCTTTTTAAAAGGCAGATACAAAGGGGTGGGCCTGTTACTGTTACCCATCCTGAGGTTACGCGATATTTTATGACCATCTCGGAGGCCTCTCAATTGATCCTACAGGCGGGATCAATGGGAGAGGGAGGAGAGATATTTATCCTGGATATGGGGACCCCGGTAAAGATAGTTGAGATGGCCAGGGACCTTATCCGACTTTCTGGGAAAGAGCCAGGAAGGGATATTGAGATAGTATTTACTGGTCTTAGACCAGGAGAAAAACTCTATGAGGAACTTATTACCCAGGGAGAGGGGATAGTAAAGACAGCTCACCACAAGATACTTGTTCTGAAGGATAAGGGAGAAGTGGTGCGGGAGGATTTTCGTTCCTGGCTTTATCATCATATAGAGGAACTTGTTGCCTGCAGTAAGAGATTTGATTCTGCTGGCATAAGACACTATTTAAAACTTCTTGTTCCAGAATATACCCCTTCAGATACTCAAAGCGTATTGGATAGAGGTTTTGTGGAGGAGGTGGATAGGTGTGGATAAGGAGGTGTTAAGGGAGTTCCTCAGTAAATTTCAGAAGGGAGAGATAGGAGAGGAAGACATGCTGCAGCTCCTGTCTTCTCTTCCCTATCAGATCCTGGATAGAGGGATTTGTATTGATACACATAGAGATCTAAGGTGTGGACATCCTGAGGTGATATATGGGGAACATAAGGACCTCTCACAACTACTCTCTATTGTATCCTCTTTTCCCCCTGATTCACCGCTACTCATCACCAGGGTGAGTGATGCAAAGGGTTATGTCTTGGAAAGGGAGGTGAAAGGGGGCATATTTTTGTCTTCTGCCTCCCTCTTTGTGAAGGGTAAGGAGATTGATATATCTCCCCCCTGGAAGGAAGAAGGAGATCTCTTAATCATTACTGCAGGTTCCTCAGATCTCCCTGTTGCCCTTGAGGCCTATGGATGTGCCCGATTTTTGGGTATGGATGTGGGGATTATATGCGACGTGGGGATAGCAGGAATACACCGTCTCTTTCCCCATATGGATAAGATAAAGAGGGCCAGGGTCCTTATTGTAATAGCCGGGATGGAAGGGGCCCTTCCTGGGGTACTGGCAGGGATTACAGACAGACCCATCCTTGCAGTCCCCACCTCGGTGGGATATGGCACCAGTTTCGCGGGTATTGCTCCTCTCCTCTCCATGCTAAATTCCTGTGCAGGGGGTATTGGAGTGGTGAATATAGACAATGGATTTGGTGCTGCCCTCCTTGCCTGGCGGATATTTCATTCCTTTGGGATATAGCAGTCTATTTGTCTCTTTGTGTTGTCAAATCCTCTCTTTTTGGCTATAATACAACAAAAATTCCTTTTTAAAGATCTAAAGATCATCAGGGAAGGAATCCTATGAATACATGTGACTGGGCAGTTGGGGAGAAGGTGGTATGTGATCTCTCCTCCCTTCCTCCCTCTACCATAGTGAGGGAGGTCCAGTTCTCCCTGGATGGGGAACAGGTGGCCTTTATTCTTGGTGAGCAGGGAGGGGGATTTTCCATTGGTGTGCGGGGGAGTGTATCCTGGGATGAAGGTCCCTATGAAAATTTGAGAAACCTATCCTTTTTGGCAGGGGGAGGAGTGTTTTGCCTTGTGTGCAGAGAATTTGTGTGGTCTATAAAGGCTGATTCCAGGGTGGTGGGGGAATATGATTTTTTATGGAGCCCCATCTTTAACTCAAAGGGATCTTATGCAGTATGTGCCAGGAGAGAAGGAAGCTATTTTTTGGTGGTGGATGGGATAGAGTGGAAGGGGGCTTATCCCTTGCTTACAGAACATGCCCTGGCAGAGGATGCGCCAGTGACCTGTGCATCGGTGCAGCGCTATTGTGTGGAAGAGAGGGACCTTACTCTCTTTAGAGAAGGTACCTTTTCTGTTTCTGTGGATGGAGAGGTGTGGGAGAAGAGCTTTACTGGCGTGTGGAACCCTTCTGTAGATGCTGGGGGAGGAAATGTGGCCGCAGTGATAAGGATAGAGGGGGAGAGGTGTGGCGTGATACAAAATGGAGAGGTGTGGGACACGAGATTTGATCACGCCTGGGATATGACATTTTCTCCCCAGGGAGGGCTTTTTGTGACAGGAAAACAGGGCAGGAAATGGTATTTATTTGCAGATGATACTCGTGTATGGGAAAGGGGATTTTTTCAGATGTGGAAGCCCTGTGTAAGTGCTAATGGATGCTCTGTGGCCACTGTTGTGGCCCCTGAGTTTGGAAGGTTTACCGTGTGCGTGAATGAAGTGCTGTGGAAAAACACATATAGCGTGGTAGAGGACATTGAACTAAGTCCTGATGGAGAAAGGGTGGCAGCGGTTGTCTGTAGGGAATATCCCCCTATTAAGGTAGGGATACATCCCCCGAGAAAAAAGTTGCTTGTCCTGAATGATAAGGTCCTTGGGGAAGAATGGGAACATATATCTTATGTCACATTTAGCCCTGACTCCTCTCATCTTGCCTGGGTAGGGAGGAGGGGGAAAAGGGAATATCTCATAATAGATGGCATGACCTTCCCTGGAGAGTTTTTATATCTCTGGCCCCCTATCTTTGACCAAGATTCTTCCCACATACTCATCAGGGGAAGGCAGGACAATAGGTATGTTCGCATAGTGAGTAAGATCTCCTGAGCAAGGAGGAATGATGGACAAGATATATCTTCTCTTAACCGGGCCTGGGGCATATATCTCTTTTGCCTTATTTTTTGGAGGGATTATATACAGAGTGGTCCTTTTTATCTATCTGGCCAAGAAAAGGGACCATGAAGTACTTACCTATTTTAACATACCATATGCTATGCGCTCAGTATTTGCCTGGTCTGTTCCCTTTTATGCCAGGAGCTGGAGAAAGGCACCTTTGTTTACTATTCTCACCTATCTATTTCATATAAGTATCTTTTTGGTTCCGCTGTTTTTAAGTGCCCATATTATAATGCTCCAGCTATCATGGCATATATCCTACCCCTGGATACCAGACCATCTGGCAAATATCTTTACCCTTCTGGGCATTATATGTTGTGCCCTTTTGGCACTGCGTAGGGTCCTTGATAGGGGAATAAGATATATTACCACTGCCTCTGACTGGTATGTACTGGGCCTGACCTTTTTGGTGCTCTTGAGTGGGTTTGTATCTTATAATCAACTCCTGAACTATAGATTGTCAATTATACTCCATGTGTTTCTAGGGGAGCTTTTGTTGGTGAGTATCCCTTTTACCAAATTGAGTCACATGATAATATCCCCTTTTTTGAGAGGGTATATGGGCTCTGAGTTTGGGGCAGTGAGGGGAGTTAAAGATTGGTAAATGGAGATAAGTGGGATGATGGAGCTACTTAAAAAGGACAAGGGGTTAAAACAAGGACTATCCAGGGTTACTCCTCCTAAGATAGCAGAGGTGATGGAGAGGGTATTTGAAGGAGAGACAGGAGCGAGGGTGAAGTTCTATCTGGAGTCTTGCATGAGATGTGGTATGTGTTTTTATGGATGTCATCTGTGTATATCCCATGACCTGGACCCACGCTATTCCCCGGTGGGAAAGGTAAAGGATTCCCTAGAGGTGCTATATGATAAGCGGGAGAAAGCCACAAAAGAGGACATCCTCAGGGCCGCTATAATTGCATTTACTGAGTGTAATCTATGTAAAAGGTGCGTTATGTATTGTCCCCTGGGCATAGATACAGCATATCTTATGTCGGTGGTGAGGCGGATATGTTTTCTCCTGGGGGTGGTGCCAGAGTATATCCAGGACACAGTAAATTCTCACTCTGCCACCTATAACCAGATGTGGGTGAAGGGGGATGAGTGGATAGATACCCTTTATTGGCAGGAAGAGGAGCTTTCAGAAGAGATGGAGGGGGCGAGCATCCCTGTGGATAAGAAGGGGGCGGAGATAATGTATTCTGTGATAGGTCCTGAGCCAAAGTTTAGCCCCCAGCTTATATATGAGGCCGCGGCTATTTTTAATGCAGCAGGGGTTGATTGGACCTTTCCCTCTTCCCCTGGATGGGATAACAGTGATATGGCAATGTTTGTAAGGGACGATGTGGTGGCCACCAGGATAAAGAGGAAACACTTTGAAACAGCTATGCGTCTTGGGGTACAAAGGATAGTTATGGGAGAATGTGGTCATGGATTGCGTTCAGTATATGATGTGGTTACCCGTCAACTTGGATGGAAATTTTATCCCATCCCAGTAGTGCATGCAGTAGAGTTTTATTGGGAACTGTTGTCTTCAGGTAAGATAAAGATAAAGAAAAAATTAAAAAGGAAAGTAACCATTCATGATCCATGTAACATATCGCGTGGAAGGGGTCTTCATTATTTATTGCGGCAGGTAGTCCATGCAGTATGTGAGAATGTTGTGGAAATGCATCCTAATATGGAACACAACTATTGTTGTGGTGCTGGAGGAGGGGTTATAAATTGTGGTCCTATTTACAAAGAGAAGCGTATGAAGTTTATGAAAGTAAAGGCAGATCAACTTAGAGCTACAGGAGCAGAACTAGTTATTACCCCATGTCACAACTGTCACAGTGGACTTCACGATATTATATCCTACTATGACCTCTCCATGGAGGTGAGCTTTTTAACCCACCTTATCTATGAATGTATGCAACCTCCACAGGAGCAATAAAAAATGCCCGGGGCCAGAATCGAACTGGCACGGGGCATGGCCCCAAGGGATTTTAAGTCCCTTGCGTCTACCAGGTTCCGCCACCCGGGCTATCTCTTTTTCTCTAATATAAGGCTCTTAAAAAATCAACCTCTTTTCTGGGAGGGTAGGGTTATATGGGAGCGTCTTACCTTGAGATGTCTAAAAGGGAAATGGAGATAAGGGCGGAGATGGCAAGGGAACTTACTTCTCCCTGTGAATTATGTCCTCGCAGGTGTGGAGTGGATCGTTTGTCAGGGGAGAGGGGTTTTTGTAAGACCCCTTCAAGGGCCCTTATCTCCTCCTATAATCTCCACTTTGGGGAGGAGTCTCCCCTGGTTGGCACAGGGGGCTCGGGGACCATCTTTTTTTCGGGATGCAATCTAGGGTGTGTGTTTTGTCAAAATTATGAGATAAGTCACTTTACCCATGAGGCCACAGAGGTCTCAGATGAAGACCTGGCCAGGATAATGCTTTTACTTCAGGAAAAAGGGGCCCACAACATAAATCTAGTATCCCCCACCCATGTGGTTCCCCACATACTCTCCTCTCTCTCTATTGCCGTGGAGAAGGGGCTCACCCTTCCGCTAGTATATAATACAGGTTCCTATGATAGCACACAGACCCTGGGATTATTGGATGGGATAGTGGATATATATCTCCCGGACACCAAGGTTTTTTCCTCTGAATATGCAGAGAAATATCTTCATGCGGTGGATTATCCAGAAGTGGCGATGGATGCCATCTCTGAGATGTATAGACAGGTAGGGGACCTGGTGATGGATGATAGGGGAGTTGCCATCAAGGGGCTTCTTGTGCGTCATCTCCTCATGCCAGATGATATTGCAGGGACCAGACAATGGTTGGAGTTTATAGCTACAAGTATCTCACCACACACCTACCTCAATATAATGGACCAATACCGTCCCTGTGGGGAGGCAGACAGGTTCCCTGAACTCATGGTCACCATCTCCCCTAGTCAGGTCCGTGAGGCAAAGGAGATGGCCCGAGCTATGGGATTTGATAGGTTGGACGAGCGAGATATTTCCCGTTTGTTCTTTCTTTTGAATAGATAAAGAGATGAGGAAGAATAGTTATGTCACCTCACCTTAGAGGGGTTACATCCCTCTTCTATCTCTTCCCTGCCACTGCCCGTACTTGATATATATCGGTTAGTCCTTGTAATACCTTTAAGATGCCATCCTGTTTAAGGGAGAGCATCCCCTGCCTATAGGCCACTTCGCGTATATCCTCTGTGGGGGCCCTGCGTTTTATAAGTCCCTTTATCTCTTCAGAGCTTAGAAGCAATTCATGAAGGCCCATCCTGCCCCTATAGCCCTTCATGCACTGGGAGCAACCCCTGGGCCTGCATAGGACAATGGAGCTTTCATCCACCACCTCCTCCCATTTTTCCCTTCCAAATTCCTCCCTGAGTTCCTCTATCTCTTTGGTGGATGGGGTATATGGCTCTTTGCAATGGGGACACAGGGTCTTTATGAGACGTTGGGCCAGGATGCATAAGAGAGAATCTGAGAAATTAAAGGGGTCAAGCTCCATGTCAAGGAGACGAGTGATGGTCTCAGGGGCAGAATTGGTATGCAGGGTAGAAAATACCAGATGGCCAGTGAGAGATGCCTCTATCCCTATATGGGCCGTCTCTTTGTCCCTCATTTCCCCTATCATTATCACATCAGGGTCAGCCCTGAGGAATGCCCTGAGGGCAGAAGCAAAGGTGAGGCCTATCTTGGGATTTACCTGTACCTGTCTGAGTCCCTCCTGGGTTATCTCCACAGGGTCCTCTGCGGTCCAGATCTTTCTCTCTGGTTTGTTTATATATCCCAGGGCAGAGTGGAGGGTGGTGGTCTTCCCAGAGCCAGTAGGTCCAACCACCAGGACCATCCCATGGGGTTGGCTTATTTGTTCTTTAAATAGCTCCAGATTTCTGGGAAGGAGTCCCAATTTATCCAAGGGGATGGGTTTACCCGAGGCAAGTACCCTTAAGACCACGTCCTCCTGATTTTCTATGGTGGGAAGGGTGGCTACGCGGTATTCCACTATCTTATTCATGTTGGGAAGCCTTATCTTGAGTTTGCCGTCCTGGGGCAGTCTGCGTTCAGCAATATCCAGTCTTGCCATTATCTTGATACGGGAGACAAGGGGACGAGCGTAACTTAGTCTTATCTTTTTAAATTCATGGCAGGTCCCATCTATTCTCATCCTTATAAGACAGTATTTAGATAGGGGATTGGGTTCTATATGGATGTCAGAGGCCCCCCGCTTCCATGCCTCTACCAGAATGGCATTTACCAGTCTCACTATCTCACTGTCCTGTTCAGTGAGGACCTCTTCCAGTTCTGATAGATCTTCCTCCCCTCTATCCTCTGCCTCCACCTCCTCGTCAAATTTTAACAATTCCTCTCCCGCAGTTATTTCTCTGAAAAATAAGTCAATATAGTCCTCTATGTCTTTTTGGGTGGACACCAAAGGTTCAATGTTGTTGGTCCCTAAAATAAATTTTATCTCGTCCAGTCTCCCAAGGTCAAAGGGGTTGGTCATCAGTACCTGAATGGTCTTTCCTTCTTCTTTAAAAGGGACCCACTGGTATTGTTTCAGGAAGGAAGGGTCCAGTTTCCTCTTTTCAAAGAGTCCAAAAGGGGGTTCTACGTTTGGATCAAAGGGCATAAAGGGTACATCATAAAATCTGCTAAGGGACCTGCCCAGGTCTTTCTTGGATATATTGAAATCGCTTAGAAGGACCTCATCCAGATCCCTTTTTTCCTTCTCGGCCTTCTTTTTCGCCTCTTCCAGTTGAGAAGGGGTAAGGAGTCCCTCCTGTATCAATAACTCATATCTATTTTTTGTCCTGGTCTTCTTTCTCTCAAGTTCTTTTAGTTTTTCGCTGAGTCCTGGAAAGGAAGGGTTTAGCCTCTTTAGCTTCCAGAAGACCTCCCTGGCCTGGGTTATCTTATGGAGTCTAAGGAGCACACTGCCCAGTTCATAGTATAGGAGGGAGAGCTCTTTTTTGTTGAACCTGAAGTCCTCCATGAGCACGTCCTGGAGAAATTCGCACAGCTCTTGAGTCTTCTTTGTCTTCTGGAAACATAGGATTATTTTTTTGATAAGGCTAAAATCCCTCTTGCCCTGACGATACTGTTCCAATAACAGGGAAAGGGCCTCATTATATTTCCCTTTTTCCAGAAGAAAGGGTACCTCTCCTCTCCCTTTCTCTGGAGAGATATCAGAGACTATCTCTGACCATGGGTCTTCTCTATTGTCCAGGGATGATTGTAGGTCTACGAAGGATTGTTTCAATTTTTTGAGGGTGTTTTTTTTAGCTGGTGATAGGGGTATCTTCTCTATCTTCAGGATGGAGAAGAGGGAGGTCTCTATGCGTCTGGTTGCCTCTAATACATCCCCCTCCTCCAGCGCCTCTTTTGCCTCCTGTTTCTGCCTTTCCAGCCACCTGATAAAACCATTCCAGCTCATAGATAAGTAGCAATATAGGGGAGAGGACCATGCCCCTCCCCCAGTTATTTTATTTTTTTGCCTTTAGATAGGGCATCATCTCCCTGAGTCTCTCTCCCACCTTTTCTATTGGATGGTTATGATATTTCTCTCGGAGGGCCTTAAAGGATACCAGCCCCGCCTGATTTTCTAATATCCATTTCTTGGCAAAGGATCCATCCTGGATTTCATCCAGGACCTTTTGCATATTTTCCCTTACATGCTCATCTATTACCCTGGCTCCACTCACATAATCCCCATATTCTGCAGTATCAGACACAGAATAGTGCATGAGTTTGAAGCCCCCTTCATACAATAGGTCCACAATGAGCTTGAGCTCATGCATACATTCAAAATATGCCACCTCTGGCTGATATCCTGCCTTTACCAGGGTGTCAAACCCTGCCCTTATAAGCTCACTTACTCCACCACACAGGACACATTGTTCCCCAAAAAGGTCTGTTTCTGTCTCTTCCCTGAATGTGGTCTTGATCACCCCTGCTCTGGTAGCCCCTATACCTTTTGCATAGGCAAGGGCAACATCCCATGCCTTTCCAGAGGCGTCTTGATATACTGCGGCCAGGGAGGGTACACCAAAACCCCTTTCATATTCCCGTCTCACCAGATGCCCTGGTCCTTTTGGCGCCACCATAATTACATCCACATACTCAGGGGGCAGTATTTGATGGAAGTGGATATTGAATCCATGGCTGAATACAAGGGTTTTACCTTCCTTTAAATAGGGGAGGATGTCGTTTTTATATACCATTGGCTGATACTGGTCAGGTATAAGTATCTGGATGATGTCTGCCTGTTCTGCGGCCTCTTTCACGCTCACTGGGTCAAATCCATGTTCCTTTGCCAGCTCATAGTTAGGGCCCCCTGGTCTTTGGGCCACAATCACCTTTAGTCCTGAATCTCTGAGGTTCTGGGCCTGGGCATGCCCCTGAGACCCATACCCCACCACAGCAATCAGCTTGTCTGAGATAACCCCAAGGTCTGCGTCCTTGTCGTAATACACCTGCATGTTCATACCTCCTTACTTTTCAGAAAATTGCATACTTCTCTTCATGGCAACGATTCCGGTCCTCGCCAGCTCTTTTATGCCAAAACGATGGAGCAGGTTTATAAGGGCCGAGAGTTTTTCCCGATCTCCAGTGGCTTCAATGGTCATCTCTGAGGGACTCACATCCACCACCTTACACCTAAAGATATCTACTATCCTCAATATCTCTGCCCTGGAGGAGTTTTGGGCGCTTACCTTAATGAGCACCATCTCCCTTTCCACGGTCCTCACTGTGTTCATATCCACAACCTTTATCACCGTGATGAGCTTTCTCAATTGTTTTATTATCTGCTCTATTATCTGCTCATCTCCCCCTGTAACTATAGTCATAAGGGATGTGCCCTTCTCCAGGGTAGGGGCCACATTTAAGGACTCAATATTAAAACCCCTTCCACTGAAAAGACCCGCCACCCTTGAGAGTACTCCAGGCTCATCTTCTACCAAAACTGATAGGGTATGTCTCATCTCTTTATCTCCTTGGCTCAGGCTTTATTTTAGACTAAAAGCATCTCACTTAAAGAGGCTCCAGCCGGCACCATTGGATAGACGTTTTCCTCTTTTTCCACCACCATCTCCACCACACATGTCTTCTTTGACTCCAGGGCCTTTTTGAGGACTATCTCCACCTCCTCTGGTTTCTCTGCCCTAAATCCCTCTGCCCCATAGGCCCTGGCAAGGGCAACAAAGTCAGGGTTGAACTCTAGGTGGGTTGCACTGTAATTGCGATTATAGAACAACTCTTGCCACTGTCTCACCATCCCCAGATAGGAATTGTTGAGGATGATTATCTTTACAGGGAGCCCATAATAGACCGCTGTAGCAAGCTCCTGTATGTTCATCTGGATAGAACCATCCCCTGCAATATCTATTACTGTCCTATCGGGATATGCAAGCTGTGCCCCTATGGCAGCAGGGAAGCCATAGCCCATGGTCCCAAGTCCACCTGAGGTTAGCAGGGTCCTGGGACGATGAAATTTAAAGTGTTGAGCGGCCCACATCTGGTTCTGCCCAACTTCAGTGGTGATGATTGCATCTCCCCCTGTGAGTTCATAGAGCTTTTCTATAACATATTGTGGCTTGATTACCGAATCTGAATGTTGATAGGTAAGGGGATGGGCCCTATTCCACTTTTCCAGCTTTTCCCTCCATGGCCCAAAGCGTTGTTCTCCCTCTTTACTCATCTTTAATAGCTCCTCCTTTAGGGCCTGAAGGGCAAGTTTGCAATCTGCCACAATGGGGACATCCACCTGGACGTTTTTCCGGATAGATGTGGGGTCTATATCTATATGGATTATTTTTGCAGAGGGGGCAAATGTGTCCACCTTTCCTGTGACCCTATCGTCAAATCTCACCCCAACTGCTATTAATAGATCTGTATGATTTACTGCCATATTGGCCACGTAGGTCCCATGCATGCCCAGCATTCCCAACCATAGGGGATCATTTCCTGGGAATGCCCCCAGCCCCATGAGGGAAGCAGTTACAGGTATCTTCATGTGACGTGCAAGCCAGGTGAGTTCTTCGTATCCAGAGGAGGCAACCACACCACCCCCTGCAAATATGAGGGGTCTTTTTGCCTCTAGGATTAGCTGGGCCGCCTTTTTGACCTGTTTGAGGTTTGGCTCATAATGGGGATTATAGCTTCTGAGATGGACACTTCTTGGATATTTTGCCTCAATCTTTGCTCCCATTATGTCCTTTGGCAGGTCCACTAGAACAGGACCTGGCCTCCCAGACCTGGCTATGTAAAATGCCTCCTTTATGATGCGGGGCAATTGCTCAGCATCCTTTACTAGATAGTTATGTTTGGTGCAAGGTCGGGTAATTCCCACAATGTCCACTTCCTGAAAGGCATCATTCCCTATGAGCTTTCTAGGGACCTGTCCTGTAAATACTACCAGGGGAATGGAATCCATATATGCGGTAGCTATACCTGTTACTGTGTTTGTGGCCCCAGGACCTGAGGTTACCAGTACCACCCCTACTCTCCCCGTGGCCCTGGCATAGCCGTCAGCCGCGTGTACAGCACCCTGTTCATGTCTTACCAGGATGTGCTTGAAGGGATAGTTGGGGAGCTCGTGGTATATGTCTATTACTGCCCCACCTGGAAAACCAAAAATTACCTCTACTCCTTCCTGTTTCAGACATTCCAGAAGGATCCTAGCCCCTTTCATCTTCATTTTACTCTTCCCCCTTCTCCAGTTTTCTATATTTCTCCAGTATTCTCTGAATCTTTGTCTTGCCCGCCAATTTTAGTTTCTTTATTCGCTTTAACTCAAGGTCATCCTGGGGGGTAAGATAAGGTTTGTTCTCCAATTTTTCCACCTGTCTTTCATATTCCAGGTGTTGTTCCCAGAGTTTTTTTAACTCCTCATCCTTCTCCCCATACTTGGCAATTAACTCCAGCTCATATTGCTCCATATATTTGCCTCCTCTTATAAAATTCAGATATATTTTTTCAGGGCATCTTTTAGGTCTAAATCTTCCACCATGGTAATAATCAATACCTTTTTCCTGTTTTTTTGTCCACTGACAATTTGAATATTTCCCTTCTTCACCCCCAGGATACGTGATAGAAAGAGGATAAGGGCCTTATTTGCTTTATTATCCACTGCAGGGGACCTTATCTTTACCTTCAGACATCCCTGATAGATGCCCTCCACTGAATCCCTCTTTGCCCCTGGCTGTACCCATACCTTTAGTTGCCATGAGCCCGAAGACGACCTTTTAAGGAATTCCCACATGGCACATTATGATAGATAAAAACTCAGTTGATATAAAGTCTGGACCAGAAAAATTTTCAAAAATTCTATCACCAGGATCACCACAATAGGGGAGAGGTCCAACCCTCCAATAAATACAAATGGTATCCATTTTCGGATGCGATAAAATACTGGTTCAGTAATAGAATAGATGAACCTAACAATTGGATTATAGGGATCAGGACGTACCCAGGAAAGTATGGCTGATATTATTACTATCCAGAAATATATAGTTAAAACACTATCTACTACAAATGCCAGTGCCCTTAGCAAATTTCCTAATACAAACATAACACCTCCTCTATTTATAGATATTTTTTTAATTCTTCAAAACTAGTTATATTAAAAATACCTGATAAGTTTTCATTTTTATAAGATATAAAGTCAATTGAAGCATTATGTGCAGTTTGTTCATCAACTTTAGAATCTCCAATAAATATTACATCTTCAGGAGATAAATTCCATCTATTTAAAATATAAAATATACTTTCAGGATGTGGCTTTGGATTATTTACTACTTCTGCAGTCACTACTGGATCAAAAAAATTTTCTAAAGAGAAAGTAGAAAGTATAAGTGGCATAGTTGAGGTACGATTTGTATTTATAGCACATTTCTTGTCATTTTTTATAAATTTTTCTAATACACCTTTAATACCTTTCTGTAATTTAATATAAGGTATTACTTCTTTATAAGATATGGCTTTACCAATTTCAATTGCCTTTTGATATATTTGATCTGGGACAATATATCTTATAGATTCAAAAACTGTATGAGAATGTACATATTCTTCTGCCTCCTTTCCCATGGGAGCCATCCCTAATCTTTCCAGGATAAGGTTATAAAACCTTATATTGGCATCTCGGGAATCTATGATGACCCCATCACAGTCAAAGATGATCCCCCTTTTTTTGTTTAGGACCTTTGCTATTTCAGGGTATGTCATTTTGGGTTTTCTCCTTCTGCCTCCACAATAATTTCCCTTTCTTCGTCTAACCACCTCATTCCCTCTATGGGAGAGGATTTGAGTATGAGTCTCCATCCCCTCTCCTGTATAATGTGTTTTCCCTTCTTTTCCATTATCTTTATACCATACTCCCTCCACTCATCCACTATCTCCTGGTGTTTTACCACCAGGACCTGATGTTTTTTTGTGAATAGGAAAAACCAGGGGAGGAGCCTTTTCCAGGAGAGAAAATAGAATAGCTCCCCTTTTATGTCCTGGGAGGGAGGAAGAAAGGTATCTTCCTCCCTCTCCTCGCCCAGGGAGCGTCGCAGCATCTCCATCTGCTGTTGGATCTCCCTATTTAGAGATTCCAGTTCAATAAAGTTCTCCTCCAGTACCCATTGGAGAAGTAAGGTGAGCTGGCCTATAAAAAAGGGAGAAGTGGAGGGGACCTTCCTGTTGTCTCTCCCTTTTTTTATGCTGGCCTTTAAAAGGGAAGGGCTCTCTGGGTCCGAGCCATAGAGTTGGAGGAGAAAGGTCTGGGAGATCTCCCCTGGGGTCTTGAACATTTCTCCATATTGGAGAAGGTGCCTTATATATTTTTGACTTTGTTTCTCATCAAGGGGTAGCTCAGGGGGGATGTAAAATCTGTGTGTTTCCTCCCCTGCTTGTGACCTGATTGGGCTTAGAAACAGGATATCCTCCTTCACATCCCCTGCCAGAGAAGGGTGTAGAATGGGGAAAAATATCTTTATCATTTATCTCTCCTATCTTTACTCATGGTTATCCCCTACTAAAGGCTTGCATTACAAGACAAGAAGTAATATCCTCACTTCCTGTTAAAGGCAAATTAAAAGGAGGGATCGTCATGTTTGGAATAGGTCTTCCAGAACTACTGGTCTTATTGCTCATTGCCCTTATCATCTTTGGGGCCAATAAACTCCCAGAGATCGGCTCTGGCCTTGGAAAGGCCATAAGAAATTTCAAAAAGGCCACCAGTGAGCCTGAGGAGATTGACATAACTGCCCGCCATAACGGCATCTCCTCACAAGAAAAGCCTTCTTCTGAAGACAAGTAAGGTGTCTTCAACCATGTTTGTCCCATGGGCTCTGCCCTCCTCTCCTTTATGGGTTTGTGGAGGGAGAGGAGAGGGTGGTGAGCTGAAACTCCATCTCCCGCTTTAAAAAGTAATTGGTCAAAAAGGAGATAAGGGCAGAGGGCCTCAGGGTATAGATCTTCCATCTCCCCCCTATATCTTCCTTCATATCCAATGATTCCATCTCTACCTCATCTAGGATTTCTATATGCCGGCATAGGTCTTTTTCAAAGAATTTCAGTCCAGCTACTGTGAGCCATCCGTGGGCACAGACCTGGATGATGGTATAGTATTTCCTCTTTATCTCTGGGAGAGAAAAGTATTTTCCCCACAGATGTTGCCACAACAGGGAGAGGGAGGGAGTGGTATCGGACCATAGTTTTTTTCCAAAGGAGAGGGAGCCACTATAGGCCCTTCCTACTTTGGTAACTTCCATATGGAGTCCCTTTTCCTGGGGGTCTTCCACCATATTGGAGAGGGTCTCCAGGTTGAACAGTTCCATATGGTCCTTCTCGTCTAGTCCTTTAGTGCTTAGAGAAAAGAATAGGCTTTTCCTCTCAAAATATACCCCAATGGCCTTGAGCACCTTTTTTAGCACCTGTTTATTCACCGCCACATCCACCTCCAGCATGGGCGCTCCCTTCTGAGAAAACTCCTTTTCCTTATAGCTGAGAACGAATTTAAGTGGATGGGTCTCCAGGAAAAATAAGAGCATTTCCCTCCTTAATGGACTTAAATTGTATGGAAGGAGGGACAGTGCTTCTTTTAAGATGGCCCTCGTGAGGATGTTTTTGCGTAACGTGGCATTGAATGCAAATGATGCCTCAGTGCAATTGGATTCCACTATGGTGCAATAACGGGCATAGGCCACCTGGCATTGGGCCAATAAAAGCAGGGTCATAAAGAAGAGGATTAGATTTTTCATGCTGGAGATTCTCCCTTAGTTATTGAGATTAAATTCCTGTACCCCTGTAGGGGTGATGGAGATAGGGGTTTTTCTCATAATAATCATCCGTCCCTCCTGAAGGAGGGGGATTATTCCCTTAAAGCGAAAGTAGAAACTGTTGTTTTTGTCCAGTACAAGGGAGTGCACATCTCCTTTAAATATGTCAGTGGCAGATATAACAAGGGGGTGGTCCCCCACCCGTCTTCTGATCATCCCTGGTTGATTGGCCGCGAGAAAAAGGGCCATGTGGTTTTTAAGGAAGTTTGTATAGGAAATGCTGGCAGGGCCATAGAGGAGATCTCCGTCTTGATCATATAAATATACAAGTATCGCCGGGACAAAGGAGGGGGTGGATACCTGTACTATAATCCCACTAAAACCCCTTAAAAAGTCCTCTCTGGTAACTGAACCTACATCAGGAGAAGGGGGAGATTCCTGCTGCAGTCTCAGGAAGGATGCCAGGGGGATGGCCTTTTTTAGGAATCTAGGGCCAAGGGGAAACCTAATATTGATGGTTGTGGAGTTTTCAGAGGTGTGTATCATGGAGAATCCTGGAGAATTGTTGATTAGACCCCAGAGAAATTCAGCGGTATCATCACTCCATTTTTTCCCGAGAGGCACTTTTTTCTTAAGGGGGATTGAGGATATCTCCTTGAATAGACGGTTTAACAACTGGAGTTTTTTTACCTTGAGACAATAGGGAGTTTCCCCATTTCTCTGAAAGGCTTCAGTGGCATTTATTGAGCTATAAACAGTATAGGTGGTCCAATCAATCCAGCCGTATTCTGTATTTTCTATCCAGTGATAATCCCCCTCCTGCGCAAATACTTTTAGGGGGGCCAAAACAATAATTCCAGAGAGAAAGAGGAGGAAGAGGATGCAATACCTATCCCTCCAGAAATCTCTCCACCTTTTTTTTCGCCCCTTCAATATCTTCCTCCTGTATCCATACAATGTCCTTTTCTCCTTTAAACCAGGTTATCTGTCTCTTGGCATATCTCCTGGTATTTTTTAGCCATCTCTCCTTTGCTTCATCTAGGGAGATCTTCCCCTCCAGATATGAGACCACCTCCCGGCATCCAATAGCGCTCCATATAAAACTATCGTGAGAGAGCCCTTTTTCCCATATACTTCTTACTTCTTCAATGCCTCCCTCCCGCACCATTTGGTCTATCCTTCTGGCAAGTCGGGGAGTGAGAGAGGAAAGGGTGGTATGGATACCTATCTTCAGGGGATGATATTTTCTCTCAATGGGCCCTCTGTGGTGGTGAAACCACGAAAATGGTCTTCCTGTGGCCTCATACACCTCCAGGGCACGGGTAATTCGTTGTTTGTCGCGGGGATGTATCTTTAGAGCATATTCAGGATCCACCTCTTTCAGCCTTTGCCACATTCTCTCTCCCCCCATCCTCTTATATTCCTCAATAACCCTTTTCCTTATGGAATCCTCCACCGGGGGTATCTGGGCAAGTCCGTAGAGTATTGCCCTTAGATAGAGGCCTGTGCCTCCAACGAGGATAGGGATGTTCCCCCTTTCATCTATTTCCTTTATACACTCGTGGGCCCTGTTTGCAAATTCTCCTGCATTTATCCTCTCCTGTGCCTCTAGAAAACCATAGAGGTGGTGAGGACACAGGGCCCTTTCTTCTTTGGTTGGTTGGGCCGTTATTATAGGAAAGTCCCGATATGTCTGCCTTGAATCAAAATTTACTATCTCCCCTTTGAATTTTTGGGCAAGGTATATCCCCAGTTTGCTCTTACCTGTAGCAGTGGCCCCAACTATACATAATATCTTCATCTTATCTGAGATTGAAACGTTCTTTTAGCTTGAGCCATACCACCTCAGGGACCAACCCCTGGACATCTCCGCCAGCACTTACTGTCTCTTTGATTATGGAGGAACTGGTAAAGAGCCATTTATAGTCGGTCATCATAAAAAGGGTGTGTACGTCTCTGTTCAATCTGCGATTCATGAGTGCCATTTGAAATTCATATTCAAAGTCTGAAATGGCCCTGAGTCCTCGCAGGATCACCTTTGCCCCTTTTTTCCTCACATAGTCCACCAGTAGTCCACTAAAAGATTCCACAATGACCCTGGGCTTATTTAAAAATACCTTCTGGGCCATCTCCACCCGCTCTTCCAAGGAAAATACTGGAGACTTGGGGGTATCTTTTGCAATGGCCAGGATAACCGTATCAAATATGTCCAGGGCCCTTCTTACAATACTGATGTGGCCATTGGTTAAGGGGTCAAAAGTGCCTGGATAAATAGCTAATTTTTTGTTGTTACCATCCATAGGAGTATCCTCGTCTGTCCATAGGTTCTCTCATCCACAGGCCGTAACCCCTCCATCTCTTTGATAGGGGGATGGTCTGCCTCCACCTCTGCCACCACAAGCCCCCCCCTTATTATCCACCTGTTTTGCAGGAGTTTTTTTAATACGGGCACCACCCTGTTCTTACCATAAGGTGGATCTATGAAACAGAGATGAAATCTAGAGGGACAGGTCCTCTTTATCACCTGGATAACATCTCTTTGAATAATTTTGTATCTATACCCCTCTATATTAAACCTTATGAGGTTTTCTCTTAGGAGCCTGGTAAGTTTAGGATGGTTTTCCACAAACCATACCTCTTGGGCCCCTCTGCTCAGAGATTCCATCCCCAGACTTCCACTGCCCGCAAACAGGTCCAGGACCCTACATCCCTCCCATTCTACCCCCATTGAGGTGAGGATGGAGAAAAGGGCCTGTCGTATCTTAAAGGTTGCGGGACGGTATCCTGGAATGGGCATTGTTAGGGTCTTGATGCGCCTTCCCTTTAACTCTCCGCTAATGATCCTCATCTTCTCCAATCTCACTCCAGAGAATATTCAAGCCCTTCTTCAGTTAATACACCCTTAAATAGATAGTCCTCTTCACATTCTCCCTGCACGTGTTTCTCTATCCACTTATATAACTGCTCATAGGCATCCCCCCTAAAGGAGATATCCATATCCATTTCCACACATATACCACAGTGTATCACCTTTACCTCAGTGCCCAGTCCCATCTCTTCAACCTCTTGAAAAAAGAGAGAGTATTCCTTTCTCAGTCTTTTATCAAGACCCTCAAGGCCCCTATAATCTGTGTCAGGGGCAAGAAGGAGGTATATATTATCCCTGAATCTTCCCAGTTTGTCATAATTCCTAAGGCGTTTTTTTATGTGTGAGATGAAGGTCTTTTCCAGCCACAATTTCCAATCCTGCCCAAAGTTTAGCACCATGAGGTCACTATATTTTAAACGTATGGTGAGGATAGAAAAGTATCCCCTGTGTCTAAGACTTCTGTTTATCTCGTTTTTAAGTGACAATAAAAATCCTTCTGCAGTAAGGGTTTCAGAAAAGGGGTCATATATGAGTTTTTCCTCAAGTCTTTTTATCTTTTCTTTTATCCTCATGCCCCTTTTTATCCTCCAGATAAACTCTGACTCATGGAATGGATATATCAGGAAATCGTCTATTTCCTGAGGAGAAGATATGATTGCCTCTCTGTGTGCCTCCCGTCCAAATAACACAATATAGTTTTCAGGATAGAAGTCCTTTTTTTCCCGATCCCTGACCAATTTGGTAAACTCAAGACCGTCAATGTCTGTCTCTTGGACAGTTGCAACTATGATTTCAAACCTTATCTCATCCAGCAGGGCAAGGCCGTGAAGATGTCCCCGTGCCAGTACCGGGGTTAATCCCACTGGAGCAAGGCCCTGTTTCATGGTGTTTAGTATCTCCTCCTCTGGGGATATGAGGAGGATGTTTCCTTTGTATTCCTTGGTGGTCTCCATGTGCATTAGCTCCTGAAAGTAGTATTTTACAAGGATGTCTTTTTTGGCTAAAACTAGGCCCTATAGCTACGCTATCTTAACCGGGTGATAATATATGTTTAAGTTGGTGTCAAAATGATATTAAAGGACCTAAAGGAGATCAGGAAGAGGATGGGGAGCAGGAGAATACCTCCCCCCAGGAGTAACACCCTTAATTCTTCCCCTAAAAAGGAGGAGAAAGGGCCGCCCTCTGACGAGGAATTGTTCCGTCAGGCCATGGAAGGGGTGATTCCCCTTAGGGGGAAGAGGGGTGGAAGAGAGGTGGTCCCCCTGAAACATGAGGTGGCTGGCTCTAGCAGACAGAGACAAGGCCTTGACCCCTACATGGAGAGGTTTCTAAAAGGAAAGATAGAGTTTGAGATAGAGTTTACAGATGAGTATATTCAGGGAAATGTAAAGGGACTGGACCCCCGTATATTTAGAAGATTAAAGGCGGGTTCTTATAGTCCTGAGGCACACCTGGACCTTCATGGAATGACCAGTGATACTGCTTACCTTGCCCTTGTGGAATTTATCAGGGAGAACTATTTTGCGGGAAAGAGGTGTCTTTTGGTAATACCTGGAAGGGGGAAGAACTCTCCCTTGGGGCGAGGTATATTGAGGGAGCACATGAAGGAGTGGATAACCAGAGACCCTTTAAAGAGGGTGGTGTTGGCCTTCTCCACTGCCCAGCCCCGTCATGGGGGAGCAGGTGCTGTGTATATCCTCCTGCGAAAGTATAAAAAATCCAGGGGGAAGGTGTTTTGGGAGAGGTATTGAACTTTTTTTATGAGATCCGATACAGAATTTGCTCTATAGAGAAGGTTAGTTTTAATATGAGATTTACCTTTGAAATGAAAGAACTGTGATAGTGTAGAGGTGTTTTTTTATGGTCTTTTTATAAGTCAGGGTATATAAAATTGCACGTCTTTTTATCATAATCTCTACTCTATAGAACACCTAATTAGCCGTTTCTTTTTGGGACTACTCTATGGGGGAAAGAGACCTATTTTGTTAACAAAAGGGGTGAAGAGCTTTTTTCTTGTATTGTTGGAGAGCTTATCTGTGTTTTATATTAAATCTATCAGGGACATAGGAGTAATTGATGAAAGCATATTTTAGCAATGTGGGTATAAGACTCTATCTTGGAGATGTAATTGAAGTATTAAGTATATTTCCAGATGAAAGCATTGATTTAATCTTTGCAGATCCTCCATATAACCTTTCAAATGATGGATTTACATGTCATGCTGGTAAAAGAGTAAGTGTTAATAAAGGAGAGTGGGATAAGAGTAGAGGAGTAGAGGAAGATTTCAAATTTCATTATAAATGGATAGAGGCATGCAGAAGAGTACTGAAGCCTGAGGGGACATTATGGATTTCGGGAACTTATCATTCAATATATGCCTGTGGATTTGCACTTCAGAAGCAAGGATGGCATTTAATAAATGATATATGCTGGTTTAAACCCAATGCATCTCCCAATCTATCCTGTCGTATGTTCACTGCAAGTCATGAAACTTTGTTATGGGCAAAGAAGTTTAAAAAGGCAAAACATACATTTAATTATAAATTGATGAAGAATGGTCACTGGGAAGGTGATTTTATAAAAAAACCAAATAAACAGATGAGAAGTGTATGGGCCATTTCTACTCCAAAAAATGGAGAGAAAAAATATGGAAAACATCCCACGCAAAAACCTGAGGCATTATTAACCAGAGTTATTTTGGCTTCAAGCAAGGAGGGAGATATTGTTTTAGATCCTTTTTGCGGAAGTGGTACCACAGGTGTAGTGGCTGTACGTTATAGGAGAAGATTTGTGGGAATAGATTCAGAAAGAGAATATTTAGACAAATTAGCTATCCCCAGAATTAAAGATGAACTTTTTTTGAGGAGACACAGTCTTATCAATGAATTTCAAGTAAAGGAGAATTTAGAAGTATATGGAGTGCTTCCATAATTTTTATTAAAAAGGAAATAGTAGTAAATGAAAAAAATATGTGAAATTGCAGGTATGTCTGAGGATAAATTTTTTGACTATTTTATCAAGACATTAAAAGCTAAAATTACTAGATGGGATTATTTTGTTAATTGGGAAAAAATAATAAGAAATGTTAAACCCATAGAAAGAGAATTAAATCTTTTAAATTCCTTAGTTGGTAAAGAGGATTTTATCAATGAAGCTATATCACTTATTATGGAATATCCCAAGGTGCTAAAGGCAATTCCAAAACTTCTGGCAATTAGAGAAAAGTCCTTAGAAGTTTTAGTTGATGTGAATAATTTTGTATATGAGACTTTTGATTTTGAGATTTATTCACCTACCAGAGAAGAAGCTAAAAAGATGGCTGAATTTTTATTAAACTCAGGGATTGGAGATCTTTTAATAAATCAGACAATAAAGAATATTGTGGACTATGTGACAGGAGTAGAAGTAGGATTAGATAGTAATGCTAGAAAGAACAGAATTGGAAGTTTAATGGAATCAATTGTAGAGATTTTTGTAAGTGAGGCTTGTTATAGTAATAAAGCAGAATATATAAAACAGGCAACTCCTTCTAAAATCAAGAAAAAATGGAATAGAACTGTTTATATAGATAAGTCCTATAGAAAAATTGACTTTGTCATGTTTAAAGATGATAGACTCTATTTCATAGAGACTAATTTTTATGGAGGAGGGGGCTCCAAACTTAAGTCCACTGCAGGTGAATATATTACAATGTATCATCACTGGAATAGACAAGGTATAGAATTTATATGGATTACAGATGGACGGGGATGGATCAATACTCAGGCCCCTTTAAGGGAATATTTTGAGAAAGCTGATTTTTTGTTAAATTTAAATATGTTACAAAAGGGATACTTAAAGCGAATATTAGAAGAGGGCTGACAATTATTGTCTGCTGGAAAAGGATGTAACGTGTCCAAAGGGACCTTTTTTAGTGTATCTAAAGAATGTGATATGAATTACTGGGTAAATGACGAAAGAGTAATAAGAAACTTTAAGTTATGTCTTGGTGTTAATAATGGGTAAACATTGATTTTTAAGGAGGAGAGAACCATATGGGATTTTTTTCTAGGATAAAGAGGCTGTGGAAGGGTAGAAGAGAAGATAAGGTAGAAGAATATAAGGCCCCTTCTCTTTCTGTGGAGAGTGAGAAAGAGAAGAGGGAAGGGAAAAGAGACGTAGATGATACACAGTGGAAGAGACAATTGAGGTTGGAGCTTCAAAGCGCTACTCCAAAGCTCAGTATCTGGCTGGATATACTCTTGCAGGATATAGGGGAGGCTGGAGACAAGCTGTGGGAACGCTTATTTTTTCTATTTGAAACCCTGGATGTTCCTCCGGAGGAGGCAAGGTCCTTTGTGGATTCTTTTAAGAAATGGCTTAAGGAGATGGAATATTCTTCCTTGGAGGAGTTTCGGTCTGAATTACAATATAGACTGGCACTTGCCCTGGACCTGGAAGATGAGGAGGATGAGCAAAGTCGTCTCTTTTTGAAACTTTCAGAGGGACTTTCCAGGACAAAGGAACATCTTACCAGAAGGATTGATGCCCTTCTCTCAAGGAGTACCGCCTTTGATGAGGATTTCTGGGAGGAGATGGAAGAGATCCTTATTATGGCAGATGTGGGGTTTAATACCACCTTAAGACTGGTAGAGAGGTTAAAGATACGTACTAGAGAGGAGAAGCTCTCTGATCCAGAGAGATTTAAGGAGATATTTAAGGAGGAACTTGCCCTCCTCATTCCCAGACCTGGAAAAAGGATAAGGCCCCTTCCCCCTGAGGTGGTGTTAATGTTGGGGGTAAATGGGGTGGGAAAGACCACTACTATTGCAAAATTGGCATATAGGGAAACCATGCAGGGCAAAAAGGTGATGCTTGCCGCTGGAGATACCTTCAGGGCTGCTGCTATTGAACAACTGGAGGTGTGGGCAAAGAGAATAGGATGTGGTTTTTATGCCAAGGAGGCCAAATCAGACCCTGCTGCAGTTGCCTATGAGGCCCTGGCTAGGGCCAAGAAAGAGGGTTATGATGTAGTATTTGTGGATACTGCAGGCAGGCTTCACACCAAGGTGAATCTCATGGAAGAGTTGAAGAAGATTAAAAGGGTGCTGGGAAAGCAACATGCTGGCGCCCCTCATCGGACAGTATTGGTCCTGGATGCCACCACAGGACAGAACGCCCTCTCTCAGGTGAAGCTCTTCAATGAGGCTGTGGGAGTGGATGAGATAATTCTCACCAAATTGGACGGGACTGCCAAGGGTGGTGTTGTCCTGGGGATATGTGTGGAATATAATATTCCAATTACATATGTGGGTCTTGGGGAAAAGATGGAGGACATGAGACCTTTTGACCCAAAGCGCTTTGCTGAGGCCCTCTTGGGGTAGTTGCCCCTGCTTACACCTTCCTTTTTTGATTTTTTCCCTCCCTGTCTTATGCCTTGTTATTTAAGAAGATTGACTTTTTGTGGATTTTTGATTTATAGGGGTGAACAATTTTATAAGCTATAAACAGGGAGGTGTGTGATGAAAAGGTCCATTACCAGTAGGTTTATGTATCTGGTGGTTATAGGTCTGGTGTTGCAGGCAGTGGTCTCACTTTTTCTCTTCAAGGTAGAAATGAGTTCCTTTTGTTCCAAGCAACTTCAGCGCTTTAAGAGGTATGACGAGTCCCAAAAGAAGAAAAAATTAAAAGATATGGTGGGGGTGGCCTATAAGATAGTGGAAGGATATTATGAAAAGGCAAAGGATATAGAATCGCTAAAGAGGCAACAAAGTAAGGAGCTTAAGAAAATACTGGATATTGTAAGCGAAGAGATCCAGGGGATGTTAAAAAGGGGGATAGGACCTGACGTGATACGGGAAATTATAAGGAGACAGAGATATGGTCCCAATAAGAACTATATCTTTATCATTACCACCGAAGGTGTGGCTGTATTGAATCCAGTAAAACCAGAAATAGAGGGGAAGAACCTTTTGGGGATAAAAGACAAAAAAGGGGACTATTTTTTTCAGGAGATGATTGATGTTTGTAAGAAAGAAGGTGAAGGAATGGTTGAGTATTATTGGCCAAAGGCAAAAGGAGAGCCCCCTACCCTTAAGATATCGTTAGTGAGGCTTATACCATCTTTAGGGTGGATAGTTGGGACTGGAGCCTGGGTAGAGGATATAACCAAACAGATGCAACAGGAGGCCCTGGAGCAGATTGGAAGTCTTAAACTGGAAGGAGGAAACTATTTCTGGATAAATGACTTGCGGCCTGTGATGTTGGTACATCCTGCAAAGAGTCTGGTAGGGAAATATGTGGGAGATCTAACTGATAAACATGGTGTGAAGATGATGCTGGAAATGGTCAAGGTATGTAAAGAGCATGGCGGGGGATTTGTAGAGTATTATTGGGGAAAAAAGGGGAAGAGAGGAGATTTTAAGAAGATTTCCTATGTGAGACTTTTTAAACCCTGGGGATGGGTGATTGGAATGGGTGTTTACATGGACGATATTATGAAGGCGCAGAGGGAATATCAACAGCACTTTAACTCCAAGATACATAAAATATTTGTTGATATTTTGTTGTGTACCTTGGCCCTTGTGGGTCTTATTGTGTGGATACTTTATAGCTCTTTGACGAGAGGGATAAAAAGGCCCCTATCCTTTCTGGTGGAATATGCATCTGATGTTTCAGAAGGAAGATTGGATAGAGAACTCAAGGGGAATTTTTCCGGAGAATTCAAGATATTAAAAGATGCAATAGAAAGAATGGTGACCAATTTAAAGGAAAAGATAGAAGAGGCACAGCATACTAGTGTGGAGGCTCAGCAAAAGGCGGAGGAAGCGGAAAGAGCAAGAAGACTGGCTGAAGATGCCCAAAGAGATGCGGAGAAGAAAAGGGAACAACTTTTGCGTGCAGTGGCCAATCTGGAAGAGGTGGTGCATACCCTTACCAATACCTCTGAGAGACTTCAGGTCCATGTGGAAGATGTGAATTCCCGTATGATGAGACAGAAGGATAGGGTTGCTGAAGCTGCTACTGCTATGCAAGAGATGAACGCCACTGTACTTGAGGTGGCCCAAAATGCGTCCTCTGCGGCGGAAAATACTGATGCCACGAGAAATAAGGCCCAGGAAGGGTTTGAAGTGGTCCAAGAGACCATAAGGGAGATAGAAAAGGTAAGAAAGGTTAGTGTTGAACTTGCTGAAAAAATGGATCAACTCACCAAACAATCTGATTCAATTGGGGAGATTATTGATGTAATAAATGATATAGCGGATCAGACCAATCTTCTTGCCCTTAATGCAGCTATTGAAGCGGCTAGGGCTGGTGAGGCAGGAAGGGGATTTGCAGTGGTGGCTGATGAAGTGAGAAAGTTAGCTGAAAAGACTATGAACGCCACTAAACAGGTGTCTGAAAGCATTTCTATTATCCAGCGCTCCACTAAGGAAAGTAATGAGAGTGTAAAGATGGCATTGGAATCTGTAGAAGAAGCGGCGACCCAGGCAGGGATGTCTGGAGAGGTACTACAGGCCATTGTTTCCTTGGCAGATGATAGTGCCCTGCAGGTTAGAAATATAGCCACTGCTTCAGAAGAACAATCTGCGGCCAGTGAGGAGATAAGCCGCTCTTTGGATGAGGTCAGTTCCCTTTCCGAGGAAACCGTGGAGGCAATGGAACAATCTACCTCCTCTATTCGGGAACTTACCAGTGAGGCTGAACATCTCAAAGAGATGATTGAGGAATTGCGTACCTCTTAGGAGATCTTCAAGGGCGGTGTATCCACCTACACCGCCCTGAGTACCTCCTTTAGGTCCTCTAGTCTAAAAGGTTTTACCAATCTTCCCTTAAATCCATACCTTTTAAATTGGGCCAGCACAGGATCAGTGGAATAGCCGCTGGTAACAATGATTTTGGCAGTGGGGTCCATCTGCAGTAGCCTTTCTCCTGCCTGCCGACCGCCCATCCCTCCTGGAATGGTTAGATCCATTATCACTATATCAAAGGGGGTACCTCTTTGTTTCTCCTTCATGTACTTTTCTATGGCCTCTTCTCCGTCCCTGGCGGTCTCCACTCTACACCCCAATTCCCTTAGAAGCTCTGAGGCCACTTCCCGTATCATCTCCTCATCATCCATTAGAAGGACATAACAACTGTCATGTGTTTCCCCCTTCTCCCTTTGAAGGTCCTTTCTCTTTGTATCTCCCTGGGAGGGACGGGGATCTGCAGGTAAGAGGATATAAAATGTACTCCCTTTCCCTTCCTCTGATTCCACCCAGATCCTTCCGTGGTGTTTCTTTATAATGCTATATACTATAGAGAGGCCCAACCCACTTCCCATTTTTTTAGTGGAAAAATAAGGGTCAAAGATCTTGTCCAGGTATTCTTCAGGAATGCCACATCCCTCATCCCTTATGGATATCTTTACAAGGGGCTTACCAGATCCTCCCTCCATTTCTTCCTCTATATTAACGGCCTCAATATAGAGGTTACCCCCTGCCTGCATGGCCTCCTTGGCATTTATTACCAGGTTTGCAATTACCTGAGACAATTGATTTTTGTCCCCTTTTATCTTCCAGAGGTCCTCACTAAGATGGAAATGGGCCTTTATGCTGCTACCACTGAGATGAAATCTAACAGTATCCTCTATAAGGTCTTTTATGTCCACCGAGTCCAATATGGGATCCCCTCCCCGGGCAAAGGTGAGAAGTTGATTGGCCAGATTTTTGGCCTTTTCCAGGGCAAAAAAGGCGGTTTTAAGATGGGGATATGCCCGATGCCGTGGGGATATCTTCAATCTGGCCAGTTCTAGATTTCCAAAGAGTCCCACCAGGATGTTGTTAAAATCATGGGCAATGCCTCCGGCGAGTATCCCGATAGATTCCAGCTTCTTCATCTTTAATTGTTCTTCCTCTATGCGATGTTTCTCTGTCTCATCGCGGAATACAAATACAACTCCCCTAAGCTTCCCCTTTTCGTCTTTTATAAGAGAGCCGTTACATGATATGTAATAATACCTGCCCTCTCTTGATGTGAGTATAAGATAATCTGAGATATAACGTAGTTCCCCTTCCCTGAGGACCTTCTGAACCATCTCTTCCATAATAGGGCCTTTTCCCTCTGGTTCCTCTACCTTGAGGACCTGGCATATCTTTTTCCCCTTTGCCTCCTTTATGTCCCACCCTGTAAGTTCCTCTGCTGTGGAGTTCATCTGCGTTATATTCCCATCCATATCAGTAGCTATTACCCCTTCCTTTATAGACCTGAGCATGATACGGAGATATTCTTCTCTTTCCAGAAGTGCATCCTGTATCTCCTTTTGAAAAGTAATATCTGTGTAATGTTCTACTCTTCCCCCACGATATAAACCTGTGTATATGGGCCTGCTCCAGTGTTGTAACCATCTCTCTTTTCTAACATTGTCACTTAATACATGACATTCAAATTGTTCAATATAGGTATTATTTTTATAGCTGGACAGGACCTTTTCTGAAAATTCTTCAGGATGTTCAAATAGATATTTTATATGCTCTTGTATCAATTCCCTTTTGTCCATCCATAGGATTTCATCTCTTTTCAAAGAAAAAAACTCTTCTATTGCTTTATTAATCCATACTATTTTAAAATTTGAATCCAATATAAAAACCCCTACATTTGAACTATCCAGTACATCATATAAGAGAGAGCGTAATCGCTGCTCATTTCGCTGAAGGGATCTAGTTTTCTTCTCCAGTGCCTTTTGAGCTTTTATTTTTTGCAACAGAATGTTATTAGAATTTTTAGCAAGATCTCTAAATTCAGTATATCTTAAAATAGATGGCTCTATAGGTTTGTTATATATTACAGTATCATGAAAAAGATGAAGTAATTTTTTTATCTCTTTATTAAAATGACGTGTGACTCGTCTAAATGCATAGAAAAATAGAATAAGTAAGGCTACAGTAGTTATTATGGAGTAAAAAGTAACAGATTTAAGAGAAGAAAGAAATTGATTTCGGACAATATTTATCTTTTTTTGTATCTCATCCACATATACACCACAGCATAATATCCATCCCCAGTCTTTTATCTCTCCCACAAAGGTTATCTTTGGAGAGACCTTACCTGTATCTGGATTCAACCAGCAGTAGTGTATAAAACCCCACCCTCTGGTTTCTATCACCTTTTTTGCTTCCTGTATTATTTTTACTCCATGTATATCTGTTGCATTCCACATGTTTTTTCCTATGAGAGAGGGTTGAGCACCATGCATAAGTACGGTTCCATTAAAGGATACTACAAATATATACGAATTAGGTATGTTAAAACGTATTTTTCCCAGTGCCTTTAATAGATTTGCTTTGAGTTGTTGTTCCTCTTTTTCTGGGTTCAGAATATAACCAATTATCCATCCCAGAGATGGAAGTAATTTTACATAAATAAGGCGTTTTCTGTGACTTTTCTCCTTTATTTGAATAAAATCGTCTCTTTTATCTTTCATCATATCTGATAATATCTTTTCTTTCAGTTTCCTGTCCTGACCGTTTAGTATATTCTTCCCATCCAGTGTAATTATAATATATTTTCCTTCTGTTTCTCCATAAGATATAAGTATATTTTTTGTTATCTTTATTAATTTACTCTTGTTTTTTACCTCTTTTGATAAATTCTCTATTATGTTATATGCATTTATAGCTTTTTCTCTACATTTAGTAACTAAACGTCTTTGTAGAGACATTCTGTTATAGTTTATAAAGTCAATTATGTGATTAATTCTTGACTTTATGATTTGTTTCTTTTCTACAATGAGATCTTTTTCAAATTTATTCATACTATTATTAAAAGAATGATAGTGTATTATAATATTGAGAATCACAATTAAGATACTTGGGGCGAGAATGGAAAATATTCCCCAGAATCTAACGGATCGGATAAAACTCTTTGCAGAACCCATTAGTTATATAGTCCTCCTATTTTTGGAAAAGGGATAGTTGGTACTGTTTATCTTGGATAGGAGAGCGAGCCATGGAGATGGTTTTCTTTTAGATACCTGGAAGATATGTTCATGCCCGCTACCCCTGCCACAAAAGGGATTACCTCAGGGATAGAAATTCTTCCGTTAAATTCTCCAAGGTGAGGGCCTGTAGTCAGGGGGATATCCCTTTCCCCTTTACTGATATTGGTTATCTCTTCTTCTCCATATCCGTGTGAGAGGAGAAATTCCTTAAACTCCTTCTCACTCATCTGCTCCTGGTCTTGAGTTCTCAAGAATTCGTGCATGTGACGATCCACTCCCATTTCTTCTATGAGTTTCTGGACAAACTGGGTGATGTGGTCAAAATTTATATCCCTTACCTCTTCCCCCACAAATCCATGGAAGTATTTCTTTATTATCCTTATCACTCCTTCTTTCATCTTTTGGTGGGAGAAGAGGTGTCTCACATCGCAGGGGGAGCCGTCTTTCTCATAGCCCATTTTGGTAGGGTCTTTCATTCTGAAATAGCTTCCCAGGATAAGTATCATGCTCAGGATATGGTTTCCCAGGTGTCTAAAGAGGTCCCTCTGGTTACCCTGATAAAACTCTAGATGTTCCAGGTCCCGGATACCTGATTTGCCTATGTTGGGGTACATACAGGAAGAGAGCCATCTATCCAATCTTCCTCCTCGCTCCCATAGATATATGCCTCTATCATTCCTCCTCTCTGCCTGGATCCTGTTGTGGAAGAGGGGAATAGGGGAGGTATGGATAATGCCTTTCCCTGCGAGTAATCCCAACAGATATGAGCCCCTTCCAATTATCTTAAGAAATTCCTCCCACTGGGGGAGGGTGTTATTCAGTCCATTTCCATTTGGATAGATAAAGTAATCCCTATCTACCACAAAGCATATAAAGGGCATGATACCCTCAGGGGAGGAGAAGACAAAGTGTCCCTTTATCTCCACTGGCATGGGGGGTCTAAGAGAGGGGAGACCCATATCCCTGAGATGGTGCATCCATATTACTTCTCTTTTGAGGAACTCAACATCTTGTGGATTTTTGGCCACCTTAAACACCACCACCTTCTCTTTGCATACATATACACAGGAGCGTCCCATCCAGCGACAAGAGAGGTGTTTTCTCTCCTCTCTTCCCAATACCCTTTTGAGGAGAAGACCTCTTTCTGGGAGAGGGTATGGCCTCCCTTTTATCTCCTCTGCAGGATAGGCCCTGGAATAGGTATTTATGTTACAGGGAAACATCCCAAGGGCCATGGAGCAGGGTAGAGATCGGGTATTTAATAGTCCCCTTGAAAAAGACTTGAGTATGTTATAGGCCCTTTCCCTGATGCCATCTCTTCCCTTTATAGCGATATTGGCAAGGACCTCTGCACACTCCCTGAAGAGAAATATTGACAACCTTTCTCTATCGTGGCGTCTATCCCTTAGAATCTTTTCCAGCAGTTCAACAAGATGGGAGTCTATACGGGCGGGGACCTTATCTACGATCTGGCGAATATCTTTGACTGTTAAAAAATGGGAGATATAACTCTCTCCCCTATGTCTCAGTATCCATCTAACCTCTTCCCACTGACTCATAATCTTATTGGAATGGAATCTCCCGAAGCTCCATATATAAATGGAATAGTAGTTTCTGGCAAGTCAATTTTTTTTATTTTATCTAGGATATGACATTTTCCAAAGGTGTGCATGGGCACAAAATACCTGGGCCTGACCCTGGAGAGAAAGATGTCCCCTCCTGCCAGGTTTTCCAGACGCGGGTCCCAGTTGGTAAAGGCAATATCAATCCCTTTGCTCCTAAGCTCCTCCATTATATCCTCAAAATATGCCCTTATCATAGCGGCCGCCTGCGCAGGGGTATCTGGCCAGATCCAGAGAGCCAGGTCTCCCCCATAATATATGTTTTTCCCCTCTATACTCAATAGATATGCCACTCCCTGATCATTGCTTTCAAAGGTGGAGATGGAGATCCCACCCAGGGAGTATTCTTCCTCTGGCTCCACAATAAGAGAGGAGGAGGGCAGGGCATTGGGATATTCCCGTGCCACATCAAAGGAGGCCACCACCTGAGAGGTTCTAGCTGATTGTAAGAGTTCTCTGACCTCTGGGTTGAAGTGGTCTTCGTGGCCATGTGAAAAGAATGCTATGACCTCCCTTCCCCTTATGTGTCTTTCTATGAGCTCTAATTGAAGGGGAGTGAGATGAGATCTGGCGGGTATGTCAAAGACCAATTTCCTCTCCTCTATCTCCAGGATAAAACAGCTGTGGTGTATATAGACAACAGAGCCCTTCATGGGTTCTCCTCCCTGAGATGTTATCTTTTGAACCTCATCTCCACCTCTCCCCCAATATATCTCACCTTGGAGGGGGGAATGAAAAAACGACTGCTCAATGAGGGGGCATTTTTGTATATGAATCTAAAGTATTTGAGAAAGGGCTTTTTCCAACCCTTTTCCACCACCACTGGTTCCCACACTCCAAATATAAATCTATAGGGAGAGGTCAAAACCCCAAGTTCCTCAAGGATATTAGGAACATTTAAAAGTAGTCTCATATAACCCTTTTCTATAATGACCCTCCATAACACCCCTTTCCCATTGGAGAATGTGGTTACCTTTTCCTTACGATAATTGATGCCCCAGGGTATGTCCATGTTTTTTATAGTAACCAGGACCACATTTTCTCTGAGGACCCCCATGGTGGCCTGATCTATGAGGCTTGATGGGATAATGCGCTCATTTCCACTCATGTGGACATCGCAGCCTTCCAAGATAGTAGGATGGATGGTGTGGAGTCTCTTAACAAAGGTCTCTTTTTCTTCTTTGGGTATGTTTTCATAAATAAGAAGGGACCCCTTTTCCCACGTTATCATGGTGCATATCAAGAAGATACTTATTATCATGGGGAACCACCCACCAGTGGGGATCTTTCCCAGGTTGGAGGAAAAGAAGGCAGTGTCAAACATCAAGAAAACAAGGAGGATAGGTAATATGGGGAGAAATTTTTTTATGTGGGGATAGCTCCTTAGAAAAAATATAATGCCCATCATTAATGTGGTTCCAATAAATGCCCCTGTGACCGCCAGCCCATAGGCATCCCCCAGGGCAGCAGAACTTCTAAAGATAAATACCGTGGCAAGACAGGCTATAAACATTCCCCTGTTTACTGCAGGGATATATATCTGACCAATGGTACGGGGAGAGGTGTTTATTATGTGTACCCTGGGAAACATCCTCAGTTCCATTGCCTGTTTATATGTGGAAAATCCTCCAGTTATCATTGCCTGACTGGCTATGATGGCCGCAAGGGTGGCAATAAATAGGAGATAGATATAGACAATATGAGAATATGAAGTGGCCAGTCCGTAGAAGGGGTTTTTTGCATTCTTGTGAAGTAGAAGATATGCCCCCTGTCCAAAATAGTTTAAGAGGAGACACATACCTCCAAAAAACCATGCCATCCTTATCCCAAATTTACTATAATGGGCCTCATCAGCATATAGGGCCTCTCCTCCAGTTATGCAAAGCACCACATATCCCAGGATGGGAAATATTATGCTCAAGGGGTGATGAATGAGAAATGAGATGGCATAGAAAGGGCTTATGGATTTTATTAACCACAGGCAATGTCTGAAACTCAGGATTCCAAGGGTAGCAATGGTTATAAACCATATTATTATAATGGGAGAGAAAAACCTTGCCACTTTTTCTGTGCCGTGTTTCTGTACCATAAAAAGTCCTGTTAAGATGAGTACCGCCAGGGGAAGTATATAGGGAGATAGCGATGGATACTGGACATCTACTCCCTCTACTGCGGCCAGCACAGAGATAGAGGGGGTTATTACCCCGTCACTTAACAGAAGGGCGCCACAGAGCATGGAGAGGAAGGCCGCTACTGTAAGGAGGGTCTGGATCTTTTTGTCCCTCTTCTGGGCCAGGAGTTCCTTGCCCTTCTGTCTTATAAGGCTGAGGAGGGCAAAGGTTCCCCCTTCACCATTATTGTCTAATTCCAGGGCCATCCAGGCATATTTCATGGAAAGAAAGACAAATGACCAGAATATGAGGGACAATACCCCCATTACATTAAAGGTAGTGATGGGAAGGGACTTAAAGGTAAGGGACATCACATAGAGAGGAGAGGTGCCAATATCTCCCAATACCCCTCCAATGGCGAGATAGGCAAATATCATATCCTTTAGCCAGGGGAGATTAGACTCAGCATGGTTCCTGGACAACTCTATTCTCCTTTTAAAAAGGCCATGAGATATAAGTAGCCTATTATACCATCTTTATTTACAAGTAAATCCCTTTGAGGAGACACTTTTATTTTGTCCCAATCTTGACTAATCTATCTATCTATGACATAAGACAAATCTGTGTGGTGCCTTCAGGGCTTAAAAGGGAAGCCAGTGTAAGTCTGGCACGGTCCCGCCGCTGTGACAGGGGACGAAAGCTGCTATATGCCACTGCCTCTTAAGAGGTGGGAAGGCGCAGCAAGTAGGGCGATCCTGGAGTCAGAAGACCTGCCACACATGGGGAGGTTTGTTCCACGGGCATGGGATAAACCATGAGGGGTGAAGAAAATCAGGGTGCAACCCTTCAAACCTTAAAATGGGTTTGGAGGGTTTTTTGTTTTTTTGGCCTTATAATAAAAAAATAAAAAGGAGGTTTCTTCATGAAGAGGTTAGTATGTGTTTTACTTATTGTATTTTCAATGGTATTTATGAGTAGTCCTTCAAAGGCCATGTCTGTAATGGGTAATAAAAAGGCAATCGTGCTCGCCAGTTTTGGCACCACCTATGTCCAGGCCTTGAAGGATCTGTTAAATATTCAGAGACAGGTCCAGAAGGCCTTTCCCCATACCAAGGTGTGTCTTGCCTTTACTTCCAATATTATCAGAAAGATATGGCACAAGAGACAGCACAATCCCAAGTATACGAGAAACAGAGAGATACCCAAGGAGATCCTCTATGTAAAAGGTCCATTGGCTACTATTGCAGACCTGCAGGATGAGGGATACAGGACCATTGTGGTCCAGCCCACTCATATATATGCAGGAGAAGAATATATGGACCTTTGTTCCTATGTGGCTGGGTTAAATGCCATAAAGACCATCAAGAAGAAGTACATGCCTTTTATAAAACTTGTTATAGGAAGGCCCCTCCTGGGTAAGTGGGGACCAAGATATCCCTATAGGGAGGATATAGAGAAGGCGGCAAAGGCGGTAGCAGGGGATGTGAAATTGGCCATGAAGAAGCATGCTGCACTTGTATATATGGGGCATGGTAATGAGTATTTTTCCACTGGTGCCTATATAGAACTCCAGCAGACTATGAGAAGGCTCTATCCCAAGGTCAAGGTATTTGTGGGTACTGTAGAGGGATTTCCTTCTCTGGAGGATGTGGTACATGCCCTGCTTCACTCTGGGATTAAACGGGTGGTATTAAAGCCCTTTATGGATGTGGCAGGGGATCATGCTAGAAACGATATGGCCGGAAGTGGACCAGATTCCTGGAAGTCTGTGCTGGAATCCAAGGGCATTAAGGTATATCCTGTGATAAAGGGACTTGGTTCAAACGACAATATTGCCAGGATATTTGTCCAGCACATAAAGGATGTGGCCAGGGACAATCATATTAGCCTGAGATAATCCCTGTCTTAAAATATCCCCTTCTCCATACACGGCTGCCTCTCCCCTTCCTCCCTGAGAGGGCAGCCGTGTAATCCTTTTATCTGTTTATCTGTATCCTGAAAGACCTTAATTGCCTATAGAGGAAGGAGACATCTCACCCTGTGGAGGCTTGATATCTCCACCAGGGGGATATGGGGCTCTGTGGCACATGAGGGTTTTCTAAAGGCACAGCGGGGATAGAATAGACATCCTCCCGCGGGCTCCATCTCTTGAGGCCACGGTCTGTTACCTCTGTTTTTCTTTTTTTTACCGGGAATAGATTCCATGAGCATCAGGGTATAGGGATGGCGAGGAGATTCAAACAGGTCTTCCACCCTGGCATATTCCATTATCTTTCCCCTATACATCACATATACAAAATTGCAGAAGAACCCTACCAGGTTGAGATCATGGGAGATAAAGATATAGCTTAGTCCCCTCTCCTCTCTTAGTTTCATGAGAAGATTTATTATCTGGGCCTGTACAGACACATCCAGGGCAGAGACAGGTTCGTCGCAGATAATAACTTCGGGACGAACAGAAATGGCCCTTGCTATGCCAATGCGCTGTCTTTGTCCACCACTGAATTCGTGGGGATATTTGTGGGCGGCAGAGGGAGGTAGCCCCACCATTTCCAGGAGGTGATAGATCTTCTCCATTTTCTCCCTTTTACTTAGACCCTTCTCCAGTCCATCCAGGAGTGTGGACTTGATTGGGAGTTTGGGATTTAAAGAGCTGTAGGGGTCTTGAAATACCATCTGTATCTTACGCCTTGTATTTTTTAAATCCCCTTCTTTCACTCTTGAGATGTCCTTGCCGTGGAAGAGGATCTTCCCCTCATCAGGGATGTATATCCTTATAATGGTACGTGCCAGTGTGGATTTCCCACATCCGCTCTCCCCCACTATTCCCACCACCTCCCCCTTGGGAAGCTCCAGATCCACCCCATCCACTGCCTTTATGTATCCAACTGTCTTTTTTATTATCCCTCTGGTGATGGGAAAGTATTTTTTCAGGGATGTGACCTGCAGGATATATCTGTCGTCCATGCCTATCTCCTTATCTCCCAGCATCTAACCACATGGCCTGGCCCCAAGGAGGTTATTGGTGGAAGGCTTATCTCACACTCCCTTTTTGAGAGTTCACATCTTGGATAGAAAGGACATCCTTTTCCCTTTTCTTCTGGAGATGGTACATTGCCAGGGATAAAGGGAAGGGGTCTTCCTCGTTTTTCATACGATGGACTGGATTTTAAAAGTCCCTGGGTATAGGGGTGGGCAGGATCGGTAAGGATTTGATATTTAGGGCCTTTTTCTACTACCATGCCCGCATACATGATGAGTATCTCGTCTCCCACCTCTGAGACCACAGAGAGGTCATGGGTAATATATATGGCAGATAATCCCTTTTCCTTTTTTAAACAATTAAATAGCTCCAGGATCTCTGCCTGGATGGTTACATCCAGGGCAGTTGTGGGCTCATCTGCTATTACAAGGGTAGGTCCCAGGGCAAGGGCCATTCCTATAAGGACCCTTTGTCTCATCCCCCCACTTAACTGGTGGGGATATGCATGGACCTTGTGTTGTGCATCTGGAATACTTACCTCCTGGAGTACTTCCACTACCCTATTTTCCAGGAGATGGGAGGGGATGGGGTCATGGGCCTCAAAGATTTCTCTTATCTGTTCAAATATGGTAAGCACTGGATTTAGAGATGTGAGAGGGTCCTGAAACACCATAGATATCTCCTTTCCCCTTATCCTCCTTATCTGCTCTTTCTCCAGTTCAAGGAGGTTTTGTCCCTTAAAGATCACTTTGCCTGATGCAGAGGCATTGGGGGGAAGCAGTCCCATTATGCTAAGGGCGGTCATGGTTTTTCCACATCCACTCTCTCCCACAATACACAGGGTATGTTCTGGTAAGACCTCAAAGCTTACATGCTCCACCACTGGATAGTCCCTATCCTCTGAATGGATGTGAATACACAACTCCTCTACCTTTAAGACCTCTTGGTCCATAACCCTCCTATCTCCTGGTGATTTTTGGGTTCAGGGCATCTCTTAATCCTTCTCCGAATAGATTGAAGGCCAGGACTACTATGAGGATGGCAATTCCAGGGATAAGAGTAAGCCAGGGGGCATCAAACAGATAGAATTTGCCATCAGATAAGATTCCTCCCCATGTGGCATGAGGTGGAGGTACCCCAAATCCCAGAAAGCTGAGCCCTGCCTCAGTGAGGATTGCACTTGCTATCCCAATGGTGGTGGAGACCAGAACAGGGGCTATTCCATTGGGGAGCATGTGTTTAAATATTATCTTGGCATCACTTACCCCCAGGACCTTGGCCGCTATGACAAAGTCCTGTTCCCGAAGGGATAAAAACTCTGCCCGGATGAATCTGGCTGTCCCCATCCAGCTGGTGAGTCCTATTACTATCATGATGTTATATATGCTTGGAGGGAGAAGGGCCACCACAGTAAGTATTAGAAAAAATGAGGGAAAACATAGCATGATGTCAATAAGTCCCATGATAAGGGCATCCACCAATATCCCTCTTCCTTTAAAAATGTTATACCGTTGGAAGATTACCCCTAGGATCCCAAGCAGGCAAAGGGAGATTATTACTCCCTTATACAGGTGCATAAACCCGCATATAAGGGAGGACACAACTAACATACACAAGGTGATCCACCTTAGGGATAGGGTCCTGTTTCCATAAAATCCTGCTATTCCTCCAATGATGATCCCAACCACCACGGAGATTCCCACTGCCACAAATCCCACAGTGAGGGAGACCCATGCCCCCTGTAACATCCTGGAAAATACATCCCTGCCCAGCTCATCGGTCCCCAGGAGGAATACCCCCCCTGGGGGTATCTCATCTCTGGATAGGATGCGAGGGTCTGCACGGCTAAAGGGAGGAAGGAGTTTTGCCTCCAGCCTTACCTTTGCTGGGTCATATATGGGATGGGTACCTGAGGTCAACACAAGCCCTGCACACGCCACAAAGAAGAATATTACAAAGGTAATAAACCCTGTCATGGCCAGTTTATTCCTTTTAAATTCCTCCCATGCCTCCCAAAGGGGGGAAGAGCCTTTCTCTCTATGTCCCATAATTTTGTCCCTTATAAGCCTCCTCTTAAAGAAGGTCCCACATGGAGTCGTCATAATAAGTAATAAGCCGTGGATGCAAGAGGGTATTTATCCCCATTCCCTTACACGAAAACCCCTTTCCCATGAAGAATAGGGAAGATGCAAGCCTGCTGGTGAGATAAGAGGTGAGGTCCTGGTGGAAATGTAAGAGGATGACATCTCTTATCTCCTTGGTGGAGAGGGGAGAGACTGTGGCCAGGACAAATCCCCATTCCCCGAAGGAGGGGATGTTTATCCTAAGGGGATGGGGGTAGAAATCAGCAGAAGATAGGGTCTCTACAATACAACAAAATGCCTTTTTGCAGAAAAACGGACTAGTTGCCTGGGTCATAAGGACCCCTTTCACCGCAAGGATATGGTGTAGCATGGAATAAAACTCACGGGAATATAAGCGACAACTCTTTTCATTGCGGGGATCTGTGAGATCTATAATTATTACATCATAGGGCCTCACCTTTTTGTGCAACAGTTCCTTTACAAATCTAAAGCCATCTTCAAAGTGCAGGTGTAGCCTTTTGCTCTGGAGACTGTTGTGATTTATCTTTCTCATTATGGGATTGTCCCTGGCAAATTCCACAAACTCCCTGTCCATGTCCACCAGGTCTATATGTTTTATAGATGGATATTTCATCAATTCTCGCACGGCACATCCATCTCCTCCCCCCAGTACCAGGACCTTTCCAGGATGAGACACCAGGGAGAGGGGTATATGCACCAGGGTCTCATGGTATCTCTTCTCATCCACTGTGGAGAGTTGAAGGTGTCCATCCAGATAGAGCAGATATTGGTCTCTCCACCTTGTAAGCACGATTTTTTGATAGGGGGTCTGTTTCATATATACAATGGGGTCACGATAAAACCTCTGTTCTGCTCGTAGGTAAAGGGGGTGGGCAAAGATGCCAAAGAGGATTATGCAACCCAGGGCGACCATATAACATGCTCCTACAAGGGGTCTTATCTTCCCCCTGAATCCCAGGAATAATAGAGACGCCACTGCGAGGTTAATGGCCCCCACTATCAGGGGGGTATATATGAGTCCAAGTTTTGGTAAGAAGATATATCCATAGAGAAGTCCCCCTGGTAGGGCACCAAGATAATCCTTTTCTAGGATACTGGAGATATTTTCTTTAAGCTCTTCAAAGTGTTCATTTATGCGGATGGCGAGTGGGATCTCCAGGCCAATAAGGAATCCTGTAACGAAACAAAGGGCATATATAAAAAGAGACAACCTCTCCTCAAAAGGGGCCTCCAGATATGTTAGATAAACCGAGAAGGAGACCACAAGGCTAAGGACTATCTCTACAAGCACCAGGGCATCTAGGAGGAACTTATCTGATACCTCCTTGCTGAGACGGGCCCCAACTCCCATGGCCAGGAGCATGATGGAGATGGTGATGCTCCACTGAAATATGGAATCTCCAAGTATATAGGATGCCAGGGTGGAGAGGAGATATTCGGCTACTATCCCTGCAAATCCTGTAAAGAATATTGAGAGCTTTAGTGCGGTCCGTGGACTGGGAAAGGACATGGCCTTTAGGGTAAAAGGTAATAGGAGAGGGTGGAAGATATGATAAAGATCCCTGCCAGTATAACTCCTGCTGCCAGATTGGGCTCTTTAAGTTCCCTGGCAAGGGAGAATTTTTTAAAGAGGATGAGATCAAAGACATAAAAAAATACTATCATCAAGGTAATAGATGCCAGAAAGTCCAGGAGAGTTATCCCCATATCCCTTAATAGACCACCCTCCATTGCCCCGGAAATTGCATATCTGATATCCAGCGACACTGCAATAAACATTCCTGCAAAACCAATAGATACTGCCCTGTTCCCTTGCTTTGCCTCTTTTTGTACATCCACCTTCAAGAGGAGGGAGAGGAATAAGAGGGCTAGATAGAAGAATACAAGGGCAAGGGTGCAATATAGGATAGATTCACCATATCCCCTTACCCAGCTTGCAGGACCTTCTCCTGAAAAGGCCCCTGCAATGATAATTCCCATACTCAGAAAGATGCTCCCCTCCAGTATCCCCCCACTAATATTTTTATAGGAGATTATCTGGGTGGGAAGATCTATCTTTTTTAGAAATATCCAGTCAAATATACGTGTGAAAAAGAGGATGAGAAACATTATAACAAAACCTGAAATGGCGTTGATATATATAGGATAGGATAGGTCAACAGAGCCTAATACTGCAATAATGAACCCCACCATGAAACCAGCAAAGGAAAAGGCCAGGGCCCCATTGTTGTTTGAGAGTAATTCCTTTTCAATGGAGATGTCTCGGTAATAGAAGTGGTCAAATATGAATTTACCCACGATTACCCAGGTAATTATCCATATGATGAGTGAGATAAGGTTGATAATTTCCAGGTTATGCATTTACTTACCTCCAAAAAAGCCTGAAGACCTGAATCCACTTACCCGACTCCTGCCGTATTTTGCGTGAAATCGGGAAGCAAAGGAAGAACCTTTTGCCTTGGAGGAAAATCTTCTTCCAAAGGAAGAGGGCGTTTTTTCTCCTGAATGGGAGGATGGATAGTGCTCTCTATAGTATTCCCTTTCATAATAATGTCCATAGGAGGGACCATAATATGTATGGTGATAATACCCCCCTCTGTAGTAGTGAGTTGCAGAATAGATTGAATAGATAATATTTGCCACGATGAAGATTACCACAATTATTACTAAAAGGGCAATTATGGAAAAGCCCCTGTTGTTACTTCTTAAAGACATCTTCTATTTCCCACTCCTCAATCTTTCTTCCCAGAAAGACCTCAAAGTCGTCGTCGCCCCACTGGAGTATCTCCAGGATATTGCCCTCTTCATCTGCGTAGTCCCAGATGATTACTGGGGAACGCTCTTCTCCCTTTACATAATAGGCCGCTCCAGAAAACTCCAGTTCAAAGGATCTGGTATCAAATTTTATTGTATATGGCAAATCCTCGTTTTCCTTTAGATAGGAAGGGGGATGAGGGAAAACCTTTTTTATGTCCTCCCTCCAGAAGAGATATATCCCTTCCTCATCCTGATTCAAAAATCCCTCTTTTGTGGAAGATGCAATCTTCCAATCCCACTCTCTTTCGTCTCCATAGTCATAATATCCCCTATCCACCACCTCCCATGAATCTCCTTCCATCTCCAGGATATCTCCTGGTTTGAGCTGGGAGAGGTCAAAACCAAGACTAGGGGATTCCTTTTTTTCTTCTTTCTTTTTAAAGAAATCAAAGAGTCCCATTTCCTCTCTCCTGTTGAGGGCGTTAGCTGAGGGATTATAAAAGGCCTTTTTATCCTCACCATATATCAGGGGATCGGTCAAGAGATAGATAACACAAATGAGTATTTTTTAAAAGACAAAGGGGGGATCTGGCTTTGTTGGGGATTATTGTTTTGTTATACTATTTTTTGAGGGAGGTAACTGGCGTGAAAAAAATAGGGGAGTTTGATGTATGTGGTATAATTTCTGGCAGGTTTTTTTGTCTTCTCCTCTTGCCTTTGTCATTTTAGTTTCCTATACTTCCCCAAAGTTTTGGCTTAGTTAGTAATACCCTTCTAACCAAGGAGATGATGCTGTGAAAAAAGGCTATGTTCAGGTATATACAGGGAATGGAAAGGGAAAGACCACGGCGGCAATAGGTCTTTCCATAAGGGCAGTGGGGGCAGGCCTTAAGGTCTTTATAGGTCAGTTTGTCAAGGGAATGCACTATAGCGAACTGGATAGCCTCAAACGATATGAGGGGCTTATCACTATTAAACAATTTGGACGTGATTGTTTTATATTCCACGACCCTACTCCAGAGGACATACAATGTGCCAGAGATGGCCTTTCTGAGGCCAGGGAGATAGTATTTAGTGGGAAATATGATTTGGTGGTGTTGGATGAGATAAATATTGCCCTTTTTTACAAGTTGTTCAGTGTGGAGGATGTACTTGAGATAATAAAAAATAAGCCTGATCACGTGGAAATGGTCTTAACCGGTAGATATGCGCCCCAGGAGATAATAGATGCGGCTGATCTGGTCACCGAGATGAAGGAGATAAAACACTATTATCAACAGGGCGTACCTGCACGCTCTGGGATTGAAAAATAAAGGAGAATCAGGATGGAATTTGAGGAAAAGGTAATAAAAAGGCTTACCCATTGGATGGAGCACAATGAGAAGCATGCCCAGGAATACACCAAACTTGCCCAGGAGCTGTTAGAAAATGGATATGAGGGGGCATCAAAACATGTATTGAGCCTTGCCACTATCTCCCAGGAGATGAATAGGGAGATAGAGAAGGCCCTTGATGAAATAAAAAGATAAGGAGTCACCTATATGTGTGAGTATTCTCTGGTATTGAGAGGTCAAGATGGAGTGGAAAAGACCGTATTGGAGAGTGTGGAGAGGATAGAGAGGGAAGAGGGTTCCTATAAGGCCTTTAATATCTTTGGGGAATCTATAACCTTTAGAGGTATATTTATATTATTTGACGGAGACTCTAATAGGCTCCTCTTTGAGGAGGGGAGTGCCTGATCCTCTACTCTTTTTTGCTGTTATCCCCCTGGAATTTTTCCTGGGGGGATGAACTTGTATTTAAAGAAGTGAGGGGAAAATAAGTGAAGGAGGAGGTGTTATGGACATTAGGGAGCAGGTTGTAGAGGTGGAGGAATGTCATATAAATACCATCCGGGCTGAAGTGGACTCTGAAAGATATATGGTATTGCTTCATGGGGCAAAGTTCAGGGCACAGACATGGAAAGACATAGGTGTATTAGAGGCGCTAGCAAGAGAGGGGATCTCTGCTATTGCCCTGGATATGCCAGGATTTGGGGCCTCTCCATATTGTACAAGGGAGCCTGTGGATGTACTCTACAAATTTCTCAAAGACCAGGGGATAGTCTCTCCCATTATCCTGGGACCATCCATGGGGGGAAGGACTACGCTGAACTTTTATTTTTCCCATCCATCTGTTCCAGGGGGACTTGTTTTGGTGGGAACTGTGGGGGTGGAGGAAAACGCTGAGAGGCTCTCTTCTATAGATGTGCCATGTCTCATTGTTTGGGGAGACTCAGATGAGATAGCTCCCCTCTCTCATGCCCATCTCCTGCATGAACGCATCCCCACCTCCACCCTCTTTGTGATGACTGATGCCCCTCATCCCTGCTATCTCAAGGACCCTGTGGCCTTTACCAGAGAAGTAGTGAGATTTGCCAGGGAGGTTTTTGATGAAAAAAGATAGCATCTTATTGACACCTGCCCAGGGAAGGAAACTGGTAAAACTTGCCAGAGATACTATAAGGAAAAGGCTCTTTGGGGGGGTGGGAAAGGAAGATGACAAGGGTGAGATAGAACCTGAATTCCTTAAAAAACAGGGAGTCTTTGTGACCCTACATAAAAGGGGGGAACTTAGGGGGTGCATAGGACATATTATAGGGCATCTTCCCCTGTGGGAGGGGGTGCGGGAAAATGCATTGAATGCGGCCTTTTCTGACCCCAGATTTATGCCCTTATCCCCTGAGGAATTTGAGGATATAGATATAGAGGTAAGTGTGCTTACTGAGCCTGTACCTTTGATTTATGGTAGTGTGGAGGAACTTCTGGACAAATTGAGACCAGGTAGAGATGGAGTGATTATAAAAAAGGGGGGGCATCAGGCCACCTTTCTTCCCCAGGTGTGGCAACAGCTTCCAGACAAGGAATCCTTTCTTTCTCATCTATGTATAAAGGCATCGCTCCCGCCCAATGAGTGGAAAAAGGGGGATCTTGAGGTCTATACCTATGAGGTCCAGAGTTTCTCAGAAGATGATCCCCTGTAGCTTTCTTCTTGACACTGATAGATCTTCTCTATAACTTTTAACCCTTACCTTGCTTCTCGCCAGAGTGAGGTGTAGAGGCCATTAGACCAAAAGGAGGAGTTATGAAAAGACTTAGAAAGTATGAGACCCTTATCCTGTTGAGCCCGGATATGAGCTCAGCAGAACGTCAGGAGATCCTGGATGAATTGAAAAAGGTGATTGAGGAGGAGTTTGAGGGTAGGTTGCTTGAGATAGATGATTGGGGGATAAAGGAACTTGCCTATCCTGTGGAAAAACATACCAGGGGGCATTATGTGCGCATAGAGTATGGGGTGCCAGGAAATGCCATTAAGGAGATAGAGAGAAGACTCAGATTGAACGAGGAGGTCTTTAAGTTTTTAACTGTAAAACTCTCAGATAAGTTTGAGATAGAGGAGGGATAGAGATGGCGTTTAAATTTACCCCCCGCAAAAAATATTGTCGGTTCTGTGCAGATAAAAATCTTCCCCTGGATTATAAGAGGCCGGATATTTTGAAGGATTTTGTAACAGAGCGGGGGAAGATAATAGGGAGAAGGATTACTGGTACCTGTGCCAAACACCAGCGGATGCTTACACGGGAGATAAAAAAGGCCAGACAGATGGCCCTTATGTACTACACCACCATCCATAGCGTAGAAGTGAATAAGAAAACTCAAGGAGTGTAGCGATGAGGGTGATATTAAGGACGGATATAGAAAAGTTGGGCAATCTGGGAGATGTGGTTGAAGTAAGGCCAGGATATGCGAGAAACTATCTTATTCCCAAGGGCCTGGCCATGTTGGCCACAGAGGGGAATATAAAGCGCTTTGAGAATGAGAGGAGAAAATTAGAAGAGAAGTTAAATGCAGAGAGGTTTAGGGCAAAAGAACTTGCTGAAAAGCTGGAATCTCTTAAGCTCACTATTCCCGTTAGAGTGGGAGAGGGCGACAAGCTCTATGGCTCTGTAACCTCCTCTAATATTTCGCAGATCTTAAAAGAAGAGGGCTTTGATATAGATAGAAAAAAGATTGGCCTGGAGAAGGCCATTCGTTCCTTGGGAGAATATGAGATACCTGTAAAGCTCTATCCCGGGGTGGTTGCTACCTTAAAGGTGGCAGTGGTGAGATATCAGGAAGAGGAAAATGAGCAGGACGAGGGCGAATAGGGATGGAAGAGAGGGACAATCCCTGACACCCCCGGAAAAGCTAGTTCCGGAGCTTCTCAGAAATGTCCCCCCTCAAAACATAGAGGCAGAACAGGCAGTTTTGGGGGGGGTATTTCTAGATAACACTATATTTCACTCCCTTGTTGAGATATTAAAGGAAGATGATTTTTATCATCCTGCCCACAGGATCATCTTCCGGGCATTTGTGGAACTCTATTCCAGCAACACCCCCATTGACCTTATAACCGTTACAGAACTTCTTAAAAAGAAGGGCCAACTGGAACAGGTGGGGGGGTCGGCATATGTGGCCTCCCTGGTGGAATCCATTATCCCTGCGGCAAATGCCCTTTATTATGCCCAGATAGTGCGTGAAAAGGCCATAAAGAGAGAGCTTATTCAAAGTGGGGCACGAATAATCCAGATGGCCTTTGAGTCAGAGGAAGATACAGATACCCTGTTGGATGAGGCAGAACAATCAATATTTACTATCTCAGAGCAGAGGATACTGCCCAGGTTTAAGTCCAGTAAGCAACTGGTTGAGGAGATATTTGATCAACTGGCCGCTCGTTTTGACAGGAAAGAGCTTATTACTGGTGTGCCCACAGGGTATAAGAAGTTTGATGAGCTTACTGCAGGGCTTCAGAAGACCGACCTTATAATTGTGGCAGGTCGTCCCAGTATGGGAAAGACTGCCTTTGGTCTGAATATAGCCATCAGGGCGGCATGTAATCATGGGGTACCCACCGCCATCTTTTCCCTGGAGATGTCCATGGACCAACTCATGATGAGGATGCTGTGTGTGGTGGGAAAGGTGGACTTGAGGAACGTAAGGACAGGTTTTTTGACAGATGAGGACTGGGCAAGGTTATATGAGGCCGCGGATGTGCTTTCAAAGGCCCCCATTTATATTGATGATACCCCTGCCCTTGAGCCCTTAGAGCTCAGGGCGAGATGTAGAAGGCTCAAAAGTGAAAAGGGCCTTGGGTTGGTGATTATAGATTATCTTCAGCTCATGCATGTTCCTCAAAAAAGGGATTCCAGGGAACAGGAGATTTCTTACATATCCCGGAATCTCAAGGCATTGGCCAAGGAGGTAAATGTCCCTGTGGTTGCCCTTGCTCAGCTAAATCGCAAGGTGGAAGAGAGGAAGAATAGAAGACCTATGCTTTCAGATTTGAGGGAATCTGGTGCCATAGAACAGGATGCAGACGTAATTGTATTCCTGTATAGAGACGAGGTGTATAATAAACGAGAAGACAATCCCAACAAGGGGATTGCAGAGATAATAATAGGGAAGCAGAGAAATGGACCAATTGGTCAGTTAAAACTCGCCTATCTTTCCTATTGTACGGCCTTTGAAGACCTCCAGGAAGAGGAATAACTCCAAGACTTAGAGGAGATTGGTTAATGGAACAGGAATATCTTCACCCTGAGGAGACCTTATCCAGGGATGAGATTGAATCCCTTCAGTTAAAGAGGCTCAGAGAGACCATTGCCAGGGCAAAACAGTGTCTTTTTTATTGGGATCGTCTATCCCATGTAGAACCAGAGGATATTCGTTCTTTAGAGGATGTAAGACATCTTCCTTTTACCACCAAGGAAGACCTTAGAGAGAATTATCCTGTTGGACTCCTTACAAGACCTGTGAGCGAGATGGTAAGGCTCCATGTCTCCTCTGGTACCACAGGTACTCCCACGGCAGTGCTCTATACTAGAAAAGACCTGGATATGTGGGCAGATCTGGTGGCTAGGTGTATGTATATGGTGGGAATAAGGCCAGAGGACATATTTCAGAACCTGAGTGGCTATGGACTCTTTACAGGGGGACTGGGTATCCACTATGGGGCAGAGAGGCTGGGATGTCTAACCATCCCTGCTGGGGCAGGTAATAGCAAGAGGCAAATAAAACTCCTTCAGGATTTTAGGGTAAGTGCCATCCATATAATCCCCTCTTATGCCCTCCATCTATCCACTGTGTTTGAGGAGATGGGACTTGATCCAAGGTCCCTTCATCTGAGGATAGCCTTGATTGGGGCAGAACCCCATAGTGAGGAGACCCGTCGCAGGATTGAGGATATATATGGGGTAAGGGCGTATAATTCCTATGGTCTTTCAGAGATGAATGGTCCTGGGGTTGCCTTTGAATGCAAGGAGCAGGATGGAATGCATCTATGGGAGGATGCCTATCTCATGGAGATAGTGGATCCCAACACCCTTGAACCTGTTCCAGAGGGGGAGGTGGGAGAACTGGTACTCACCACCTTAACCAGGGAAGGTATGCCCCTTATAAGATATCGCACCAAAGATTTGACCTCTATCCTCCCAGGGGAATGTGCCTGTGGGAGAAAACACAGAAGGATAGATAGGATAACAGGAAGGTCTGATGATATGATAATCCTCAAAGGGGTCAATATATATCCCATGCAGGTGGAAAAGGTACTTATGTCTATCCCTGAAGTGGGTCAGAATTATCTTATCCTCCTGGAGAGAGAGGGCTACATAGATCAGATGAGGATAAAGGTGGAGATAAAGGACGAGTTTTTTGTGGAAGATATGAGGGCACTTAAGGCCCTTCAGAACAAGATAGCCAGGAAGCTAAGGGAGGAGATACTTATCACTCCCAAGGTGGAATTGGTGGAACACAAGTCCATCCCCAGGGGAGAGGGAAAGGCCATCAGGGTGATTGATAACAGATAAGGGGGAAGGAGTTCCAGCTATGTCAGATCTTGGATTTCCCACCTATAGGGGAAAGATGGAATATGTGTGTCAGGAATGTGGCAAAAGGTATGATAGTGATAATCTCCTCTATACCTGTCCCTCATGTAGGGGGGTTTTCCTCCTCACAGACACAACTTTTTCCTCCCTTAAGCAAGGGGGAAGGGACTACTGGAGGGATATATTTGATTCCAGGATGGGGGTTCGCAACCCTTCTCTAAGGGGTATATTTCGCTTTTATGAACTTATGGCCCCTATACTGGAAGAGGAGGACATAGTCTATCTTGGAGAGGGGAATACCCCTATTATTCGCGCAAATCCAGAGCTGGAGAAACAAATTGGACAGGTGTTTTATTTTAAGAATGAGGGCCAGAATCCAAGTGCATCTTTTAAAGATAGGGGTATGGCATGTGCCTTTAGTTACTTGAAACACCTGGTGAGAAAAAAAGGTCTAAAAGAAGTGCTTGCCATATGTGCCTCCACAGGGGATACTTCTGCTTCTGCGGCAATGTATGCGGCATACGTGAGGGGACCAATAAGGAGTGTGGTCCTCCTTCCCCATGGAAAGGTTACCCCCCAACAGCTCTCCCAACCCCTGGGAAGTGGCGCCCTTGTGTTAGAGATCCCCGGGGTGTTTGACGACTGTATGAAGGTGGTGGAATATCTGGCGGACAATTTTAATGTGGCCCTGTTAAATTCTAAAAATAGCTGGAGGATACTGGGGCAGGAATCCTATTCCTTTGAGATAGCCCAGTGGTTTGGCTGGGACCTACGTGGGAAGGTAGTATTTGTGCCCATTGGAAATGCAGGAAATATTGCGGCCATCCTTTCTGGATTTTTAAAACTATATCAGCTTGAAATAATAGAGAAATTACCTCGTATTTTTGGGGTTCAATCCTCACATGCAGACCCAATTTATCGCTACTATGCCCAGGAGAGCTCCACAAGAAGATATTCCCCTGTAAAGGTGGTGCCCTCTGTGGCCCAGGCCGCTATGATAGGAGACCCAGTTTCCTTTCCTCGGGTAAGGGAGCTGGTGAATCAGTATCAACAGATGGCAGGAGAGGATGCCTTTTGTGTGGTAGAGGTTGAAGAGCAGGAGATAATTGAGGGGATGCTCCTGGCAAATAAGTGGGGCCATATTGCCTGTACCCAGGGAGGAGAGTGTCTGGCAGGGATGAAGAGAGCCAGGGAAGAGGGCCTTTTGGACAGGGACGAGGAGGCCATACTAAATGCCACTGCCCACTCCCTTAAGTTTATAAAATTTCAACAGATGTACTTTGAGGATGCCTTTCCCCCTGAGTATGAGATATCCCCCCGGCAGGAATACAAGAACTTTCCCAGGCTCCTTATATCTTCCAGGGAAGCAGAGGGGATGGAAAAGGGACAACTCATTAAAAGGGCCGCTGAAGAGGTGGTCAGGATACTGGGGCTTAGGAAGGGATGCGATTCCCTCTCCTAGAGGGAATATCCCTGCCTCACCATTCCCTGTCCTCATCTCTCATCTGGTCCAGTAAGGGGCGTGGGGCTCAGGAGCGGGATTTTTTCCTATAGAACCACACATATAACAAGGTGATGACCACCACAAAGGCGAGAAGACAAAGGGAGATGGTGCGTAGTTTTTGATGGACAAGGTGGCTATTCATCCCAAAGAGGTACCCCACAAGTGCAAGCACTATCACCCATATTCCAGCTCCAAGTGCAGTAAAGATGCAAAAGAGGGGCATATTCATCCTGGCTATACCTGCGGGAAGGGAGATGTATTGACGTATCCCGGGTAGGAGTCTTCCCACAAAGGTGGATATATGTCCATGTCTTTGAAAAAAGACCTCGGACCTCTCCAGGGCCTTATTTGAGATGAGCAGATATCGTCCATAGCGCTGGAAAAAGGGTCGTCCCAGATACAGGGCCAGATAGTAGTTAAATATTGCTCCAAGGAGGCTCCCAATTATGCCAGAGAGTATCACCAGGAGCAGGTTCATCTCTCCAGTAGAGGCCAGATAGCCTGCAGGGGGGATAACCACCTCAGAGGGAAAGGGGAAAAAGGAGGATTCCAGAAACATAAGCACCACTATACCTGGATATCCCATCTTTCCAACGGTCCCTAAAATAAAGGATATTATCTCCTGCATCCTCTCTTCTCTAGAGTGACTCTCTCTTTGACATTAAAGAGCCCTTTTATTATCAGATTTGCATGGGTTAGTAAATCTGGAAATTCACCAGGCTAGAGGGAGAGGATATGTGTCTTCGTCGGTGGAAACTCTTAGGTTCCAGGAGAGACGGTTCTTTTAAGGTCTTTGACCTTCGCATTGATAGGGCAATGTCGCCCCGTACCAATGAGAGCTATGAATTTTATGTCCTGGAATCCCGTCCTTGGGTAAATGTGATACCCCTCACATGCAAAGCAGAGGTGGTATTTGTACGTCAATATCGTCATGGAATAAGGGATTTTACATTAGAGATACCCGGGGGGTTAGTGGAGGATTATGATTCTCCCAGGGATGCGGCCCTAAGGGAGTTGTTTGAAGAGACTGGTTATAGGGGAGAGGATGCAGAATTCGTGGGAAAGGTCCATCCCAACCCCGCTATATTGAACAACGAGTGCTATACATATCTCGTTAGGGATGTCACACAGGTGGGGGAACAGCACCTTGACGAGAGGGAGGATATTGAGGTCCTCACCTTTCCCTTAAAGGATATTCCCTGGATGATCCGGGAGGGAAAGATAACACATTCCCTTGTTATATGCGCCTTTAGCTTTCTCTCCCTGGCCCATCCAGAGCTATTCAAGTTTTGAGGATAGCTCTTGCAGGGTGATGGTGGAGCCCTGTTTTAGCTCTGTGAGGGTATGGCAGAAGATGCGAAGACCCTTTCTCATATGGGCTATGGTCTCTGGGGGGAGGCAGTCGTTGTATTTTCTCACCCTCTCCAGAAAGTCACTTACCCTGCAGGAAAATATATCCCCAGAGAGGATGTATCCCTCCCCTGAATTACAGATAAATCCCATGGATGCTAGTGCCCTTAGATAATCTTCTATGATATAGGTGGGTATATTTAAGATCTTCTCAAGCTCCCATGCTTCACATACCCCATCTCCCCTTTTAAAGTGCTGGATCAAGACTGTTATAACCGCTAGAAAGATCTCTTCTTTTATCTCTATATTAAAATTCCCCAGCCTGGAGATAAGGGAAAACCTTCCCCTTGAGCCCCCATTTATCTCCTGGGCCATTACCGCCCCAAGTAAAAGGATGCACCAGGAGAAGAACATCCATAGGAATACCAGAATTACCTTTGCAAAACTACCATATATGGCATTATATCTAAATTTAAAGGGTTCATAATATACAAAAATAAATCTGGAGACCTGCCACAGCAGGGATGAGAGAAGGGAACCAATAAGGATGCCCCTATTTTTTACCCTTCCATTGGGGAGGTATCTAAAGAGGAGATATATGGATATCCAGATCATAAAAAGGGGTAGTATCTTTAGAAGAAATACATAGATGTGGCTTATAAGAGAATAGGACAACAATCTTTTTACCACAGATATGCTGGTTATGGAGGAGCCCACTGTTACTAAGACCAGTATGAGAATGGGGGAGAGGAGGGTGATAGAGAAGTAATGGGTGACCTTTTGTTTCAGAGTGCGGTTTGAGGGGATATGAAAGATGGTATTTAAGGTGTCTTCTATGGTCCCTAGAAGAGAAAGTACCACCAATAAGAGGGTGGTCATGCCTATGCCACCCAGTTTGCCCACATTGGTGTTGTTTATATAGGTGATTATGTTTTTTACAATGCCTTCCCTGTTGGCGGTAAGTTTTAACAGGAAATTATAGATAAACTGGGTGTTGTAGAACCCCAATCCCTTTGAGATGGAGAATGCCACTGCCAGGAATGGTACAATGGAGAGTATGGTCACATATGTAAGGGCCGCGGCCCTGAGGGGACAGCGGTGATTGGCATAGGAGGACATGGTGTCCTTTAAAAGTCTCTCTATTCCCTGAAGCCTCTGTTTTAACATAGAATTGACTAGATAAACTCCCTTATATGATGAGCCACCTGCTCTGGTGCCTCGTCAATCACGCTATGTCCCACCCCTGGCAATAATACCACCCTATGGTCTTTGCCTGTCTCTTTTATTGTTTTTTCTGTCCTGCTGGGGCCAATGAGGGCATCTTCTGTCCCAATTATATGGAGGATAGGGCTGGATACCTCTTTTAAGAGAGGAGAGAGGCGGGGATGGGGGGTTAGGGAAGAGAGCCACTTTATCAGGTTTGTGGTATGATTTCTTTCTATAAGGCCATCCAGGATGCCATCCATCTTATCCCCCATTTTCTCTATAAATTCTGCAGAGAAGAGGGATGGAAGTACAAACTTTAAGAATGCAAAATCTCCCAGCAGGTTTACCATATTTGACCAATCGTCCACTATCATCTCCACACGTGTCCCATCTCCCACCCCCAACAGGACTATCTTCTCCACCATCTGGGGATGATTGGCGGCAAACATAAGGGCCACATATCCCCCGCAACTCATCCCCACCAATGAGACCTTATTCAGGGAGAGATGTCTTAAAAGTCCTTCCAGATCAAGACAATGGAGATCCAGGGAGATGTCTGCCTCTTCCTCTATCTGGGCCTTGCCCTGTCCCCTCATGTCAAATAAGAGGAGGTTATAGAGAGAAGAGAGGTGTTCTTTTAAGGGGTACCAGTTGAAGAGGCATTGAAGTAGACCATTTATAAATACCAGTGTGGGCCTGGAGGGGGAGGAGAAGAAGAATTCATAAAATATCTTTACCCCCTCCCCAGCCTCATAATATCCTCTCTGTTTTTCACTCATCTCCCTTCCTCCCTCTTTAAGGTGGGACAATTATCTGGAGATTTATCCATGAAGGGGTGTCCCCAATGCCTTTAAAGATGCCTCGTGGAATATTTCAGAGAACGTTGGATGAGCAAATATAGTGTGCTTTATCTCTGTTATGGTGGCATTTTTCTTTAACAATACCCCTCCTGTGGCCACCAGTTCTGAGGCATGGGCCCCAACTATGTGTATTCCTAAGACTTTTTTGTCCCGCGTGTCAAATATTAACTTTGCCTCCCCTGATATATCTGAGCTAGTATGGGATCTACCCAGGGAACGAAAGAGGACAGATACACACTCATAGGGGATCCCCCTTTCCCTGACCATCTCCTCAGATAGTCCCACACACCCTATCTCTGGCTCTGTATATACCACTGAAGGGGTATTTAGATAATCCACCCCCCCTCTCCCCTGAAGGAGTGAGGACACCACGGCAATGGCCTCGTGTGATGCCACATGGGCAAGCATGGGGCGTTTTGGTCCAAGACAATCGCCAATGGCATATATATCATCTCTGGAGGTCATAAGGGTCTCATCCACCTCCAACCATCCCCCCCCATAGGTAGAGATCCCCACCTTCTCCATTTCCTCTATCTCCAATACCGGGGCTCTCCCCACACATAGCGCCACCTTTTCTGCCGCTATCTCTTTTATCTCTTCCCCCTCTCCCTGGCTAAACACCACCTGGACCCCTCCTCCAGGTTTCACAACCACCCTCTGGACCAGTGTCTTTAGGTGGACCCCTATCCTTGCCTTTTTAAACTCCCTGAGGAGAAGTCGGGAACACATTGGATCTATGGACTTGATTGGCAGGAGTCGGTCCAGGGCCTCAAGTATTATTACTTTGCAACCCAGGGAGGATAGGATGTACGCAAATTCACATCCAATTACCCCTCCCCCTATTATTACTATACTCTCAGGGACCTTCTCCATCTCTAATAGATCCGTGCTGGAGAGGATGTGTTTCCCATCAAAGTCTATGTGAGGAAGACTGCGACTCCTGCTCCCCACTGCCACAATTATATGGGAGCCTTTCATCCTCCTGTCTCCTTCTTCCCCTCTGACAACTACCTCCTTATCAGGGGTAAGGGTGGCATGCCCCTTTATTATCTCTACCCTATTCCTTTTTATAAGGGCCTCTATCCCCTTTCTAAGCAGGGACACTATCTTTTCCTTCCTGGCAAACATATCCCCTATATTAGGACGAACTCCCTCTACCTCTATCCCAAAATTTTTGGCCATGCGGATCTTTTGAAGGAGAGAAGCACTTGCCACAAGGGCCTTTGTGGGGATACATCCCCTGTTCAAACAGGTGCCCCCAATCCTGTCTCGCTCCACCAAACATACCTTTGCCCCCATTTGAGACGCATAAATGGCCGCAGTATATCCTCCAGGACCTCCCCCTATTATTACAATCTCCTTGGACATATTGCCTCCTTGTGCTTATCCTTTTGTTTATTATTTAGAATAACACCTCCCATCTATTCCCTCAAAGCTTTTTTTGTTTTCCCCTTTAAGCTCAATGACCTGAATTTATTAAAAATTTTTATAACCACAAAAAATAATATCTCTTTTTAATTTTTTTGTAAATTTTTTTTATATTTTTTAACATAAAAATCAAAATGCCCTTGACACAATCCTGTTTTTGAGTGAACATGGTTTAAGGTGTTGGTCTAAATTATAGGCCCTTTAAATCCAAAGGGGGTGTTTTATGGGTGAGGTCAAGAAGACGCCTCTCTTTTCCTGGCATAGGGAGAGGAAGGCGAATTTTTCTGAGTTTGGGGGGTATGAGATGCCCCTGTGGTATGGTTCTGCCAGGGCAGAGCATTTGAGTGTACTTACTGGTGCGGGGATATTTGATACCTCTCACATGGCCGCTATCCTCTTGAGGGGGGTGGGGGCCAGGGGGTTGTTGAACAGGTGTTTTTCCAGGGACCTGGAAAGGGCCATTAGGGGTGGACCACTGGTGGAGTCTCGTCTGGTGTATGGGGTATTCTTAGATGAAGATGCCCATGTGATAGATGATGCCATTGTGTATCAGGTTGAGGATGAGCTTTACTTTGTGGTGGTAAACGCCTCTATGGGGTCCACAATTGCATCTCATCTCCTCTCTCATAGAGGGGATGCACAGGTGGAGATAGAGGATATGACGGATAGGCTGGGAAAGATAGACCTTCAGGGTCCCCTTGCCCCTCGTATTATTGAGCGCGCTTTGAAGAAGGGCCGCAGGGTCCTGGAGGATATGCCATATTTTTCTTTTAAGGGCTTTTTTGATCCCTCTCTTTATAAAGGGGAGGGGGTGGAACTAATTAACGGTGTCCCAGTACTTCTGTCTCGTTCTGGATACACTGGTGAGATAGGGTTTGAGATATACTGTCTTGCCAAGGATGCCCTCTCCGTGTGGGAACTCTTGTTTGAGGTGGGGGAGGAGTTGGGTCTTATGCCATGTGGTCTTGCGGCAAGGGATTCCCTTCGGGCTGGGGCATGTTTACCCCTTTCCCATCAGGATATAGGTCACTGGCCATTTCTAAACAATCCTTGGGATTTTTGTCTCCCCTGGGAGGAATATGGTAAGTCTTTTTCCAAGGACTTTATTGGAAGAGAGGCACTGGAGTCTCTTCTTGGTTCTTATTCCACCTATACCTATCCATTTTTGGCCCCGGACCTAAGGAAGGTGAATATGGAGGATGAACCAAGGGTCCTGGATGAGGAGAATAGACCCATTGGAAGGGTCCTCACCTGTGTCACAGATATGGGCATCTCGGTGATAGGAGGGAAGGTCTATTCAGTAAATTCAGAGGATAAACCAGAAGGCTTTAGACCCAGAGGGGCGGCATGTGGCTTTGTCCTGGTGGATAGGGAACTGTCCCATGGAAGTAGTGTGTTTCTTCAGGACTCTAAGCGCACCCTGAAGGTGACCATTGTTCCTGACATAAGGCCCCATAGGACTGCAAGGATGGATATAAAAAGATTCCTTTAAACAACAAGGAGGTGAGGTCATGAAAGAGATATCTGAATTAATTATTCCTTCAGAACTTAGATACACCAAGGACCATGAATGGGCAAAGAAGGAAGGGGATAGGGTTCGTGTAGGTATTACTGATTTTGCCCAGGACCAGTTAGGTGATATTGTATTTGTGGAACTTCCTGAAGTGGGTACCTCTTTTGAACAGGGGGAACAATTTGCAACAGTGGAATCTGTGAAGGCAGTGTCAGAGGTGTATATGCCTGTTTCAGGAAAGGTGGTGGAGATAAATGAATCCCTTGTTCAATCCCCGGAGGTGGTGAATTCTTCTCCCTATGAGGATGGCTGGTTTGTGGTGGTGGAACCAGGGGATATTTCTCAGATGGATTCCTTAATGGATAAGGATGCATATCTTGAACTTTTAAAAGGAGAAGAGTCATGAGATATCTTCCACATACCCCAGAAGAGATAGAGGAGATGTTAGAGACCATAGGGGTAGGGAAGTTGGAGGACCTCTTTGCCCCTGTGGGAGAGGAGTGCAGGAGGGATCGGGACCTTGATCTCCCAGGTCCCATGAGTGAATTAGAACTCACAAGGCATATAGAAGGGCTGGTAAGGGGGAGCAGGACCTCCCACTCTCTAAATTCCTTTTTGGGTGCGGGGAATTATCAACACTATGTCCCGTCTATTATTCCCCATCTGGTGCTCCGCTCTGAGTTTTATACTGCCTATACCCCTTATCAACCAGAGATAAGTCAGGGGACCCTTCAGGGCATCTTTGAGTATCAGACCATGGTATGTAAGTTGCTGGGTATGGAGGTCTCCAACGCCTCCATGTACGATGGGGCCACATCCCTTGTGGAGGCCCTTTTTATGGCGCTGAGAATAAAGAAAAAGGCAAACACGGTGGCGGTTTCCCAGGCAGTACATCCCCATTATAGGGAGGTGATAGATACCTATTTTGAGACAAGGGACGCCAATGTGCTCTATCTCCCCTATGATAGAGAAAGCGGTAGAACAGACCTCTCTTCCCTGGCAGAGGTAGAGGGGTTGGCGGCAGTTGCCCTTCAGTCCCCTAATTTTTTTGGGTGCATTGAGGACCTAGATGCCGCTTCCCGCGTGTGTAAAGAAATGGATGCCCTGTTTGTGGTGAGTTTCACAGAACCCCTGGCCTTTGGTCTGTTTCGTCCTCCTGGAGAATTTGGGGCGGATATATGTTGTGGTGAGGGGCAATCCCTTGGGATCCCCCAGGGCTTTGGAGGCCCTTCCCTGGGTATTTTTACCACCAGGATGAAGTACGTGCGCAGTATGCCAGGGAGACTGGTGGGTATGACTAGGGACAGAGAGGGAAAGAGGGGGTTTGTCCTCACATTGTCCACCAGGGAACAGCACATAAGGAGGGAAAAGGCCACCTCCAATATATGTTCAAACCAGGGGCTGTGTGCCCTTATCTCTGCTATGTATATGGCCACCCTGGGGGGCCAGGGATTGAGGGAGGTGGCAGGTCTCTGTCATAATGGTGCCTCCTATGTAAAGACACATCTTGAAAGAATGGGATATGAGGCGATATTTTCCTCTCCCTTCTTTAACGAGTTTGTGGTGAACTTCAGGGGAAAGGGAAAAGAGATATATGCCAGGTTGAAGGAAAGGGATATTATATTGGGACTCTCCCTTGAGAGATACTATCCTGAGCTGGAAGACTGCTATCTTATGTGTGTAACTGAGACCAAGACCAGGGCAGAGATGGACAGTTTAATCAAGGAGGTGTCATCATGCTAAAAGAGTTTACTGCCCAGGGGACCACTTCTCTGGTAATGGAAGAAAACCTCCTGTGGGAGACCAGTAAAAAGGGACGCAAGGGATATTCCCTTCCTCCCTGTGAGGTGCCAGAGGAGGAGGTAGAGGAGAAACTGAAGAGAGAGGATTTGCCCCTTCCTGAACTGAGCGAGGTAGATGTAGTTAGACACTATACTCGCCTCTCTCAATGGAACTTTGGAGTGGATACAGGGACCTACCCCCTTGGCTCATGCACCATGAAATATAACCCCAAGATAAATGAGACCATTGCATCTAAAGAGGAATTCACCGCAGTGCATCCCCTCCTCCCATCTGAGATGGTGCAGGCTCCCTTGCGTCTTATGTATCATCTAGAAGAGATGTTAAAGGAAATAACAGGCATGGACGGAGTCACCCTTCAGCCTGCGGCTGGTGCTCATGGGGAATACACTGGAATTAGAATAATGTATGCCTATCATAAGAAAAAGGGCAGGCCCAGGAAAAAGATACTCATTCCAGATACTGCCCATGGTACCAATCCCGCATCTTCAGCCATCTGTGGATATGATACAGTGAAGATTGCCTCCAATGAGCAGGGGATATTATCTCCTGAGGAGGTGGAGAGACTTATGGATGAAGATACTGCGGGAATCATGGTTACCAATCCAAATACTCTTGGACTCTTTGAGGAAAACATCAAAAAGATATCGGATATAGTCCATGGGAAGGGCGGACTGGTATATTGTGATGGGGCCAACCTTAATGCCCTTATGGGAGTGGTGGATCTAAAAAAGAGTGGCATTGACATCCTCCATCTAAATCTTCACAAGACCTTTTCTGCCCCTCACGGGGGAGGTGGACCTGGCTCTGGCCCTGTGTGTGTTACTGAGGAACTAGTGGATTTTTTACCTGTGCCCAGAGTGGAAAGGGAGGGGGAAAGATATGTCCTCTCCAGTGACTATCCAGATTCCATTGGAAGGGTTCACTCCTTTTATGGGAACTTCCTGGTGATGGTAAAGGCCTATTGCTATATCTTGACCATGGGCCGAGAGCTCAAAAGGGCCACTGAGCTTGCGGTACTAAATGCCAACTATCTCAAGGAGTGCTTAAAGGGGGTGCTTCATCTTCCCTATGACCGCACATGTATGCATGAGTGTGTGTTTACTGACAAGGGACTTTTAAAGTACAAGGTATCCACCCTGGATCTGGCCAAGAGGCTCATTGACTATGGTTTCCATCCACCAACTATCTATTTTCCCCTGGTGGTACATGGGGCAATCATGATAGAGCCTACAGAAACCGAATCCAAGGAGAATCTGGATAGATTTATATGGGCCATAAGGAAGATAGTGGAAGAGTCTCAGACAGACCCAGAGGTGGTGAAAAATGCTCCTCACAATACAAAGGTGAAGAGATTGGACGAGGTACTTGCCGCCAGGAAACCGTGTCTCACTGGATACTAATTATGAGAAGGTGCAGGGTCTTTATTCCAGCAGGATATGTGCCCTATAAAAGGGCTCTTGAGTTTCAAGAGCAGGTGGTGAGAGAAAAGATAGAGAAAAGACCAGAGAAGGATGTGTTGATCCTTGTGGAACATATGCCCGTGTTTACCATTGGAAGACATGGAAGACGAGAGAACCTGTTGGTGGGAGATAATGTGCTCAGAGATAGGGGAGTAGAGGTCTTTCACATAACCCGAGGAGGAGACATTACCTATCATGGTCCTGGACAACTGGTTGTGTATCCTATCTTTGATTTGAGATCTCCCCGCTTGCCTGTGAGAGATATGGTTTTTCTTCTGGAAGAGGTGATGATAGAGATAGCCCATAGGTTTGGGCTTGATTTATGCAGGAATCCCCTGAATAGAGGTGTGTGGATGGGTGATTGTAAGGTGGGAAGCGTGGGTATAGCCATAAGAAGGGGTATCTCCTATCACGGGCTTGCCCTCAATATCTGTGTGAATAAGGACTTTTTTTCCTGGATAAATCCATGTGGATTAAAGGGAATCAACATTGGCTCCCTTGAAGATTATGCGTCAGAGAAGATAGAGATGAGGGAGGTAAAGAGGATTGCCCTTGATGTGTTTTCAGATGTTTTTTCCCTTGAAATAGAGGGGATAGATGAGAACCTGAAAGAAGGTGAGGAGATTTTCAGATGAATAATTTCCCTAGACGTCCAAAACCCCCGTGGCTTACCACAAGACTTCCCACCACCCCTGCATTTGGGAGGACCAAGTGTCTCTTGGATTCCAAGGGTCTTCATACTGTGTGTGAGGAGGCAAGGTGTCCCAATAGATGGGAATGTTTCTCCAGAGGGACTGCCACATTTTTGATCATGGGACCAATTTGTACCAGAAATTGCAGATTTTGTTCTGTTGCCAGTGGGATTCCCCGTCCCCTTGACCCTGATGAGCCTCACAATATTGCGGATTTTGTGGTTAAGATGGGTCTTAGCTATGTGGTGCTTACCTCTGTTACCAGGGATGACCTCTCAGATGGTGGTGCTTCCCACTTTGTTAAGGTTGTCTCTTCCATTACCCATGTGTCCCCTTCCTCTCTGGTTGAGGTCCTTGTACCGGATTTTAAAGGAGATATTTCTGCCCTTTCCACGGTATTAAAATCCCCTGTGGTGGTATTGAATCACAATGTGGAAACAGTGCCTTCTCTCTATAGCAAGGTAAGACCAGGGGCGGACTATTATCGTTCCCTTGAACTACTGCGCAAAAGCAGGGAGATCTCTCCCTCCCTCGTTGTGAAGTCCGGGATCATGGTGGGATTGGGGGAGAGTATAGAGGAGATAGAGGAGGTGCTTCTGGACTTAAGGGATGCGGGATGTGATGCTGTGACTATTGGTCAATATCTTCAACCCACCAGAGGAAATTTAGAAGTGGTGAGGTATTACACCCCTGAGGAATTTTCCTATCTGGAGATGCGGGCCCTGGATATGGGATTTAAGGTGGCCCTGGCTGGTCCCTTTGTGAGGAGTTCTTTTAAGGCAAGGGAGTGTTATGAGAAAATAAGGAAAAAAAAGGAGAGAGACTATGAAGATAGGGTGCCCTAAGGAGATAAAAAACAATGAGTTTCGGGTGGGGATGACCCCTGCTGCTGCACGGGCCTATGTGGAGGCAGGACATGAGGTGTATATTGAAAAGGGAGCAGGAGAGGGCTCTGGTATTTCAGATGAAGAATATGTAAGAGTAGGGGCCAGAATACTGGATACTGCAGAAGAGGTATGGGATAGCTGTGAGATGATAGTAAAGGTGAAGGAGCCCCTCCCCCAGGAGTATCCACTTATGAGACGGGGACACCTCCTATACACCTATTTTCACCTTGCCGCAGATGAGATACTCACAAGGGCATGTCTGGAACGGGAGATAATTGCCATGGCCTATGAGACCGTGCAGGAGTCAGATGGTACCCTCCCCCTTTTAAAGCCCATGAGTGAGGTGGCGGGAAGGATGGCCCCCCTTATGGGTGCCTATTTTTTGGGTAGACCCAGGGGTGGACGGGGAATACTCCCCACTGGAGTCCCTGGGGTGTTCCCGGCAAATATCCTGATTATAGGGGGTGGAATGGTTGGGAGCAATGCGGCAAAGACCGCTGCAGGAATGGGGGCAACTGTGACAGTACTGGATATTAATGTGAGGACCCTGGAACATCTGGAGAATATCCTTCCCTCCAATGTCTTCACCCAGTTCAGTAACAGTCATAATATAGAAGTGGCCCTTGCAAAGGCAGACATGGTGATAGGTGCGGTCCTTATCCCTGGTGCAAAGGCCCCTAAACTCATCTCCAGAGAACATCTAAAGCTAATGAAACCAGGCTCTATTATCGTGGATGTGGCAATTGATCAGGGAGGATGCGCTGAGACCTCAAAACCCACCACCCATAGTGACCCTGTTTATGTGGTGGAGAAGGTACTCCACTATTGTGTGGCAAATATGCCTGGGGCATATTCCCGTACCTCAACCTTTGCCCTGAATCATGCCACTATAAGATATGGCATTGAACTGGCATCCAAGGGGGTAAAACAGGCTTGTAAGGACAATCCTGCCCTGCTAAAGGGACTCAATACCTATCTGGGGAAACTCACCTGTGCCCCTGTGGCCCGGGCATTTGATATGATGGATGTGTATGAGCCTCCGGAGAAGGTTCTTGCACAATAGGGGAAAAACCTATTGAAAAAAATACAAAAATGTTTTACCTATATCTGTCTATATTCTCCCTAAAATTCCTTCTTCGGTGGAGATTATATGAGAGTGAAGGTGGATGAGATAAACCTCAGGATTATAAAAGAACTTAGAGAGGGAAGAAAGTCCTTTAAGAAGATTGCTCGAAAGTTGAACATTACAGAGAACACAGTTCGGGCGAGGGTGAGAAAGATGATAGACGCAGGCCTCCTCTCTATAGAAGGACTGGTGGATATTGAGGGTGTTCCAAATCATCAGCTGGTGATTATTGGGGTGAAGCTAAAGACCACGGATATGTTTAAGAAGGGAGAGGAATTTAGCAGGCTCCGTGGTGTGGTTTCAGTAAGTGTGGTTACAGGAAGATATGATCTTATGCTCTTTGTGATATTTAATGACAAATATGGACTTAAAGAATTTTATGCTGAGGAGGTAAGTAAGATAGAGGACGTCCAGTCCCTGGAGACCTTTGTGATTTATAAAGGATATAATGTTAGAGTACCCTATGTACTTTGAGCTTCGTTAATTTAAAAAGCCAGGAGGATAGTGTTATGATGCATCTGTTGAATGTGCTGGACAGTTTTATGTGGGGTAAGTACATGATGGTTGCCCTATTTTTTACTGGTATCCTTTTAACTATCAGGTATCGGGGGGTTCAGTTTAGAAAACTGGGACTTGCCTTGAAACTTGCCTTTACAGGTGCCTCTTTTAAATCAAAGGCAAAGGGAGAAGGCGATATTACCCCATTCCAGGCACTTATGACCACCCTGGCGGCCACTGTGGGAAATGGTAATATTGCCGGTGTGGCCACTGCTATTGCCCTGGGTGGACCTGGGGCCCCTCTCTGGATGTGGCTCACAGCCCTCATTGGGATGGCCACAAGGGCAACTGAGGCCCTGCTGGGGGTTAAGTACAGAAGAAAGGCAGAGGACGGTACCATGATCGGTGGGGCCTTTTATTATCTGGAAGATGGGGCATCCCAGTATATAGGGAAGCCCCTGGGGAAGATACTCGCTGTGGCCTTTGCATTTTCTGGAATGATTGCGGCTTTTGGAATTGGATGTATGGTCCAGTCCAATAGTGTTGCCCTCTCTATTGCAAAGCTATTTAGTGTCCAGAATGTGACTATGAGTAATTATATTGTGGGTGCTGTGCTGGCGGTGTTCACGGCCCTGGTCATCCTGGGTGGAATCCAGAGGCTGGGAAGTGTTACTGAATACTTTGTTCCCTTTATGGCAGTGATCTATATCGCTGGAGGTCTTCTGGTGATCCTGTTAAATATCAGTAAACTGGGAACTGCTATGGCCCTTATCTTTAAGAGCGCCTTTACTGGTCAGGCCGCAATGGGTGGATTTGCTGGTGCCACCGTGGCAAAGGCCCTTCAGTTTGGGGTTGCCAGGGGGATCTTCTCCAATGAGGCAGGTCTTGGTACTGGGTCCCTTGCCCATTCTGCTGCAAAGACTGCTGATCCTGGAAGGCAGGGACTGGTGGCCATGGTGGGAACCTTTATAGATACCATTGTTACCTGTTCCATTACCGCCCTGGCTATTGTGATGACTGGTGTGTGGACAAATGGAGAGACCAGCACTGCCCTTACCATTTCTGCATTTAGTTCTTCCCTTGGTACCTTTGGGGCCTATATTGTTACCATAGGTTCTGCGCTTTTTGGATATTCCACTATCCTGGGATGGTCCTATTACGGTGAGCAGTGTACAGAATATCTCTTTGGTTCCAAGACCAATATCCCCTACAGGATCCTCTTTGTTATTGCCGCCTTTATTGGTGCAGTAGCCAAGCTCTCCTTTGTGTGGACCCTCTCTGACGTCCTCAATGGGTTCATGGCCATTCCAAACCTCATTGGACTCATTGTATTAAGCGGTGTGGCCGCCAAGACCATGGACGAGTATCTGGACAAACTAAAGGCAGGTCAGATCTAATTCCAGGGGAATGTGTGTTTTTAGGGAAAAAGAAAGGGCCCCCCTTTATTGGGGGGCTTTTTTGTTAAATCCTTACTATGTGGGGAGGTGGTGAGGTTATGGAGAGAGAAGAAGCCCTGGCCCTTTTGAAAGAACATATTCAGGAAAGGTCCCTTATATTTCACTCCCTTGAGACTGAGGCAGTGATGAGGAGACTTGCGAGACATTTTGGGGAGGACGAGGATTTGTGGGCAATGGTGGGGCTCCTCCACGACATTGATTATGAAAGGACAAAGGAGAACCCTCAATTACATGGGAGGGTGGCGGTGGAGGAGTTATTAAAGGATAAGTTGCCCCCAGAGGCCCTTCATGCCATAGTTGCCCATAATAGTGAATATACAGGAGTGGAACCTTCCTCTACCCTGGATATTGCACTTCGCTGCGGGGAAACCATTACGGGTCTTATAAGGGCAAATGCCCTGGTGCGACCACAGGGCATGGAAGGGATGAAGCCCAAGAGCCTTAAGAAGAAGATGAAGGACAAAAGTTTTGCCGCCAATGTATCCAGGGAGAGGATAATGGAGTGTGAAAAATTGGGACTTTCTTTTGCTGAATTTTCTCAGATGTGTATAGAGGCCATCTCTAGTGTGGCATCAGAGGTGGGACTGTGATTATTTCAGGGGATGGTCCTGTGGGTTTTTTCATTGAGCATTGCAGGTTTAAGTGATAGTATCAGAGGTTATGAAGAGGCATGTGTTCTGTTTGCTCACAGATTTTGGTCTGGCAGACCCCTATGTATGCCAGATGAAGGCAAGGATATTATCAGAGATAGAAGATGCCTTTTTTCTGGATATATCCCACCAGATAGACGCCCACAACCTCTATCAGGGGGGATTTTTTCTGGCATCCACATGGGAGTATCTACCACGGGATTGTATTGTACTGGCAGTAGTGGACCCAGGGGTGGGAAGTGAGAGGGATATCTTGATTATCCTGAAGGATAACAAATGGCTCATTTGTCCAGACAATGGAGTTGTCTCAGAACTCCTCTATCGTCACCCCTCTAGAGAGGAGATCTATCGTCTAAGAAGGGGATTTTTTAGGGGGGCTGTGAGTAGTACATTTCATGGAAGGGATGTATTTGCTCCAGTGGCCATTGAACTGGCCAGAGGCAAGGGGGCGACGGAGATGGGAGAGCCCCTTTCCAGGGCACAGATCTCTACCCTTGAAATGGAGGAAATAAGTCTTCAGGGGGGGAGGCTATCAGCTCGTATTATTCACATTGATAGATTTGGAAACTGTGTATTAAATATCCCTTCTTGCTGGTGGACTTCCCTGCGGGTGCGAGAGAGGATATTTTTGAGGGGACCTGTTGAGATACCCCTGTGGATTGTCATGAATTATTCCTCAATCCCCCCGGGAGATGCGGGGATCCTTGACGGAAGTCAGGGGTATCTGGAGCTTGCAATGAATCAGGAGAGCTTTGCCCGTAGATATAATATGTCAATAGGGGATAGGTGTATCCTTGACCTTGGGATATATGCCAGGTGAGGATGGGGTTATATGAAAAAACTTAAGACCAAAGCAGGGGGAGGTGTGTAATGAAGTTTATAGATGAGATAGATATAAAAGGCAAAAGGATACTGGGTAGGTTTGATTTCAATGTCCCCTTAAGTGCTGGGGAGATCCAGGACGCCTCCCGTATAAAGGCGGCCCTTCCCACCATAGAGTATATCCTGAAACAGGGGGGGAGGCTCATTGCCTGTTCCCATCTTGGGAAACCCAAGGGAAAGGTTGTTTCAGAGCTTTCCCTTAGACCAGTGGCCAGGAAGCTGGAGGAACTTTTATCTGTAGAGGTAAAGATGGCCCCAGATTGTATTGGAGAGGATGTGGAGAAGATGGTATCTGATATGGGGGAAGGGGAGATAGTGGTGCTGGAGAATCTTCGTTTCCATGAAGGGGAGACAAAAAACGATCCCCTTTTCAGCAAGGCCCTTGCCTCCCTTGGAGAGATATATATGAATGACGCCTTTGGGGTGGTGCATCGGGCCCATGCCTCTGTGGTGGGCGTACCTGAGCAGATGCAGGAGGTTTGTGCAGGTTTTTTGATAAAGAAGGAGATAGAATACCTCAATAATTATTTGAGTAAGCCAGAGCATCCCTATGTACTCATTGCAGGGGGTGCCAAGGTCTCCACCAAATTGGGGATATTAAATTCTCTCATGGAGAAGGTGGACAGGATAATTGTAGGTGGGGCCATGGCAAATACCTTTAGAAAGGCAGAGGGATATGGTATAGGGGCATCCATATATGAGGAGGAACTTGTTGATAAGGCAAAGGAGATAATAGAAAAGGCCAGAGAGAGGGGAACGAGTTTTTATCTGCCTGTGGACTATGTGCTGGGGAAGGACATAAAAAATGAGGCCCCTCTGGGGGTGTGCCCTTATCAGGATGTATCAGAGGATGGCAAGATATTTGACATAGGGCCTGCCTCTCATACCCTGTTTGCAGAGGTGCTCAAAGATGCCAGGACAGTGGTATGGAATGGTCCCATGGGGGTCTTTGAAAACCCATCCTTCTCCCAGGGGTCCTTTGGACTTGCCCACAGCGTGGCCGCGGTTGAGGGCGTTACCATTGTGGGGGGAGGAGATACAGATAACCTGATCCACAGATGTAATCTGGCGGATAAGATAACCTTTATCTCCACAGGAGGGGGCTCTTTTCTGGAGTTTTTGGAGGGCAAGCAACTGCCAGGGTTAAAGGCACTTGGACTATATGAGGGTTAAAAAGGGAGCAAGGAGGAGGAACACATATGAAAAGGCTTATGGCCGCAAACTGGAAGATGCACAAGACAAGGGAGGAGGCAAAAGAGACGGCTTCTCTACTGGTGAAGATGGTAGCAGATAGACTGGATGGGGATAGGGAGGTCCTGATAATCCCTTCATATACCTCTCTTGAGGTGGTGTGGGAGCAGATAAGAGAGCAGGAAGGGTTTTCCCTGGGGGCCCAGAATTTTTATCCAGCAAAAGAGGGGGCATTTACCGGGGAGGTATCTCCCGGGATGCTTATGGATGTGGGATGTAGTTATGTATTGGTGGGGCATTCTGAGAGAAGACATATCATGGGCGAGGATGAGGAACTTATCTCCAGAAAGGTCTCCTTTGGATTAGATGTGGGGCTCAATGTGATACTGTGTATTGGAGAGACCCTTTCTCAGAGAAGGGCATCAAAGGTGGAGGAGGTCATTGTATCTCAACTTACTTCTGCCTTGGACCCTCTTGAGAAGGATATGGATATCTCCCACAGGCTCTCCATAGCCTACGAGCCTGTGTGGGCCATAGGTACAGGAGAGGTGGCAGGAGAGAAGGAGATAAGAGAGGCCCATGCCCTTATACGAGAAGAGCTTATCAGGAGCTTTGGAGAGAGGGGAAAGGAGGTAAGGATACTCTATGGAGGAAGTGTAAAACCTGACAATGCCTCCAGGATAATTGGTATTGACAATGTGGATGGAGTCTTGGTAGGAGGAGCCAGTTTGAATGCAAAAGACTTTAGTGAAATAATCCTGGCCTGAATGAGCCAGGGGGAGGAGGACATTGGAGACTCTGTTATTGACCATTCATTTTATTGCCTGCATTTTTCTCATTATCTTTGTGCTTCTTCAAAGTGGACATGAGGGAATGGGCGTGATATTTGGAGGGCCAAGTTCCACCTCATTTTTTGGTGGAAGTGGTGCAGGGGGGCTTTTGGCAAAGCTCACTGTGGTGATGGCCATTATCTTTTTTTCTACATCGCTGGGTTTTAGTATCCTGGATTCTGCCAAAAAGATAAAGGCGTCTCAGCCTTCTATAATCCTGGAAAAACCTGTATCTTCTCCTGCAAAACACTCCTCTTCCGCCCTTCCCAGCAACAAGGGTGAGAAGAAGGCAAAGGAGGCAAGAGGGGGAAGCGCTCCTGAAAAATAGGACAAAAAATCTGGACAAGGATTGAAAAATAGGATAAGAGATTTAAATCTCTATTTGAGGTTGTTCTTTAATTTAATAAAAAGGGCCGAGGTGGTGGAATTGGTAGACACGCTATCTTGAGGGGGTAGTGGGCATCCGCCCGTGAGGGTTCGAATCCCTCCCTCGGCATAGAAGGGGGCCTGGGCCCCCTTTTTTATTATGGAGATGGAGAGGTCACCAGAAGTATTCCCAAGATTATAAAGGCCACTACTAGGACCTGGTAACTATCTTTTATCCTGAGAGAAAGTATCCCTCCAATGAGAGATAGACCCCAGATGATCTCCCATCCCACGGGGATGGGCCTTCCCAGGAGATTGGTGGTGAGATTTAAGGTGTAGGAGCTCACTACCAGGGCCGAGATGAAAAATATAATGCTTAGTATAGAAAATATCCCTAGAGAGAAATAGATGGTGAAGTCCATTCTGCTACATTGATTAGAATGGATCCTCTTTAATGTCCTTTCATATATTGAGGTCTGAATGTTTCTGTGGATCTTTTCCAGATAGATCCCTACATACGCAGTACCTATGCCTATTATCAAAAGGAGCAGGAGCTGAAGGGGAGAAGGATGAAAAAGCTCCAGGGAACTGAGTACCAAAAAGGTGGCGAGGGTATTATTGGGAGGGATATATGTGCCCACCTGTATGTTATCCAACCATAACAGTTCAAAAAATATCCCCACCGCCATGTGGGGCCATAGGGTCTGGGTGAAGATAGAGAATATGAGGGCAATCACAATGGGGCGATCCACTATCCCCAGGGCCACTGCACTGCGGCTCAGATTACATATGACAAAAAAAAACTCAGCACCCCTATGTGTATTATCTTTATCACTTGTCACCTCACAGGATATTTTTGATTGTCACCTGTTTGTTAGGAACGCATCTGAAGTCTATGGTGATACCCTCTCTTTTAAAGAATCTAAGACATTCTATATCCTCTTCACTGAGGAAGATGTGTTCGCATAGGGTGATTTTCCCCTCTGCATGATGGAGATTCCCTATGTTTAGGATGGGAAAAGAAAAACCAGAGTCATAGGCCTTCCTGGCATCCTGACATGAGGCAAACAGGATAAAAATAGAGGTCTCCTCCTCTTGAGAGAGTTTGTCTATCTCCTCCTGGACAGAATATAGGTCACAAAAGAGCACCCTTACAGAGGGAGGAATGGCTATTTTTATTATCTCTTGACGTATATCGTCCTTTTTAAGGGCATCATTTGCCACCACCAATACCTTTGCCCCGCAATAGGGGATCCAGGTCTCTATTACTTGTCCATGCACCAGTCTGTTGTCAATCCTCACCCAGAGTCTTCTATTCTCCATGATGAGGTGCCACCTTTCTCTTTAATACCTCTCCTGCCACCCTTATCCCCTGTTTACCTGCACTCTTTGCCATCATAGCCAGTTCCCCCAGGGGGCTTTCCCTGTTTGTCAAGATCTTCAGGAGCATAGGGAGATTTGCCCCTGTGACAACCTCTAGATTATAACTACTTAGCAGAGAAAAACTCAGATTGCTGGGAGTCCCCCCAAACATGTCAGTGAGTATTAGGACCCCATCTCCTTCATCCAGTTCCCTCACTGCTATCTGGATATCACCCAGGATCTCCTCCATGGACTTGGACACATCCACAGATACTGCCACGCATCTGTCTTGTTTGCCCACAATGGCCTGGGCTGTTTCAAGTAGTTTCTCTCCATAGTCCAGGTGAGTTACGATTATGATTCCAACCATGTTATCCTCTAGCCTAGTGAGAGGTGTCGGTGTTCAAGATAGACGTTAAAGTCCTCTTCCTTGAGTTTGCGATATACTATCTCTGCCACGGACACAGAGCGATGGTATCCCCCTGTACATCCAAATGCAAGAGTTAGTCTATATCTTCCCTCCTCCGCATATAAGGGGAGGATAAATTCTAAAAATTCCATTAACTTATCCATAAAGGCCTGGCTCTGGGGAAAATTCATTATCCATTTTTGTATCTCCCTGGATGTGCCAGGGGTGGCCCTTAGGGCATCTTCAAAAAAGGGATTGGGGAGGAATCTCAGGTCCATAACCATATCCGCTTCTGTGGGAACCCCATATTTATATCCAAAAGAGATGAGATATATCCTCATCCCTGCCCTCTTGTCATTTAAGAAGTTGAACTTTGCCTGGATATTTCTCCTCAGCTCATGGATGGAAAATGAAGAGGTATCAATGATAAAATGGGCCTCTTTCTTTATGGGGGAGAGAAGCTCCTTTTCTTCCAAGATGGCGTGTTCCAGGGTAAGATTCTGGGATTCCAGGGGATGGGGTCTCCTGGTGGTGGCATATCTCTTTAATAGGACATCCAGGGAGGCGTCCAGAAAGATTATGGTTAATTCCATTGATTGTCCCTGTATTTCCCTCTTTATCTCTTCCCACTGCCCCAGAAAATCCCTTTGCCTAATATCCACCCCTAGAGATATTCCCCTGTAATTTCTGGGATTTTCTGTTGTAAACAACTGTATTAATCTGGACACCATGGGAAGGGGGAGACCATCTACGCTAAAGAAGCCCATGTCCTCAAAGACCTTAAGGGCAGTGGACTTACCTGCCCCTGAGATGCCTGTTACAATTATCACAGGGAAGCCATTCTTTGCCCTCACTCCTATGCCTCCCCTATACAGATCTTAACAGGTCCCACATGGCCTCCACATCCTCTGCGTCCATAAACGCCCTTCTGAACTCTACGTCCTTTAGGAGCCTGGATATGTGGGCCAGTAGACGCAGGTGAAGCCCTGCAACATTTTCTGGTGCCAAGACCAGGAAAAAAATATAACATGGTTTTTTATCCAGGGCATCAAAGTCTACTCCTTCAAAGCTCCTCCCAGCCACCAGGATGATCTTGTCAAGCTCCTCCATCTTTCCATGGGGGATGGCCACACCATCGCCGATCCCCGTACTCCCCAGTCTCTCTCTCTCCATGAGGATCTTATAGGCATATCTGGTGTCTATCTGGGGAAATTCTCTCCCAACAGGGTGGAGGAGCTCCTTTAGTACTTCCTGTTTTGAAGTAGAACTAAGTGCTGGAATTATTAGTTCTTTTTTTAAATATTCTGACAATTGCATGGTCTACATCCTTGGATCAATTAGTCCCAGGTCTCCATTTTTTTTCTTATATAGGACATTTACCCTATTGGTCTCTGCATTAAAAAATACAACAAAATTATATTCATTCCTCTGAAGCTCCACTGCCGCATCTTCCACAGTTATGGGTTTTGAGATATATCTCTCTGAGATCACAATATTAGGTGCACCAGAGGGGGAAGAATCTTCAAGGCTGGAGATCTTTTTCATAGATTGGGACCTGTTTAGTTTTCCCTTTCTCCTATCCTTCTCCTTATCCTTTATCTTTCTAAGCTGGGCATCCATTTTATCAAGGACCTTGTCTATACTGCTATACATATCTTCACTTTCCTCTTGGGCAGAAAGGTGTAGGTCATCTGCAGTTAATATGACCTCTATCTTTTGTCTATATCTATCCACTTCCATGTTTATTTGAAGAAAGGCACTATCTTTCCTCCTTATGTATTTTTCTAGTTTTGAAAAACGGTTTTGTGCATAATTTTTAAGGTGATCTGAAGGCTCAAAATTTTTGAAATTAAATTGTAGTTCCATTAGGGCCTCCTTGTATTTTGGTTAAAATAGTCTTTTTCTCTTGCTGGAGGAGGGTATCCCCAGTGCCTCTCTGTATTTTGCAACGGTCCTTCTAGCTATTTGTATTTTAAAACGTTCTTTTAATATTTGAGCTATCTTTTTATCACTCAATGGTTTTTTAGGGTCTTCTTGAGATATAAGCTGTTTTATAAAGTGCTTGACACTTTCTGCAGATATATCACTACCTCCTTCCCTGCTTAGACCACTATTAAAAAAGTATTTTAATTCAAATATGCCATGAGGCGTAGATATATACTTGTTGGTTGTCAATCTGCTCACAGTGGATTCATGTACTTCAATATCATCTGCCACATCCCTGAGCACCAATGGTCTTAGATAAGGAACCCCCTTTTCAAAGAATTCCCGTTGGAACTTAACAATACTTTCAATTACCCTGTATAAGGTGTTTTGTCTCTGGTGGATGCTGCGTATTAACCACAGTGCATCCCTGAGTTTTTTTTCTATATATTCCTTCTCCTTTTCACTTTTTTTCTCCAGATTTAGATAGTAGTCGTTTATCCTTATATTGGAAAAACCATCGTCATTTAATACAATGACAAAGTCATTATCATATTTGAATACATAGGCATCAGGACTTATGTAGAAGGTTTCCCCCTCACTGAAGTTATTGCCCGGTTTTGGGTCAAGCCCTTTTATTATTTCCACATATTCCAGAACCTCTTCCAGGGATATTCCCAGTTTTTCTGCAATCTTCTTATAGTTCTGGCCCTCAATCTCCTCCAGATATTCTTCAATAATGGTGGTAAGGATGGGGGTATCCTTTCCAAGGAACCTTAACTGTTCAATAAGACATTCTTTAAGGTTTCTGCTCCCTACCCCCACAGGGTCAAACTGCTGGATCTTCTTGAGTACCCTTTCTACTTCCCTCTCCTCTACATCACAGATACGAGAGATCTCCTCCAGAGAAGCATCCAGATACCCAGAAGAATTTATGTGTTTTATTATTATTTCCCCTATCCTTATCTCCTTGTCTGTCATTGTGGAGAGGTGAAGTTGCCAGAGAAGATGGCTCTCCAGGGAGGGTTTAGATGCGCAAAAGCTCTCCAGATTTACGCTCTCCTCTGGGATCTCCTTCTCCCGGATGGATTTTGAAGAGCTTGAAAAATATCCAAGATAGTCTTCCCATTCTGCGTTTTTGAGTAGGGTCTTTTCATCAATCTTAATGGTGCGAGGCATCTCTCCGGTACCAGGGGAGAGTGCATCTCCATCCCTTTCCTCGGAGGGAATCTCTTCCATTGGTGCTTCTTCCAGAAGGGGATTTTCTTGAAGTGCCTGTTGAACTGTCTCCACCAGTTCCAGGCGAGATAACTGAAGCAGTTTTATTGCCTGCTGGAGTTGGGGGGTCATTATAAGTTGTTGAGATAACTTCAAGTTTTGCTTCAGTTGTAGGGACATTTTCTAGATATACTCCTCCTTCATAGCTAGCTAACAGAGACAGGGTCTCTTCTCGCCTGTGCTCATATTGTGCCATAGCTTGGTCTATAAGGCAATCTTTAAATTTATCGTGGTATTAGGTAAAGAAGGGAGGAGGACACCTCTGAGGGTATGAGAAGTGTCCTCCTTCTTTAGAGTATTATCCCTGGTTGGCTATATTTGCTATCTCCTGAGAGAGGGATATGACTTCGGAGATAGAATGGGAAGCCCTTTCCATTTCATCTCTTATATCCTCAATCCCTTTCACAATCTCTCCTATAACACCGGTTATTTCTTCAGTGGTCTGGGATTGTTCTTGAACAGCAGTGGCCACTGAATTCACATGGAGGGAATTTTCTTCCACCAGGTGAACAATATGATTGAGAGAGTCCTGGGAGGTATGGGCCAGTTCTATGGCCTTTTCCACGGCTGCGTTTACCTGGTCAACATATACACTGTTCTGGTTGGTCATCTGTTTTATCTTGAAGATGGTATCCTTTACCTCCTTGGTGGCATGCATGGTCTTTTCCGCCAGCTTTCTCACCTCATCTGCCACTACAGCAAAGCCCCTTCCCGCCTCACCGGCCCTGGCCGCTTCAATAGCGGCATTTAGGGCAAGCAGATTGGTCTGGTCTGCAATATCGGTTATTACATTTATTATGTCATCCACCTCTCCCACTTCCCCCAGGAGGAGCTTCATGTTCTCAGTAAGGGAATGGGTGATGTTTTCCATATCGTGAACAGAGGAGATGAGGGTCTCAATGTTTCCCTTTCCATTCTCTGCTGCCTCAAGGGTATTTTTGGCGTGTATGCTCATGTTTTCCGCATTGCTGGCTATTTCCAGGGCCACCTTGTTCATCTCTTCAATAGAGGTGGCTATCTCAGTAATCCTTTCTGATTGTTCTCTGCATAGGTTGTTTACACTCTCTATCTGGGAATATACCCCATTTCCATGTTCTGCCAGTTGTTGAGCCACCTCCACTAAGGTGGAGTTTATCCTTTCTATCCTCTTGAGATTCTTTTCTATCTCCTTTTCGCTCTCCACCATGGAGGTGATGTCTGTGGCCAGTTCAAAATATCCCAGGGACCTCCCTTTTTCATCTTTTAATTCCCTGGCAATTGGAGAAAAGTATCTTGTGTCTCCTGCTGGAGAGGAGATTTCTATGGTTGTTGTCTCCACCCTTCCCCTTTTTGCACGCTCAATGGGACACCTCTCAGTAGAGCATACATTACTCTTAAACACATCATAACACCTTGCCCCCTTTGCCCCTTTTAGTCCCTTTTCCCGGGCCATCTTTTCTGTGGCCTTATTGGATATGGTTATTTTAAAGTGGTCATCTACTGCAATAACAGGGGATGGTAGCTCATCCACAATGATCTTATAGATTCTTATATTGTCCATTATCTTCTGGAGATTTAGGAGTAGCTTTTTAAACCACATGGCCATCTCTCCAAGTTCATCTGTGGTCTTCACCCGTATGGAATCCAGGTCCACTTCCTTTTTTTCTACAAAGGTCCTTATGGTCTCTTTGAAATCATTTAATGGACCACATACCAGGACCCTGAGGAGGATGGCAACCACAATGGAGATTGCAATAAGCATCCCCACAATGGAGAGGGTAGAGAGGGAGATTATATTCCCTATGGTTGTATCTATCTTGCTGGTATCCACCACATCTGCCAACACCCCTATCTGTCTTCCTTTATAGTCATATACCGGAAATGTTATCACACAATCCTTGCCTGTGGAGAAAAAGTGTAGGCCTTTTTTTCCTTCATTGAGCATGGGGACAGTTACCTTGGAGAGGACAGGGGAAGGGACCCTATAGACAAGTACATAATCCCCTATTATTTTATGACCTGAGAGTTTTTTGGCTATAGAGAGCATGTCCTTATTCATAAAAAGTATTAGGTGTTCAGAGCCTGTCTTAAATCCCAGGACCTTTGAAAAGTCCACCAGGACCTCCACAGATCCAAGTACATGCCCCTGCTCATCCTTTACTGGTGAAAGACCCCTTACTACAAATCCCCCTCTACCTATCTCTATGCCGCATACTGGTTTTCCCGTCCTATTTACATCCAAAACTGTGTGTCTAAAGGAGGATATATCGTCTGAGAGGTCCACCCACTTCCCATTTATCTTTTTTTGTTTTGGCCTCCACAACCTCACCAGGGACCTTCCATTTTTGAGGTGAAAATGGAGCTTGAATTTCTTCCCCATGATGTCTTTATATCCCTGGAGGGCGGCTCTAAGATGGGTCCTTATGTATTCCCTGGCCTTTTGAACATGTGGATCATAGGGGTCATCTATGTTCCCCTGCATGGTCATTCTATATGCCTTTATGACATCTGGATTTTCTGAAAACAGGGCGGCCTCTTCCAGGGCAGACCTCTGGAGGGTGGATATTACCTCTGAGATCTCCTTTTCTTTGTTCTGGGCAAGACGATGGAAGAAAAAGGACCTGAGGCCTTTTAAGTGATTGGAGATAAAATAGGTGGTTCCTCCCCCTAACAAGAGGACAACAAGTAAAATACATATCATAAACTTATGGGATATCTTTAATCTCATTAGACTCCTCCTATTTTTTGATTGTTAGTGACCGTAGAAAAACGTTTTTTGAAGTATGCACAAAAAAAATTTTATTGACAATATCTATCTTTCAGAAAAGGCGTGAGCTATTTTTTCCATGTAGGGATCCAGGAGGTATTCAAGGAGGGAGCGTTTTCCTGTCCTTATATAGACCAGCAGTATCATGCCAGGGAACAGGTAATACCTGTGTCCTTCCCACTCAAAGTATGTCTTTTTGGTCTCCACCCTTGCTATATAAAAGGTCTGCCCATTTTCTGTCTGGAATGCATCTGGGCTTATGGAGATCACCTTTCCTTTTATATAGCCAAATCTTCTGGCATCCCGTGAGGACAACTTTATCATGGCATCTTGCCCTGGCTTTACATATATTATGTCCTTCATTGGAAGATAGGCCTCTATTATTAAGCGGTCCTGAGATGGTACTATCTCCAGAAGGGTCTCTCCTGGCTGGATCACTTCCCCCTCTGTGGTTATATATATCCTCTTTACCACTCCATTGACAGGGGAGCGAATAATGGTCCTCTTATATGTGTCTGTGAATCTCTTTTTTCTCTCCTTAAGTTCTTCCAGTCTCTTAAGGGCATTTTTCAGTTCTGTAAGAGCCATTTGTTTGTGTTGATAATATATTCGGTTTACCTCTTCCAGGCTCCTCTTAAGGGCGGCCTTTGATCTTATAAGGGCGGCCTTTAAGGCCCTTATCTCTCCCTGGAGTTTTGTCTCCTGTCTCAACAGGTTTAGGTGCTTATATTCACTGGTGAGCTTGCTCTTTAGAAGTTCTGAACTTATCTTTACCTGTTTTTTTAACAGAGAGAGGTCTGTGATATTCTTATTTAGCCTTGCCCTTATTTCTTTTATCTCTTGTTCCTTTTCCACCACAGCCTGCTTTGCCCCTGCCACTTCATTTAGAAATTTTTCCCTTCGGATATTGAATATCTCCATAGAATGTCTCACAAATTCAGGATAGTGTTCTTTGAGAAAAGGAGAAAATTCAGGGGTACGAAAGTCTTGTATCTCCGCCTTAAGTCGGGCTATTTCCACCTGGAGGGATGCCATCTCTATGTTGAGTTCATTGATATTGGTCTTGCTTTGCACCTCTTCCAGCACAATGAGTTTTTCTCCTCTATGGATCTTTTCTCCCTCCTTAACAAGTATTTTTCTCACTATTCCCCCCTCCAGGTGTTGCACTTTTTTGACCCTGGAGGCAGGTACCACCTTTCCACGGGCAAGGCTTACAATGTCTATCTTACATACCCTGGCCCATACTACAAAACTCAAGACCATAAGGACCAGTACAAAGAGGAGAAGATGGTGATACCAGGATATGTGGGGGATAGGCTTTTGTTTTTCTTCCATAACCCACGCCTTAATGAAGGTGAGAGATATTCTTTTTGTTTGGCGTAAATATTGGAGAGGGTTTTTTCCCCAGATTCAGGATAAACTCACTGCCTCTTAAGATGGCCACATCGTCTGTTGCGATTATTATGGTCTTTCCATCCTTCTTTAGCCTATTTAATAGGTGATATAACTTCTTTTTACCTGTTATATCCAGATGGGTAGTGGGTTCATCCATTATAACTATCTGGCCATCACTTACCAGTGCCCTGGCAAATGCAATCCTCTTGCGAATCCCAACAGAGAGGTGTCTTCCTCCGCTGGTGAGGGTGGTATCAAGTCCCTTAGGAGAAAATTTTATAAATCCCATCAAGTCAGAGAGGATGAGTATCTCTTCCAGTCTTTCTTCCCCTATATCCCTTCCAAGGAGTATATTTTCTCTTATGCTAAGGGGAAGGAAGCAAGGCTCCTGGGGAACATATATTATCTGTTGCATCCACCAGGAGGTGTCTATGTGGGAGAGGTTGTTATTATCAATGAGTATATAACCCTTGGTGGGAAACAGAAGTTTACACAGCAATCTTATGAAAGTGGTTTTACCGCACCCATTAAAGCCAATTATTGCCATTGAAGCACCAGGCTCCAAGGCCATGTTGAGTTGTTCAAATACGGGGTTTATAGAGCCAGGATAAGAAAAAGATACATTAGAGAGTCTTATTTCTCCGCGAAATTCCCTGGGAATTACAATATGGGATGGGGATTCCTCTTTAATATCCTCTATGAACTCATAAAATTCCTTTCCGTATCTTTTGGATTCCCTGATTGACCTCTTTAATAAGAAGAAGGAGGTAATCCCCCCAAAGGCCCTGGAGGAGAGAATACTTGCCCCAATAAGTCCTCCAATGGTGAGCCTCCCCTCCACTGTCTCCACCCCCCCAAAGGCATATATGAGGATATTCAGGAGCATGCCCACTGTGCGCTGATGGGAGCCAGAGAGTTCCCCGTAAAAGAGGACCTTAGAGAGAAGACGCTGGGTGGATTCAAATAGGGGTTGAATAATACCCCTTACAAATTCCCTAGTGGGTCTTTGCTTTAGCTCTTCCAGGAATGAGAACAGGGATAGGACATTACTCCTTAATCCCTGCTGTATGCTGGTTAGTCTTGTATTTTCCTGTATATAAAATCTGTTTATTATCTCAACGCCTCCCACGTAGAGCACAACGACTCCAATGGTTACCCACCCCAGTACCTTATTGATGAGAAATATAAATCCCACATATAAGAAACAAAAGGGTGCATCCAGATAGGTGGCCATGGAGGAGGGAAGAAATATCCTTTCCAGGATGTTCTGGTGGTGCATATTTTTTTGCCATGCCTCACTCCCATGGAGATATGAGGTTAGAAGGGATGCATGCATAAGGGAGGAGAGAAAATCTTCATGGGCCTGTTTCCTTGTGTTAAGGCTTATGGCGCTGAGGATCTGATTGCGTACAATCCGGATTAGCATGAGAAATATAAGGGCAATAAATACCCCAATGGTAAGGGTGATCAGGGTGCCATCAAAGCCGTGACTGATGTATCTGTTGAGGACCTGCATGGAAAATATGGGAGATGCAAGACCCAGCAGTGCTATAGCAAAGGAGGCCACCAGCATCTCTACAAATATAAGAGGGGACCTTATGAGAGGTAAAAGGGGGTTTAGTCCTTTTCTGTAGTCTAACATCTTAGATGTGATGTAGTTCTGTTATATTCTCTGTGGTCTGAATTACTATATTTTCATGGGTAAGTCCCACATCTGTATGTCCAAAATTTGCCAGGACCTGATATGCCCCACTGGGGTTGTTCCCATCTGGATCATATATGAGATAATATGTATCAGTGGATAGATCGTGATAATATACGATCTCACTGGCGGCATCGTCCCCAGCACTTCCATTGTATTCTCCATGACCAGAGGCCGTGGCAAAGTCACTTTCATGAAGGGTCCCAGTGTAGGAGAACTCTATATTGTTTGGACTGGAACTCCAGTAGGCATCTGTAAGAAGGACTATGTGATCCACAGGATTGTGCTGGGCATCAACCGCCTGAAAGTCTGTTATCATCTCATTTGGACCTCCATCTCCTCCCCCATATACAAACCTATCACTCCCCTCTCCACCGGAGAGTATATCTTCCCCTTTTCCTCCAATCAGTAAGTCATTTCCTCCACTCCCATAGAGGTGGTCTGTACCCTCCTCCCCTATAAAGGTGTTATCCGTACTATCTCCATAGAAATAATCATTATAGGGAGAGCCATCAAATATCTCTATATTACTTACATGATCCACATACTCCCCATGGATTACGTTCTGTTCCCCTGCTGGGACGTCCAGATGGACTTCAATATGGTAATTCTCCTCAGAAAAGAGTGTATCCACCCAGTCCCAATAGGTGAGGGTATCTATACCATCTCCTCCATTTATTACGTTGTTGCCTGTCTCTCCCAATAGAAAATCATCTCCTCCCTTTCCATCTATGTAGTCGTCTCCATTTCCCCCCACTAACAGGTCGTTTGAATCAGAGCCTATGAGTGTGTCATTACCATCTCCCCCAAAGAGGAACCAGTGAAGGTCTTCTCCTGTATCAGAGGTGGAGGAGGATGCCACATCTCCTACCTCTAGGTGGTCGTTAAAACTACTGCCCACTATCCCTTCAATGTTTGAGAAGTGGTCCACATAGTCCCCCCATCCTGTGGCAGTCCCCTCTGCAATACTGGCATGGATACCCGAGGGGGAGTTTTCATAGGAGAGGATATCCCCCTCCCAGCTAGGTAGAGACAGAGACCCCTCTGAGACAGTGGTGCCTCCATCTATTACATCGTTTCCTGGACTGGCCAGGATTATATCCCTACCTCCTCCTCCGTATATGTGGTCATTTCCCCCCTTTCCATCTAGGATATTGTCTTCTGAGTTCCCTGTAAGTACATCATCATAGTTGGAGCCCCATATCCCTTCAATGTGGATAATGGTGTCTGTCCCATCTACGGTGGTTATGTGGGCCTCTTGATCCGATGCAGGGAGGGTGACATCTACTGGACCATTGGCGTGAAGAAAACTTATAATATCTTGCCCACCTCCTCCGTCTATATAGTCATCACCCTTACCCCCTTCCAGGACGTTAAAGGTCTCTGATCCTACTATATGGTCATTAAATTGGGTACCTATGACCCCTTCCACGTTTTCAATGGTATCTATCCCCCCATATGGATTGCTTATCTCGGCGCTTTCTCCAGCCTCTGGAAGTTGAATATCCACAGGATGAGGGGCATGCTCAAAGCTCACCATGTCCAGCTCACGGTTTTGTCCCGGATATAATATGCTAATGCCCCCATCTATGAAGTTGTTCCCTGGACCTCCTTCTAGAATATCACTTCCTTCCTCTCCATATAGGTGATCATTCCCATATCCTCCATATAGATAGTCATTCCCTGCATTTCCTTCCAGGCGTACATCTATGTTGTGGCCATCATCATATATGTCTCCCTTGAGGATATCGCTAAAATCTGTGCCTGATATGGCCTCTATGTTGTAGAGGGTATGAGTGAAGGAGTGGTCGTTGGCTGCATCTCCATTTAATTGTGCATGTCCCTTTCCATCTGCATCATAGAGGGTTGCCTCAATCCCTGAATGGAAAAATTCTCCAAGTACATAATAATCTACCTCGTCTTCTCCTCCCCTTCCATCATATACATCGTCCCCTGGGGTGGCCACAAAGAGATTGCCTATAGAGTTACCTGTGAGGTGATCCGTATATTGAGTTCCTCCAATTTCATGGATCCCCTCCAGAATGTCTGTCCCTCCAAAGGGGTCGTGAACAGTGGTGGGTGTTCCTGGCTCTGCCAGGGTTATATCTACCCCTTTAGGTCCATTCCAGTACATCACCACTGCCTCAGTAAGCTCAGGGTCCTCCGCTATAATGTGGTCATTGCCCGCTCCTGGAAAGATAACATAATCTATATAGTCAGTTCCCTCATAGTTGTGAGAGTTAGTGAGGTGAAAGACATCATCCCACGGGCTGCCCTCTATGCCATTTATGTGGTCCAGATAATCCAGACCTCCATACCCATCCTTTACTGTGCCCTCAAAGTCTTGGAGATTTACCTCTATGGGACTTGGGGCATCTGAATAAATGGCCATATTGAGATTTTCCAGGTTTCCCCCACTCAGGATGTCGTTTCCCTTAAAACCCTCTAGAAAGTTGTCATGGTCCTGAGCGCCTCGGATGGTATCATCAAAGTCAGAGCCAAACACCGTGTTTATATTGTGGAGGGTGTCTGTGGTGCCAAAGCCGTCATGCGCTATCCCCTTTTCCAGGTCCACATCTACCCCTTCAGGGGAGGAGCGATAGGAGGCCACTTGGTGAAAAAATATATCTGGCTCCATGCCCATGAGGACATCGTTTCCCTTTTCTCCTTGATAGATAAACCAGTCATTGTCTGAGGTGTCCACCCCTTTTATTATATCATCATAGTTGGAACCATGGATCCCCTCTATATGGGCCAAATCATCTGTGTCCCCATAACCATCATCCAATACGGAGCTTCCCTCCACGTGTATTCCATGGGGAGCATCTGTGTAGGATGCAATATCCATATCTGTTTTTGCAGTTTCTGGACCTCCATCTATAATGTCATGACCTGCTTCCCCATATATGGTATCTGATCCCAGACCTCCATAAAGGTGATCATTTCCTCCCTCTCCGTGAATTATATCATTGCCCGCCTCTCCATATATGGTATTGTCTCCATCATCTCCCCTCAGGATGTCATTGTGCTCAGTCCCAAAAATGGTAGGATGATATGTCTCAGTGGTGGTCTCCTGCGTCAGGGTCTGGTAATAGGTGTAGTCCGTGGTTTCAGAGGTGGTGAGGGTGGTGGTTTGAGTGGTTAAGGAAGAGGTGGAGGAGGTCTCAGCTGTGGAGGTCTCTACTGTGATAGAAGTAGTAGTTGAGGTGGTTGTGGTAGTAGTGGTGGATGGAAATACCTCAGTGGGATGTAGGACCTGCGTGGTGGCTTCTGGGGGATGTATAGGCGCAGAGGTCTCAGAGGGGTGGAGTATATTATGGGTGGTGGGATGGGCCACGGTATGTGGCTGTTTTACTAGCTCTTCTGTTTTAGTGACCTCCTTTGCCTCTTTTGTCCCTGTCTCATGGGCAGTGGCCTGCTTTGCCTGTTCCTTTGCATGCTCTACGTGTTTCTGTGTCTGCTCCTTGGCCTCTGTGTTGTGAGGGGCCTGTTTTGCATTGGATTCCCCGTGTTCAGCAGGTGGGTGCTCTCCTCCCTTTTGCTGGGGATGAGCAGGTCCATAATGTGGAGAGGGGATCACCACCGAGGTTATGGGCGCTGCTGTTTCAAAGAAATGTAACTCCTGGGGGGTTATCTTGTGGACCTCTCCCAGGGGATGGCTCTTTGAGAGGGAGACCAGAGAAAGGGGTTGTGTGATAAAACGAACATTTCCAAAGTGGTCACTTATAACCAGCACATGTCCCTTGGTTATGGCTTCACACCCATGCTTTTCAGTACCGTCTGGTCTTATCTCACTTAGCACCACTGTCCCCCTGATCCCGATGGTGGCCAGGGGAGACTTCAGCTTAAAATTGTCTGGATTCTGTTCAGCTATCTTACCTGTAACTGTTCTAAAAATCCCTTTACCCATTTCAAGGAGGAGATTGGAGGCATTTTTGTTCGTGGGGTTATATATGTAATCATCCACCACCAGTTTACTATTTGGACCCATAGCAACTACAGTGTTGTCTTCAAATTTTATCTCTACATGCGACTCTCCTTTTGTAACAATAGTTGCATGGAGAGGTATCTCACTACCTTTATGTAATTCAACAGAATGATTATTTATAGAGACAGTTGCTTCCCCTTTTATGCTTGCAACTTTTGCTATTGATTTCACAATAGTTCTCCTTTTATTTAAAACAGTTCAATATTAAACTTCCCCATTGCATAATATAAATTATAAGTTGCAGCAATAGTATCTACTTTTGATGCAACTGCATTACTCTGTGCATTTATATATTCAAGTTCTCCAGATAATACATCCAATAATGTTCTGGTTCCCAGTTTTCTTTCTTTTATGGCCAACTTTAGAAAGGCATTTACAATATTAGCCTGGTTTTGTAATAGTTTGTAGTTTGCCTTGTAGGTTAAGAGATTTTGCCATGCATTTCTCACCTCTTCCTCTACCTTATTTTTTAGGTTTTGGAGTTGTTCTTGAGTACTTATCATAGAGGAATATGCCATATTTCTGGTGGCCAGGTCCCTTCCCCCTGCAAAGATGTTATAATCCAATTTTATACCCAAGACTGCATCCTTTCTTATCCCTGTGATACCATCATCATTTTCTCTCCTTATCAGATTTCCAAAGAGGGATAATTTTGGGAAAAATACCCTTTTTCTTGCCATATATGCATATCTTGCGGCCTGTAGGGCAAATTTGCCCATCCTTATCTTGGGGTTGTTTTTAAGGGCCCATGCTATGGCCTCATTAAGACTAGGGGGAAGCTTCTTTTCCACATCTCTGGGAAGTGTGAATGTAGCTATTTCTTCATCTGTGGGTAGGTATTTAAAGATGGATTTAAATCTGTTTTTGGCGAGGATATATTCTCCCTCTGTTCGGACCCGAAGGGCCCTGGCCCCTGCAAGTCTTGCCTTTACTTGAAGCACATTGGAGCTTACTCCTGCCCCTTTTTTGAGCATTATCTCCTCCATACCAGTGAGGTCTTTTATCCTCTTTTCAGACTTGAGGGCGTATTTTAGTTGTTCCCTGGTCTTTATGAGGTTTAAAAAGGCAAGGGCCCCTTGAAACATTACCTGTTGTCTTATGGCCTCTAACTGGGCCTTTGCCTGTTCATACGCCGCCTTTGCCTCTCTGAATGTGGCATCAGTAAGGCCAAAGTCTGAGATGAGCTGTTCCAGGGTTACTGCCTCAATATTTTTGGTCTTTATGCTGCGCGGAATGTCCCCTGGAAAGTTAATATATTCTCTTGCACCCTGGACGCTCAGGTTTAGTTGAGGATATTTATTTGCCACTATCTGTTTTATCCTCTGATAGGCCTGGTTACGCCTAGCCTCTGCGGCCTTTATAAGTTCATGTTTGTTTAGAAGGGGGGGGAGTATTTCTGAAAGGGTAAGGGAAAGGGCAGGGGAACAAAAGATAAAGAGATATATTCCTATAAAAAGCACTCTCTTTTTCATTAAAGAACCTCCTTGGATTAAAGGGATTATAGAGACAAATTTATCTCAATATACCTTTAGCCATTTTTTTTTCAAGTATTTTTTTCTGGGACTATCACATCTTATTTTTTTGTATGGGTAAACACCCCATCCCAGTCATCTGGAGGTGGGTGTTTTATCATTTCAATGCATCTTTTTTCATATAGTTCATATAATTTCAGATCAATAAATTTGTTTCTCAGCTCCTGGAAGGCCTCTTGAGCCTCTTTAAATCTTCTTTTTTTATAGAGAAGAAGGGCATGATTATACAACTCAAATTCTTCTTTAAACCTCTTTGCCCTCTCCAGAGTATGAATAGTATATATGGTAACAGGTCTTTCTTTCCCCTTTACCTTTACCATATCCAGCTCTTGGAGAAAAAAATCTTTCCTGCAGTATGGGGCAATTGTTTCACTTATTATTAGATCCCTTCCATAAAACTTGGTGAGTCCTTCAAGACGAGAGGCCAGATTGACGTTATCCCCTATAATGGTATAATCAAAAAGTTCTTTGGAGCCCATGTTTCCCACATGAACCATTCCACAGTGGATACCTATACCTATCTTTAGGTCCACATTGAACTTGTCCTTGAAATGTCTATTTAATTTAAAGAGGGTAGTGGTCATTCCAAGGGCCGCCTTAACCGCTAAGAGCTGGTGGTGAGACACGTCCAGGGGTGCATTCCAGAATGCCATTATTGCATCTCCTATAAATTTGTCCAGGGTGCCTTTATGGGTGGTGATTACTTCTGTCATTGGAGAAAAATATTCCTGGAGTAATTGACTTATCTGGGTGGGGGATAGCCTTTCAGAGATGGATGTAAATCCCCGGATATCACTAAAGAGGATGCTCACCTCTTTTTCTTCTCCTTCCAGTCTTAATTTGTCAGGAGACTTGATGATCTCTTCCACTATCTGAGGGGCTACATACTGGGAAAACGCCGAACGATAGAAACGTTTTTCCCTTTCTGCCCAGAAGAATTTTTCCAGAGAGAGAAAGGAGAATATTACCCCCATATTTAAGATGGGAAGAGAGGGGGATAGAAAGATGTGGGCCCCATTGAAGAGGTGTTGGGCCCCTATCCACATCCCTGTTATGGCAGAGAGGGTAAGTATAGAGACCCACAGGGGTCTTAAATTGATGATGAGAAGGGTGAGAAGTATGCCTGATATAAGGATTGCCAGAAATTCTGCCCCTGGCGCCCAATCGGGACGGGTGATAAAATTGCCTCTTAGGATATTTTCCACTATTGTAGCATGGGCCTCTACGCCAGGATAGACAGGGTCAACAGGGGTTGACTTTAGGTCCATAAGTCCGGTTGCAGAGGTGCCCACAAATACTATTTTGTCTCGTATATCCCTTACTTTTACCTTGTCCTCCAGTATATCCGCCGCAGAGATATAGGGGAGGGTCCTGGCTGGTCCTAAGAAATCTATCCAGAAACGTCCTCCCCTATCTAAGGGGACCACTGTGTTTCCAATCTTTATGGACTCTATTCCATTTGAAGTGACTTTTAAGACGGCGCTTTTACCCCCTAACGCCTGAAGGAGAGTAGCAAGGGAGAGTGCAGGATATACCCTTCCCTTATACCATATTACAAAGGGGGTGGCCCTGAGTATTCCGTCACTTTCTGGTTGGGTATTGAAAAAACCGCATGCGTGAACATGAGAGAGGAGTATTTTTAATGGAAGTAGGGCCCCTGTGGCCCTTAATAAAAATTTTTTTTCAGAGGGAGCCCCTGCCTTTCTTACAATATTGATGGTGGGTGATGGAATTGAGGTGGTTGGGGGAGAGCGGGAGGGTCCTTTTGCAAAGGTAAAGAAATATCCAAGTACATACGCTGGATGAGAGAGTACCTGGGCAAATATCTGATCGTTGTCTTGAAGCTGGGGAGGGAGTCCCTCAAAGGCCACATCTATCCCTAGAAATCTTTTTAATTCCCTCTTTATTCGCCTGGGCGAGGTCCTGTCTGGTTCTGCAAATAAGATGTCCAGTCCAATGGCCCTGGCCCCCCTCTGTCTTATCTTTTCCAGAAGCAGGGCCACTAAATAGCGGGGCCATGGCCACTGTCCGTATTGTTGCAGGCTCTTTTCGTCTATATCTACAATTATGGTAGCATTAGAGGGAGAGGGATGAGGAGAATGGATCAATAAGATATCATATATCTTGTTGTCAAGATACTCCACAAAAAGGGGATGGTATAAATAGATCGCCCCAAAAATAATACTTATAAATATCCCCGTTAGAGTAAGAAATATTTTATTAGATTGTCTTTTCATTCATCTTTTATTAAGGGATAATTTTTAGTCCTATTCTTTTATGATTATAACTTCAATGTCAATAGGTTAATAGAGAAAAAGATGAAGATGAAGATAAAACTCATAGCCGTGGGTAAATTAAAGGGACCCTTGTGGAGAGATGCCTATCTTTACTATAGGAGAATGCTTGGCAGATACTGCCTCCTCAAGGAAGTGATTGTTAAAGATGAGGGTAAAGGGGGAAGTCCCAGAGAAAGGATAGAAAAAGAGGGAAAGAAGATACTTGCCAGAATAGGAAATGGAGATCTGGTTATTCCCTTGGATGAAAGAGGGGTTCTCCTCTCCTCAGAGGAGTTTGCCAAAAAAATGACGCAATGGGTGGAGTGTAGGAGCCTTTCTCCCTGTTTTGTGATAGGAGGCTCCCATGGACTTTCTCCTGCGGTGAAAGAGAGGGCCCATTTTATCTTGAGTCTTGGAAAGATGACTTTTCCCCACGAGATGGTGCGTGTAATATTGCTGGAACAGCTTTACAGGGCCCAGTGTATTCTTCACCATCATCCCTACCATCATTGATTGGCCCATCTATTGCATAAAAGCATCCCAAGAAGAAGTATTTTCCCACCAAAAGGGAGGATGGGTCATGAAATTGGGAGAGAAAAAATTGGTGTGTATTGATGTCCATGGGGGAGAACGCCAGGGACTGGAAGAGAGGATAGGGAAAGATGTGGATAATATTATCTGGTTGGATTCCCACCTGGGGAAGAAATCCAGGGATAGCCATTTAGAGGGTGAAAAAGAAATATTTCTGGTATTGATCCCCTGGAGGGTGTGGAAGGGTATCCCCTCAACTCAAGGGAAAAAGGTGCTTTTTATAGATGAGATTAAAGAGGAGTTATTTGAAGAGTTAAAATGTGTAAGTCAATGTATAGTTGGTATAACTTCAGAGGGAGTGCATGGGGTTGATGACATTAAAAATATAATAAAACAGGCTACTGATTTAAATACATTTATTCATAACCTAAAAGATGAGATGAAACTGTATAAAAATTTATACATCAGAAAAAGTGAGCAACTTGAAATACTAAAAAGGCTATTCTCTAATATAAAAATAAATGATGATATATCAGAAATTTTAAAAAATACGTTTTTCCTTATAAGGGAGTTTTTAAACATAAATTCTATAGCCTTTGTCCTGACCAGTAAAGGTAAGTATTACATCCATATCCTGGATAGTGGAAATAGCAGTAAATCCAGATTCCTTAGATTTATAAAATCTTCTTTGTCTCCCTCACCACCAACTGAGGTACATCATTATGAGCTACCGGGGAAAGGCTCTACTGGGAGGGAATTTTCTGAAAGAGAGGTATTTGAGGGGGGGCTTGAGGATAAAAGGGTAAGGATATTTATGCACATTGGTGGATTGCCGCATCTAGGAGAGGACACCATTGATTTTCTGGAAATGGTGGCGGAATATCTTGCTATTGTAGTGGAGAGGAGCATTGAATATCAACAACTCATAGATGCCGCTTACTTTGATTTCTTAACAGGATTGGGTAATCGTCATTTTTTTGACAAGATGATCCACCAGGAGAAAAAGAGACATGAGAGGTTGAATCATTGTTTTAGTATCTTAATCCTGGATATAGATCACTTTAAGGCCATAAATGACACCTATGGCCATGATGTGGGGGACCTCATTTTAAAGGAGATAGGTGGGATTATAAAAGATAGTGTACGTGAGGTGGATTATCCCATCCGCTATGGAGGGGAGGAGTTTGTTATAATACTTCCTCATACAGAGAAAGAACAGGCATTTATCCTTGCGGACAGGTTAAGGGAGAGGATAGAGTCCCACAGTTTTGTGGTGGATGGCAATGTCCTCAATGTTACTGTGAGTATTGGGGTCTCTGAGTTTGATCCTGCCAAGGGAAAGGATGTGGATGCTGTGCTCAAAGAGGCGGACCTTGCCCTTTATACCTCCAAAAGTACTGGAAGGAATAAGGTGAGTATCTATGAGCCTCAGCCATAGAGAGGGTTTTAGAACCCCTTTTCCAGGGGGGGATTTATAAGACAGGGCATGATGTCTGAGATGTCTGCTGGGGGGCCTTCCCCTTCCACCATTACACGGTTTTTCTCTATTTTCAGTCTTCCCTGGGCAAGCCATTGGATTGCCTGGGGATAGATACGATGTTCAATCCTTAAAATACGCTCAGAGACCTGTTGAACATCCTCAAACGAGGATAGAGGAATGGCCCCCTGGATTATGATGGGACCATGGTCCATCTCCTCGTCTACAAAATGGACAGTGGCGCCGGATATCTTCACTCCATATTCATGTGCCCTTTTCTGTGCATCTGTTCCCTTGAATGAGGGAAGCAGGGCAGGATGTATATTCAGGATCCTCCATGGATACTTACTCACAAAATGTCCTGTAACAAGCCTCATATAACCTGCCAGGATAACCACCTCCACTCCATATCTTTTTAGCTCTTTCAATATCTCTTCCTCATGGGCCTCCCTGGAGGGATAAGGGCTATGGGGGATATAGGCAGTGGGAATACCCTCTTTTTCTGCCCGTATAAGTCCATGGGCATCTTTTTTGTTGGATATGACTATGTTTATTTTTGCCTTTAAACTTCCCCGGTTGATGGAATCTATAATAGATTGGAGGTTGGTCCCTGAGCCAGATATAAGTACTCCCAGAGGTAATCTACTCATCTCTCTCCCTTTATTTAGGATGTTTGTGGCCTTTTAATGTTATTTGAAGAAAAAGTCCAGAGAGATATTGGTATTTTCTCCTTGGCAAGGTTAGTTTTTGCGTAGTATCTCTTGATAATAAAAAGGGGGGAGTGGATGAGCAGGGGAAAGATAGAAGAGATGATTAAGCTCTTAAATGAGATAATATTAGACAAAGAAAAGGAGGTAAGATTAGTCCTTGCAAGTTTTATCGCCAGGGGGCATGTGCTCATAGAGGATATCCCTGGTACAGGAAAGACCACCATGGCAAAGGCCCTCGCCCGTCTCCTGGGGCTGGAGTTTAAGAGGATCCAGTGCACAAATGATTTACTTCCTGCAGATGTCATTGGATCCCAGGTCTTTGATAGGGAAAAGGGTATATTTGTGTTCAGACCAGGTCCAATATTCTCTAATGTGGTATTGGTAGATGAGATAAATAGGGCCTCTCCCCGTACCCAGAGTGGACTTCTGGAGGCAATGGGAGAATATCAGGTAACGGTGGACAGAAAGACCTATGGACTTCCTGAGCCATTCTTTATCATTGCCACCCAAAACCCAATGGAACATGTGGGAACTTATCCTCTTCCTGAATCCCAGATGGACAGGTTTATGACCAGGATAAGCCTGGGATATCCCTCCAGGGAGGCCCAGCTCTTATTGCTCAGAGGAGAGGATAGGGAAGAGATGATAAAGGGGTTGTCTGTGGTATGCACCCAGGAAGACATCTCCTCTTTTCAAAAGGGGGTAAGGGAGGTGTTTGTGGCAGATGAGATAATTGGCTATGTGGTATCACTTGTGGAGGCCACTAGGGAGACCTCTTCCCTTAAGTGGGGGATCTCTCCCCGGGGCGCCTCTGACCTGCTCAACCTCTCCAGGGCCTGGGCCTATATTTCAGGACGGAATTTTGTGGTCCCAGAAGATATAAAGGAGGTCTTTTTCCCCTGTAGCCTTCATCGCCTTCACCCCAGGGGAGCAGAGGAGACAATGGAGGAGATATTGGGATCTATCCTCAAAAATACCCCTGTATTTTAGGGGGAATTATGGTGTGGATAAAGAATCTACTCAGATTGTTTAAGATAGGGAGAATAATCCTAGATGGCCCCTCTCCTTCTTCTCAAAGATATATCCTTGGCCATAGAAACATATTTGTATTGCCATCTGGGATGGGGGTGATATTCTTTTTATGCGTCTTTATAATAATATTCATTGGGTTGAATTATCAGAATAACATGGCGTTATTATTTGGCTTTCTCCTTGGAAGTACTGGATTTATAACAGTGATTTATGCCTTTTTGCAATTACATGGACTGGCAATAGAACCAGGGGGAGCACCTGATGTGTTTGTGGGAGAGGTGGTGCATTTTGAGATCGTGATGGAGGAGTCTGCAGGTAGGGAGAGGGAGGTGGAAATATGGTGTGGGGATAAAGGACATAGGGTGGTGATTGAAAGTGGAGGAAGGGTGACCTCTTTCTATGAGGTGAGGGCCAGGAAGAGGGGATGGGTGAGGGCTCCTAAATTTGAGATAAGGAGCCTTTATCCCCTGGGAATATTTAGGGCATGGAGCATCCTGAGGTTTTCGCAAAAATGTGTGGTATATCCCGCCCCTAAGCCACCCCCTCCCTTCGTGGATAAGGAAGTGGAGGCAGATGAGGTAAGAGAGGATAGGGGAGAGGTACTCCAGGGGCTAGAAGAGTCAACCATAGAACACCTTGAGGAACATCTGGATGGAGAATCATACAGGAGAATATACTGGAGAGTCTATGCCAGGGATGGAAGGCTGGTAAAAAAGGTTTTCAAGGGAGAATCCTCTGCAGTGAGATGGTTTTCTTTAGAGACATTTAAGGAATATCCCCTGGAAGATGCCCTGGGTTTTTTATGTTATTTAATAAAAAAGGCCCAGGAGGACTTGTGTGAGTATGGGCTTATCTTGGATGGAGAGGTGATTTATCCCTCTTGCGGGGAGCTCCATATGAGAAGATGTCTGAGAAGTCTTGCCCTATATGGATTGGGATAGATAACCATGCTCATGGTATTTATTATATCTGCCTACTTTCCCCTTATGTTTTTTCTTCCCTCTCTTATCTCTCTAGTTTTTTTCTCTCTCATTATATCCTATTCCTATCTCCGATCCCTTCTCTCTCTTTCCACTTTGAGGGTGGTGAAATTTATCCTCCTTGTCCTTTGCCTGATACTGCATTTTTCACTATATGGAGTAACCATATTTGGAAGCTATGCAGGAGTGAGTCTGTTGGCACTTATGACCTCTGTAAAGTGGTGGGAATTAAGGGAGATAAGGGACCAGAGGGTCTTGTTGTTCCTGGGAAATTTCCTTGCGGCTTCCTCAGCTTTGTTTTCTCAATCCCTGTGGCTGGGATTATATCTCCTTGGATATTTATGTTTCTTCTTTCTCATGTTGAGAAGGGATCACCTCCTCTCCCTGGGGCATGGATTTCAATCGTCTCTCTTTTCTCCAGGGGAGGTAAGGTCTATTATGGGCCTGTTTCTTCTGGCCTTACCCCTCTCTATTATCCTCTTTTTACTCTTTCCCAGGTTGCCAGGGGCTATTGTGGGAGTAAGGGAAGAGCACAGGGCATTGTCTGGCCTTTCTTCCATCATGAGACCTGGAGAGGTGTCTTCTCTTGTGAGATCAAACAGAGTGGCCTTTAGGGTGAGGTTTGAGCATAAATTCTCTTCTCAAGTGGCTGGACTGTACTGGAGATGTGTGGTCTTTAGTCACTATGGGAATGGGGTATGGACCATGGCACATGAAGATATGGGGCAGAAATACCCTAGTCCCCTATCATCTCTGGTATTATGGCCAGGGAAGGTTGTTGGATATTATCTCTATCTTCTTCCAGGAGGAAGTAAATTTTTACCCCTTTTGGAGATGGGACAGATATATGCATTTCCCCCTGGCATAGAGCCACACCTACATGAGGGCCTTTTCTATACCACAGATCATCTAATTGGTACTCCAATAGCCTATAAGGGCAGATGGTATAGTCGCTATGTGTTTAGGGGGGGAGTTGGTGAGAAAAAAGTTTTTCTTGAAACAGGGAGGGAAGGAGAAAATCCACACTCTCATACACTGGTCATCTCTTTCAGGAAAGGAGGAGCTTCTGATTGGGATGTGGTTGAGAGGGTTCTACATTTTTTTGCCACACAAGGATTTGTCTATACCCTTAACCCCCCTCTTTGGCCCCCAAAAAATGGACTGGATTTTTTCCTCTTTACCTCTAAACGGGGTTTTTGTGAGCACTATGCCATGGCAACTGCCCTGCTGTTGAGGTATGCTTCTATTCCTGCAAGGGTGGTGGCAGGTTATAAGGGTGGAGAGATAAACCCCATGGGAGATTATGTGATTGTGAGGGATAGAGATGCCCATGCATGGGTGGAGGCATATTTGGGGGATAGGGGGTGGGTGCGAATAGACCCCACTGCCTATCTCTCTCATACTGAGGTGGCTAGGGAACTGGCGGGGGAGGTGGAAAGAGGGCCCTATCTGTATCTACCCTCTGGAGTTGTAAGACCTTTTCTCCTTTTTTGGGATTATCTAAACTATCAATGGCTGGTGTGGATGGTCTCCTATGATCAGGAGCAACAGCTATCTCTCCTCCATAGACTTGGACTTGGGGGAGAATATACGCATCTGATGCAAAACTCTATCCTTGTTATATTGGGATCTTTACTTCTTACACTGGGATGTGTGTTTTTGAGCCTTAATAGAAAAGGGAGGAGAGATAGTGAGGTCCTGAGATACTACTCTATTTTTTTAAAAAAACTGGAAAAAAGAGGGCTTAAGATCCTCCCTAGTCAAGGTCCTTGGGAGGTGAGAGAGATGGTCAGGGATGAGATTGGGGAAGAATTTGAGAAGGTGGACAGGATAATATCCCTTTTTGTGGAGATAGTATTTGCAGGAAGGGGAGGTGTGAAAGAAATTAGAGAGCTTAGGGAAAGGATAAAGGATTTTTAGGAGGTTGTATATGGGAAAGATGAGGGTGGGATTGGCCCTGGGAGAGGGAGGTGCCAGAGGACTGGTTCATATAGGGGTGCTTCAGGTGTTTCATGAGGAAGATATAGAGGTAAGTATTATCGCGGGAAGTAGTATTGGGGCCATTATAGGGGCCATGTATGCGGAAACAATGGATCCCTTTGAGGTACATAAAAGGTTTAAGGAGGTTATAGAGAGTGAGCTATATCATGACACGGGGATATCCTCCCTCCTTACAGTGGAGGATAGGGATGCAAGGTTCTGGGACCAGATATCCTCCAGGATAAAGGGGACCATTGCCCTTACCCTTGCTAGTACCAAAATGTCCCTTTTAAGTAGCGAGAACCTTAAGAAGGTCATAGATGCCCTCATAAGGGTGGAGGAATTTTCACAACTACATATACCCCTTATGGTGGTGGCCACTGACCTGAAAGGGGGGAGGGAGGTGGTCCTTTGTGTAGGGGACCTCAAGCGGGCAGTGTTGGCAAGTGCCTCCATCCCTGGGTTCTTCTCTCCTGTAAGATATAAGGACTATCTTTTGAGTGATGGGGCCATTTCCTGCCCTGTTCCTGTTAAATATTGTGCAGGCTCTCCCAGGGTCCTTAAGGTATGTGTGGCCGTGCCTCCCATATTGAGCAGGATGAAACATCTGGACAATGCCCTAGAGGTGGTCATGCGTTCTGAAGAGATAAACATGTATTACTTTACCAGGGAAATGATTAAGGATGCAGATGTTGCCCTGGTGCCAGATATTGGGGATATTAAGTGGAACGATTTTCACAGGATTGATGAACTGGTTGAGATAGGGAGAAATGTGGCTAAAGAAAAGATCCCTGAGATAAAGAAGAGAGAGGGAAAAATCAGCAGTTTCTTTAATAGATTGTTTTCTTCTAAGGACCCTGGAAAGACCCTTTGAGTCTTTGTACCACATTCTCTGATTAAGAAAAAAAAAAGATACAAATTTATCCTCCTGCCTCTTCAGGATTTTTCAAGTAGTCTTGTTTTTTCCTTGACAAATACCTCTTTTTCAAGCACCCTAGAATAGCTTTATGCATCTTGTTTGAGGTTTGAGTGTTTGGATTTTTAAATTGTGTTTAGGGAGTTTTTTATGAAGAGGATGTATGTTGGGAATCTTCCTTTTTCTTCAAGTGAGGAAGATGTGAGGGAACTTTTTTCTCAGTTTGGCGAGGTTGGAGAGGTTAATCTCATAAAGGACCGCCAGACAGGAAGGCCCAGGGGTTTTGGTTTTGTGGAGATGAAGGCTGAAGATGCAGAAAAGGCCATGGAAAGCCTGGATGGGACAGAATTTGGTGGTAGGCGCATCAGGGTAAATGAGGCAAGAGCCAGAAGATAGTCAGGAACGTTAATTCTGGGCAAAAGGCCGCCTTTAAGGATCTTAAGGGCGGCCTTTTTAATTCCAGAAGGGAGGAAGTCAGGATGAATGTGAGACAATATGTTATAGATGACCTCTCCTATAAGGATTCCTGGAGACTCTTTAAGATAATGGCGGAATTTGTGGATGGATTTGATTCTTTAAATGAGATAGGTCCTGCTGTCTCCATTTTTGGTTCGGCCCGGGCAAAAGAGGAGGACGCTGTATATAAGACCACCTATGAGATTGCAAAAAAACTTGCAGAGGCTGGATATTCTATAATTACAGGAGGTGGTCCAGGGCTTATGGAGGCGGGAAACCGTGGGGCAAGGGATGGGGGAGGGAGCTCTATTGGGCTTCATATTCATCTTCCCCTGGAACAGAAACCAAATGAATATATAACCTTGAGATGTGACTTTAGGTATTTTTTTGTGAGAAAGGTGATGTTTATAAAATATGCAATGGCATATATTGTCATGCCCGGGGGGTTTGGGACCTTGGATGAGCTCAGCGAGGCCCTTGTGCTTACTCAGACCCGCAGGATTAAGCCCTTTCCCATTATTCTGGTGGATAGAGAGTTCTGGAGTCCGCTTATAGATTGGTTTAGAGACTCTCTCCTGCGCCGAGGTTATATAAAAGAGGGTGACCTGGAGATCTTTACCACCCTAGATGACCCAGATGAGGTGGTGAGCCTTATAAAGAAGTTGATAATTGTCTAAGTAAGGAGACAAAAAAAGGGGAGGAGATTTCCTCCCCCCCCATCTATTTCTCATCCTTTTTAGCATCTGAATCAGGATGCAAACGCCTTTTCAAAATTGGGTACCACCTGTTTCTTTCTGCTCATAACCCCTTCCAGCCATACCCTGTCGCCCTCTGGTTTTTTCCCAAAGGCCTTCTCCACAATAGTGGGGTCTTCAGATGCAATCAACATCTCTGAGCCTTCCTTCATTATATCTGTTAGTAGGAGGAATACACTGTGATATCCTCCCTCCTCTTTCAATTTCTTTATATCCTTAGCAAGCTCCTCTTTTACTGGGTCTAAGAGGGATAGATCCACCACCTCCAGTTGTCCAATCCCCACCTTATTGCCACTCATATCAAAGTCCTTATAATCCCTCTTTACCAGATCCCTTATGGGAGTTCCTTCAATGGCAGATTTTACCTTAAACATCTCCAGACCCAGGGATTGTAAGTCCTCAATTCCAGCTATCTTCGCCAGGGCCTCTGCGGCCTCTTTGTCCTTTTCTGTACACGTGGCAGATTTAAAGATTACAGTGTCACTTAAGATGGCACAGGCCATTAATCCTGCAATATTGCGAGGAATGTCTACTCCAAAGAAATCATACATATTTTTCAATACAGTACATGTGCACCCCACAGGCCATGTCCATACCTCTATGGGGTTGGGGGTGGTTATATCTCCCACCTTGTGGTGGTCCACAATCCCTAATATCTCTGCCTTATCTAAATTGTCCAGGCTCTGGGAGAGGTCTGAATGATCCACCAGAAATACCTGTTTACCAGCACCATCTGTCATTATCTCAGGCCTATCTACCCCAAATTTTTCCAGGACAAAGGCTGTCTCATTGTTTATCTCCCCCTGGGCCACTGCCACACATTCTAGTCCCAGTTTACTTTTAAGATCCGCCAGGGCAATGGCGGCACATACAGAATCAGTATCTGGGCTCTTGTGTCCCACTACATATACGGCCATAATTACTCCTCCTCCAAGATTTAGGTTGTTGCTCTAAAAGACTTTGTGCAAATTAGCACAAGATTAAGTTCTTGCCAAGTCCCATATGGCACAAAAATTATTTTCCGATACAGAAGGAGGAGAATATCTTATCCAGGATGTCTTCGGTGGAGATCTCCCCGGTGATTTCCCTCAGGTGGTCTCGTGCCTTCTCCAGGTGGGAGAATATGAGGTCTATTTCCATGCTTGACTTTATGCCCTCTAGGGCATCCATAAGTTCCCTATGGGCCATGGAAAGGTGGGTATATTGTCGGAGATTGGGAATTATTTCACCATCTCTGGGCTCCTTTTCTTCCCCCAGTAATCTCTTTCTCATTTCTCCTATAAGGCCATCTATATTGATCCTCTTTTTTGCTGATACCCCTACCACCTTAAGCCCCTTTTTTTCAAAGAGGTCTTTGGGATCTCTCCCGTATGGAGGAAGGTCAATCTTGTTGGCAATAATCAGCACCTCCCTTGGTGTCTTGAGTGATAGGATGTAGTGTAGATAATTTTCATTAAAGGGGCAGGAGTGGTCATATACCAGGCAGATGAGGTCTCCTTTTTCTATGAGTTCTCTGCCCATCTCCATTCCCACTATTTCTATTTCATCGTGTGTCTCTCTAAATCCTGCAGTGTCAATGATCCTTACAGGAATTCCCTGGAGGTTTATGAATTCCTCTATGTAGTCCCTGGTGGTACCAGGGACGGGGGTAACAATGGCCCTCCTCCTTCCTATAAGGGCATTGAGGAGGCTGGATTTACCAGCATTTACCTCTCCGCATAGGACAATCCTGGCCCCTTCTTGAAATATCCTGAGACGCTCATAATTTTCCATAAGTTCTTCTATTAAAGAGATCGCAGAGCCAATCCTCAGGGAGATCTCTTCTGGCTCCAGGTCAATATCATCCTCTTCAAAGTCCATGTAGGCGGCAAGATGGGCCATGACCTCTTCAAGAGAGTTTTTTAATCTGTGTATGAGAGATGTCAGATGTCCAGATAGCTTTTGGGTAGCACTGGAGATGGCCATGGGAGATGGGGAAGATATTATCTCAGCCACAGCCTCCGCTTGAGAGAGGTCCATTTTACCGTTCAAAAAGGCACGGAGGGTAAATTCCCCTGGATCTGCCAGCCGTACCCCCCTAGATAGGACCTCTTTCAGGATGGTTTGGGTGAGAAGGGGACCTCCGTGACAGTTTATCTCAAATACATCCTCTCCTGTATATGACCCAGGTGCTGGCATATAACTCACCAGCACCTCATCAAGGATATGACCCTCTTTAGATACGATCCAGCCGTGGTGAAGGGTGTAGGGGCGAAAACCTTTAAATCCTTTTCGACAAGAACGAAAGATCCCTCGCCCCACCTCCAGGGCATCATCTCCACTTATCCTGATGATGCCTATCCCTCCTTCTCCAAGGGGAGTGGAGATGGCACAGATGGTGTCCCTCTTCATTATTCTCTTACCGGGTTCTCCTCCTCATTCTACGTCTTGGAGTGATTTGGACCCGTTTAAATGGACCATCCCCTTTACTCTGGGTGACAATGTCCTTGTCATTTTTCAGGGCCATATGGACCACCCGACGGTGATAGGAACTCAACGGACGGGTACTAAAGGGCCTTCCTACGGACTTTGCCCTCTTTGCCAGCTCTATGGCATGTTTTTTTAACATGTCTTCCTGTCTTTCCCGATAACCTGCCGCATCCAGATGGATGTATATCTTCTCTGGCCATTTTTTAGATACCATCTTATTTAAAAGATATTCCAGCGCAGAGATAGTCTGACCTTCTTTTCCAATAATAAGACCACTGTTGGGAGAACTGGCTATGGATACATTTACATTTTGTTCATTTATCTCTACATCTATATCAGAAGAGGAAGTCATAAATGAGAGGATGTAGTGAACCATTTCTTTTACTAATTCTTCCAATCTATCCAGGTTGTATTTAGGTCTTGCTTCTATTATGGCCTTTCTTCCACCTATTCCAAATATACCACTTGAGCCTTCATCTATAATTTCTATGTCTAATTCTTCTTTTTGTTTATTAAAGTATTCACAAGCCTTCTTGATAGCAGTTTCTAAATTTTTCCCTTCAAATCTTTTTATCTTTTCCATATCTTCTCCTACCATGATTTTCTCTAAATTATTTTTCTCTTAACATCCACCATTGTTGAATTATGGAGAGTACATTATTGGTTATAAAGTATAGAACCAGTCCAGAGGGGAAATTCAAGAATAAGAAGGTAAGTGCCACTGGCATAAGTAACATGAGTTTTGCCTGCATTGGATCCCCTGCAGTGGGACTCATCTTCTGTTGAATAAACATGGTGATCCCCATAATAAGAGGAGTGATATAGTAGGGATCTTTTGCAGAGAGATCTGCCAACCAGATATGGTGTGTAAATGGAAGATACGTGATAAAGGGTGCGTGTCTCAATTCTATGGCACTTAATAATGCCTCATACAGGGCTATAAAGACCGGTATCTGAAGAAGCATGGGAACACATCCCCCTGCAGGATTTATCTTGTATGTCTTGTAGATCTGCATCATCTCCTGGTTGAGTCTCTCTTTGTCGTCCTTATACTTTTCCTTTAGTTGCTGGAGGATTGGCTGTAGTTTCTTCATCTGCTCCATGGACTTATAACTCTTATGGGAAAGGGGCCAGAAGAGGATCTTTATCACAACTGTTAGAAGGATGATGGCTATTCCATAATTGCCTGTATATTTATAGAAGAAGTCCAGGGCCAGCACCAGAGGTTTGGAGAGAAAGTCCAGCCAACCATAATTAATGGCCGCACTTAGATGATTGGGTAGGGGAGCCAAGTACTTATTTAATTTTGGTCCCAGATAGAATATCTCTTTAAGGACCTTTTTACCCTTGGGTTCCAGATGCACAGGGGATTCCAGGGCCACCCTGTATATGTCTCCCTCTAATTTTCCCTTAAAGATAAATTTTCCTCCCAGGGGGATTGCTGCCACCAGGAAGTAGTTGTTTTCTATACCTGCCCATAACACAGGCTCCTTGTATTCAATCCCTGGGATAAGTTTCTTTTTCTTATATTGCTTTTTCAATGACTTTTTCAGGGTATAGTAAATAAGGGAAATCCTGTTGAATCTACTCCCTGCCTCCATGCGGGGACTTGCAAGGGAGAGTCCTAGGATGCCATTTAAGGGCTGTTTCTTGGTATTTATGAGTTCAATCCGTTGTTCAATCTCATAACTATTACCCTTAAATGTGAGCTCCTTTATAATGGTAAGTCCCTCAAAGGTGCCTTTAAATACCACAGTATAGGAGTTTTCCTTTGTTAATATTTTACTTTTTCCAGAGAACTGCCAGTTTATAAGTTTCCATGTGGGATTGTAGTTCCACAATATCCCCAATGGTCCCTTTGGAAGGGCATCTTTGTTTACAAGCTCTATATCGGGAGAATCTGGACTTATACTCTTTTTGTATTTTTTAAGCTGGAATTTTTGTAAGATTCCTCCCTGTGAATTTACCACGGCCTTATATAATGGGGTATCAATGGTAATTTTCTGGCCCTTGGAGATAAGGAACGATTCTGACTCAGGTATAGGCGTAGAAAAACTCCGCGTATTTTTTTGAGAGGTGGTAGATAAGATCTTGGTATTTTTTTGGGGATGTTTCTGGGTAGCGTTGTTGGGTGTAGGAGAATATTTGGGGGGGGGGAATATCATATTCCATATCACCAGCACAACAATGGTAAGTGCCAGGGCCAGCATTAATCGGGTATTTTCGTTCATGTCCACTTCTTGCTACTCCTCACTTTTTAAAGGGATTTAGTGAAAATTCTGTAGGAACAGGGTCCACTCCCCGGCCACCAAGGGGATGACATCTCAGTATCCTGTATAACGCCAGAATAGAACCTCTTATGGGACCAAAACGTCTTACGGCAATATAGGCATATTCTGAACATGTTGGAATATATCTGCATGTTGGAGGGGTGAGTGGGGATATAATCCGTCTATAACCCAGGATTATTCCCAGAATAACTGCCTTAAAGGCCTGCTCCATGGTCTTCCAATACTTAATAAGTTCTCTCACTGTCTGATGGTGACCTTTTTTGATGATTTGATCCCAAGATCTGATGAGAGTATTTTTAAGATAAGGGGAATAATTTCCCTCTCCACTGTGGCATATTTCATCTCTTTTATATTAATGCCACGTTTTACCAGTATTACAAGATCCACATCCTGTATATCCAATTTCTCTCTATTTAACCTTATAACCTCTTTAATTAATCTCTTTATTCTATTCCGCTGGACAGCCTTTCCTACCTTTTTGGTAACTGTAACACCCAGTCTCAGACCTAATTGGTCTTTTTTTCTTTCATAGAGATAGAGGATAAAGTTTTTGGAGGTATATCGGGTCCCTTTTGAATATACTATTTGATACTCGCGAGATTTCTTTAGTGATCTTCTCTTGGACATCAAATCCTACCATGGAGATGGGACCCTGAAGTCTTTTGGATTAACTCACAGAGAGCCTCTTTCTTCCCTTGGCCCTCCTCCTTTTAAGGACCTGCCTCCCTCCTTTACTCCTGGATCGTACCAGGAATCCATGGGTTCTCCTTCTCCGGATCTTGTGTGGTTGATAGGTGCGTTTCATAGAAAATCCTCCTATTTTTTATATGGGTTAGTTATCCGAAATATTCACAAAAAAAGTTAGATAACCTCAAAGTTAAATAACGTCAAGGGAAACACCTCTCCTTAAAAAGACAGGGGTGGCCCCTGGACCACCCCTATAGAATCTGGCTGGCTCAAGATGTATCCCTTAATTAATTTAATTGTCTTTCTTGAGGAAAGACGGGCAGATATCTGTAAGAGAGGCTTATCACTATTGCTCCATAGGCAAGGACCATAATAGAGGTGGCCCATTCTGTCCAGTTGGGAATATATACATGCCACTTATCAAAAGGCATTACCGGTATCGCCAGGGACTGTACCGTAAAGACAAAGCGATTTATCACAATGCCTACACACGCCAGTATCCCTGCCAGATGAAGGAGAAAGGACCTTTTTCTCACTCCTGGCAATATTAGCATTATGGCAGGCACTACCCCACACACCCCCAGTTCTGTCCAGAGAAGCCACTTCCCATATACCTCATTATACATCTGATCAAAGGTAAAACCCATTTTGGGAAGCACTCCCGTGGCCCATGCCCAGGTGTCTATTATCTTAAAAAAGATATAAATACAGAGTAATATCCCAGATATCTTCCCCATTAACTCTTTCACTCTAAATTCCACTAGCCTTTTGCCCGTCAATTTTTCTATAAGGCTACATATAAGTACCGTAAACATTGGCCCTGCCGCAATGGCAGAGAGGATAAAGAGAAAGAATGTCCAGGGCCAGATAAAAAATCCGTGTCTGAAGACAAAGGGCCTTGCAAATAATACTCCGTACATTCCCCCTAGTGAGCCCTGGTGGAAGAAGGAAAGAAATGTGCCTACCGCGGCAAAAAGGGGCATGAATACATGAAAGTTATGGGCCATATGTTTACACAAAGGGGATTTATTTATTTGACGATTTTCTAAAATAATAGGTAAATATTCAATGGTTAAGACCATGAGATAGCAGGTTATACAGAAGATAACCTCTGTGAGCATGGAATGAACATTGGGATGCCAATAACCAAACCATGCCCTGGCTGGTTGTCCAATGTCCAGGGCAAGGATCATCATGGCCCCAGAATAACAGAGAAATCCTATTATTACTGCCAGGTTTATAATATTTTTAAGTTCATCAATGCGTAGAATATATCTGAGGAATCCACTGAAAAAGGCACCAGCTCCCAGGGCAATCACCGCAAGGTCAAAGGTAATCCAGAGGCCAAACCCAAAATAGTTATTGAGTCCTGTGACCCCTAACCCTCTCCATAGTATCTTTATGGCCGCTATTATGCCTATCAATAGAATAAGTCCCAGAAATCCAAGCCAAGTAATAAACCTTGGGAAGGGGCACCTCTCTACTCCCTCTGGGATAAATTTGCTGTCCTTCATGATAAATTACCCCTCTTGTTTTTTCTGTTTTTTTATATGATTGTCCGCCATCTCCCTTACCCATCTCCGTCGGCTTAGGTAATATACCTGGGGTTCTGTGCCCAATTTTTCAAGTAATCTAAAGGCATATTTACTTTTTATAAGGGAACTCACCTGGTGTTTTGGATTCATGGCATCTCCAAAGACAAGGGCCCCTGTGGGACATATCTCCACACACGCAGGGATATAGGCCCCCTCTTCTAGCTTTAATGGGTCCTTTCCCTTTGCACGGGCTTCCTCCTTTGCCTTTTGATACCTGTGGTGACAAAAGGTACATTTCTCCACCACCCCCCTGGGCCTTACAGATACATAGGGGGTTATCATCTTGTCCATGCCCTGGGGCCACACTGGGTCAAACCAGTTGAATACCCGCGCATGATATGGACAGGCGGCCATACAGTATCTGCATCCAATACACCTGGGATATATCTGGCTAACTATCCCCCCTTCCTCGTCCTTGGTGGTTGCCACCACCGGACATACAGAGGCACAGGAAGGATTGCCGCACTGCATGCAGGGACGAGGCAGGTATGCCTCATCATACGCGGCCCCCTCTTTCCCATTGGTCAGTTTGTAAATAATGAGCCAATGGATGCTTCTTAGACGGTTAAAAGGGAGGGGCGAAGGGGCAATATTGTTTTCTGCCTCACATGCAACCACACATGCCCCGCATCCTGTGCACTTATCTATATCAATTACCATGGTCCATTTGACTTTAAAATGGTGGTGGATCTGCATAAGTCCTGACATGACCAACCCTCAACTTATTTGGTTAGATTTTGTTAAGCCTTACCCTTAGTTGGTTATAGGTATAATTTCCTGTTGCCGGGTTGAGGCTTATATAAAATGCATTTGCCACATTATCCCCTTTATTTCTGTTGAACTCACTCCATCCCTTATGTCCAAATCCTAAGGGGGCACATATAACATTCTCTGCGACCCCACTGTCTATCCTTACCAGGGCCCTGAACTTTCCTCCCCTGGAGCTTATCTCTACCCTATCACCTTCCTTGAGATGATAATCTGCTGCGGTCTTTGGAGAGAGATACACGAAAAACCCCATTCTATTTAGTTCATATTCATATATGACCTTCAGGTTTAGAGGAGGTATGCCTGTGATGGGAGTGCCCAGCTTGGAGAGGGCGATAGGAACGAGTTCCAGTGTATTTTCCTCTCTCTCCCCTGCATTTTTTTCAAAAAGGTTTTGTATCCCATCCTTCCATACCCTTATACCATAGGAGGGAGAGACTGTGGGGTCTTCCCATACCTTTCCTTCTAGCATCTTTTCCAGCTTGACTCCCAAATATTCAGCCTTTGTTTTAAGCAGGTCCTTATAAGATGTTATGCCTATCTCTATTCCCAGCTCTTTGGAGATGGAGACAAAGAATTCTGCAATGGACTTGGTCTTATGGATAGGTCCAACTGCCCTGTTGGCCACGGAGTAGTTGGCCTTACCAGATCCAAAAGGGGTATAACAATCATCCATCCTCTCTAGAAAATGGGAGCAGGGGAGGATGAGGTGAGATTCTCTTGCTGTTTCGTCAAAGAAAGTGGAAAAACTTATGCGATAGGGTATCTTCCTCAGTTCAGATAGGCTCTCAGGGGGAAAGGAATAAAATGGATTGGTTTGGTAAAATAGACCCACCTTTATTGTCCCTGTCCCCTTCTTTTTTAGAAAAGTGATTATATCCCGCAAAAGGATTTTATGTTGATCTGTAGCCTGTTTAATGACCTTGGGGGGTCTAGGTATACATCTTATACCCCCTTCCTGGTTTATGCGGTCTAACAGGATATTTAAGACCATACAGGCGGTAATTGTGGCCTCATCTTGCCCTCCATTAAAGGTGGACCCCCCAATAACCAGAGGAGACTTTGCCCTCACTAACCTTTTTGCCTCATCCTTTATGCTCTCTGCATTCACCCCAGTCTCCTCAGATATCCTCTCTGGGGTAAAGGGCCTCACAAAGGAGATAAGCTCCTCCATCCCTTCAACCGAGGCTATTGTTGACTTTAAGGACAATACCGCATTGATTATCCCCAACACCACCTTATATAGCTGATTTCCCCCTGCACATATCCATTTTTTGGCTACTGCAGAGGTATTATCTTTGAAAGGGGAGATGGAGGTGATGTCCCATTTATCCTCCCCAAAGAGGCGCTGAGCTCTCACTGGCGTTCCCCAGCTATTTAAGATATTACATCCCACTGCCAGGACATGGTCTGAATTTTCCAGGTCAAAGCCAACCTCTCCGTTCCCATTTAATAGGGTGTTCCATATCTTGAAGTAGGTAAGTCTATCACTGGGATCAAAAAAATAGAGGGAAGAGCCCAGCATTGTTGTTATGGCACTAAATATCTCGTTGGAGGAGGAAGTGGTATCACCGCTTAAAAAAAACACTCCATCTGGGTGTGCTTTTGCCTCCTTTAGTTTTTTTATGAGTATCTTTTTTCCCTCTTCCCATGTTATGGGGATGAATCTATTTCCTTTTCTCAGGAGGGGAGATCGTATTCTTGCAGGGGAATATAACAGCCCCACACTGGATAACCCCACTGCCTCTATTCCTCCCCTGGAGAGATAATGCCCCTTATTTCCACTGAGGGTAATGGCATTACCGTTTATGATATTCACATATGCCCCGTATTCATAAGGGGAATATTTTACCAGGGTGTATTTTTTCCTCACTTCTCCCCTGGGTATTCTGGGGATCCATGGCCAGTTCTGGGTCCAGATGGCTACATCATCTGCAAGTTTCCATGGGAGGGGAGTGAAAAGGGTTCCTACTGCTCCCCCAATGGCAAACTTCAAAAATCCTCTTCTATCAAGTGCCATGATGAGTGCTCCTTTTTATTTATGACAAATGTAACACGCATTACTTACATGATTTTTGGCATGACACCTTTCGCATTGATACATCTTCATGGTGTAAGGGGTATAGCCGGTGAGTTTATTTACCAGATACACAGGCATGGTCTTGGAGTGCCCCACATCAGGATGACAGGTGGTACAGGGTATGTTTTTATGTGCTATGTGAGAAAAATACACATTGTCTGGCTGTTTTTGGTATATCTTCCAGGGCACCTGTCTGTTTTTCTTTACATATTCCTCCACAAAGATCTTTTCATCGGGGGTGCCTGTAATTTCCTGGGAATGACACATGGCACACGATTCAAGGGAGGGGATCCCGTTAAATGACCCATCGTCTCTAAAATAGTGACAGGCACTACAATCTCCCAGTTGAGCAAGATGGGCCTTGTGGCTGAAGTTAAAGGGCTGTTCCTGTTTAGAGAAAATTATGTGTGGAAAGATTCCCCATCCCAGGATCAGGGCGGCTATAAATCCCAAGAGTAATGGCATTATCCCACTTTTCTTTTTCTTTTTCACCCTGGACCTCCCCTATAGATGCTGAAGGTTGAACAGAACTACAACTTCTATAAATTGGAACCAGTTAGACATGAAAAGTCAATGTTGTCAAGGTCAAAACAGGATTAGGGCTACGGAGGTGGTTTGCATATTCCATATTTTTCTTGTTTTTTCTATACTTATGATAAGTTTTTCTTCCTGGATACTCCACAAGGGAAGTGGGGGGAGAATTGATTTGACATCTCTTTTCCATTGTGGGTATCTCCATAGGGCTCGGTTATTGTTTATTTTAAATGGGAAAGTTATGTTTCCTGGACCTTAACATTTAGGATTTTTATGGGAAAAAAGAGAATAACAAAAAAACAGGTCCTCAGGATCTTTTATACCTACCCTCGTCCCGTTCCCCTTAAAGAGATATATAAAAGGTTTTCCCCCAGCAGGAAGGAGAAGGGGATAATCAAGGAGATATTGTCTCAATTGGAAGAGGAGGGAAAGGTCCTCCCCCTGGCAGGGGGACGGGCATATGGCCTCATAAAAAAGATGGAATTAATTGAAGGGGTCCTCCAGTTAAATCCTGAGGGTTTTGGGTTTGTGATCCCACAGGATAGAAGGAGAAAGGATATATATATTGCCAGGGATAACTTAAAAGATGCCTGGCATGGTGACAGGGTATTGGTGGCCCTGCTCCCTTCCAGGAGGGGGAAAAATCCGGAAGGTAGAATAATTAAGATATTAAAGAGGGAGATAGAAGAGCTCCCTGTAATAGTGGAGCGAGAGGTGGGGAGGGATATATTTTTGGGTAGGGCCGCTGATGTAAAGATCCCTTTTGAGTTTATAGTGGATTTATCCTCCTGTCCTTTTGAGGCAAGGGAACAGGACGTTATCCTGGTACTTCCAGGTAAGTTTCAACAGGATCATGTTTTGGTTGCCCAGCCCACCAAAAGGCTTGGGTCTGTGGAGGAGGTCCATGTCCAGGAAGAGATAGTAAAGATCTTACATTCCATCCCCCGTTCCTTTCCCCCTGAGGTATTAAAGGAGGCAGAGTCCTTGGGTGTAGAGGTCTCCCATGAGGATAAGAGAGGAAGAGAGGATTTAACTCATCTGGATTTTGTCACCATTGATGGAAAGCTGGCTAGGGACTTTGATGATGCCATTTTTGTGGAGCCCCTTGGGAAGGGTTTTAGGCTCCGTGTGGCCATTGCAGATGTGAGTCATTATGTGCATCCTGGTTCTGCCCTGGATCGAGAGGCCCGGGAAAGGGGAAATTCCTATTATTTCCCCTCATCTGTGGAACCTATGTTTCCTCCCTCCCTCTCCACAGGTCTATGTAGTTTAAATCCTGGGGTGGACCGATTGGTGTTAGTTGTGGAGATAGAGTATGGGAGGGTAGGGGAGATCAGGGGGGTCCAGTTTTATCCTGCTGTTATAAGGAGTAAAAAAAGACTTACCTATGAAGAGGTAAAAAGGGCCATTTTAGACCAGGAGAAGAGAGAGATAGAGAGATTAGGAGAAGATATTGCCACCATGCTGTTTCATGCAAGAACCCTGGCACAGATCCTCTATAGAGAGAGGAGGCATAGGGGATCGTTGGATTTTGACATTCCTGAACCTGAGGTTTTGCTGGAGGTGAAGGGAAATGATAAGATGGCCGTAAGACCCAGGGAGAGGAGCTTCGCTCATCAGATAATAGAGGAATTTATGATAGCGGCCAATGAAGTGGTGGCCCTGTTTTTGACAGAAAACCAGTGTCCTTGTCTGTATAGGGTTCACCCCTGGCCTGATGAAGATAAATTGAATAACCTATTTCTCCTCCTTGAGACCCTAGGGGAGGTGAAGGAACTCCCTGAGGAGATAAGTCCACGGGCCCTTCAGGGACTTTTAAAGGCTGTGGAGGGGAAGAGATATGAATTTTTGGTAAATAGACTCCTTTTGAGGTCAATGATGCAGGCCCATTATGATATAAAGAACATAGGTCATTTTGGATTGGCCTCTGATTGTTATTGTCATTTTACTTCCCCTATTAGAAGATACTCAGATATTGTAGTTCACAGGATCCTCAAGGATTATTTGGGAATTGCCAGTTATAAGATACCTAAAGCTAAAAAGATGAGGACCCTGGCAGAGCATTTAAGTGGAAGAGAAAGAGTGGCCCTTGCAGCAGAGAGGGAAATACTAAAGAGGATCTCCATCTTACTTTTAAGAGATAAGATAGGAGAGACCTTTGAGGGGATTGTCTCCTCTGTTGCAGAGTTTGGCTTCTGGGTAGAGATTGACTATGCAATGGCAGAGGGCCTGGTAAAACTCTCTTCCCTTGCAGATGATTATTATATCTATGACCACACTTATCAGCGTGTTACTGGAAAGAGGACAGGGATTTCTTTTGGAATAGGTACCCAGGTGAAGGTGAAGGTGGTTAGGGTGGATATTGACAGACAGCACATAGACCTGGAACTGGTATAGGACCATAATTTAAGAATTTTCTGGGAGGAGGTGTAGTGAGATGAGACATGTGCGGTATTCTATTGTGATCCCCGTCAAAGATGAAGAGGAATGCATATCGCCTTTGGCCATGGAAGTGGATAGGGCAATGGCCCCTTATGGAGATACATGGGAGTGCCTATGGGTGGATGATGGTTCCACCGATGGCACCCTGTATTTGCTTCGTTCCCTTTCCCAGAGGGATCCCCATCACCGCTATCTCTCTTTTGAACAAAATGTAGGACAATCAGCCGCCCTTATGGCAGGGTTTAAGGAGGTAAGAGGTGAGATAATAATTACCCTAGATGGAGATGGACAAAATGATCCCGCGGATATCCCCCGCCTTATTACAGAGCTAGAAACAAGGGGGGTGGATATGGTAAATGGGTATAGACAAAGACGCAGGGACAGCCTTATTAGACGCCTATCTTCTAGGGTAGCCAATGGAATGAGAAATCTTATTACTGGAAAGACGGTAAGGGATGTGGGATGTTCTTCCAGGGCATTTAAGAGGGATTGTTTATCTGCCCTTATTCCCTTTAAGGGGATGCACAGATTCTTGCCCACCCTTATTCATTATAAAGGATATACCTGGGTGGAGATCCCGGTAAATCATCGTCCCAGGGAGAGGGGGAAAAGTAAGTATGGGATCTCAAACAGGCTATGGGTGGGCCTCCTGGACCTATTTGGGGTGTGGTGGATAAGGGTTAGAGGCTTTTCCTATGTGATTAAGGAATCCTCTGAAAACATAGTAGAGTAAAAGGGGTATATAATAAATGGACAGGTTCTGGCTGGCACTGGGATTTGTTGCCCAGGCCATATTTGCATCAAGGTTTATAGTCCAGTGGATAGCCAGCGAAAGGGCAAAGGAGAGTATTGTCCCTGTGAGTTTTTGGATATTGAGTCTTATTGGGGGCATATTACTTTTTTCCTATGCCATCTGGAGAAAAGACCCTGTGTTTATTGTTGGGCAGGGCTGTGGGTTGTTTATCTACTCCAGAAATCTTTATCTTATATATAGAAAAAAGAAGAGGGATATGGAAGGAAAGGGGAATGTATAATTCAAAGATAATAGCTCTCTCTCCCCTTAAGGTATGGATGGTGCTGGGAGCTATATTGCTTATGCGTCTATTCTACCTTCACGTGGTCCCCCTTCAACTTGTTCCAGATGAGGCATATTATTGGGATTGGTCCAGGCACCTGGATATTGGATACTTTAGTAAACCCCCTTTAGTGGCCTGGCTTATACATCTCTCCACTGAGCTATTTGGAATAAATGAATTTGGGGTAAGGTTCTTTGCCCCTGTGTTGGCCACTGCCTCTGTGGGGATGGTTTTTCTCCTTGCCAGGGACCTTTTTGGGGAAGGGGCCGCTTTACTTGCCTCTCTCTTTTCTATTATGACGCCGGGCAATGCCGCGCTTTCTACTATAATGACCATTGATCCTCCACTGGTATTCTTTGGGAGTGCATGCCTGTTTTTTTTGTGGAGGGCAGTTACAACTTCCAATAAATTTCTCTATTTTTTCCTTTCAGGGCTCTGTATGGGCTTGGGAATATTAAGTAAACAGATTATGCTTATCTATCTTTTTCTGGTGCCTGTTTTTCTTTTGTGGGAAAAGGACACAAGAAAGGAATTATCCTCCCCCTCTTTTTTCCTCTTTCTCCTGCTCTCTTTAATAGGCCTTTTTCTTCCCCTCTACTGGAATTTTACCCATCATTGGGTCACCTTTCAGGAAACTGCTCATCATTTTGAGGGAAATGGCTCTCTGCTAATGGCGGTAAAGACCTTTTTTGAATATGTTGGGGGACAATTGTTTTTAATTACCCCTTTGATTGCCCTCTCTCTATATTATGTAATTATAAAGTCTCTTGTTATTATAAAGACAATGGATAGGAGGGAAAGATTCCTATTCATCTTTGGAGTACTGCCCCTGCTCGGTTTTTTGATCATGAGTCTTAGACAGCGTATTAATGCCAACTGGCCTGCCCTGTTTTATCCTCCCGCAATTATCCTCTTGGGAGGATGGATATGTAAGGGAAAGGACAATTTTTTGAAGAGACTCCAGCAGGGATATGTAAAAGGGGCCCTCGTAGTTGCACTCTTATTTGTGATGGCCACCTATGCCTCTCCTTTTATCTTTTCTATTTCTCCCTTAAGTGGATCGCACCTTGATCCCCTCAGAAGGGCAAGGGGATGGAAGGAAATGGCCCGTGGTGTGGAGAAGGTATACAAAAAGGAATATCCTTCTTTCTCTCCACTTTATATATTCACTGACAGAAGACAGGTGGCTTCTGAAATGGCCTTTTATATGAGTTTTCATCCCTGGGTATATAAATGGGACAGGACGCCTCATGTGATAAAGGATCAGTATGAATTATGGGGGACACCTTTTAAGAGCCATATAAATATACTTATGATATTTAGAAGGGGTGAGGACATCTCTCCTCTTATGTCCTGGTTTGAGAAGATAATTTCACTTACAGAGGTGAAGAGGCCCTTGGGAGGTGGTAGATATAGGCTCTACAATGTCTTTCTGGGATATAATTTCAAGGCTAGGAGGAGGATAGTAACTTCACCATAGTGAGATGAAAGGAATACTCCATATGATAGAGTTCTTCCAGTAGGGGACGCATGTTGGTGAAGGTGGGATCGCCTTCTGAAATCTCCTTGAATCCATAAGCCACCTCCCTCCATTTTTCGCCGAGCCTATACATCTTATCTATCAGGTGTCTCTCTCTCAGGAGAGGAATATACTGGGCAGCCTCTTTTAGAAAGTCGCCATAGAGTAGACGAAAACCTCCCCCCCCTGTACCCCTTTTCTCTATTACCTGGTAGGTAAAACGGGCAGTCCATCTCCAGTCCTCCAGTTGTGCCCAGGTGTCAATTTCTTCTATCCATCTCCTCATTGCCTTTATTCCCTCCTGAGGGGAAGAAGGGTTTAGCATATTGTAGCTGGTGTTAAAGATGGCCCTTTTGAGTACCTTTTCCATATCCGGAGGGAGAGACAACAGAAAAGGCGGCGTGAATTGATTCCCAAGGCTTTTAAAGAATCCCTCAGTGGAATAAAGGGCCTGCTCCATATAATCAAAGGGTACAGAAAGCAGATCAGGATGTTTTGTGTCTGAGACATAGAATTCCCTTTTCTTTTCTGATACTCCCCATACTACTATTGCATGTCCGGGAAAGTGGGTGGAGGAGTTAAAATAGGGGAGATAATATATGTCTGTCTGGATAAGTGCCGGTTGATTGTTATATATCTTTTTAATGAGGGCCTCTAAGGCCTTGGCTCGTTCTGAAAATTGTTCCCATTTAAAAGGGACCCCCAGATTGGTGAAAAAATTTTTCTCCAGGGGATATGTCCTTACGTGGATAAGGATGGAAGGGGAGAGGGGAATATCCTTTAGATACCAGAATCCTAGCCCTTCTCCTAGACCAAAGCATAAGGGTTCTTCTATATCACTTATCCCAAAGTATTCACATATATCCCGGATGCTAGTGCTTCCACAGTGTCTTCCCACCCTATGAGTGCATTTTAATACCTTTCTATCCATTGTTATCGTCGGAGCTAAGCTGCCGCCAAGAAGCCAAGTGAAGCGCCGGCGGATTGGCGGTCAGCTTGAGCGATTTGTTCTGCTTTTATTTTTATTTTTCTTTATTTGCATTATTTCACTTTCAATATCATCAATGCTTGGATTATTTAGCCTAATCACCATGACCTTTATCAAATTGTTGGGTAAATTTTAACATTCCAACAACGCCTAGATTTTGAGTTAAAATTTCAAAACCATATCTTTGTATCTCAACCATACTCATATCATATGCCTTCATGATTCAAAACCTCTATTATCCAAGTTAATGGATTCTATACTCGAACCTTTAAGCTAGACGCATACTGCTTTGCTTTTTTAAGTAATTGATCATCTGTGGTTAAAAAAAACTGTTGCCTTGGCTGACTCTGCACTTGCAATATGTAGCGAATCATATGATTTTATTCCAAGAGATTGAATATTGCGTGCCCTCTAAATCGATGTATTGACGCGATAAAGAGAGAATGCAATTTATCCTTTCTTTTGGCGTAATATCAGATATTTTTTCAACCTCATAAAGTATGATATCACTATTGATCAATTCTAACTTGAAAAGGTCGATTTAAGCAACACACGTCTAAATATATTTTCATTTTTTATGACTACTAGAAATTTTCGCGTTCTTTCAAAAAAGGCGCCATTTCGCAGACCTTATATAGTAGAACATATATTTTATTATAATATCTTAGGACGGATAAAGATCAAGAGCTCCTCCTTGGATTTGGACGTGTCTTTATTTTTAAAGAGATTTCCAAGGATAGGAATCTTAGAGAAAAAAGGTACTGAAGAGGAGGTATTTTCTCTCCTAACCTTCTGCACTCCTCCAATTACTATGGTTTCTCCGTCCCTCACCATGAGCTTAGTAGTTACACTTTTGGTTGAGATGTTTTCACCTTCTGCAGGGGCGTCATCAGAGACCTTTATCTCCAGGATTAGGTGATTGTCCGGTGTGATTTGAGGTTTAACTGAAAGTTTGAGGGCTGCGTCATAATAGGATGTGGTGGTTCCTCCACTGGGAGCTTCAGATTGGGTGGCTATCCTGGTCCCTTGAATCACCTCTGCTTCATGGTTGTTTAGGGTGATAATGCGAGGGGTGGAGATGGTTTTTACCTCCCCTGTACTTTCTCCAAGGGCAAGCTGGGCATCTATAGTAAATAGATTTGACCCCGATATCTTGGATAGAAAGCCTCCCAATCCAAGGGTGGGGGTGGTGGTTGGAGGAAGATTTACTACAAAACCATTGGGTGTAAAATTTGTGGATGCAGTTAGAGTACCTGTTGTGCCATATATTCCTGCGGCATATCGCGTCCCTGTTTTTTGGAAGCCTCCTCCCCATTTTATGCCTAATCCCCGGACAAAGGATTCTCTTACATATACTACCCTCGCCTCAATTAAGACCTGTTTTTCAGGCCTGTCCAGTCTCATTAAGACAGCCGCAACCCTCTTTAGATTCCTCTTTATGTCTGTAACAATTAATTGATTGGTGCGATCATCATAATTTATCTTTCCTCTTTTAGTAAGTAAACTTTTCAATTTTTCCGCCATATCCTTTGCTGTAGTATAATTTACCTTTAAATATTGCGTAATCAGTGGTTCCAATGTCTTTTCTCTCTCTCTGGCCTCCCTAATCCTTTCCTGTTCCTGTTCTATCTTTTTTATAGGGGCAATACGAAGTATGTTTCCTTCTTTAACCATACCAAGTCCCTTTTGCATGAGCACAAGATCCAGGACCTGATCCCATGGAACTTTTTTTAATTTAAGAGTAATTGTACCCTTTACACTATTGTCCAAGATGAGATTATATCCCCCTATGTCTGCTAATAGTCTGAGAACATGAGACACCTCTGCGTCCTGAAGATCTATAGAGATGGGGGCCCCAGTATATTCTTTTTGCATTCCAGGTAATATTACCCCTTCTTTTCCACTCATAAAAGAAGAAATATTAGGATTGCTCTTTTTGTTAGAGGGAGTATAAGAAGGAGACGATAGATTTATTAAATCTCCCTTTAAAGAGATTATAAGATGGCCACTATCAAATCTTATTCCAAGGGGCGATTTTTTGAGAAATTTTATTCTCATCTCTGCCCCTTTATCAGAGTTTTTTAACATAACTCCTTCAATATTTGTTTTAAAATCAGACAGATCATAATATCTTATAAATTGCGGTGGAATGATAAGAGTAGGGAAAAATATAGAAAGGGTCTTATTCGTTACTGTATTAATCTTATAAGCAATCTTTTTGGAGACCTTCAATTTTATATAGAGAGTATTGTTTTTATCTTTAGTAAATTTTATATTTTGTAAAGAAATTTTAGTATAATTTGTTTTATCTCTATTATCTACAACTAAAAATAATATTTTTAATTTTGAATCTTTTCTGGATACCATATATTGGACAGGTTTTTTTAAAAAAATAGAAAGTGATTTTGTTTCACCATTTTTGTCAGTTTCAACTTGTATCCTTTTTATAATTCCATTTTTTAAAGATATATTTTTGGGAGAATATTTAATAGGAGGCAAGAAAGTTATCTTAAATAAAGGATAATTGTATGTTATATTAAATTCACATTCTTTTGATATATCAAGAGAGTAAGTAAAATGAGCAAATGTATGAGTTTTAGCCATTAATGGGTATGAATATAATAAGATTACTAAAGAGTATACTAACAGTTTTATATTTTTCATTTGCTCTCTCCTTGAGGCCTAATTATTTTCAGGACTATCTTTTTAGTAACTTCTTTCCCAAAAATATTTATCCCTTTCTCTTGAATGATAACAAAATCATTTCCTATCCTGATTACACGTCCATCATTACATCCCACCTTTGTTCCTATACGCAAGACATATCCCTTTCCATTGGGGAGTTCCACCAGTGCCATTGGGGGGAGGGTGGGTGAATTTACTATTCCCACTAATTTCAACTGGGAAGGCTGGACCTTTTCCAAGGGGGTAAGGGGTCCTTTGTGGGGCCTGGTTTTTCTTATTGTCTGAGATGGAGTAGGGGTTATAAAAGGACGAAATATATCAGGATTGGATTTTGGGTCATATTTAAATGGCCTTGGATATATCCAGGAAGGTATGGTCTCTTTGTTGGGCTTAGAGAGAGAAGGTGAAGATGCCCTTGCAGGGATGGAGATGACAATCCCCACCATGATTCCCCAGATAAATAGATATGATTTTAAACTGCGCTTGTTATCCATTCTTTTTTTTCTTTTTTTGCTTATTAAGTTTTTCCATCTCCTTGGGGGTCAGTGACCTGTATATTGCCAGGGTGCAGTCCGCCCCTAGGATAAAGTTTTTGCCCCTGGGAGAGAGGGTAAGGTCTTCCACCGTCACCAATCTATTAAGATTAGATATATGGGCAAAAAACATCATGAGATTGGGGAAGTAACCCCTTAATCTCAGATCCACATATCGTACTGCATAAAAATTATATAACCTTTCCTTCTTAGGTTGGAACAGTATAAACTCCACCCCTACCTCATTTCCCAGGGCCTCAATATTTGCCAGAAGATTTTCTACCTCTTCATTTGAATCAGGAAGGAGCTTTTTTGCATAGTAAAAGATCTGTTCTTTTTCTTTAACCTGTCTTTTTATCTTGGGAAGCTTTAATAATATAGTCTTTTTCATGTGGATATCCTGATCCAGCTTTACAATCTCTCCTTTTAGATTTTTTATCTCCTTATATTTAGGTTGAAAGAAAAAATAGAAATAAAGTCCCCCCATTGCTATACACATGAGGGAGAAGACCGCTATCCTCTTTTTAAAGGGATATTTTTCCACACCAGATATAATCTCTTGGATATTCAGTTTCATTTTTTATTACTATTTGTATTTTTTAAGTTAGATGTGATAGATTTTGTTTTTAACGTGAAGTCAAAAGAAATTAAGTCATATCCTTTAATTCTTCTTTTTATAGCCCTTTTTAAATTGGCCTCTTTTATATAAGGAGAATCTCGTAATGATTTTATATAATCTGCCAAAATTTGATTATCTAATGCAACTCCTCTAATCTCCATTTTACTAGTAGATTTATTATTTCTTAACGATATATAATTTATCCATAATTTATTTTTTATAAAATGTTTTACAAGCTCATTTAAATATAATACAGGTAAATTTTGTCTTCTTCTTATTTTTTTTATGGTTTTAATTTTTTGTTTAAGAGTTTTTAAATCTTTTTTATATTTGTTTAAAATTACCAATCTAGTCATAAGAAACATATTCTCCTGCATCTTCTTTTTCTTTATTGCATTAAGTCTATCTATCTTAGAATTTAAAATATGGTTAGTGTATAATATACCTCCACCCATTAATATAAATATCAATATATAAGCAATTAATTCTTTCTCTATACGTCTATCTTTTTTTCTTTTGAGTGAAGGGTAGAGATTTATTTTTATCATTTCCCGTCCTTCTCTAGTTAAAGATATTTCTCAGCGCCAGTCCTGTAGCTATTACAAATTGGGGAGAAATATTTTTTAGATATTCAGGGTCAAAGTTTTCAATGGATACACTTATTTTTTTGAAGGGGTTTAACAGCAAAACCTCCTTTTCCAGATGTTCTTCTAGTGTCTTTTTTATCTCAGCACATAGGGACCCTCCCCCTGATAGGAATAGTCTGGTGACCTCTTCCCCTTCATAATTGGAAGAATGAAAGTATATGAGTTTTTGTATCTCATCCACCCATGAGAGATAGAGTTCCTTTATCTTTTGAGAGATCTTTAACTTATCCCGTGGATCAATACCCTTGAGTCCCATGGTCTTTATCTTTTCCGCCTCTTGAAAAGGACAATTCAGGACCTCTTTTATTTGAAAGGTAACCTGATCTCCTCCAAAGCCTGCATCTCTTATAATGAGGGGATTCCCTTTTGAGTAAACACAGAAGATACTGCTGGTGCTTCCAATATCCAGGAGATAGGTACATCCATTTATTAATTCTGGATAATTAAACTCAAAACAATTACAGAGGGCAAATCCATCTACATCTATTATAAGTATCTTAAGGCCCATTCCCTCTAAGACTTCCTGTAAGTCATGTACTTCCTCTTTTTTGCTTGCCACCAAAAAGTATTCCCTGGGGGAAGGTGTGTCATTTATAATATGATAATCCAGATATACATTCTTTACATCAAAGGGGATGTGGTCCTTTGCCTGTTTTTTTATAACCTCATCATAGTCCTTTACTCCCCCCACTTCAGAGAGGGGTATCCTTTTTATTATAACCGAGTGTCCAGCCAGGGAGGTGATCACCTCTTTTTCTTTTAATAACAGGGCATTTAATATATTTTTTATACGTTCCTGGAGCCTTTGTCTGTCCTCCCTTTCTTCCTTTGTCCAAAACGTCCTCCCCAATCTCTCCAGGACTGGCATCTCTCCCTTTTGGGTGAGTTTTATGACTTTTCCCCACCGATGGCCTATATCCAGTCCAATCCCTTCTTTTTTTCTTCCAAAGGGAAACAGTGTCATCTTGTCATATCCTATGAGTTTTCTCTTTCTTTTGGTCTGATGGTGAGCACAGGGATGTAGGAACTCTTTACCACCTTTTCTGCTACAGATCCAAATAGGATCCTATCTATACCCTTTCTTCCATGGGTCCCCATCACTATGAGATCAATATTATTTTCATTGGCGTATTTTATGATTTCTTCTGCTGCATATCCTGTTAAGATCTTGCCTGTAACCTGAAGAGAATTTTCAAAGTTTTCCCCTATAAATTTTTCCATGGTTTCTTCTGCTCCAGATATTATCTCTCCCACAAAATTTTCTATTGAACTGGGAGAGATTTGAAATCCCACATACTGAGATAGAGTGGGTGCCACATATATTATATGTATTTCACTCTGAAAAGCCTCACCTATTGATCTGGCATATTTTGCAATATAACTACTATGTTTTGCAAAATCCACTGCACATAATATCTTTTTAAATCTCATCCCCTTTCCCCTTTGGTAAATTTTTTTAAGATCTTTTCAATGATAGAGGTGGAGGAGTACCCCTCTATATAGGGAAGACTCCGTACCTCACCTCCCTCTCTCATAACTATATCTGCTCCCACTATCTGATTCACCTCCCAATCCCCGCCCTTTACCAGGACATCTGGTTTTATGGCCTTTATCAATTTTAAAGGGGTATCTTCCTCAAAGATGATTACAAAGTCCACTATTTCCAATGCAGATAGTGTTAGGGCCCTGTCCTCCTCTTTGTTTATGGGTCTTTTGAGACCCTTAAGTCTTTTTATAGACTCATCACTGTTTAGTCCCACCACCAAGACATCTCCCAGGGTCTTTGCATCACTGAGATATTCTATGTGCCCCCTGTGTATTATATCAAAACAGCCGTTGGTGAAAACTATTTTTTTCCCTTGAAGGAGGGTCCTTCTGATCTCCAAAAATTCGGGTAAACTTTTTATCTTAGAAAATAGAGAAATTTTGTCTTTCATGTCAATACCATTTCCCTTTTCTCTCTAAAATATCCTTGAACAGGAGGGAGCTTGGAGGAGATCTTTTCCACTAGAAGATTTAGCCCTTCTTTGGTGATAGCGGAAACAGGCACTGCATGGGGATATCTGTTTAGCATAAGATGACGTGTTGTTGGAGGGGTCTTATCCCATTTGTTTAGGACCAAGATAGAGGGTCTCCCATTTAGTTCCATTTCTTCTAATATCTGCTCCACTGCCTCTATTTGGATCTCCACCTCCCTGTGACTTGCATCTGCCACATGAACTATTACCTCCGCACTGTATAATTCCTCCAGGGTGGCCATAAAGGTTTCTTTTAATTTTTGAGGTAGAAATCTTATAAAACCCACTGTATCAGTTAGGATGATCTCTCTCTCATCTGGAAATCTTATCCGCCTGCTGGTGGGATCCAGTGTGGCGAAGAGTTTGTCTGCTGTATAGATAGAGCTGTTGGTGAGGGAGTTCAAGAGGGTGGATTTCCCTACATTGGTATATCCCACAAGGGCCACCACAGGAATACCTGCCTTTTTACGGCGGACCCGAGTATGTTCCCTCTGTCTTCTGATCCTAAGTAGTTCCCTTTTTAGACGGGCCTTTCTTTCCCTTATTTTTCTTCTATCCATCTCCAACTTGGTTTCTCCTGGACCCCTCCCCCCTATTCCGCCGCTTAATCTACTCATGGCCCTATTTTTGCCCACAAGTCTAGGAAGGGTGTATTCCAGTTGGGCCAGCTCCACCTGGTATTTTCCTGCCCTGCTTTTTGCATGTTGGGCGAAGATATCCAGGATGAGCTGGGTCCTGTCCAATATTTTTCTCTCTGTTATCTTGGCCAGATTGTTTATCTGGGAAGGAGATAACTCTCCGTCAAATATAAGGATATTTGCCCCCCGTTGGAGGCACATTACCTCTAGTTCTGCAAGCTTTCCCTTTCCAAGTATGTACTGGGGATTTTTTTTGTTTACACGCTGGATAAGACTACCCACTACCTCTACCCCTGCTGTGCGTGCCAGTTCTTGAAGTTCTTCCAGGGACTTCTCTTGTAGATGGTGTGGGGATGTGGAGACACTTATAAGAAGGGCCTTTTCTCTTTCAGAAGGAGAGGGGTCAGGAGAGATGCCCTTTCCCAGTTCCTCCTCCAGTGCATTTATGGTGGCAGAGATATTGATGTTGACCTTATCCCAGGGGAGCGGTGAACATATAAAGTAGGGTTTTTGGTTGAGGTTTGAGGGAAGGATATAGGCCCATTGAAATCGGTGGGGCTCCCCCCCTTTTTTTACTGTGAGTAAGGTGATACAATCTAGTCGCAGAAAAATAAGGTCCATTAGATCTTCTTGGGTGAGAGGGGTGGAGCCCCGATGGGTGTGCAGGAGCCTCAGACCTCTCAGTCTCCCACTTCCCCCTCTTTCCCTCCCCAGATAGGGGATTACTATCCGCTCACTGTCCCCCACTATGACCTTTATGACCCGTCCCTTCCTGTCTATTAAGAGTCCTAATTGTCGCTTTGTCTCCTCTGTAAGTGAGGCGATCTCCCACGCCTGTTCCTTGGTATATGGAAGATCACTGGGATATTTTCGTTGATAAAGTCTGGTTAGACGTTTCTGGAGCCCCTGAGATAACCCTGTGGTGTTACCATATACCTTGAAGCCTATGGCTGGACTCCTTCTTCCACTAGGGCATTATAAACTATTTGGTCATATTCAGAAGTTATCCTGAAGGTCTCAGCAGCCATTTTTTTTCTAAGAGCCAGAGAGATATGAAACTCATTCTTCTCAAGCTCTTTAATGACCTCTGGATAGAAATCAATGGAGGGCACCACGGCTATGCAATGGTAGTTTTTGGCCGCTGCCCTCAGGAGGGTAGGTCCCCCAATGTCAATCTCTTCTATGAGGTCTTTTCCCTTAAGACCACGTCTTACTGCCCCCTTAAAGTCATAGAGGTTTACACAAATCAGGTCAAAGGTGGGAATCTTTAGTCTCTCTAGTACAGCAAGGTGTTCACTATTCTCTTTGTCTGCCAGTATCCCCGCATGGATATGGGGATGGAGGGTCTTTACCCTACCATCTAATATCTCAGGGAACCCAGTGACCTCACTCACTGATGTCACTGGAAGTTGGTAGGACTCAAGGACCCTCTTGGTGCCCCCTGTGGACACGATCTCGACCCCTCCTTTATGGAGGAAGGATGCAAGATCCTTTAATCCATCTTTGTTTGTGACGCTCAATAGGGCACGTTTTATCTTTAACATTTCCATGGAACTCTCTCCTTATTAGTTTTTTGGAGAGTATTGTGTCAGAGAACCTATTAATTCGCAAGAAGAAATTTCCCCTCCCCTGTTTTTAAGAGTAAATTCCCAGGGATAGGGTGGGGTGGTTTGCCTAGTTCCTTTTTTCACTTGACATAATCTGGATCTTAGGGATAAGAATCCTTGAAATACGGAGAGATAAGGGCGTGAGCGGGGGAGTTTAAAAATTGAAGGACTGAATTATAAGGTAGGTGGTTGAGGTAGATAGATGGGCATTTTTTTTGAAAGGTTGCAGGAATATCGGAATGAGATCGTGGATAGGTGGGTAGAGTATGCGATAAATACGTATCCCCCAAAGAGTGCTGGTTTTTTCTCAAAACAGATGGATCCCTTTTTAAACCCCATTGGCAATATCCTCCGAAGGGAACTCTCCAATATATTTGACGAGATATTGAGGGAAAGGGCATCAGAGGATATTAATGAGTATGTGGATGCCATTGTAAGATTCAGGGCTGTTCAGGACTTTTCTCCCTCAGATGCAGTAAAAATATTCTGGGGGATAAAAGAGATAGTGGAAGAGGTGGTGGGGGTTGAGGAAGAGGAATTTGAGGAGGTGTTAGAGTTTCACCGGAGGGTGGACTCTCTGTGTTTTTTGGCCTTTGATATCTTTATGAAGTGTCGGGAAAAGTTGTGGGAACTCAAGACCAAGGAATTTCACGCCGCCATGAAAAATATCCTGCGGTTGTATCAGGCCAAGAAAGAAGAGATGATACCGCAGGAAGATAAATGAGGATTTAACTGGGGAAAGTCTTTGGCAGGGGTATTTTTAAACCTTAAAACCAAAATGTTCAAATTGGGAGTGAGGTAGCTGTTATGAATGCTGTGTATGCGCTAATCATTGTCCTGGGTTTGGTTCTTCTACCCCTGGTGGGAGCAGGAGTTGCTGGACTTCATGCCCTTTTTGGTGTGGTTATACCCTATGTGGCCTTTTTTACCTTTTTGGTGGGTTTCATCTATAGGGTGATTAATTGGGCGAAGTCTCCGGTTCCTTTTAGGATTCCCACTACAGGGGGTCAGCAGGAGAGCCTGAGGTGGATAAAACAAAACAAATTGGACAATCCCTCAACCACTGCAGGGGTTGTGGGAAGGATGTTTCTGGAGATCTTTTGCTTTAGATCCCTCTTTAGGAACACCCGAATGCAGTTTAAGTACGAGGATGGGCCCAAGCTCTATTATGGTTCCTCTAAGTTCTTATGGTTAGGTGCTATTGCATTTCATTATTGTTTCTTTATTATCCTGCTAAGGCACATGAGGTTTTTTACTGATCCTATCCCCGCGGTATTTCAGTGGTTAGACAAACTAGACGGGATCTTGCAGATCGGGGTTCCCAACATCTATATTACTGAATTCGTGATATTAGGAGCTCTTCTGTTTTTGTTTTTAAGGAGGATTGTAGTCCCTCAGCTACGTTATATCTCCTTGCCTGCTGACTATTTCCCTCTCTTTTTGATAATGGCCATTGTAATTACAGGAATCCTTATGCGGTATTTTATTCGCACAGATATCATTGAGGTAAAGACCTTGACCATGGGGTTGGTAACTCTTCATCCAAAGGTGCCTCAGGATATTGGGGTAATATTCTACATCCATCTCTTTCTCGTAAGTGTGCTCATGGCCTATTTCCCCTGGAGTAAACTCATGCATAGTGGAGGGGTCTTTTTGAGTCCCACTAGGAACTTAGCCAATACAAGCAGGATGGAAAGACATGTTAATCCATGGGACTATCCTGTAAAACTTCATACTTATGAGGAGTGGGAAGACGAGTATAGGGAAGTAATGAAAGAAGCAGGCATTCCAGTTGAAAAGGAGTAAAGCCATGTCTAAATTACCAAAACCAGAAAATTTGGCCAGTTCTATAGATCACAGGCCTCCAAGAAAGCCTTGGATGGACACAAAGCCAGAGTTTAGGCCAGGGACCTATAGTTATCCTGCCAAGCCAAAGGTATTAGAGAATATGGGATTTCCCTTTCCCAGGGAATGGTCTCCCACAGATGAGGATTGGAAGCTCCCGGAGAATTGGCAGGAGATAGTTCATAATGCCTTTAAGGATAGACTTTCTAAGTATAGATCCCTGAAGGTTTTTATGGACATATGTGTAAGGTGTGGGGCGTGCGCTGATAAGTGCCACTATTTCATTGGCTCCGGTGATCCGAAGAATATGCCTGTGCTGAGGGCGGAGTTGTTACGTTCCATATATCGGAATGATTTTACTACATTTGGTAAACTGCTGGGCAGATTTGGCGGGGCAAGAAAGCTCACTGAGGATGTAATAAAAGAATGGTTTTATTATTTTTACCAGTGCACAGAATGCCGTAGATGTTCCCTCTTCTGTCCCTATGGAATTGATACCGCTGAGATTACCATGATGGGGAGAGAGCTTCTCCATGAGTTAGGGCTTTCCATTAATTGGGTTATGGAGCCTATTTCCAACTGTTTCCATGTGGGAAATCACCTTGGTATCCCCCCACATACATTTAAGGACATAATTGACTTTATGTGTGATGATATTGAGGAGATTACTGGGATACGCATAGAGGTACCATTAAATAAAAAAGGGGCAGAGGTCCTGTTTGTGACCCCTTCAGGTGACTACTTTGCTGATCCTGGTACTTACACCTTTATGGGATATCTCATGTTATTCCATGAGATAGGGCTGGATTATACCATGAGTACCTACGCATCTGAGGGTGGTAATTTTGGGCTCTTTAACTCTTATGAGGCCATGAAGAGACTCAATGCAAAGATATATGCAGAGGCCAAGAGATTGGGAGTGAAGTGGATATTGGGCGGAGAATGTGGACACATGTGGAGGGTGGTACATCAGTATATGGATACCTTAAATGGTCCTGCTGATTTTCTAGAGGTCCCCAGAAACCCCATAACAGGAACGGTATTCCACAATGCCCGTTCCACCAAGATGGTTCATGTGGTAGAGTTTACCTCCGATCTTATAAAACATGGTGCCCTCAATCTTGATCCAAGCAGAAATGATCATCTGATTGTAACTCACCATGATTCCTGTAATCCATCCAGGGCATTAGGTCTGTTTGAAGAGCCTAGATATATCTTAAGGCATGTATGTAATCATTTTTATGACATGCCGGACCAGACCATAAGGGAACAGACCTTTTGTTGCGGAAGTGGTGCGGGCCTGAATAACGATGAGTTCATGGAGATGAGGATGAGGGGTGGGATGCCCAGGGCGCAGGCAGTTAAGTATGTCCATAAAAAATATGGGGTAAACACCTTAACATGTATATGTGCCATTGACAGGGCCGCCCTTCCAACCCTCATGGATTATTGGGTCCCAGAGGTGCAAGTGGCTGGTATTCATGAGCTTGTGGCGAATGCCCTGGTGATGAGGGGCGAGAAGGAAAGAGAGGTAAACCTGAGAGGCGAACCACTTCCAGGAAAGGAGGGTTAATCCATGTATGATAAGGAAAAAATTATACCAGGGCTGGTGATTTTCTTTTTCCTCTTGACCTTTCCCTTTTGGTATAACCTGGGTCAGGCGTCTTATGAACCCCCAAAACCTCAGCTCCCAACCAAGGAAAAGGAATGTGTGGAAGGTCTAGAGTGGATGCGGGCAAATCACATGGAACTGCTGAATGCCTGGCGGAATGAGGTGGTGAGGAAAGATTATGCTTATTATAGAAATGAGAAGGGAAAGGTATACTTAATGAGCCTTCAACGAACCTGCATGAAGTGTCATACCAGCAGGGAAAAGTTTTGCAAGAGATGTCATGACAAGTTTGGAGTGCGTCCATATTGTTGGGATTGTCATATAGCGCCTGAGGAGGTCTCAAATGGACAATAAGAGAAGGAATCTTTTAAAGGCAATGGCCATTTCTGCGGCCTTGGGGTTAACAGGTATCCCTGTGGAGGCAAAGGCATCGTACTTGCCTGAGGTGGGGAAGTATTTAAAGAGTAAAAAGGAACCCAGGGCCAAGCAGTGGGGCATGGTGATAGACACCAGGAAGTTTAAGACCAAGGAAGACTTTGAAAGGGTTATTGAGGCATGCAATCGCGCCCATAATATCCCAGAGGGGATTCCAAATAAGAAGCAGGAGATCAAGTGGATATTTGAGGAGGATTTTTTAGGGGCATTTCCTAATCAAGAGAACCCTTTTCTGGCAGAGCGATTTGAAAACAGAGAGGTCCTGGTGTTGTGCAATCATTGCGAGCATCCCCCATGTGTAAGGGTGTGTCCCACCAAGGCCACCTTTAAACGTCCAGATGGGATTGTGATGATGGATTTTCACAGGTGTATAGGTTGCAGGTATTGCATGGCCGCATGTCCTTATGGGTCCAGGAGTTTCAATTTTAGAGATCCTGCTCCATTTGTGAAACACAAGAATCCTGATTTTCCCACTCGTATGAGGGGTGTGGTAGAAAAGTGTCTCTTTTGCTATGAGAGGTTAAAATTAGGGGAGATGCCTGCTTGTGTGGAGGCCTCTAATGGGGCGATTATATTTGGTGATTTGATGGATCCAAATTCAGAGATAAGAAAGGTTTTGCGGGAGAATTATACCATAAGAAGAAAGGTGGAATTAGGAACTGAACCTTGTGTTTATTACATAATATAGGGGGCGAAGATGTTAGAAAAGGCCTTTTATGGAGACAAAAAGTACTGGAGCTGGGTGATATTTCTACTCGTCCTGATAGGGATCGGCAGTGGGGCCTATATATATCAGTTGAAACACGGTCTCATGGTTACGGGGATGGGTAGAGATGTCTCCTGGGGGTTTTATATTGCACAGTTTACCTATTTTGTGGGAGTTGCTGCCTCTGCTGTTATGCTGGTAATGCCTCTTTATCTTCATAATTATAAAAAGTTTGAGAGCATGGTCACCCTGGGAGAGTTTATGGCAGTGGCTGCAGTGATAATCTGTCTTGGTTTTATTATTGTGGACCTTGGTCAGCCTCAGAGGCTGTTTAATGTCCTTCTTCATCCCACTCCCCATTCTATTCTCTTTTATGACATGATCGTATTAAATGGGTATCTCCTGATCAATATTTTGGTGGCATGGAATAATCTTCACGCAGAATATAAGAGGGCTCCACATCCAAAGTGGGTAAAGCCATTGGTCTATCTATCCATCCCGTGGGCCTTTAGTATTCATACAGTAACAGCATTTTTATATCAGGGACTCCCTGCAAGACACTATTGGCTTACTGCAATTATGGCAGCGAGATTTCTGGCCTCTGCCTTTTGTTCTGGGCCAGCCATTCTTATTTTACTCTGTCTCATCCTAAAGAAGGTGGCAAAATATGATCCTGGGAAGGAGGCCATTCAGACTCTAGCAAAGATAATTACGTATGCTATGATAGCCAATGTGTTCTTTTTCTTCCTAGAGGTATTCACTGCCTTCTACAGTAATATTCCAGCCCATAAGGCTACCCTTATCTACCTATTTAAGGGATTACAGGGACACGGTGCGCTGGTGGGATGGATGTGGATTATGGCTATTTCTGCCATTATAAGTCTTATTATCCTCATCCCGCCAAAATTTAGGAATAATCAAGAGCTATTGGTGGTTGCTCTAATTTTGCTTATTTTGGCCACCTGGATTGACAAGGGGCTTGGTCTTGTAGTAGGAGGTTTCATACCAAATCCATTTGACCATGTAACTGAGTATGCTCCCACTATCTATGAGTTGCTTATTGCAATGATGGTCTATTCTATTGGTCTTTTGGTCCTTACTGTGTTGTGGAAAGTTACAGTGGCAGTAAAGAGAGAGATTGGAGCAATTCCAAAATAATAAAAAATAGGAGGTTATAAGTTATGGCCCATCCAGTGATTGACTATGATAAGTGTGAAGGGTGCGGACAGTGCGTAGATACATGTCCCGCAGAGGTCTTTGAGATGCAGGATGATAAGCCTGTAGTGGTAAATGAAGATGAATGTTTGGAGTGTGAGTCCTGTGTAGAGGTTTGTGAGCACGATGCCGTGACCCTGGAAGACTAGTTGGCAGAAGGTATTTGAGATCTTATAAGCCCCTAATATTGTAGAGATATTAGGGGCTTATTCTTTATGGATGGGATTTTCATGGGAGAGAGAAATGGTTGATTTTTCGCCTTTTTTTGAAGAATATGAAAGGATAGCAAGCAAGTGTGAAGAGATCTTTATTTCCTTAAAGGAAAAATATTCACAGGAGATTACATGTAAATTAGGGTGTACTGACTGCTGTTATGCCATGTTTGACCTATCTTTCATTGAGGCCATTTACATTAACACCAGATTTAATGAGTGTTTCTCTGGAGAAGAGAGGGATTCCATTTTGGAGAGAGCAGATAGGGCAGATAGAGAGGCCTACAGGATAAAGCGATGGGCCTTTAAGGAGAGACAAAAAGGAGTACCTGAGGAAAGGATATTTGAGGAGATAGCCAGAAAGCGTATCCGGTGTCCACTTTTATCCAGGGATGATAGATGCCTGATGTATGAGTATAGACCTATTACCTGTAGATTATATGGTCTTCCTCTGGTGATTGGGAAGAGGGTGACCACCTGTGCCAGGACAGGTTTTAAAAAGGGCGTAAGGTATGAGTCAGTATTTATGGATAAGATTTATGCAAGGCTCCATGATTTGAGTGTCAGGGCAATTCAGAGCTTTCCCACCAAACATGTGGGCCTTGCTGATATGCTGGTTCCCCTGTCCATGGCCTTGTTGACAGAATATAATGAAGAATATCTAGGTGTTATAAGTTGTGAAGAGGTCTCTGGTCCAAAGGGACCTAGTTGGACTATAGGAGGAGATTAGTTGATAAAGGATGAGTTCTTAAGGGACAAAGAGGAACTAAAGAGGGCCATATATAATAAACTCTCCCCTAGGAGGAGAAAGTTTGTAGATAGGATAGGGTATGAAAACTGGGACCCCTTTCAGGAGCCCAAGCATCCCATAGAGATCCGCAGAGATATAACCAATCATACATCTAGGGAACTCATAGAGGCATTTTTAAGGGAGAGTGGAAAGGAGAATATATCCCTGGCGTATGAAGGGGGTTTATATGAGATGTGTATGGGGCTTTTTAAGGCAGATGAAAAATACAAGGCAATGTTTGATTTTGCCCTGTGGTATTATGAAAAATTAAAGAGTATGGATATTGATCCAGAAAAGGCTTGGGAAAAGAAATAGGAGTTTAATATGGATATGGAGAAGGTAGAGGCCTATATAGCGGACCTCAAACAGAGGATAAAGGATGCACCCTTCAACGGGGTGGCCCATTATAATCTCGCATGTGCCCTCATAGGGGTGGGGAGATATGAGGAGGCCGAGGAGTCCCTAATTAAGGCAATAGACCATGCCCCTCACCTGTGTGAGGCATATGTCCAACTTGGGGGCTTGGCCATGAGAAAAGGAGATTATGAGACATGTCTTAAGCTCAATAAGAGGGCAGCAGAGATCACCCCTTCTTTTGCAGTGCCTCACAGTAATATTGGTTTTGTATATCTTCAACAAGGAGAGGTGGACAGGGCCATTGAATCCCTGGAAAAGGCACTTGAACTCAACCCTGATCTCGTTCAGGCCCGAACAACCCTGGCAAGTGCCTATCTCATGAAAGGCGATGTGGAGAGGTGTATTAAAGAATGTGAGAAGGTCATAGAAAAAGAGCCCGCCTTTGGCCCTGCCTATAACAACTTGGGACTTGCCTATATGGAAAAGGGAGAATATAACAGGGCCAAGGAATATTTTGATCTGGCCATGGAGCATAATTTTGAGGTTCCCAAGGATATATTAGAGGAGCTGAGGTCTTATTTGAGCTAGTTTTTTCTTGACAATAAAGTTATCTTGTTCTTAAAATCACAAGGGATTTATAAATTTTGTTAGGACCTTTTAAGGACGTTGGAAAATAAATAATTAACCTAAGTTACAAGGAGGCGCTGGAATGCCAAAACATGAAACCCCTTTACTGGATCAATTGATCAGTGGCCCCTGGCCAAGCTTTGTAGATGATCTAAAGACCTATGCGGAGTACAGAAAGCAGAATCCCAATAATGTAGAGTATCAGATTCCAGACGATGTGGTGGATGATATCCTGGGAGTTTTGGAGTTATCTTATGTGGATAAGGAGACCCACTGGAAACACGGTGGTATAGTGGGTGTATTTGGGTATGGCGGTGGTGTTATTGGAAGGTATTGTGACCAGCCAGATAAGTTCCCTGGAGTTGCCCATTTCCATACCCTGCGTGTGAATCAGCCCAATGGGAAGTATTATTCCACTGAGTTTCTGAGAAAGATTTGTGATCTGTGGGAGTTTAGGGGAAGTGGTGTATTGAATATGCATGGATCCACTGGTGACATGATCTTTCTAGGTACCAGGACTGAGCAGTTGGAGGAGATATTCTTTGAACTCACTCATAATCTGAATCAGGACCTGGGTGGTTCTGGTTCTAATCTGAGGACCCCTTCTTGTTGTCTCGGACAGTCCAGGTGTGAATGGGCATGTTATAATACTCAAGAGGCCGCGTATCAGCTTACCCATGAATATCAGGATGAATTGCATCGTCCTGCATTTCCATATAAGTTTAAGTTTAAATTTGATGGATGTCCCAACTGTTGTGTGGCCTCTATTGCAAGGGCAGACCTCTCTGTAATTGGTACCTGGAGGGATGAGATCCAGATAGATCAAGAGGCGGTGCAGGCATATATAAATGGCGAGATACCTCCAAATGGTGGGGCCCATGCAGATGGAGATTGGGGACCTTTTGATATCCAGAAAGAGGTGATAGATCTGTGTCCCACTGGATGTATGAGGATGGAAGATGGGAAGCTCGTGATAGATAATAAGAATTGTGTAAGGTGTATGCACTGCATCAATGTAATGCCCAGGGCATTGAGGCCAGGGAATGACAGAGGTGCTACTATCCTGGTAGGTGCAAAGGCCCCCATTCTTGATGGTGCCCAGATGAGTTCCCTGTTGGTACCATTTATGAGAATGGAAGAGCCTTTTGACGAGCTCAAGGAACTTATTGAAAATATCTGGGATTGGTGGATGGAAGAAGGAAGAAACCGTGAGCGTCTAGGTGAGCTTATAAAGCGTAAAGGATTTAGAGAGCTCTTGAAGGTAACAGGCCTGAAGGCTATTCCTCAGATGGTTGAGGAGCCAAGGCACAATCCATACATCTACTGGTATGAGGATGAAGTACCTGGCGGATGGCAGAGAGATATCAAGGAATTTAGAAAACGTCATCTGAGGTAATAAATTTTAAAATCATCTCGTTAAGGAGGACTATTATGGCATTTATTTCTTCAGGATATAATCCGGACAAGCCTTTGGAAAACAGGATTACAGATATAGGTAACAGGCATTACACAGAGTTTCTTCCCCCCATTATTAAGAAGAACTTTGGGAAGTGGTTATGGCATGAGATATTAGAGCCAGGAGTTCTCATGCACAAGGCAGAGAGCGGAGATGTGGTATATACAGTGAGGGTTGGAGAGCCCCGTCTCATGACGGTCCAGTATCTGAGAGAGGCGCTGGATATAGCGGATAAATACTGTGATGGCTATCTTAGGTTCACCACCAGGAATAATATAGAGTTTATGGTGGATTCCAAAGAAAAATTAGAGGCCCTAAAGAAGGACCTCATGGAGAGGAAATTCCCTGGGGGTTCTTATAAGTTCCCCATTGGTGGTACAGGGGCGAGTATTACAAATATTGTACATACCCAGGGATGGATCCATTGTCATACACCTGCAACTGATGCCTCTGGTCCGGTAAAGGTGGTAATGGACGAGCTTTTTGAGGATTTCCGCAAGATGAGACTTCCTGCACAGCTTCGTATCTCTCTTGCATGTTGTCTGAATATGTGTGGTGCTGTTCACTGTTCTGATATTGCTATTCTTGGATATCATAGAAAGCCCCCAATGGTGGATGATGAATATATTGATAAGCTCTGTGAGATTCCTCTTGCTGTAGCGGCGTGTCCTGTTGGTGCAGTAAAGCCCAAGAAAAAGAAGATAGTTTCTGAAAAGACAGGAGAGGAGATTGAGGTAAAGTCTGTGGAGATCAATCAGGAAAGGTGTATGTTCTGTGGTAACTGCTATACCATGTGTCCTTCCCTACCTCTGGCAGATAGTGAAGGTGATGGTATTGTACTTATGGCAGGTGGTAAGGTATCCAACAGGATAACCGCTCCCAAGTTCTCCAAGGTAGTGGTGGCCTTTATAGAGAATGAGCCACCTCGCTGGCCAACCCTTGCCAAGACCATTAGGAAGATAGTAGAAGAGTATGCCAAGGGTGCCAGAAAGTATGAGAGGCTTGGAGACTGGGCAGAGAGGATTGGATGGGAGAAGTTCTTTGAGGTCTGTGAGCTTGATTTCTCTCACCATCTCATTGATGATTTCCGTGACCCCGCCTATTATACCTGGCGTCAGACCACCAACTTTAAATTCACCGAGAAGTTCCCAACTGAATATGGGGACCTCAAAGTTGAATAAGAGAGTAGAGGAAAGTGCAAGGGAGAGGATGGGCCTCTCCCTTTTTTAAATTGTGAAGGAGGCGCAAGATGGCCTATGAAGAGCAAAAGGAAAAATTGATTGAGGAACTGAAAAAAAAGTCCAAAAACAAAACAAAATTTTATTTCAATGACCTGGCAAAGATATTGGGAGAAAAGCCCAGGGTGGCAAAAAAGATAGTGAATGAGATGGTAAATGAAGGTAAATTGACCTTTTGGTCCAGTGGAAGTACCACCATGTATTCCCTTCCCGGGGTGGGTAAACAGGCCCATGCAGAAGGAGAAGACTAACGGCCTTGAGTTGTAGAATTCCCAGAGTGGTGGTGGCCGGAGTCTGTGGGGGCTCTGGAAAAACCATTGTAAGTCTTGGGCTGATCAGGGCACTAAAAAAAAAGGGCTTAAGGGTTAGGCCCTTTAAGAAGGGTCCAGATTATATTGATGCCTCATGGTTGGAAAAGGCCGCAGGCCATGAGGCCAGTAATCTGGATCCTTTTTTTATGGACGATGGCATGCTCTTATCCCTCCTATGGGAGAGGGGTAAATCCTTTGACCTTGCATTTATTGAAGGAAACAGGGGACTGTTTGATGGACTGGATGTGGAGGGGACCTGTTCCACTTCCCACCTTTGTAAGCTCTTTTTGTCTCCTGTGATAGTGGTGGTGGATTGTACCAAGGTGACCCGCACTGTGGCGGCCCTGCTATCTGGTCTCAATGCCTTTGAAAAAGATGTGAAGATACATGGGGTTATACTGAACAGGGTAGGTGGTCCCAGACATCGCAATATACTCACCCAGTGTGTTCATACCTATACAGACATTGAGGTCCTTGGGGCGATTCCCAAACTTTCCAAGGACCCCATCCCTGAAAGACATATGGGACTTGTATCAGATAAGGAATGGGGGGCAGAGGAATCCCTGGAGACCCTTGCAAGAGTGGTATGTGAAAATGTGGATATGGACAGGGTGATGGAAATGGCATGTGGTGCCCCTCCCCTACAGGTTGTCTCCCCTGTTAACTGGCCTGAAAGGGTGGTAGAGAAGGGGGATGTGAGAATAGGGGTAGTGAAGGATAGCTCCCTATGGTTTTATTATCACGAAAACCTTGAGGCCCTTGAGAGATGTGGGGCCAGCCTTATGAGGATAAGTCTAGTTGAGGGAAGAGGGTTGCCTGAAATAGATGGGCTTTATCTGGGAGGTGGTTTCCCGGAAACCTTGGCCCAGGAGCTTTCAGAAAATAGGGAGATGCGGGAGCAGATAAAAGGGCTCTCCAGAAAAGGTCTTCCCATTTATGCAGAGTGCGGTGGACTTATGTACCTATGTAAGTCCATATTGTTTAAGGGGAATATCTACCCCATGGCAGGGATACTTCCCTTCTCAGTGGAGGTCTGTAAGAGGCCTCAGGGACATGGATATACGCAGGTGGAGGTGCGGGAGGAAAATCCCTTTTTTAAGAAAGGGACATCCTTTTGTGGACATGAATTCCATTATTCCCGGTGTGTAGCCAATGATACTTCTCTATTTTCTTCCGTGAAGATGTGTCTATCTATGAAGAGGGGGGTGGGTATATACAAAAGGAGTGATGGTTTCCTTATAAACAACACCTTTGCATCCTACAACCATATCCATGCCCTTCATATCCCTTCCTGGGCACAGAATTTTGTGATGGCGGCCTATAGATTTAAAGAGTATAAAAATTCCTCTTTGCTTCCCTGCCCTATGCTTTGTGCGGACTATTGAGATTTACAAAAAGGGATTGAAAAGAGAAGGAGAGCGGAGAGGGAGGGATTTGAACCCTCGATAGAGGTTTTAGCCTCTATACTCGCTTAGCAGGCGAGCGCCTTCAGCCAGCTCGGCCACCTCTCCAAGCATTGGGAATTTCTCTTTTAATCCCTTTTTTACTATGTTGTCAAGGGATTTCCTTGATAGATTGAGATGGGGGTTGGTCATGGACTTTTGGAAAAGATGAAGTTATAAGGAGCAATTGTGGTTTGGCAAGGATGAGTTATAAATTTCAAAAAGTGAGGCAGGGAAGGGGCCAGGATATGAAAAGGACTAAATTTATATTTATTACAGGTGGAGTTTTGTCCTCCCTAGGGAAGGGGTTGGCAGCGGCCTCTATTGGCGCCTTATTAAAGGCCAGGGGGCTTAAGGTAACCATCCAGAAGCTGGATCCCTATATAAATGTGGACCCTGGGACCATGAATCCATTTCAGCACGGGGAAGTGTATGTCACAGATGATGGGGCAGAAACAGATCTGGACCTGGGGCATTATGAAAGGTATCTGGGCATCCCTATGTCCAAGTATAACAACTATACCTCTGGAAGCATATATTATGAGGTGATAAAGAAGGAGAGGAGGGGAGATTATCTGGGTGGAACCGTTCAGGTCATTCCCCATATTACGGATCAGATAAAAGAGGTTATCTTAAATGTGGTAAGGAACGATGAGGATGTGGCTATAGTGGAGATAGGAGGGACAGTGGGAGATATTGAGGGTCAGCCCTTTCTGGAGGCAATTCGGCAGATGCGTTTTGACCTGGGGAAGGAAAATGTATTATATATCCACCTTACCCTTGTCCCATATATAAAGACCGCAGGGGAACTCAAGACAAAACCTACCCAGCACAGCGTAAAGGAGCTTAGAAGTATTGGTATCCAGCCCGACATTATCCTGTGTCGTAGTGAAATGGAACTGGATGAGGGGATAAAGAAGAAGATCGCCCTTTTTTGTAATGTAGATCCTGATGCGGTCTTTTCTGCTATAGATGTAAAAAATATCTATGAGGTCCCCCTTGCCTTTTACCATGAGGGTATAGATCAAAAGATAGCCATAATGTTGAGACTTCCTGCCAAGAACCCTGACCTTACCCCATGGATCAGGCTGGTGGATAGATTAAGGTCCCTCTCTCCAGGTCCCAGGATTGCAATAGTGGGAAAGTATGTGGACCTAAAGGAGTCCTATAAGAGCCTTCATGAGGCACTGGTACATGGAGGGATAGAGAATGGGCTATCCCCTGAACTGGTGTATATAAATTCAGAGGAACTCTCAGAGGAGAATCTCTCCCGGGAGTTAGGAGATGTGGATGGGATACTGGTGCCCGGGGGGTTTGGTTCCAGGGGGGTGGAAGGGAAGATACTGGCGTGTAAGTATGCTAGGGAGAATAATGTTCCCTTTTTGGGAATATGTCTTGGGATGCAGTGTTCTGTAATAGAGTTTGCTAGAAATGTACTTAAACTGGAGGGGGCCAATTCCTCAGAGTTTGATCCATCCACTCCCCATCCTGTTATATATCTTATGACTGAATGGTTTGATGTAAGGAGGAAATGTATCCAGAAGAGGGATTCCTCCTCAGACAAGGGGGGAACAATGAGGCTGGGGGCCTATCCCTGTATCCTTAAAAAGGGGACCAAAAGTTATGAGGCATATGAGAGAGAGTTAATTGAGGAGAGGCATAGACATCGCTATGAGTTTAATAAGGATTATGCCCAGATGTTTGAAGAAAAGGGCATGATATTGAGCGGGGTCTCCCCGGATGAGACCCTGGTGGAGATAGTGGAGATAAGGGATCATCGCTGGTTTGTTGGGTGTCAATTCCATCCTGAGTTTAAATCAAAACCCATGGACCCCCATCCCCTCTTTGTCCATTTTGTTAGGGCGGCAAAAGAAAAGAGGGAGGCAGGATGCTAGATATCTTTTCCAGATCTCAAAGGGAGCTATTTTTTATCATAGGTCCCTGTGTGCTTGAATCACAGGAAGTGGTTCTAGAGGTGGCCCGCACAGTGAAGGAGCTTTCTGAGAGGCTTTCTCTCTTGATGGTATTTAAGAGTTCCTTTGATAAGGCAAACAGGACCTCTCTTTCAAGTTTTAGGGGACCTGGCCTTAAAAAGGGATTGGAGATGTTAAAGGAGGTAAAGGAGGAGACGGGCCTTCCCATTATAACGGATATACACGAGCCCTCACAGGCCCAGGAGGTGGCCCATGTGGTGGACGTAATTCAGATACCAGCCTTTCTATGCAGGCAGACCGACCTTTTATTGGCGGCTGGGGATACAGGAAGGGTGGTAAATATAAAGAAAGGACAGTTTTTGGCCCCTTGGGATATTGAAAATGCCATTGCCAAGGTAGTTTCCACTGGGAATAAGAGGGTGTGGCTCACAGAAAGGGGTAGTTCTTTTGGCTATAATAACCTGGTGGTTGACTTTCGCTCCATCCCCATTATGAAGTCCTTTGGCTATCCTGTTGTCCTGGACGCCACCCATTCTGTTCAGATACCAGGGGGAAAGGGGAGGTGTTCCGGGGGAAATAGGGAATTTGTCCCCACCCTTGCATCTTGTGGGGTGGCCGCAGGATGTGATGGGATATTTATGGAGGTTCATCCCTCTCCTGACCACGCCCTATGCGATGGCCCCAACAGTTGGCCTCTCCAGGAGCTATCTCCCCTTGTTCTGAGGCTCATTAAATTGAGAAAGGCAATGGAGATAGATAAAAAATGAGGGAAATAGTAGAGAATATAAAGCTCCTGGTATGTGATGTGGATGGGGTAATGACAGATGGGGGACTATATTATAGTGAAGAAGGCCAGATAATAAAGAGATTTTGTGTCCAAGATGGACTGGGGATAAAACTTGCTCAGCATGCAGGTCTTGAGATAGCCGTTATCACTGGTCTTGTCTCCAGGGCAGTGAGAAAAAGGATAGAAGGTCTGGGAATTTGTGAATACCACGAAGGTCATAGGGAAAAAGGGGGACTTTTAAAGGAGTTGGTAGTCAGAAAGGGGCTTTCCCTTTCCCAGGTGGCATATCTTGGGGATGACTGGGTGGATGCCGCTCCCATGAGGATGGTGGGCCTTCCAATGGCGGTAAAAAACGCACAACCAGAGATAAAAAGACTGGCCCTGTGGATATCTTCTAAAAGGGGAGGAGAGGGGGCTGTGAGAGAGGCCATTTCTTTTATATTGAGAGCTCAAGGCAAGTTAAAAGGGGTATGGGAGCGGTGGATAGATTGAAATATCTCCTTGTTGGGGTCCTGGTGGCCATGGGGGGCCTTTATATGTTTTTTCAGCTCAAATATCTCCAGAAGCGCCCTCTCCCTTCTATGCCCCAGCTCCATGTGGAGTCCCTTATCAAAAAGATAGAAATGAGAGGAAAAGCCAGATATGGAGCGTGGAGGCTTTTATCTTCTAAAGTTTATGTGAAAGAAAATAGCAATATCATCTCCCTAAGCAATCCTGAATTGTTTTTTTTTACCAAGGGAAAAGAATTTTTTTTTAGAGCTAAAAGAGGAAAATACAATAGAACGAAAAATGTATTACATGCTTGGATGGATGTAGTAGGAAGATATAGAGAAGTTAAAATCACCTGTGAAGAGGCATATTACATGTTAAATGTAGGAAAAATAGAATTAAGTAAAGGGGTAAAAATAAATTCTAACTCCTTTCACATTCAATGTAATAAGGCGATAATCTATATAAATGCAAAGGAGATTTTTTTTGATGGTAATTTAAATTTTACTATAATTTCAGGATAATAGGATGTAAAAATGTTGCCTAAAAGTCATCTTATTTATTTATTCATCTTAATTTTTCTAGCTGGAAGTAATCCGTGTTGTGCCTATGCTGCTCCTTCTATTTCTGCTCCCCCTGTATCTAGCATTCAAATAAAATCACAGAGAGCAATATATTATTATGTAAAGAGAAAAATGATATTTTATGGAGATGTAGAGCTTATAAAAGGAGATATGAAAATTACCTGCAAGAAGATGGTTTTTATTTTAAATAAAAATATAAAGGTAGGTTCTTTTAATAATAATGAAAGATCAACCAATAGCACTCTTGGCATGAAAGGTAAGAACGCTGTGGAGAGGATAGTGGCCCAGGGAGAGGTGCACATCCTTTTAAAGGGGAGGGAGGGGTTTGCCCGGGAGGCAGACTATGACCTGAGGAAACACCAGATCCTTTTACAGGGGGATGTGGTGCTCAGGGAGAACAGGAATGAGATAAAAGGGGACAGACTACTCATTGATCTATCCACCAATACAAGTGAGATTTTTTCCTCAAAAGGGAAACAGGTGGAGATAATATTTTATAACACCCCTTCTGAAGGGACCAAGAATGCCACACACATTAAGGGGAGATAAGCTCAGCAAGACATACCGCAAGAGGACTGTGGTCCATGAGGTGGACATCCATCTCTCCCAGGGGGAGGTGGTGGGACTCCTTGGACCCAATGGGGCAGGAAAGACCACCACCTTTTATATGCTGGTGGGGATAATTTCCCCTTCCCAGGGGGGCATATTTCTGGATGAAAAGGAGATAACCTCCTGGCCTTTATTTAAGAGGGCAAGGGCGGGAATAAGTTATCTTCCCCAGGAGAGTTCTGTATTTAAGAGGCTTTCAGTAGAGGATAATCTCAAGATCGTCTTGGAATTTACAGGACTATCCCCTGCTGAACAAGAGGAGAGATTGAGGGGACTTTTAAGGGAGCTGGGTATAGAAAAGCTGGCCAGACAAAGGGCCTCCTTTCTTTCGGGGGGAGAGAGAAGAAGACTGGAGATAGCTCGGGCCCTTATCCGACGTCCAGTATTCATCCTGCTGGATGAGCCATTTGCAGGGATTGATCCCCTTGCGGTGATTGATATTCAGCAGATTATATCCGGCTTGAAGGGCCAGGGCATTGGGGTGCTTATATCGGATCACAATGTCCGGGATACCATGAGCATCTGTGATAGGATATACCTCCTCTACGACGGCAGGATTATCCTGGAGGGGACCCCTGAAGAGATTGCCTCCAGCGATGTGGCCAGGAGATTATATCTAGGAGAGAAATTTCGTCTTTAAATTTTAACTCCTTCAGGGAATGTTGACACGTGGCCGTCCTCAGGTTAACCTGAAAGTTCTTAATAAATGGCAAATCAAAGGGATAGGTGGAACAGTTCTTATAGCCGCCCCTCTCTATTTGGGAGGGGTGAAGGAGATTGGAGGGCGGATGCAGGGAGGGTAGGGGTTATGTGGCTCCTGTTTTTTTGGTCTTATCTATAAGGAGTAGTATATTATGGAGTGCAGGTGTAATATCACCGAGCGAATGAAGTTTAATAATTATGTGTTTGATCTATTGAGAAGGATAAGGAGTGAGGATAAGACCGCCTTCCTTGTATTGGTGGACCTGGTGGGATTCTCTCTTATCAATTATACCTATGGATATGAACTGGGAGATAGGATACTTATAGAAGTATATAACAGGTTGAGACATTGTATAGGGCGCGATGATATATTACGCAATATATATTCTGATGATTTTTTTATTGTACTCATTGGAAGCGAGAGGGAAAATAGGGAAAAACTGGAGAGGATAACCAGACTCTTTGAGGACGTATTTGAAGTTGATGATGTGGAGATAAAGATAAAGCCAAGGATAGGAGTGGTCATATATCCTAATGATATAGCCGATGAAAAGGATGCAGTAAATCATCTTTTTATGTTTAGTAAATTCATAAAGGCGGAGAGAGGTGGAGGAGTATTCTTTTTAGGTGATTATTCTGTAAAGATGCTCAGAAATATTGGAGATATAGTAAATTTATTGAATAAAATATCACTTGATAATTCTCTTTTAGTTCCAGCATTTCAAAATATTTATGATATAAGAGAATCTCAAATATACGGTTGTGAAGTCCTTGCTAGGATATATTACAATGGAAAGATATATCCTGCTTCTTATTTTATGGATGTAGTTGATCATTTTGATTTTTCTCAGAAATTGGATACTATTATTTTAAGAAAGGCACTGCAATATAAATTAAGGACAGGAGATAGACGTATATATTTCTTTAATGTATCTCCTAGATTTATGGAGAGGAGTCTTGCAATATTTAGCGATATACTATCTGAATACATCAATATGGGACTCAATCCCAGGGAGATATGTGTAGAAATAACAGAGAGCTCTGAGATAACAGAACCATACAGGGTGAATACCCTTATAAATACTTACAAGGATGAATTAAAGGTTATGTTTGCCCTGGACGATTTTGGTGTGGGATATTCAAATCTGGCAGTATTTACCTCTTTAAATATTGATCTTTTAAAGATTGACAGGTCTCTTATACTGCAGATGAATCACAATCCCAAGGCAGTATATCTCATGAAGACGTTTTACGACCTATCCCTTTTGGAGAATCTCATGTTATTGGGGGAGGGGGTGGAAACTGAGGAACAACTCAGGATGTTAAAGAAGTTGAACTATGACCTGGTCCAGGGATATTATTTACATCGGCCTCATGTGCCAGAGGAGTTTAAAAAGTAGTCCCTGGAGGGGATATAAACACTGGAGAGAGGTTATCATGGAGAGTATTGAGGTAAAGAAGAGCATTGAGGAGATAAATGAAAAGATAAAGAAGGGCAAGGCCGTGGTGGTTACTGCAGAGGAAATGGTGGATATTGTGAGGGACGAGGGCGTAAAAGGGGCCTTTAAGAGGGTGGATGTGGTAACCACTGGTACCTTTGGGGTGATGTGTTCTTCTGGGGCCTTTATAAATTTTGGTCATACCCGTCCCAGGATAAAGGGGAGCAAGGTCTGGTTTAATGACGTGGAGGCATATGCAGGGGTGGCGGCAGTTGACTGTTATCTTGGGGCCACGCAGGTACAGGAGGATGACCCCCTCAATAAGGTACACCCTGGGAGGTTTAGATATGGGGGAGGTCATGTGATTGAGGACCTTATAGCAGGAAGACAGGTGAGATTGAAGGTAAAGGCCTATGGAACAGACTGTTATCCCCTGAAGGAATATGAGGCCATTGTGACCATAGAGGACCTGAGAGACGCATTTTTGTATAATCCCAGAAATGCCTATCAGAACTATAACTGTGCCATCAATCTTTCAGACAAGACCATCTATACCTATATGGGAGTGCTTCGTCCCCACATGGGCAATGCCACCTATTCCACTTCTGGCCAGCTCAGTCCTCTGTTAAACGATCCCTTCTATTGGACCATTGGAGTGGGGACCAAGATATTTCTAGGAGGGGCAGTAGGGGTGGTCTCTTGGCGGGGCACCCAGCACTTTCCAGAGGCCAGGAGGGGAGAAAATGGTATTGTAAAGGAAGGGGCAGGCACCATTGCGGTTACTGGCGACATGAAAGAGATGTCTCCCCGTTATATACGAGGGGCCTCTATCCTGGGATATGGATGTTCCTTGATGGTGGGGATTGGGATCCCTATTCCCATAATAAATGAGGACATGGCATACTTTACCGGTCAATCTGATGAGGATATATACTGTCCTGTGGTGGATTATGGGATAGATTACCCAAATGGGGTAAGTCGTACCCTTGGGGAGGTGAGTTATGGTGAACTTCGCAGTGGAAGGGTGACCATAATGGGCAAGGAGGTCCCCACCGCCCCTCTATCCAGCTATTTTATGGCCAGAGAGATTGCAACGGTATTAAAGGATTGGATCTTGAGGCGGTCTTTTACCCTGGGAACTCCCCAGCTCCACTTTCCCACGGTGGAATTTAAGCGGCCAGTGAAGGATGTTTATTGAACGTTTTTACAGGGACCTTAATGATACCCCCAGATGGAAGACCTATAGGGTCAAGGTGGAGACCTCTGATTTATATATAAGGTCAAGTAGAGACCTATCCATGCCTATAAGAAAGGCAGTGATGAGATACAGGAGAGAGATAGAGTCTCACATCAAAAGGCAACCAGAATTTTTGACATCCTTTGAACCTGTAAAGAGATTAAAGGGGGTATGTGAGATAATAAAATGCATGTATAGTGCCTCTGAAAAGGCGGGTGTGGGTCCAATGGCAGCAGTGGCAGGTGCTATTGCCATGTTTGTGGGAAGGGATATGAGGGAGAGATGCAGGGAGATGGTTATTGAAAATGGAGGGGATGTATATGTTCATATACAAAGACCTCTCCTCATGAGTGTCTTTGCCCCTGACTCTCCCTTTAATGGAAAGATTGCCCTTAAGTTAGCACCCTCTCTCTCTCCCTGTGGGGTGTGCACCTCTTCTGCCACAGTGGGACATTCTATGAGTTTTGGGAGGGCAGATGCATTTACTGTGATTGCCCAGGATGTGGCCCTGGCAGATGCAGTGGCCACAGGGGGATGTAACAGGGTGTGCTGTGAAAGGGATATTGAGGATGCCCTGGAATATGCCCTGGGGGTGGAAGGAGTGATGGGGGCATTTGTGATATATGGGAAACACATGGGGGCAAAGGGAGCTGTGGAATTTGCTCCCATAAAATAAATAAAGAGAGAGTGGTCTATGACAGAAGATAGGGTATCTAAAAATGTGTTATTGATTTTCAATAAGGACGTGATGTACAGGCCCATTATCTATCGTCTGGCAGCAGATTTTAGAATTATTTTTAATGTGCTGGAGGCAAAGATATTCCCCAAACAGGAGGGACGTCTCATCCTTCAGCTCCAGGGGAGCCCTGAGCAGATGAGGCAGGCCCTGGAATATCTAGTGGGGGAGGGGGTTGGAGTAGAGATCCTTGCTGAAAAGATAAAGAGAGATGAAGAAAGGTGTGTTCACTGTGGAGCCTGCCTAGCGGTATGTCGTTCAGACGCCCTTTTCCTGGACAATAAAACCGGTGAGGTGGTGTTTACTCCTGAAAGGTGTGTGGCCTGTGGGCTGTGTGAGATGGTCTGTCCTGTAAAGGCGGTTATGACTGCCTCTATTGAGATGGATATCTAGGATGAGATGTGGCTGAAATTGACATGGGTCATTTTTTAGAGGGGATAATAGGGGTAAGCCACTTTTCATGAGACAGGAACTAAGAGGATTTGAGGTGGAATGTTGCAGGGGACTGGTAAAGGGATGTCCCCATTCCCTGAAGAGGACCCCCCACCTGGTGGAAGAGATATATTCTATTGCCTCTGCCAGTGGATGGGAAAGGCGCTTTGAGGGGGAAGGGGGCATTCCCAGGCATCATCAGATGCTCCATGTGGGGATCTCTGCATGTCCCAATGCCTGTGCCCGGGTCCAGATAAAGGATATTGGCATACTGGTGCGATGTGAGGTAGAGGTCCTCCCCTCCAGGTGCACAGGGTGTGGAGAATGCACTTCCATGTGTAGAGAGGGTGCGCTGGAGCTGGTAGAGGAGGGGATACACCTCCATGGAGAGAGATGTCTGGGGTGCGGGGATTGCACCAGGGTATGTGAAGAAGGGGCCCTTGAGATGGGAGAGAGATATTTTGAGGTTATGGTTGGAGGAAGGCTTGGCAGGCATCCCAGATTTGCCCAAACAATTGGCAGGGCCCATAGTGAAGAGGAGATAATATACTTTTTCTCAAGGGTGGTGGAGCTATTGGACAGACATAGGGATATGCCCTCTGCTAGGGCACTTTTCTCTTTATATCCCCTTGAGTCTTTTAGGACCTTTCTCAAAGGAGAAGAGATAGGGTCCTAAGAAGAGGGAAATACCATCCTTCCTGTAAGGGATAGGTCATATCCCTTCAGGCCACTGGCAAGGTCTCTGAAGTCCTTTTCCATGAGAAAACCCAGAAACGCCTGGATATTTTTCTGGAAAAAGAAGTGGCGTGGGATTATGAGGTCAAATCTCTCCCATACCCACGGGATAAAATCCAGTCCCAGAAGATGGGCCACTGCCTCAATCCCGATCCCAACATCTGCCTCCCCACGACATATCCTTAGCCCCACTTCCAGATGGGAATTCACCACGTCCCCGTATCCCTGTATGGAGGATGGGTCTATATCTTCTTCCATGAGTCGCTTCTCCAGGAGAACCCTAGTCCCAGTGCCCTTTTTTCGGTTCACCAGGCGGATATCCTTTGATGCTATATCCCTGAGAGAGGATATATTGTGTGGGTTCCCCCTTTTCAGGAGCATCCCCTGTCTCCTCATACAGAAGTTTATCACTGCTGGTAGGTGAGAGAAGTGTTCTTTGAGGAAGTCAAAATTATAGTCTTGTGTTGTGGAACCCATCAGGTGAGAGAGGGCAATGTGGCAGCGGTGCCTTTCCAGGGCATATATTCCTCCCATACTCCCCAGGTTGGCAAATACACATAAGTAGTCCTCATGCTTTTCATTAAAGGTAGAGAGGGCCCTTTCCATAAGGATGTCATTACTTCCACACAGGATAATGAGGCCCTTTTCACCTGTCTCTGGCCCGTGGGGATAATTTACGGTGTTTTTCTCTATCCATTTTTCCACCAGGTGTCGTGGAAAGAGCCATTTTCCCGTGACCTTGGTGGCAGGGAGTCCCTTTTCAGCAATGAGAGAATAGACCATTTTCTCATTTATATTGAGAAAATCTGCCACCTCTTTTGTGGTTAGAAGCCATTTTTTATCCATAAGGTCCCTGTTTTTCTTCCGATGGACAAGGGCTATCCCCCTCTATTTTGATGCAATATTAAAGGCCAAGGGGGAGAGGTCCCAGGACCTATCCCCCTTAAGTGGTGTCCTTACCATCCCCAGGTGAGATAGTCGTGGATGGACTTTGATGCCTTTCTGCCAGCACCTGCGGCTAGGATAACAGTGGCCTGACCTGTTACAATATCTCCACCAGCCCATACCCCTTTCTTGGTGGTCTTGCCTGTGGCAGGATCGGCCTCAATGTATCCCCACTTGTTTAATTTAAGGCCTTCAGTGGCGGTGGTGAGTACGGGATTTGCACCTGCTCCAACTGCAATTACCACCAGGTCGCATTCCATCTCAAACTCTGACCCCTCAATGGGAACCGGTCTTCTTCTTCCTGATTCATCAGGCTCTCCAAGCTCCATCTTGATACATTCCATACCCCTCACTCTGCCTTCTTCGTCCCCTAAGAACTTCTTGGGGTTGGTTAGGAGATGGAACTCAATACCTTCCTCTTCTGCATGGTGTATCTCGGCTAGTCTTGCAGGCATTTCTTCCCTTGAACGCCTATATACTATCTTCACTGAATCTGCTCCCAGCCTCATGGCAGTACGGGCGGCGTCCATTGCCACATTCCCTGCACCAATCACCACCACGTTTTTCCCTTTGGCAATGGGGGTGTCATACTCTGGAAAGAGGTATGCCCTCATGAGATTTGCCCTGGTGAGGTATTCATTTGCAGAGTAGATGCCAACCAGGTTTTCGCCGGGGATGCCCAGAAATCTTGGTAGCCCCGCGCCCACACCAATAAAGACAGCATCATATCCCTGCTCAAACAGCTCATCTATGGTGATGGTCTTGCCCACCACCACATTGTATTCAAACTTTACCCCTAACCTCTCTAGAAAATGAAGCTCTGATGCCACTATGGACTTGGGAAGACGAAATTCTGGGATACCATATACCAGGACCCCCCCTCCCTTGTGGAAGGCCTCAAACACAGTTACCTCATGTCCCTTTAATATTAGGTCTCCTGCCACTGTAAGTCCTGAGGGCCCAGAGCCTATTACTGCCACCTTCTTTCCAGTGGGAGAGGCCTTTGGAGGAAGCTCTCCTGTGCCATGCTCCCTTTCATAGTCTGCGGCAAACCTCTCAAGGTTCCCAATGGCCACAGGCTCACCCTTTTTCCCCAGGATGCACCTGCCCTCACACTGTGCTTCCTGGGGACAGACCCTTCCACATATTGCAGGAAGACTATTCTTCTCCCAGATCTTGCGTATGGCTCCTTTAAAATCCCCTTCTCTGATGCACTTTATAAATGCTGGGATGTCCACTTCCACAGGACATCCTTCCCTACAGGCGGGTTTTTTACATTGCAGACACCTGGATGCCTCTTTCATCGCCAATTCTGGGGTATATCCTAAAGGAACCTCATCAAAGTTTCTTCTCCTTACCTCTGGTTTTTGTTCAGGCATTGCTTGACGAGGAATCTGTCCCTTTTTTTCTGCCATGGCTAATACTCCTTTTTATGTTTTTAAGCGTTACAAGCACAGGACGCCTTAAATTTTTCATATGATTCCTTTTCCTCTTCCAGATAGGACCTGAGCCTCTTCATGAGTTCGTCAAAATCCACCTTGTGTCCATCAAATTCAGGTCCATCCACACATGCAAATTTGGTCTCTCCTCCCACAGAGACCCTGCAACATCCACACATGCCTGTGCCATCCACCATAATGGGGTTGAGACTCACTATTGTCTTTACATTATATTTCTTGGTGATGTCACATACAAACTTCATCATGGGTACAGGTCCAATGGCTACCACCAGCTTTACATCCCTCTTTTCCAGGATGTCCTTTAGCACATCTGTTACAAAGCCATGATGTCCATAGGAGCCATCGTCAGTACACACAAAGAGCTCGTGAGAGGCCGCCTTCATCTTGTCTTCCAGGATCAAAAGGTCCTTTGTCCTGGCGCCTATGATGGCTATTACATTGTTTCCTTTTTCCTTAAGTCCCCTGGTGATGGGATGGAGTACTGCCACTCCAGTGCCCCCACCCACACACACCACATCTCCATCGTACTTTTCTATATCCGTGGGTTTGCCCAGGGGACCTATAATATCCAGATACCTGTCTCCCTCTTTCAGGGTCTTAAATAGCGCGGTACTCTTACCCACCACCTGATAGATGATGGTAATGGTCCCCTTCTCTGGGTCTGTCTCAGCCATGGTCAGGGGGATCCTCTCTCCCTTTTCCGAGGCCCTGAGGATAACAAACTGTCCAGGCCTGGCCTTTTTGGCGATGAGGGGGGCCTTTATTTCATTGAGCACAACAGAGCCTCCCGCCATTTCTTCTCGTCTCACTATTTCAAACATAGCACTACCTCCAGTTTTTTTAGATTATTATTAATTGGTAGCCATCTGCTTAAGATTATATAGGATGTTGTTTTTTATCCATTGCCCATCCCACCACTCCACTGGATTCACAGGCATTCCACTTATTAGTATGGCAAAGTGAAGATGGTCTCCACCTGCCAGCCCTGTGGCCCCGGTATTGCCTATTATCTCTCCCTTCTTGACCACCTCCCCCTTTTTTACCCTTATACGGGAGAGGTGTCCATATAGGGATTGGAGTCCAAATCCATGATCAATAATTACTGCATTTCCATAGATGTCATACCATCCTGTAAAAATGACCCTCCCGCTGTTTGCCGCAGGGATGGGAGATCGGGCCACAGATGCCAGGTCCACACCAAGATGTGTCTCCTTGTCTATCTCCTTTCCCTTGTAAAAATAAGAGCGTCTGGTGCCAAAAGATGCCTTTCGTGCAGAGTGAGGTAGCCTTAAAAAGGCCCCTTTCCACATGATCTTCGCCTCTGTATCCCTTCCAAGCTCCCTTAACCTCTCTCTATCCTTTTTCCTCAGGTCGCGATTCACCTTTAAAAAGATATCAAGGGGGGAGAGCCCAGGATATAGGGATTGAAACTGCACCATTTTGGTTTCCAGAAACCTGTCACTTATATTTATGCGGGAAGATGCGAACCTTGAGTGTTGCAAATAGAAGGGCAGGGCCCTCTCTGCCACGTTGCCTGCCAGATCCTGGGCATATACAACTATATTTACCTGGTTTTTCTTTAGAAAATATGGGATTGCAAAAAAACAGCAATATAGCCCTTTTTTCTCATAAGGGTAGGCAGGGAAGAAGAAACCATGGACCAGGACCCCCACCCTGGAGACTGGCTCAGATACACTAAAGCCACATACCCCTGCCCCTCCAATCTTAACGTAGTGTCTGTATGTCTTAAGTGTAATCACAGGAGGAGAGGTATCCAGGATATAAGCCTTCCTCTTCTCCGCCATATTTCCCTGAAAAAAGTTGTTCACAGAGCTGTCCCAGCATCTAACCACCACAGTAAAATTCCCCTGTTTCAGGGATAGGGAGCTCAAGGGGAGCGTATAGGTAAAGGAGCCCACCTTCTCCCTTGTAAGGTCCTTGTTAAAGGTCCTTATCTTTCTCCCTTGGATGATACTTACCTGTATCCTCCTTATGTGAGACTCCCCATCCTTTACCCCTATGAGCAATTTCTTTGTGTGGATATTAAAATAAGGATGAGAGGGGAGATAGATGGAAGGGGGAGTCCTATCAAAGAAAACAAAGAAATAGACAAGCCCCATTATTAGTAGAGCCAGGATAACTATTGAGATTATATTTCTTTTTTTTATGCGCATTTTTTTCTCTTTTTTGTTTGCATATCTAGTTCAGATAAGATAACATGTAAACCTTTAAGAACTTAAAAAATAGGAGGCTAGAATGCAGAAAGCTAAGCAAGGTGACAGGGTAAAGGTGCACTATAGGGGATACCTGGACGATGGTACAGTCTTTGAGTCCTCCTTTGATCAGGATCCGCTGGAGTTCACCATTGGGGCCGGGGAGATAATCCCTGGATTTGAAGATGCAGTTGTGGGCATGAGTGTTGGGGAGACCAGGACAGTGGATATCCCTGCTCAGGATGCCTATGGCGAATATAACGAGATGGCCCGGCTGGAGGTCCCCCGGGAAAATCTCCCCCAGGACCTTACCCCTGAGATAGGGATGGTGCTTCAACTCACCACCCCCCAGAACAACACGGTCCTGGTTAGGGTTGTGGATATGAAGGATGACGTTATAACCCTTGATGCCAATCACCCCCTTGCTGGAAAGGACTTGCGGTTTGAAATAAAACTCATTGACCTAACTCCAGCATCTGCCTAAACCTGGTCAGCACCTTCGGGTGCTGACCTGTTCTCCATCTTTTTTCCCTGCCCCTGTATGTATCCCTGAAAGAGATGGGCTGTCATCTTTGCCATGTGATGGATCTCTTTCCTGGTCCTATCCTCTCCCCTTCTTGCCTTTTGGGAAATTATCAACCCCAGAAGAGAGCCAAAAAAGGTCCTTGAAAAGATATCCGCCTTTTCCTTTACAAGTCCCCCTTGTATAAGGAGTCTGTTAAATTCTTTCATATATTGGTGTTGTATTTTTAGAAATCTTTCCCTGGCCTCAGGGTCCAGATCCCTGTTTAATAGAAAATGACCTATCATCTGAAGGGTTGATTCCCTCTCTAGAAAGAAATCCACGATACCCCGGGCAATTTCCTCAAGAGATGCCTTTTTCCCCTTCACCCTGTTAAATTGCCTTTTTTTTGCCTCCATGGCCTCAATTGCTAGGATCTCTGCCAGGATGTGGTCCCTGCTTGAGAAGTATCTGTAGATAGAGGCAGGAGATATGCCCGCCTCCTCTGCAATGTCCCTCATACCTATCTCATAAAAGGAATGAGAGGAGAACAAGCTCACCGCTGCCTCTAGGATAATCTTTCTCCTATACTCCCTCTCACTCTCCTTTAGCTCCAGAAATGTTGACCTCTTTTTCATTGTGTTGAATTCCTCCACACTGTTTCCCGGGTGCTACCTACCTTTTGAGCCCTTTAGGGGGTTTTGTCAATAATCCTTTTAAAGGCCAGGAAGAAAATCTCTTGTTATATAACACAGTTATATTTTTTTGTAAATAAAATTAAATGGTTAGATGTATAGATTGCCTTTTGTGCAATCTGCTTATCTACTCTGGGATAAAAGGGAATATTGAGGTGGAGAAAGACCTCCACCTCATGGAAGGGTTAAAAGTGCTCCTGGTGGACAAACTCTGGAAGTTCTTTTCTCTTTGGTGCCTTGGGGGACTGGGCAGGGTAGCCTATAGGGATCATGGTGACCACCTCGTATCCCTCTGGTACCCCCATGACCTCCTTTACCTTATTGTGGTCAAAAAGTCCCACCACCACGCCTCCAAGTCCCAGGGAGTGGGCGGTGAGACATAGGTTCTGGTTGGCAATGCCCATATCAAACATAAACCAGTCTCCGAACTTTGTGGTCACCTTTCCCTTATAATATCCTGCACTATTTAGCTTGGCCACCATCACAAAGACCACAGGGGCCTTTACAATGGCCAGATATGCGGGGTTGTTGCTTGGGACTGCTGACTGGAGTTTCTCTTTGCCCTGTTTATCCCTTACCACTATCACCTCCCAACACTGGGTATTTGCCCAGGACTGGGACCACCTTACTGCCTCAAGTAGGGTAGTTATCTTTTCCTCTTCCACCTCCCTGTCTTCAAATTTCCTGATGCTTCTCCTGCCCTTTATTATCTCCATAAGGTCTTTCATCTCAATACCTCCTTTCTGGTTTCTATATGTTGAAGCGAAAGGTGATTATATCCCCGTCTCTTACCACATAGTCTTTGCCTTCTAATCTGAGGAGTCCCCTTTCCTTGGCCCTTTTAAAATCTCCTCCCACCTCTTCAAAGTCCCGCCAGGAGAGGACCTCTGCCCTTATAAACCCCTTTTCTATATCAGAATGGATGGCCCCTGCGGCCTCCCGGGCGGTGGAGCCCCTGCGGATGGTCCAGGCCCTTACCTCCTTTTCTCCTGCAGTGAGGAAGGTAATGTATCCCAGGAGATTATAGGTAATGGAGATTATGGTCTCCAGGGCAGGTCTGGAGAGTCCCATCTCCTTAAGTAATTCTTCCCTCTCTCCCTCGTCCTCAATCTCCCTGAGTTCTCTCTCCAATTTTGCACAAATGGCCACGTGTTTTTTTTGTTTTGTGTCCCCAGGTAGTTCCCTTCCCTGGAGATCCTCCTCTGACACATTCCACACATAGAGTATGGGTTTTGCGGAGAGGAATTGGAACCCACGCATCTGTTGGGCCCTTGCCAGGTGTTCCCTCTCCCTGAGGGCCTGTTCCTGCTCCAGTATCCCTCTTGCCTCCTCCAGTAATTCCTCTTCCACAGGATCCACCAGTTTTTTATCCTTTTTTTTGTCAGATGCAAGCCGCTCCAGTCTCTTTTCCACCACTGCCAGGTCTGCTATTATCAGGTCTCCCTCTATGTTGTTTTCCTGGATGAGGGGGTCCTGTGTCCCACTAAAGGCATCTATTACTGCAAGGAGACAATCAGAGGCACGGATGTCGTTTAACATCTTATTCCCTAAAGACCGGGCCCCTCCCCCCTGGATGTCCAGATATTCTATTTCTGCAGGGGTGACCCTTTGGGGATGAAATATATCTGCCAGGGGCCTTAACCTGGGCTCAGGGACCTTGACCATGGCCCTTTTAAGTCCCCTGGCCTCAGGACCTGCTAGGGCAAGAAAAAGCTCTGTCTTTCCACTCCCTGAGATTCCAAATATAGCTGTTTTCATGGTATCACCTTTGTCTGTGTATGTTTTTGAACCTCTTTTATTAATCTCTCTAGGTGGGGAAGTATCCTTTCTGCCATCTTCTCTACCCCTCTCTCATTTGGATGTAACAGGTCAAAAAGGGTATATCTGGGATTGCCTGCAATCCCAGTTAGCAGGTGAGGACACACTGGTATGTGAAACCTCTCTGCCAGGTCATGGAATAGGTGAGAATATTGCCTGTTATATCCAGGGGACACCTCTTCAAATTCCTCTGGTATATCCACCCCAACCAGAAGTACCCGGGCTCCAATGTCCAGACACTTCTCTATAATCATGCTAAGATTCTCCCTTATCTCCTCAATGGGATATTCCAGCAGGGCATCGTTTATCCCCAGTTCCACCATCACTATATCAAAAGGCTCCCCCAGGTGCCCATCTAACCTCTGCAGGGCCCCTGCTGTGGTATCTCCGGAGATACCTGCATTTATTATACTGCATCCATAGCCCCTTTGCTTAAGGCTCCTCTCCAGTTCATCCACCAGGGACCTTCCAGGTGGGAGGCCAAAGCCCTCTGTAAGGCTATTCCCCAGGGCAAGAATGCGTATCATTTCTTCTCCCTTTGCTCCACCCAGTGTAGGGCCTCTCTAAGGTCAAGTGTGCCCTCATATATTGCCCGTCCAGTTATAACACCTTCCAACCCCTTGGAGGAGAGGGGATAGAGCTGGATTATGTCATTTAGGTCCCTCACCCCACCTGCCACTATCACAGGGAGGGATGTGTGAGATAACACCTTGGAGATGGCCCCATAGTTTATCCCGCTCTGCATCCCATCCCGGCTGATATCCGTATAGACCACAAATGATGCCCCTGCCTTCTCTATTTCTCCCAGTATCTCCACCACCTTTTTCCCTGTCTCTTTTACCCATCCCCTTGATTTGACCATCCCATTTTCTGCATCCACAGACACTCCCACCCTACCTGGAAACTCCCTACATATACTCTTAAACTCCTCAGACCCTTCCATTGCCAGGGTCCCTATTATAATCCTCTTCACCCCCGCCTCCAGGTATGCCTCTGCCTGGGAGATGCCCCTTATTCCTCCTCCGATCTGAACAGGGATCTCCAGGGAGCTACACATCTCCCTTATAAGGGGAGCATTTATGGGTCTCCCCTCAAATGCCCCATCTAGATCCACCACATGGAGCCACCTTGCCCCTGTTTCCTGCCAGTGTAGGGCCATTTTTACAGGATCATCAGAGAAAATCGTGACCTCATCCTTTTTCCCCTGCCGAAGTCGCACACACCTTCCATTTTTTATATCCACTGCAGGAAAAATTATCATTTTCTTACTCTCTCCTCTTATTAAATTATGCAGGGAGAGATCATAGCTCCATTGGGGTGAATTTACAAGGAGGAAAAAAGTGCTTGAAAAGTCCTTTCCTCCCAAGTAGCCTTGACAGAAATGATAAGGAGATATCTCTATAACCCTTAACACCCCATGGAAAGGAGTAATCCAGATGAAAAAAGTCCATCCCCTTATCCTGGCTGGAAGATGTGTGCACACCTCTGAGACATTGCCTGTGTATTCCCCCTATGATGGGACCCACCTGTGGGATGTATCTCTGGCGGGAACCAGAGAGGTGGTGGAGGCCAGAGAACAGGCATTGGAGGCATTTAGGGAATTGAGACACATGCCTGCATATAAAAGGAGTGAAATCCTCTCCTCTATAGCCATCTCCATCAGGGAAAAGAAGGAGGAATTTGCACGTCTAATCGCCCTGGAGGCGGGAAAGCCTATTACCTTTGCCAGGGTGGAGGTGGATAGGTGTAGTGACCTCTTTGAGTGGGCATCTGAAGAGACAAAGCGATGGGGGGGAGAGGTGATCCCCTTGGATATGGATGCCCTGGGGGAGAACCGTCTTGGTATAAACAAGAGGTTCCCCATTGGCCCCGTGCTTGCCATTACCCCCTTTAATTTTCCTCTTAATCTAGTGGCCCATAAGGTGGCCCCTGCCCTGGCCGTGGGAAATCCAGTAATAGTGAGACCATCCTCCCAGACCCCCAGGGCCGCACTCCTGCTGGGGGAGATAATATCTTCCCTTTCTCTTCCCCCAGGCACCATAAGTGTGCTTCCCTGTTCCACCCAGGTGGCAGAAGAGATGGTAAGGGATGAGGCCATTGCCATGCTTACCTTTACCGGTAGCCCTGATGTGGGCTGGTACCTGAGGGGGATGGCTGGGAGAAAGAGGACCACCTTGGAGCTGGGAGGAAATGCGGCACTCGTTGTGGATTCCCTCAGATTTGGAGAGTTTTTGTTTTCCAGGACCATTGTGGGCGCATATTATCAGGCAGGTCAGGTATGCATCTCCATTCAGCGGGTGTTCGTGCAACGTTCTTTATTTGAGGAATTTTTACATGAGCTGGTGGAGAGGGTAAAAAAGGTCCCCACAGGAGATCCCATGCGGGAAGAGACAGTGTGCGGTCCCCTTATCAGTGGAGAGGCCGCAGATAGGGTCTGTTCCTGGATTGAAGAGGCCCTACAAGGGGGCGCAAACCTATTGGTGGGAGGAGAGAGGGTGGATGGTTATCCCTCCCTGATTACCCCCTGTGTCTTGACCAACACCACTTCGGAGATGAAGGTAAATTCCAGGGAGGTCTTTGGCCCTGTTATAACCGTGGAGCCCTATGATGAGTTTGAAGAGGCCATCTCCATGACAAATGACTCCATCTATGGGCTCCAGGCCGGCGTATTTACCGATGACCTCTCCAAGGCCATGTATGCCTATAACAACCTGGAGGTGGGGGGGGTGATAATAAATGATATTCCCACCTATAGATGCGATCCCATGCCCTATGGAGGAGTGAAGATGTCGGGATGTGGAAGAGAAGGGATAAGATATGCCATGGAGGAGATGACAGAGGGAAGGCTCCTTGCCCTGAAATACGCTTGATATGAAAAGAGATACATTCACCCTCCTTCACACCTCAGACCTACACCTAGGGGCCTGTTTGTATAACAGAAGAAGACATGAGGAGCATGTCCTCTTCTTAGACTGGCTCCTGGAGAGGATAGAGGAACATGGAGTGGATCTCCTCCTTATATGTGGGGATATATTTGACTCTGCCACTCCCCCATATAGGGATCAGCATCTGTATTTTTCCTTTCTCTCCAGGGTAATTGCCCTGGGACATTGCGGGGTGGTGGTGATTGCAGGGAATCACGATTCCCCTTCCTTTCTCTCTGCCCCCATTCCCCTATTAAATTTTTTTAATATCCACGTGGTCTCCCGGCCAGGAGAGAGAGAAGTAATTCCTATAAAAGATAGGGATGGCCATCTCAGGGCGGTAATTGGGGCGGTGCCCTATCTCAGGGAGGCAGAACTTTTTCCTTCAGTGCACGACCTTTCTATCTCAGAGAGGGAGACACTCATAAAAGATGCCATTGTGCGTCACTATGTGGAGATTGTCTCCCGGGCCCATGCCATGGTTGAGCAGGAGGGAAGTGCTGTTCCTCTCATATTGATGGGCCATCTACTCACACTGGGTGGCAGGGCCCAGGGGAGTGACAGATTAAGGGACCTGTATGTGGGGGGAATCGGCGCAGTGGATGTGAGAAGCTTTATCCAGCACGTATCCTATATGGCCCTTGGCCATCTCCATTCCTTTCAAGAGATATTTCCCAGCGTGGTCTATAGTGGTTCTCCTATCCCACTGGGATTCAAGGAGATTTTATCTCCCAAACACGTATGCCTTGCTCACTTTAAAGGGGCCTATCTGGAATCTTTATATCCCATTGAGGTCCCTGTATTTCAGAGACTGGAGAGGGTGGAGGGGGACCTTAATGAGATCTGTGAGAGGCTCTCTACACTTTCACGGCTTTCACTCCCTGTGTGGGTGGAGGTAAATTATACAGGCAGAGAACCAGTGGTGGACCTCCGTGAGAGGGTGGAGGCGGTGGTAGAGGGCTCTGCTGTGGATGTGCTGGTGGTGAAAAATAGTTCTATCCTCCAGAGGGTCCTAACCAGGGACGAGAGGATCCTGGACCTTAGTGAGCTCAGTCCCCTGGAGATATTTAATAAGAGGATGGAGAGGGAAGGGCTCTCTCCTTCGCAGAGGTCAGAGCTTCAGGCCCTATTTAAAGAGGTGCTCTTTCTTGTGCAACAGGGCCCTACCTCTTTGGTGGAAGGGAGGGACGAGTTTGAAGATCCTTAAGATATCCTTTATGAATCTAAACTCCCTCTATGGTAAGTGGGAGATAGACCTGAGCAGACCAGAATTTACATCCAATGGCCTCTTTTTAATAACTGGTCCCACAGGTGCTGGGAAGACCACCATCCTGGATGCCATTACACTTGCCCTCTTTGGTCAGACCCCCAGACTTTCCCGGGTTGGTACAGGAGGAAATGAGATAATGAGCAGGGGGACAGGGGAGTGTTTTGCCAAAGTGGTATTTAAGGTAGGAAAAGAGACATATTCCGCCTTCTGGGGCCAGAGAAGGGCACGTCTGGATCCTGGAGGAAGACTGCAGCCCCCCATTCATGAGCTGAGACTCTATGAGACTGGAGAGATAATAGAGACAGGGCCATCTCATACCAGGAAGAAGATTGTGGAACTCACCACCATGGATTTTTTTAGATTTACCCGCTCTGTGCTCCTGGCCCAGGGACAATTTGCCGCATTTCTTCAGGCCAGAGGGGGGGATAGGGGACCTATACTGGAGCAGATAACTGGAAGCCAGATATATTCGCAGATATCCATTGCAGTATTTGAGAGGGCAAAGGAAGAGGAACACAAACTCTCCCTCCTCATTGAGGGGATAAAGGGCATGAATATCTTATCAGCCCATGACCTGGCCAACCTTAAGAGAGAGATAGAGGAAAAAAAGGGGAAGCTTTCCCTGCTCTCCAGGGAGATAAACCGCCTCAGGGAGATTCTTACCCGCTGGCAGGTCCTGGAGAGGATAGATGCGGATATTGCCTTAAAGCAGAAGGAAATACGTCTTGTGGAGGAGAGAGAACAGAGGCATAAAGAGGATTTTTTAAAACTGGATAAGGCCATAATGGTATCTTCCTTAGAACCACAATTCCAGAGGCTCCTGTCTCTTAAAAGAGAGGTGGAGGAACTAGAGCGGGAGATAAGGGCAGTGGAGGAGAAGAGGGCCTCTAGCTCTACCATGCTTTCCCTCTCTCTCCAGAGAAAAGATGAGATAGAGAGGGAGCGCCGCTCCCTTGAACAAAAAAAAGAGATCCTCTCCAGGACCATAGAGGAGATAAACTCTATTGATTCCCGTATAGAGGTAAAACAGGCCTCCCTGAGAGAGGTGCAAAGGCGTCTTTATGCCCTGGAGAAAAGGATGGGTTCACTTACCTCTTCTCTTGAAGAATTGCAGAGGCAGCAGCATTATCTGGTGCAGCAGTCAAATAACATATCAGAGATGTTTAAGGAGGTGGAGGGGGAGGGGGAACTGGTGAGGAACCTTTCAGGTCTGGAAGAGAGGTTTTCCACCTATAGGGAACTTTGGGAGGAGCGAGGGGAGAAGAAAAGGGAAATAGAGGGGATCTCCAGGGAGATAGAGGGACTTTCCTCCAGGGTCACTTCCCTTGGGAGATCCATAGAAGAACAGGAGGAGAAGCTGGAACTCATCTGTGAGAGAATGGAGCAGGTGCGCTCCCTCTTAGGGGAGCATGGGAAGGATTCAGATGTGTTTCTCCTCTCCACCAGGATAAGGGAAGTGGAGCAGCGCCTCTCCCTCTGCAGGGACCTGAAGGGGCTTTTGGAGGAGGAAGAGGATATTCAAGCCCTTTTAAAGGGAGATGTCTCTTCTCTGAAGAGGATAGAGGGGGAGATTGTTGTAATCAAAGACTTGCTGGAGGGATATGAGAAGGAGCTTTCCCTGAAAGAGTCCTGTCTCAGGGAACTGGAGGAAGAGAGGATAAAGGCCCTGAAGGTGATCTCTCTGGAAGAGGAGCGAAGGCGTCTGAGACCAGGACAACCCTGTCCCCTGTGTGGAAGCACGCACCACCCTTTTGCATCAGGGGTGCCATTTGATGTGGAGGAGGTGGAGAAGGACAGAAAAGGGCTCCTGGAGGAGGTGGAGAGACTAAAGGGAGAGATCTCCTCACTGAGCAGGCAGAAGGTGTCGTATGAAGAAAGGACAATGTTTTTGAGGGAGCGCATTTTGGAGCTCAAGAAAAAGGACAATGTGCTTGCAGAAAGGATCTCCTCTCTTTGTAGGGAGCTTTCCCTCTCCAGAGAAGAGGTATCTCCTCAGGGACTTTCAGGTAAGTGCCTTTCCCTGGAAAGGGATCTAGAGAGACTCCAGGGGCTCATAGGGGAGGTGAAGTCCCTTTCTAAGCAGATGGCATCCCTTCAAAGGGGACATCTCCATGTAAGCCGTTATCTTACCTCCCTCAGGGAAGAGATGACTAAGCTCCAGATGTGCCTGCGGGAGCGTATAGTGCTTAAGGAGGAGATGGAGAGGTCTTTTGAGGTGCTCTCGGATAAACTGAGGAGGGTGGAGAGGGGCCTCTCCTCTGCCCTTGCTCCCTTTGGTTATGGGAGGATTGAGCATGAAGATATATGCAGGGTGATGGAATCTTTGAGGGAGAGGGCCAGGAGATATATTTCTCTCCAGGAGAAAAAGGAGGTGGTGGATAGAGAATTGAGAGAGGCACTCTTAAAGAGGGAGTCCATCCTTAAGGAGAAAAAGGCCCTTGAGGGGGAGCAAAGGGAGATAAGGCAGGGCCATGACCAGCTGATGCAGGAGATAGAGGAACTCAGAGGTATAAGGAGGGAGATCGCTGGAGAGGGGGATATTTTTAAAGAAGAGGCCCTGGTGCATAAGCGTCTCCAGGAGCTGGATTCTGCCCTCTTGGAGGCGGAAAAAAAGGTCTCATCCCTCAGGGCCTTGATGGGAGAGATGGAGGAGAGGAGAGAGGAGTTAAAGGGGGTGTGGGAGGAGAAGATAGGGGTGTTAAGGGAGGTGGAGTCTTGTTTTCTGGAAGAGATTAAAGGGATGGAGATGAGATCTGTGGAGGAGTTTGAAACACAGCGGTTGCCAGTGGATGAGATAGAGAAGATAAGGAGGCTGAGGGAGGAGATCCTCTCTCGTAAGGGGAGACTTGTGGAGGAGATCAAAAGGCTTCAGGGAGAAAAGGAGGGAATAGAGAAGGAGATTTATTCCCGATTTGATGGGAACAGGGAGGATGCAGAGGAGAGATTGAGGCTCCTAGAGGAGGAGAGGGAGAAGGCCTTGAGGTTTCTAGGAGAGAAGGAGCACCTTTTAAATGAACATCTCTCTCTTGCCAGAAGGTATGAGGAAATGCGCTCCAATGTGGAAAAACAGGAGCATATAGTGAGGAGATGGAGGCTCCTCTCCCAGTTAATTGGTTCTGCAGATGGGAAGAAGTTTCGCTCCTTTGCCCAGGGGATTACCTTTGAGTCCCTGCTTGCCTGTGCAAATGCCAGACTAAAGGACATGAGTGATAGATACCTCCTGGTTGCCCATGAGAGCGAGCCTTTGGAGATGATGGTAGTGGATAATTATTATGCGGGGGAACTGAGGTCCATTAAAAATCTCTCTGGGGGAGAGAGCTTTATAATTAGCCTTTCCCTTGCTCTGGGGCTCTCTGCTATGACAGGGCAGGGGGGAAGGATAGACTCCCTGTTTCTGGACGAGGGGTTTGGTACCCTGGATGAGGACTCCCTGGATGTGGCCCTGTCTGCACTTTCCTCCCTGAGGGAGGAGGGAAAGCTCATTGGGGTCATCTCTCATATACCTGCCCTTCGGGAGCGGATATTTTTGACCATTGAGGTATATCCAGTTGGGGGTGGCAGGAGTCGTATAAGGGGATGTGGAGTAAAACACCTGTAAAGGGGGGGCCAATGGACAGTGAAAAGAGTTTTGAGCTATATGAGCTTATTGCCAAGAATACAGGAGACGTTATTTCTGTCTGGAATACAGACCTCAAGGCCATATATGTGAGTCCCTCTGTTGAGAGACAGATGGGATATACTCCAGAGGAGATAAAAAGGCTGCGTCTGGAAGACATAGTGGATGAGGAGGGGATAAAAAAGGTCCTCTCCGCGTATGAGGAGGAGATGGCCAGGGAGAGAGAAGGCAAGGCGGATAGGAACAGGATCAGGGTCTTGCTCTTGAGACACAGACGAAAGGATGGCAGGGCAGTATGGATGGAGGTAAGTGTTTCTGCCATAAGAGACTTAAAGGGAGAAATTAGATATTTCCTCGCCGTCTCCAGAAATATTGACGTGAGGGTAAAGACCCTTGAGGCCCTGAGGCATTTTGAGGAGAGATTTCGCACAGTGTTTAACAGTGTGGGAGAGGGGATATTTATCCTGGATAAAAATAGTGAGACGATAATAGAGGTAAACAGGCGGGCTGTTGAGATGTACGGATATGGCTCAAAAAAGGAGGTGGTGCGAGAGGAGATAGATGTGCTCACAGAGGTGCTCTCCAGGAAGAGAGAGATATGTGATAAGGGGGAAATATGTTTTCACTTTTTCTCTTCGCCTCCCACAGGAAAGGGAGTATGGGTGGAGGTTGAGGCAAGAGAGATAAGAGTGGGAAAGAGGGAAAAGATCATGGTGGTGGTAAGGGACATCACCATGATAAAGGAGGTGCAGGAGGACCTTTCCAGGGAAAAGGAGATGCTCATGGCAACCCTCCAGAACATAGGGGAGGGGATTATTCGCGTGGATACCCAGGGCAAGATAGTGCTTATGAATAGGAGTGCTGAGGAGCTCACTGGCTGGAGCAGAGAAGAGGCAGAGGGGAAACACATCTCTCACATCCTTCATCTCAAGGATAGCAGAGAGGGATTTGTTGAGGATATGATGAAAAGGGCCCTCATCTCCCTTTCAAGGGTGGATGTGCCCCTCTATTGTGGATTGGTCTCCAGAAGAGGCACCCTGCGGGTGGTATCCCTTAGTGTCTCCCCTATACTTCACGAGGGCAGTGAGACCTGTGGGGCCATATTCATCATAAGGGATGTATCAGAGAGGGAGAGGTTTTTAAGGGCAGTTCAAAACAGTCAGAAACTAGAGGCATTGGGGACCCTTGCCGCAGGGATTGCCCATGACTTTAATAACCTGTTAAGTGGCATATATGGATATATAAATCTTGCAATAATAAAGGACGAGGTGGAGGCCATGAGGGGGTATCTGGAGAAGTCCCTTGCCTCTATTGAGCGGGCGCGCTCCCTCACCCATCAGCTCCTCACCTTTGCCAAGGGGGGTGTTCCCGTGAAGAAGGTCCTCTCCATCCAGGAATTTTTAGAGAGGACGGTCTCCTTTGCCCTCAGTGGCTCCTGTGTCTCTCCTGTATTTGAGCTATCCCCCAACCTGTGGCCCTGTAGTTTTGATCCCAATCAGATGGCCCAGGTCATTGACAACATTGTGTTAAACGCCATTGATGCCATGCCAGGGGGAGGAAACATATTCATAGGGGCGGAGAATGTGGTGTTAGATACAGATATGGGGGCACTTCAAAAGGGTAGGTATGTGAAGATAACCATACGAGATAGGGGAGAGGGTATGCCTCCAGAGGTCCTCTCTCGTATATTTGAACCCTTTTATACCACAAAAGAGAAGGGCAATGGGCTTGGGCTCTCCATTTCTTATTCCATTGTAAAGAGACATGGAGGGGAGATCCTGGTGGATTCCTCGGTGGGAGAGGGCAGTGTCTTTTATATATATCTCCCTGCGGCAGAGAGGGAGATAGAAGAGGAAGGGACCAGGGAGGAGGAGATTCACCAGGGACATGGCCTGGTGCTTGTGCTGGAAGATGATGAGGTCCTGGCAGAGGTCCTAGGGGAGATGCTCTCTACCATGGGCTATGAGGTGAAGACCTTTACGAGAGGTGAGGAGATATTGGAATATTTAAGCAGGTGCAAGGGGAAGGGGGTTCGGGCCATGTTTTTTGACCTCACTATCTCTGGTGGTATGGGAGGGGTGGAGACCATGAGAGAGGTGAGAAGATGTGTGGGGGATGGGATTGTTACCTTTGTGATGAGCGGATATTCCTCTGATTCTGTAATGGCCAATCCCTCTCAGTATGGATTTACTGCCAGCCTAAAGAAGCCCTTTAAATTTACCGATCTGGTCTCCCTCTTAAACCGCTATCTTTCCCCTCCTTCTCCATCTCCCATAGCTTGAGGGGGAGTTGCTGAATGGCCTTTATGGGTGAGAGGGTCTCCATCTTCTTTTTGGAGGCAGGCGGGGGGCATATTATTGGATAAAATCCCAGAGAGAGTGCCTGGGATAGGCGTTTTTCCTCTCCTCTCACACTCCTTACCTGTCCATTTAGGTCCACCTCCCCCCACAGCAGTGCCCCTGAGGGAAGGGGGCGATCCAGATATGAGGACAAGAGGGCCGCACATAATCCAAGGTCCATCCCAGGTTCTCCTATCTTTATCCCTGCCCCCACCTTTACATATACATCCATATTACTCAGCCCAATCCCCAGGCGTTTTTCCAGGATGGCAAGGAGGAGATGGAGTCGGTTTACGTCAATCCCAAGGGATGTGCGTCGGGGGGAGGAGAGCCTGGAGGGGGCCACAAGGGCCTGTACCTCAATTACAAAGGGACGCTCTCCCTCCATCACCATCGCAAGGGCGGAGCCTGAGGAAGAGCTATCCCTGGTCCTTAAGAAGAATGTGGAGGGGTCGTTTACTATCCTCAATCCCCTTTCCCCCATCTCCAGGAGGAGGATGTTACCAGAGGGACCAAAACGATTCTTTTCTATTTTTAAGACCCGCAGAGGGGTGAGTCTGTCCCCTTCCATATAGAGGACCACATCCACCATGTGTTCAAGCAATTTTGGTCCTGCAATGTATCCCTCCTTGGTGATATGGCTCACCAGTATGAGCACGGTATTTGTGGTCTTTGCCTCCTCATAGAGGCTAGATGCACATTCCCTCATCTGGGCCACCCCCCCACACATCCCCTGGATGTGAGGGGCCCTCATGGTTTGAATAGAGTCCACCACCACCAGGTGAGGGGAGGGGCTTTTTCTCATCTCCTCTATTACATCCCCTAGGGAAGATGTGTTCATGAGCAGGAGATAGGGACTGGTTATCCCCAGTCGTTGGGCCCTATCCTTTAGTTGAGGAAGGGATTCTTCTCCTGATACATACAGGGCCCTGTGGCCCTGACCTAGAAACCCTCCCACCAGTTGAAGGAGGAAGGTGGATTTCCCCACCCCTGGCTCTCCTCCTAACAAGAGGATACTCCCTGCCACCAGGCCCCTTCCAAGGAAGGAATCCACAGAGGAAGACCCTGAGGAAAGGATGAGGAGGGTATCCTGTTCTATCTCTGAGATGGAATAGGCCCTTTTCTCCTCCCCCCCCAGGGGGGACCTTTTATGTGTCTTTTCCTCTCTCACCTCTTCAAGGGTGCCCCACTGGCCACATCTGGTGCACTGGCCCTGCCATCTTACAAAGGATGCCCCGCAATTGGTGCAGATATATCCCCCTTTTTTCATGCCTCTTTCCTATTTCTGGGGGACGTCCTCGGCGTGCACCACCTTTACCCCATATTCACTTATGTCTGGAGGAGGATTGTAGAATACCACCATAAAGTCCACACTTCCTCCAGGGGGGATATTTGTATTTTTCATAAGGATGCCCACCTTGGAATGAAGTTCAGCTTCCATTCTCTTTTTGGGCCATGATTGGAGCTGGAAGAGGGAAAGGGTGTTTCCACAGAATATATCCTTTTTTTTGAGCACCTTTCCCCTGGAGTCGTAGAGGGTGGCCTCTACCTTTATCAGGGCCTTTGGTTTGTCAAAGTGATTTACTGCCTTTCCCTGTATCACCAGGAGTTTTCCAATAAGGTCATTTTCCACCATATATTGTTTTATATCCTCCAGCCCTATCTTCTTTATCTCAGAAAGGGAACTAGTGGTGGAATTGGAAGAAGGAGCGGGGGTTTTCTTGTGTGATGGCAGGTATTTTATAAGGTGGGGATATAATATCCATCCAGCCACCCCCATGATGAGGCATCCACATATCACAGTAAGTAGTACCCATAGCCTTTTCCTGTTTACCGCAGGCCGCTCCAGCGAGATCTTTTCCGAGGAGAGGGAGACCTCCACCCCTGTGTTTGTGTCCTCTTCCCTTTTCTGGAGAAAGATATGTCCACATTTAGTACACTTGAGTTTGCTCCCCTCTGGCCTTATGAGCTCATCTGCTACCTTGTATTTTGTATTGCACCTGGGACACGATACTATCATTTAGCCCTTCTCCGTTATACCAGTTCATAGATGCCCTTGAGGTTTCTATAGCGTTCTGCACAGTCCAGTCCATATCCCACTAAAAATCCCTTTTCCACCTTAAAGCCAAAGTAATCTATATCCACCTCAAGGGCCCGTCTCTCCACCTTGTGGATAAGGGCACAGATCCTTACACTTGCAGGGCCCCTGGCGAGGAGCACCTTTTTAAGGTATGCAATGGTGGCCCCAGTATCCACAATATCCTCTATAATAAGCACGTGTCTATTCTTGATGGACATCTCTATGTCCTTGGTGAAATTGACACGATCCGAGGGGGAGGTGGCGTCTCCATAGCTGGATAACCTTACAAAGTCTATCTCCACATCCCTTTTTATCTCCCTGATGAGGTCAGAGAAAAAAATGGTGGCCCCCTTTAAGACACAGATACACACCAGGGGATCCTCTATGTGTTGATAATCGCGGGTTATCTCCTCCCCTAGCCCTTCCAGCCTCTGCCTTATTTTTCTCTGGGATATAAGTTCCTTTAGTTCTCCCATAGCATAATATCTCCTAAAGTTCTATTAACATTGCTATCTCATCGCATTCATCTGGATACTTGGGACAGTGAAAACAATCCACCCATATTTTCTCATTTAATACCTTCTTGTCCACCTCATAAAACCCCATTCTTTCAAAGAATTCCTTTTCATAGGTGAGGACAAAGACCCTGTATATCCCCAGGGTAAGGGACTCACTGAGACATGCCTCTATTATCCGCCTCCCCCATCCCTTTCCCTGGGACCCTTTCTCCACCGCCACTGAGCGTATTTCCGCCAGGTCCCTCCATACGATGCTCAGGGCCCCACATCCAATGAGGTGGGAATCTGCAGAAGAGACCACCACAAAGAAGTCCCGGATGTGACTGTAGAGTTCGCTGTATGAGCGGGGCAGGAGCTTCCCCTCCCTCCCAAACTGGAGGAGGAGGGAGTATATCTCCTTTACGTCGTGTATGGTGGCCTTTCTCAGGATAAAGCCCTCCATGCCAAGGACCCCTATTCCTCCTTGAGATAGTGCCTTAAAAATTCCATCAAGACCGATGGTTCCACATATCCATTGAATCGTTTAAGGAGACGGCCATCCCTTCCATAGATATCAGTCATAGGGATACCCACTATATTAAATAGATATCCCACTGAGGCATCCACACTCCGATAAGTGGGATAATTTATTTTACTTTTTTTTACAAATCGGATATAAGAGGCCTCACTGGTATCCAGAGATATTCCTATGATTGCCAATTTTTCAGGACTGAACCGTTTCCTGATCTCTTTTAGTTCCTTGATCTCCTTGATGCAATATGGGCACCATGATGCCCAAAAGTTGACCAGCACCACCTTTCCCCTTTGGCTGGCAATAAGGGATAATATCTCATTGGTGTTGACCTCTCCTGTAAGATTGGCGTAAGCTGTTGTGCATGAGAGGATTAAGAGGATAGGGACCAGTCCTTTTGTTAGCTTTAATATCATTTAGCCTCCTGAGATTTATTTTATGAAAAAGAAGAAGGGAACAGGGTCGGCAGAGAAGACCCAGTCCTGCCGTACCTCTTCCAGAGAGATAACCCATAATAGAAAAGAGTTAAAGAAAAATTTTTCTTCAAATCTCCCTGTAAGGACCTCTTCCAGAGAGATTGTCCCCCGGGACCCCCTTTCGGCCTATCTCAGGGAGATAATGAAGTTCCCCACCTTGACCCCTGAGGAAGAGATTGAACTTGCCAGGAGGGTAAGGAAATATAATGACAGGGAGGCCGCATTCAAGTTAATAACCTCCCATCTTCGTCTGGTGGTAAAGATAGCCATGGAATTTCAACGCAAGTGGATGCAGAACCTCCTGGAACTCATCCAGGAGGGCAATGTGGGGCTTATGAAGGCGGTACAGAAATTTGATCCCGAAAAGGGGATAAAGTTTTCCTATTATGCCTCTTTCTGGATCAGGGCATATATCCTGAAATTCATTATGGACAATTGGAGGCTGGTAAAGATAGGCACCACCCAGACACAGAGGAAGCTCTTTTATAATCTCCATAAGGAGAGACAGAGACTGGAGAAGATGGGAATGAATCCCGATGTGGAGACCCTTTCAGAAAAGCTGGATGTAAATGAGAAGGATATAATAGAGATGACCCAGCGCATGAGCGCCCAGGACCTATCCCTGGACATGCCCTATGGTTCTGAGGATTCCTCCACCACTCATCTTGATCTTATCCCTGCACTTGAGGGAAATGTGGAAGAGGAACTGGCCCGCAGAGAGATATCAGAAAACATCAAGGAGCAGATAAAGTCCATTTTACCCAAGCTCAATCAAAAGGAACAGGACATTTTATTTAATAGACTTTTGACATCTACTCCCTTGACCTTAAGGGAAATTGGTGAGAAATATGGAATCACCAGAGAGAGGGTAAGGCAGATAGAGGCGCGTCTGCTGGAGAAGTTAAAAAAACACTTTTCGTCTTCCATAAAGGACTTTTCAAAAGACTGGATAAATGAAGAATAGGATTTTTGAGAAGCTAAAGTTAGAGGCAAAAACATATGCCTCCTCCTTTAACCTCACCTTCTATGACCATTTTTCTCCTGAGCTTGCCTATTCCAGGGAGATATTCTTTGACCACCCCCTGGTGATGCGCTGTGCGCAGGATGTTATCCCATTTCTCCATGATGACTATGGACATGGGGTGGAGCACTGTAAAAAGGTGGCCATTGAGGCTGGGGCCATTGTAATGGCAGAATTCTTTCATTCTGATGCCAATCTCTGCAGACACATGGTAATCTTGGCAGAGCTATGTGGTTTGCTTCACGATATCTGCAGGCTTGAGCCCAATCATGCCAGGGAAAGTGCAGAACTTTCCCGAAGGATATTGAGAGATTTCCCCCTCTCTGATTCTGATAAGGAGATGATATACTATGCCATTGCCTCTCACGAGGCATTTACCCCGGTGTCGCCCCCGCCAGGTCACCTTGCCTCTCTGTTGAGCGGGGCCCTTTATGATGCAGATAAGTTCAGATGGGGACCAGATAATTTTACCACTACCCTGTGGGAGATATGTGATTACCAAGATTGGTCTCTGGAGAGGATAGTGGAGGAGTTTCCAAAGGGGATTGAGATAATAAGATCCATTTCCCAGACCTTTCGTACCAATACAGGACAGATATATGGGCCTGAGTTTATAGAGGCAGGACTTAAGATAGGAAATTTTATATACCAGAAGCTGGTGATATTATGCTCCAAAGGAAGTGTTTAGCCCTATTGCTAATAGTAATCATAGGTGGGGGGATTTATGGATGTGCGGTAAGGCCAAAGATTGCCATCACTCCTCAGCCCCTTTCTCCAGAGGCAACTGCCACCTATTATTATTTAAAATACCTGGACCTGGCCAGCCATAAGAGGTTTAAGAGGGCCTATGAGGCCCTTAAGAGGGCCGTAAAACTGGCACCTTCTCCTGAACTGTTTATAGAGGAGGCAAGACTGCTCTATGAGATGAAACTCCTCTCTCAGGCAAAGGCGGCGCTCAAGGTGGGTCTCCAGCACTATCCTGGCAACAGGGAACTGGTCTTTTATCTCACCACCCTTTATCTGTGGGAGAATAAGGTCTATAATGCCTATTCCCTCCTGAGGATATACCTAAAGAGACACCCCCAGGATATAAAGGCCCGCAAGCTCATTGCTGAAATTTTGTTTGAGGGAAAGAAATACAAGGAGGTGATTAAGTATCTCTCCTGTATTGCTGAGAAGGACAGGGATTTTAAAGTGGAGTTCTTGCTGGGACGGGCATATATAAAGTTGGGAAAGGTGAGAGAGGGGATAGCCCACCTCAAGAGGGCCACTCGTTTAAATCCCAATTTTTACAGGGCATGGGCACAATTGGCCTATCAATATGAGTTGTTGAATGATCTGGTTTCTGCGGAAAAGATATATTCGCGTCTCCTCTCCAAAGGACTGGCCAACAGGGAGTTAATACTTAGACTCATAGACATAAATATAAAGTTAAACAATCCCGAGAAGGCCTATTCCCTGGCATCTGAAATGCTTTCCACCCCTGAGGAGACCCTGGAGGGAGCGGCCTTATTTTTGAGGGCAGGGCTTTATTCCCCTGCAGAGAAGTTACTCAAGACCATTGAGGGATTTTCAGATGAATATCCTCGCATCCCCTATTTTCTTGCCATTATATATTTTAAGAAGGATAGGGACCTCTCACATGCCATCAAGACCCTGGATAAGATAAGCCCTTCCTCAAAACTATATCTTCCTGCCCTGGAGCTTAAGATAAAGTTTCTGGTGAGGGCGAAGAGGGATGTGCAGGCGGAGAAGGTCCTGGAGAAGGCCATTAAACGCTATCCCCAGCATAAGAAGTTCTATTTACTCCTGAGCGATCTCTATGTAATGGAGAGGCGTTTTGGGGATGCTGAGAGGGTGATAAAGGGTGCCATAGACAAACTGGGAGAGGATGAGGAACTCCTCTTTCAACTGGGGAGTATCTATTATAAGGAAGGGGAGATGGATAAGGCCATAGGGGTAATGGAGTCCATCCTTAAAAAGGACCCAAATCATGCATCTGCCTTAAATTTTGTGGGATATACCCTGGTGGATATGAATAAGGACCTCGCCAGGGGCTATAAACTCATAGCCAGGGCCCTTAAATTGGAACCCAATAATGGGTATTTTCTGGACTCCATGGCCTGGTATTATTATCGTATAGGGGATTTTAAAAGGGCATGGCAATATATAAAAAAGGCAGTGGAGAGAGAGGAGAAAGACCCCACCATTTGGGAGCACTATGGAGACATAGCCAGGGATATGGGATTATTAAAAGAGGCCCGAAAGGGGTATCTGCGCTGTTTAAAGCTACATCCGGAAGCCGCTGAGAGGCATAGGGTGGAGAAAAAACTTCATCACCTCAAAAGATATCGTCCTGCGTCATGAAAAGGGGTGTGTTGCCTGTCTGGATGGCCTTTTTTGTCCTCTTCCCTCTCCTGCTAGGGGGGTGTTCTCTCCTCCCATCCCCTTCCCCTACCTGCAGGCGCCTTTCCTTAAAGACCATGCTTTCCCTCCTCAGAAAAGATGCCCCCACGTGTGAATATGGGGGCTTTCTCATAAGGGGCTCGGTGTATTATTTTTCTCCCAGGAGGAATTTCAGGGGATTTTTCAGCCTGAAGGGAAACACCTCTTTCCCCTGGATAATGGAGATCAGGTGGTCCATGGGTAACCTTGTCTCCATTGGGAGGATGGATCGTGATGGATGTGAGGTGTATGTGCCCCATGATAACACCGTGTACCGCTCCAGGGGGCTTTCTCCACTTTTTGGGCCAATGGGGCTCTTTCCTGGTCTCTCCCCCTATCGCCTTCTGGACCTCTTGACTGGGGAGTGGAAGGAGACTATCCCTCCTCCCTGGAAGGTCCTCACCCTTGAAAAGGGGGGATATGAACTTGTATTCAAGGGATATTTTATATCCCGGATGCGTATATCCACCTGCTCCTCTCTATCCAGTCTGGTAATTACCCTGTGGCCCAGGGGAGGAGGGGGATATATAAGGATATTTCCCCGGGGGAAGATGGAATTTATATCTGAGAGAGGAGAGAGGACCATCCTGAGGATAAAGGAGATATCCCTTTTTACTGCTCCCTTGCCCCTCAGTGAATTAAGGGTGAGTTTTCCCCCTGGGGCAAAGGAGAAGTGGCTGTGAAGAGGTATCTTAAATCTCATCAAAAAAATTGAGAAAGGAGTGTATTATGGGTAAGGATATGGATGTTGCATCTGAGGTAAGGCCCTCTTTATTTCAGTCCATTGGTCTTGGAATAAGGGTTATTTTTTGTGAGATGCACTGGAATGTGATAAGGGCCCTTAGACAATGGGAGATAAAGGAGCTTGAGAAGAGACTGGATAGGAAATACAGTGAGTTTGGGAGGCTCATCTATAGGGAGAAGGCCCTTGACGCAGAGGAGAAAAAGGCGGTGGATGCCCTTAAAGAAGAGATAGGATTTCTGGAAGAGGAAATAAGACACCTGAGGGAAGAGCTCTTTAGATTGAGGGAAGATATCATCAGAAAAAGACAGGAAAATCTCGTTTCATAGGTGGGGTGAGTCATGAAGCAGATGGTGGTTATAGGCTGTGATCACGCAGGTTATCCCCTGAAGCAGGAACTGGTCATCTTTTTGAGAGAGATGGGGTTTGAGGTAAAGGATGTGGGCACCCATTCCACTGATTCCTGCGATTATCCTATTTTTGCCAGAGACCTGTGCCAGGTGGTGGTTGAGGAAGGGGTGCCTGGTATCCTCATTTGTGGCTCTGGTATAGGTATGTCCATGACGGCAAACAGGATAAAGGGGATAAGGGCGGCACTGTGCATGAACGAATATATGGCCCGCATGAGTAGAAGACACAATAACGCCAATGTGTTGTGTCTAGGTGCCCGTATTATAGGGATAGACCTGGCAAGGGAGATGGTGAGGGTCTTTTTGGAAGAGAAATTTGAGGGTGGCAGACACCTAAGGCGTATAAGGCTTATGGATGGCGTCTCATTTTAGGAGGTGATAGGCATGGAGATACCAGAACATAACCTGGGACTGGACCTGCTCAGGGTAACAGAGGCCGCGGCCCTCTCTGCTGCGAGATGGCTGGGGAGGGGAGATAAGAATGCAGGGGATCAGGCCGCAGTGGATGCCATGCGCCTCTCCTTTAACACCATAAACATACGGGGGAGGATAGTAATTGGGGAAGGCGAAAAGGATAGGGCCCCCATGCTCTATATTGGAGAAGAGGTGGGTAGTGGAAAGGGCAGGGAAGTGGATGTGGCAGTTGACCCAGTGGAGGGGACCAATCTCCTTGCCCTTGGAAGGCCAAATGCCATTTCTGTGGTGGGGGTATCTCCCAGGGGGACCATGTTTGACCCTGGCCCCAGTTATTATATGAAAAAGCTGGTGGTGCCTTCAGAGGCCAGGGATGTGGTGGATATAGATGCCCCTGTGGGACATAATCTCAAGGTCATCGCCAAGGCCCTGGGAAAGGATGTGGACGACCTGGTGGTTTTTGTCCTGGATAAGCCCAGACACAAGAGGCTCATTCAGGAGATAAGGGAGGCGGGTGCAAGGATTCAGCTCCATACAGATGGGGATGTGGCTGGTGCCCTCATGGTGGTGGACCCCTTGTGTGAGGTAGATGTCCTAATGGGCACTGGTGGGACCCCTGAGGGAGTCCTCTCTGCCTGTGCAATTAAGGCAATGGGTGGGGAGATGTATGGTAAACTGGATCCCCAGAAGGAAGAGGAGAAAAAGGCCCTGGCAGAGATGGGGGTCAATTTAAAAGAGGTCTTTACAGTGGATAAACTTATCTCTTCAGAGGATGTATATTTTGCGGCAACAGGGATTTCAGGGGGGACATTCTTGCCCGGGGTGACCTTTACAGGGAGGGGGGCCATTACCCATTCCCTTGTAATGAGGGGAAAGACCGGTACCATCAGGCGTATAGAGGCATCTCATCGCTGGGAAAAACTCATGAGGTTTAGTGCCATAAAGTATGATTAGAGTTCATAGGGGGTGAGGCTCTCATACCCCCTTTCTGTGACCACTATGGTCTGCTCAAACTGGGCAGAGAGAGAGCCATCCACAGTGACAGCGGTCCAGTTGTCTGGCAGGATCTTAAGGTCCTTTTTCCCTAAATTTATCATGGGCTCCACAGTGAATACCATTCCTGGTACCAGGACTATCCCATGGCCTTTTTTCCCATAGTGGGGTATCTGTGGGGGCTCATGGAATTCAAATCCAACCCCATGCCCCACCATCTCCCTCACCACAGAACAACCCATCTCCTTTTCTGCGTAGTGCTGGATGGCCCATCCTATGTCACCCACTGTATTGCCCGGCCTTATCTGGGCCAGCCCCCTTTTTAATGCCTCCCTTGCCACGTTCACTATCCTTTCTGCCTCCTTAGAGACCCTGCCCACCATATAGGTCTTGTTGGCGTCGGCATAATATCCCCTGAGCCTGGTGGTCACATCTACATTTACTATGTCCCCTTCCTCAAGGACCCTGTCTCCAGGGATGCCGTGACATATTACCTCATTTACAGAGACACATACACTTTTTGGGAACCCATTGTAGTTTAATGGGGCAGGGATACCCCCGTGTCTTATGGTGAATTCATGGACCAGCGTGTTTATATAGTCTGTGGTGATGCCTGGACGAATCTCCTTTTCCACCATATCCAGGGTGCGTATAACTAGCTCTCCTGCCCTTTTTATGCCCTCAATGTCCCTTTTTTCCTTCAGGCGTATCTTGTATCTCTTATAGTAGAGCTCCTTGAGGTTCTTAAAGGACTGTGCCTGTTGTTGCTTTTTTAAACAGCATTTTTTATATTTAAGACCGCTTCCACAGGGACACGGGTCATTTCTTCCTATTTTCATGGTAATGCCCCCTGATGGTTGGAGTTAGCCCAATGAAGACTATACTTATTGATTGCCACGTGCACACCACCCGCTATTCTGGATGTTCCAGACTCTCTCCCGCCTCCATGTGCAGGGTCGCAGTGGAGAGGGGTCTGGATGGGGTGGTGATAACAGAACATCAGATACAATGGAATCCTGAGGAAATCAAGGAACTACAAAGGGAGTTTCCCAGGATAAAGATATATGCTGGACTTGAGATTACCCTGGAAGAGGGGATTGATCTGGTGATTATTTCCCCTAACAGGGCCATAGAGGTCCCCTTCCTTATCCCCTTTAAGAGGTTCTGGAATGGGGGATACATAGACCCTGAGGAGAGCTTTGTGTTTGTGGCCCACCTGTTTCGGTGGCAAAGGGATATGGGCAGGGGAGTGGAAGAGGTCCTGTCTATGGTGGATGGGCTGGAGATGAATTCCATCAACATACTGCTTGCAGGATATTTATTTAGCGAGGACTTTTCCTTTATAAGGCCCAGACACTGGTTTTTATATGAGGAGGTGCTCCAGCGTTTTGATCTCGTCCCCCTCTTTAATACCGATGCCCATCAAGAGGAGGTGATAGGGGCCGTGGCAAATGAGCTGGAGGTGGAAGGGCTTCCCCCAGATGAAGAGGGCCTGGCCAGGGTATTAAAGACCTCTACACCGAGGCAGTATCAGAATATATCCCTCTTGAAGGGCTTTTTTCTCTCTCCATCCATGCTTTAGCCTGTTGTGGGAAGGGAGGGCCTTTTATTCCCTTATTTCTTTTATCTTCTTTTGCAACAGGGGCCTATCTGGCTCAAATAGGAGCTTGTTCCATTATCTCCAATATCTCTTCCTCTGTATAGAGCCTTCCCTTTCCAATGCCTGGACACTGGGCACTGGTCTCTTTCCATCTCTTTTCACTCCTTAAATTTTTAAACCAGAAGGGATAGGTCCTGCACTGGGCGGGTTTTACCTCATGGACAAGGCACCCTTTGTGGGGATCAAAGAATATGCACCTGCCATCTTGCATCTCTTTTAGGCTGTATGAGTCACGAAAGGGATATAGGTATCGCTGGATAAATTCATTTATCTCCACCTTGAGGAAGGCAGATAGCCTCTCTATCTCTTCCCTGCTCACATACACCGTGCCTGGCTCTCCTGTGCAGCACATCCCACACCTCTGGCACTCAAATCTTATTCCCCCAGAGAAAAAATACCTCCTCTTCACCCCTCTCCCCTTTTTCTTATGAGAAGGTCTTTCTGGATATGAGGATTTTCACACAAAAGATAACACACCATGCCTGAGTGGACTTCTCTGAGCCTGTTTCCCTGTCTGTCCTCAAACATGTAATCTCCACCATCCACCCTTATCCTCTTAAGACCTGGTACCATTATCTCCAGGGTATATATGTCCTTGCACCTAGATTTTATCTCCACCTCCCAGCGATGTCCCCCCATCTTCTCCCTTACCCTCATAACCACTGGTGCTGAGTCCCTGGCCGGGGTGATAGCTGCCACCCTCTTTTTCCCCAGAAAAAATCCTGTGGAACATTTTCTGGTGGAGCCAAGGGCTATCTCTTTCAGATAGTTCTCTAACCTGAACCTGCCCTGGGAGACGTCCCTCAAGGCAGTGGCATAGGTGTCCACCACTGGCGCCAGATAGGAGGAGGTCTTCATCCTCCCCTCTATCTTCAGGGCGTGTATGTGTTTTTTCACAAACCAGGGCAGATATTTTATGAGACACAGGTCCTCTGGTGCAAAAAATGTGGAAAACTTCCCCTCTTCCAGATATTCCCAGGTAACTTCCCCCTGTCTCTTTTCTTCCTCCAGGGCAAGCCCTATTATCCTATAGGAAAATCTACACACATGGGTGCACTCTCCCCTGTTTGCAGAACGAGCGGTTAGATAGGCACTCAAATAACACCTTCCAGATATGGCCATGCACATTGCACCATGCACAAAGACCTCAAGCTCCATATCCAGAGGAGATGTCCTCTTTCTTATCTCTGCTATATCCCTTAAAGTGAGCTCCCGTGCCAGGTTTATCCTCTTTATACCTGCATCTCTCCAGAATCTTACTGCCTCTGAGTTGGTGGTGTTGGCCTGCGTGGATAGGTGTATGGGGATATGAGGAGCCAGGTCTCTGGCCAGGTATATAATCCCTGGGTCTGAGATGATAAGGGCATCTACCCCTATTTCCTTCACCTGGCAGAGATAGTCCTTTACCATTTCTATGTCCCTTTCAAGGGGATAGACATTCAGGCAGAAATACAGTCGCCTTCCACTCTTCCTGGTAAGCTCCCTTGCCCTCCTCAGATCATCCCAGGAAAAGCCAGAGGTCTTTGCCCTGAGGCTCAGGTGTGTTCCCCCTACATATACAGCATCCGCTCCATAGGTAACACAGGTGATAAGACGCTCCATGTTTCCAGCAGGACATAGGAGCTCAGGAATTAACATGCAACCCCCTCTCCCTCCTATATCTTTTCATTTCCTCAACCAGGTCATAGGGTATCTGGAGATTCCCTTGTCCCCTCCCAAGCTCTATATGGGGTTTTACACTCCCGTGAAAATCACTTCCCCCGCTAATTAACAGTCCCATGTCCCTGCAGATCTCTAGATACAGCTCTGTGTGCTCGCGGTCATGTTCGGAATAATACACCTCCATCCCATCCAGCCCCAGGGAGATTAGCCTCCTGAGCTGGTCCCGCAATTCCCCTTCTGAGAGATTCAAGGAGAAGGGGTGTGCCAGGATGGTTGTTGCCCCTTCCCGCTTGAGGATGCCCAGGGCCTTTTCTGGAGAGAACTTTTCCTTGGGAACATAGGCCAGACCCTTTGGACCAATGAATTTGTCAAAGGCCTCCTGTAGAGAGGAAGCCGCCCCTTTTTTTACCAGGGCCCTGGCAATGTGGGGTCTTCCCACAGTGGCCCCTGTCTCCACCTCCCTGAGCACATCCTCATAAGAGATATCTATGCCCAGTAAGTTCAACTTCTCTATTATCTTTCTGTTTCGTGAGTGTCTCTTTTCCCTGAGATATTTTAGTTCCTTCTCCAATTTCCTTGGGGGCAGGGGGAGCCACAGTCCGATAATGTGCATCTGCCCCTGGGGAAATTCCACGCTCAGCTCACATCCACAGATTACCTCTATCCCGAACTTCCTGCCTGCCTCAATTGACTCCTCAAGCCCTCGTGTTGTATCGTGGTCAGTAATGGCAATAGCACAGAGCCCCTTTTCCTTTGCCAGCTTAACCAGCTCTGTGGGAGAGTAGGTGCCATCTGATGCAGTGCTATGGGTGTGAAGGTCCACCAGTTTCATATAATTGTCCCCTTTTTTTGAAATGTCCCTAAACTTTTAGGGCCCTTAAGGGGGAATGTCAAATCTTGTAACGCCAGAAATAAACTATTTAAAGAACGAGGAGGAAAACCATGACACTTAACAGGGAACTTCTGGAGATTCTTGCATGTCCAAAGTGTAAGGGGGACCTGGAACTTACCCCTGAGGAGAATGGACTCATCTGCAGGGGATGTGAGCTGGTGTACCCCATAAAGGAGGAGATACCCATAATGCTTATAGAGGAGGCCATTCCCCTGGATAAATGGGAAGGCCAGAGAAGGTGAAATTTTCTCTTGACACCTCCTGCAAGAGAATTACTTTTATTTATGAAAAAACTAAGAAAGAAAAATAAAAGCAGGAGGTGATGGAATATGGTACTGGATTTTAATACACTATACGATATTCCACGGACAATTGAAAAGTTTTTTGATGAATTATGGGCACCGCTTGAAATAAGTCAAAGGAGAGTTGCTTATCCACCGATGAATATTACAGAAGATGAGAATAATATTTATGTATTCATGGAGCTTCCAGGTGTTGATGTAAAAGATTTAGAACTTACTTTATCTGATAAGAGTCTTATCTTAAAGGGAGAAAGAAAACCAGAAGAGGCAGAATATATTAGACAAGAGAGACCAATGGGTTCATTTCAGAGAATTATAAATTTCAATGTTGATGTTGTAAGAGATAAGATAAAAGCCAAGATGAAAAATGGAGTATTGGAAATAACACTTCCTAAAGCAGAGGAAGTAAAGCCCAAAAAGATAGCTATTGAAGCATAATTTTGAGTAAGGAGGTGATAGTATGTCTACAGAAGTAGTAAAACAGCCTGAATATCCAAAGGTGAGACCTTTTACAGATATAATTCATAAAGACGATTCCTATTACATTGTAATGGATATGCCAGGAGTGGAGAAAGAGAGTCTTAATATCTCGGTGGATAAGGATGTACTTACAGTGGAAGCGGTTACTTCCTATCCATCATATGAAAATCAGAATATATTGAGAAATGAATTTGGGAATGTAAAGTATGTAAGGCAGTTTACTCTCTCTGATGCGGTGGATAGGGAGAAGATAAGCGCCAACCTCAAAAATGGGGTACTTACCCTTACCCTCCCAAAGGCAGAGAAGTTGCAACCTAGACGCATAGAGATAGAGGCGGCCTAAGGGGAGAGGGCCTTGAGATAGGGGAGAGAGGGGGGGCAGGAATATCTCCTGCCCCTTTTTATTTTACTCTATTCTATCCAGTCGTCTTCCTCGCAGATGGGAGCAAATCCCCGTCTCATGGTGTTTTCTGTGATGCAGATGGGGTCCATAAACTGCAGGAGATAATCAGGCCCTCCCGCCTTGGAGCCCACACCAGACATCTTGAATCCACCAAATGGTTGCCTCTCTACCAGGGCACCGGTTATCCCCCTGTTGAGGTAGAGATTCCCAACGCGAAACCTCTCTCTGGCCTTTTGGAGGTTTCTGGGACTTCTGGAAAAGACCCCGCCGGTGAGGGCATATCTGGTGGAGTTTGCCCAGTCAATCGCCTGGTCAAAGTCTTTGACCTTCATAATAGAGAGTACAGGTCCGAATATCTCCTCCTGTGCCAGCCTGTGCTCAGGGGTGATGCCCTCCACAATGGTGAGGGGAACAAAGTAGCCCTGTTGGGGTATGTCATCTTTTAGTAGGAGTATCTTTCCTTCCTTTTTGGCCAGCTCTATGTAGGATAGGACCTTTTTCTGTGCGTTTTCATCCACCACTGGTCCCATGTAGTGATGAGGGTCTTCTGCTGGTCCAATGGAGATGGAACGTGCGGCCTCTACCAGTCTTTTTACAAACCTGTCATATATCTCTTCCAGCACTATTACTCTAGAGCAGGCAGAGCATTTTTCTCCCTGATATCCAAAGGCGGAGTAAATAACGTCCACTACCGCCTCATCCAGGTCTGCATCATCATCTATGATAATGGCATTTTTCCCTCCCATCTCTGCTATAACCCTCTTCACCTGTTCCTGTCCTTCCTTTACCTTTGCGGCCCGCTCCACTATCCTGAGTCCTACCTCCATGGAGCCTGTAAAGGCTATCACGCTTATCAAGGGATGTTCCACCAGGTAGTCTCCTATCTCAGAACCCTTGCCAGGGACGTAGTGGAAGACCCCCTTTGGGATCCCAGCGGCCTGGTAGATGGAAGTGAGGGTATATCCCACCACAGAGGAAAGGGTGGCTGGCTTATAGATTACGCAGTTGCCAGTGACCAGGGCGGCAGAGGTCATTCCGCAGGAGATAGCAAGGGGGAAATTCCAGGGTGCTATCACTGCCGCGATCCCCTTGCCCTGATAGAGGAGGTGGTTTATCTCCCCTGGTGCCCTTCCCATCCTCCTTGGCCTACTGAGCCTTATCATCTCTCTTGCATAGTATTCCAGAAAGTCTATGGCCTCTCCCACATCTGCATGGGCTTGGTCCCATTGTTTTCCCACCTCAAGCACCTGCCATGCGGCCAGCTTGAAGATGTTTTTTCTAGCATAGTCTGCGGCCCGAAACAGGAATTTTGCCCTATCTTCCCCTGAGAGCTGTCTCCATTCATACAGGGACTCCCTACATGCCTCAAGTGCCCTGTCAATATGTTCTCTGGAGGCCTGGGAGACAATACCTATTACCTCCTGGGGGTTTGCAGGGTTTACCGATGCCACTTTCTCCTGAGTATAGACCTCTTCTCCATTTATTATAAGGGGATATGTCCTTCCAAGCTCCTGTCTCACCTCAGAGATGGCCTGGACAAATGCCTCCCTTTGCTCCTTTTTGGTAAAATCCGCTAGGGGATGATTTTTAAAAGGGGTCCTCGTGGTGGCAGAGGAGGTGTGGGAGGTGGTTTTGTTTTTGCGTTTTTCTTCCACTATCTTCTGGGGGTCCTCCAGGAGCCTATCCATCTCTGCCCCTTCTGCAAAGCTCTGCCTGAGAAAGGACTCATTGGCAGTATTTTCCAGGAGCCTCCTCACCAGATATGCCATTCCTGGAATGAGTTCCCCATAGGGCGCATAGAGCCTCACCCTCTTTGCCACATTTAAAAGCCCCTTTCTAACGGGCTCTGCCATGCCGTAGAGGACCTGAAATTCATATCTGTCCTCTGGCACCTTAAGCTCCTTTGCCATCTCCATTACTGCGGAGATGGTCCTTATGTTATGAGAACCACATGCAAAATAACAGAATTCATGGCTCTGTAATATCCTCTCTGCCTGTCTCTCAAATGCGGCATCACTTTCTGCCTTGATGGTATATACGGGAATCTCCCATCCCCTTTGCTTTGCAATCACTGTTTCATAATCCCAGTATGCCCCCTTCACCAGACGGATAGAGAGCCTTATCCCCTCAGAGCGTGCCCAGGAGAGGAGTTCCTCAAGGTCCCTGTCTGTGTCCTTGAGATATGCCTGTAGCACCAGGGCAAGCTGGTCAAAGTCCCGAAATTCCTCCTTGCTCCTGAGCCTTTTATACACCTCAATGGTGATGTCCTTATATGCATACTGTTCCATGTCAATGCACAGGTGTCCCCCTATCTCTTTTGTCTTTGCAACAATGGGTGTGAGTCTTTTGCATATGACATCTACAGTATTTTCAAAATCCACAGCCCTTGCCTGGGAGTAGAGGGCAGAGGGTTTTATGGAGCAGTTTACCATTGGGGCATAGCCCCAGTCCTTATCTCCCCCAGTGAGGATACCCTTCCATTTTTTTGACTCAGAATGGAGTACATCTAGAAGTTCCAGATAGCTCTTTTGATAGAACAGGGCCTCTTCCTCGCTCACCGTGGCCTCTCCCAGGATGTCCACGGTAAAGGCAAAATTGTCTTTTCTGAGTTTTCGGAGGGTCTTTATGGCCTGTGAGGTGTTTTCCCCTATTATGAACTGCATGGCCATGGACTGGATATTGGAATATATGGTCTTTGCCAGGAGTTTTCCCGCAATACCCTTTCCTAGGCCACCAGCTCCCCTGGCACCCCACTTTAATACCCCTGGTAGCTCCTGCTCCCCCCCAAAGTATTCCTGGATGTGTCTCACCAGGGAGGCAGAGGAGGAGAGATAGGGAAGCACATCCACAAATCTAAAGAGCTGGACCTTAAAGTTTTCGTTTTTCATGGCCCAGTCCATGACCTTTCCTGTCCACCAGCTCTTGTTGAACACAGAGGGGGCCTCCCCACTTATACTCTTGAAAAACTCCCTGCCCCGATCTTTGATCCTCTGGTTTAGCTTCTCTCTGTCCATAGGATAAGTCCTCCTTGATTTGTCCCCTCTCCATCTCCTCTAGGGAGAGAGGTCTTCCAGGTCCATCTCAAGGGTCTCCAGTATCTCCTTTAATACCAGGGTGGTCCTGGTATCCTTTACACCCCCCAGTGCCCCGAACTTTTTCAAGAGATTGGTGAGATCATCAGTATCAGAGACCCTGGCCTTCACCAGATAATTATATTCCCCCGCAAGATAAAATACCTCCTGCACCTCACTTACCCTGGCTATCTTTTCTCCTATCTCAAAGGAGCCAACTGCATCCTCTGTCTTTACAAGGATGAGGACCGTGAGGTTCTTGCCCAGTTTTTTTGGGTTTAACCTGGTCTCATAACCCAGGATGATCCCCTTTTTCTCCAGCTTTCTCACCCTCTCCAGTATCCCCGAGGGGGCCATACCTACCTGTCTGGCTATCTCTGCATTGGAGATGCGACTATTTTTTTGTAAGATTTTCAAAATTTTTTTATCTACTTCATCAATCATTCTTGATTTTCTCCTTTTTTCTGTATATAATTCAAAAAAACATTAAGAGTCAAGAATTTTATTCTTTTGATATCTTTGAAGAAGAGGGTAAGAAAAAACAGGGAAGGTATATGTAAAATTTCGTTGACGAGGGGTCTTTTTTTGGATAATCGGTCAGGAATTAAACTGGAGAAGGGGTGTTTGTGAAAAAATTAATTTATTTATTTAAGGAGGGTAGTTAGATGAAAAGACTAATGCTCTTTGTGGCGGCCATCCTCATGGCCTTTTCTTCAGGCACTGTGTTTGCCAGGGCACCTATTAAAATAGGTCTTATGTGTCCAGAGACAGGCTCCTGGGCGAGTGAGGGACAGGACATGGAGAAGATCGTAAAACTTCTTGCCCAGGATATAAACAAAAAGGGAGGGGTCTTGGGTAGAAGGATTGAGATAATCGTGGAGGATGATGGAGGGGATCCAAGGACTGCCGCCCTTGCCGCCAACAAGTTGATAACCAGGGGCATTGTGGCGGTGATAGGGACCTATGGCTCCTCTGTTACAGAGGCCACTCAGAATATTTACAACGAGGCCAAGGTGATTCAGATAGCAAATGGTTCCACTGCCATTCGCCTCACTGAAAAGGGATATAAGTATTTTTTCAGGACCTGTCCCCGGGATGACGAGCAGGGCAAGGTTGCGGCAAAGACCATAAAACACTTTGGTTTTAAGCGCGTGGCCATTCTTCACGACAACACCACCTATGCCAAGGGCCTTGCTGAAGAGACCAGGCATGACCTTGAGAAGGCAGGTGGTGTAAAGATAGTATTTTTTGATGCCCTAACTCCAGGGGAGAGGGATTATACCACTATCCTTACAAAACTAAAGTCTGAGAATCCAGACGTGGTGTTCTTTACTGGATATTATCCAGAGGCGGGTCTGCTTTTGCGGCAAAAGAAGGAGATGGGGTGGAACGTGCAGTTTATTGGGGGTGATGCCACAAATAATCCTGACCTTATAAAGATTGCAGGGGTGGATGCGGCAAAGGGTTTTATGTTTCTCTCTCCCCCAGTGCCCCAGGACCTGGATACCCCCCAGGCAAAGGCCTTTTTAAAGGCGTATGTGGCCAAGTATCATTCCTATCCCTCTTCTGTGTGGGCGGTGCTCTCTGGGGATGCCCTCCTGGCTATTGTAAAGGCCATTCGGGGGACACATTCCACAGATCCTGATAAGCTGGCCTATTATCTACATTACAAGCTCAAAGATATGCCAGGTCTAACAGGTAAGATCTCTTTTGATGCCAAGGGAGACAGAGTGGGAGACCTCTACAGGGTATATAAGGTGGATGCAAAGGGACATTTTGTGTTGCTCCCCAGGTTTTAGCTACAGGCTCTTGAGGGGGGAAGGGGTTCTTCCCCCCTTCTTTATTTAAACAGGGGGTTTGAGGTAAGGTTATGGAACTTTTTTTTCAACAACTCACCAATGGACTGGCAATAGGAGGCATATACGCCCTTATCGCCCTGGGATATACCATGGTATATGGGGTATTGAAGCTCATAAACTTTGCCCACGGTGACCTCTTTACCCTGGGGGCATATATTGGATTTACCCTTCTCACCTCTTTTTCCCTGGTGGGCAAGATGGGGCCCCTCCCCACCCTGGCCCTCTATGGCCTCCTCATCATGGGCCTGGTGGGGGTGGCAGGGATAGTGCTTGAGAGGGTGGCATATAGGCCCCTTCGCTCTGCAGATCGTCTCGCAGCGGTGGTTTCTGCGCTGGGGGCCTCCATTGTGATCTCCAACTCCATTATGCTTATATATGGTGCCAGATTCCAGGTCTATCCCCATCATCTCCTGCCTGATATTACCCTGAACATGTTTGGGATGAAGGTCCCCTTTCTCAGGATGCTTATGCTGGTGCTCTCCATTGTACTCATGGCAATATTATATCTGTTTGTGCAGAAGACCAGGATAGGTACTGCCATAAGGGCAGTGGCCATTGACCACGGTGCGGCCAGGCTCATGGGGATAGATGTGAACCGTATAATCTCAATAGTGTTTTTCATTGGACCTGCCCTGGGGGGAGCAGCGGGATTTATGGTGGGATTATATTATGGACAGCTAAACTTTATGATGGGATGGCTGTATGGACTCAAGGCCTTTATAGCCGCTGTGATTGGAGGCATAGGTAATATCCCTGGGGCCATGCTAGGCGGGCTCCTGCTGGGGGTGATTGAGGCCCTTGGAGCCGCGTATATCTCCATTGCCTGGAAGGACGCAATTGCCTTTTTTGTCCTTATAATCATTCTTATTGTGCGTCCCACTGGGATACTTGGAGAGAGGGTTGCTGACAAGATTTAAACCTCAAATAAGGGATTGTGCACGGACCCATGAAAAAGAAGAACTATGCAATCGCCCTGGTATGTATCCTGTTTTTTCTATCCCCCCTTGTGTTTAATGCCTACTGGGTGGATGTGCTTAACAATATAGGTATATATGCCATACTTGCCCTGAGCCTTAACTTTATCCTGGGGGATACTGGACTGTTTCACATGGGCCATGCGGCCTTTTATGCAGTGGGGGCATATACCACTGCCATCTTAAACACCATGTATCATATACCGGTTATATGGCTCATACCCTTTAGTGGCCTCACTGCCGCCATCTTTGGATATCTAGTGGCCCGGCCAATAATCCATCTAAGGGGGGATTATCTCCTCATTGTGACCATTGGCATAGTGGAGATAGTGAGGATCGCCCTGGTGAATAATATATTTGGCATAACTGGCGGATCAAATGGCATATTTGGAATATCCCGCCCTCACATCTTTGGTCTGGTGATAAGGAGACCTGAGCAATTCTTCTATTATATATGGATCTTTGTGGCGGTGAGTGTTTATCTATTTCACAGGCTCAGAAATTCCAGGTTTGGACGTGCCCTCAATTATATAAAAGAGGATGAGGTGGCGGCAGAGGGAACAGGGGTGAATATCTCCAGATATAAGCTCATTGCCTTTGTGCTTGGGGCCTTTTGGGCAGGGATGGTGGGTAATATATATGCATCCAAGATGACCATTATCTCTCCAGAGTCCTTTACCTTCTGGGAATCAGTGGTCCTTTTTTGCATAGTGATTCTTGGGGGCTCTGGGAGTATAAATGGGGTGATACTGGGCTCATTCCTCTTAATTGGTCTTCCTGAAATATTTCGCGAGTTTGCCCAGGCCAGGATGCTTATCTTTGGGCTTGCCATGATAGTGATGATGATCTTTCGTCCACAGGGGATACTGCCACCTCCTCCCAGGAAGTATCGTATCCCATCCATAAATTAAAAAACTGGGGAAGTTGTTATGGCACTTCTTCATCTTAAGGGACTCACAAAATACTTTGGAGGATTGGCCGCGGTAAATGACGTGTCTTTTGATGTGGAAGAGGGCTCCATTGTGGGTCTTATTGGCCCCAATGGGGCGGGAAAGACCACGGTCTTTAATCTGATTACAGGGCATTATGTTCCTGATAAGGGGGAGATAGTCTTTAATGGGGAGAATCTGGTAAAAAAGCCCACCCATAAGATAGTCTCCCTGGGCATTGCCAGGACATTTCAGACCATTCGTCTCTTTAAGGATATGTCTGTCCTGGAGAATGCCATGTCAGGTTATCACTGCAGGATGAAGTCCGGCATATTTGCAGGCATGTTTAAGCCCCGCTGGCAGAGAAGAGAGGAGGAGAGGGCAATAGAGATTGCACTCAAGGAACTGAAGTTCGTGGGTCTGTCTGTGGAGCTTTCCCAGAAGGCAAAGAATCTCTCCTATGGAAACCAGCGCCTTCTGGAGATTGCAAGGGCACTGGCCACCTCCCCTAAGCTCATTATCCTGGATGAGCCTGCAGGGGGGATGAATGACCAGGAGACCAGGGAGCTGGTGGAGCTTATTCGTGCCATCAGGGACAGGGGCATCACCGTGCTTCTCATTGAGCACGACATGAGCCTGGTGATGGATGTGTGCGAGTATATAGTGGTACTGGACAATGGTTGTAAGATATCTGAGGGTACTCCTGAGGAGGTGAGGGAGGACCCACGGGTTATTGAAGCCTATCTTGGTTTGGACGAGGATGGATAATTATGCTGGAGATAAAGGACCTGCACGTAAGATATGGAAACATTGAGGCAATCCACGGCATAGACATTTATGTAAAACAGGGAGAGATAGTCACCATTTTGGGGGCCAATGGTGCGGGAAAGTCCACCACCCTTCTCACCATCAGCGGCCTCATTAGACCCTCTCACGGCTCCATTCTCTTTGAGGGAACGGACATAACAAAGGTCCCTGCCAACAGGATAGTGGAGATGGGGATTTCTCAGGTGCCTGAGGGAAGGAGACTCTTTGGGACCCTTACTGTTGAGGAGAATCTCTCTTTGGGGGCCTTTACCATAAGAGATAGGGGCACCATAGAACGGAATAAGGAATGGGCCTATTCCCTCTTTCCTCGTCTCAAGGAGCGCAGGAACCAGTTGGCAGGGACCCTTAGTGGTGGAGAGCAACAGATGCTTGCTATTGCAAGGGGCCTTATGTCAAACCCCAGGCTCCTACTTATGGATGAGCCCTCCTTGGGACTTGCCCCTATCCTGGTGAGGTCCATATTTGAGACCATAAAGACCATCAGTGAGTCAGGCGTCACTGTCCTGCTGGTAGAGCAAAATGCAAAGGCCGCCCTTAAATTGGCCCACAGGGGATATGTCATGGAGGTGGGAAACATAGTATTGGAGGATGAGAGTGCAAAACTGCTGGCAAATCCCCAGGTGAGAAAGGCATACCTTGGAGGGTAATGATTGTTACTCAGACACGTCCTGGAGCTTGCCATTCCCCTTTTTTTAATTATGGATCCCTTTGCCAACTCCACCGCATGTCTGGCCATCCTTCGGGGATATAGGCCCTCCTCCCAGGCACGCATTATCATAAGGGAGATGGTATTTGCCCTTGTTATTATGGTAATATTCCAGTTTTGTGGAGGGGCCCTCTTGGCCCTGCTCTCCATAGACCCATCCACCCTTAGGATAGCAGGGGGGATTATCCTCTTCATCATCTCCCTGAAACTTATATTTCCAGAGGATAGGGGCTCCATCTCCACCTATGAAAGAGACCCCTTTATTGTCCCCATTGCCACCCCCTTTGTTGCAGGTCCCTCCCTGCTTGCCGCAATCATGCTCTATGCCAGAAAGGAGCCATCCCAGGGAGCGGTGTTTCTTGCCATCCTCCTGGCCTGGAGCCTTTCTCTCGCCATAATGCTTGTATTTATCCGTATTGGTATCCTCCTCAAGGACAGGGGCACCAGGGCCATAGAGAGGCTCATGGGGCTTATACTGGTATTGCTGGCGGTGCAGATGCTGGAGGAGGGGGTGAGGTATTTTATCCAGGGCCTATAGTAGGGGTGTGCCCCTCCGGTAGGGATGGAGTTAAAAAATTTTTACCGTCAAAATTTTTTAACTTTTGTCAAAATTTTGCTTGATTTTTCCCCCGCCTCTCTATATAACTCTATCTATGTTTCTGGCGTCAGGGGAATGTTTTTAAACCAAAAAAAGCGAAAGGAGGAAGAAGAGTATGAAGAAATGGTTAATTGCTCTTCTCGCAGGGGCAATGGTGTTTTCCTTTAGCATGAGTGCCTCTGCAACCAGTCTGAAGACCTATGGGTATTTTATGGCCGCCGCCTCTAATATTGTAAACTATAATTTTAACTCTACCGCGGCTCATGATCGTTTCACCGCTGGACAGAGGCTGAGATTTTTCTTTGATTTTATTGCCAATGAGAACCTCAAGGCAACGGTGGGACTGGAGATCAACCAGAAGTGGGGTGACCCTGCCAATGGTGCCACCAAGATGGATAAGAATATTATGGTGGTAAAGAGGGCCATGCTCACCTTTAAGTGGCCTGACACCAATGTGACCTTCAAGATTGGTGCCCAGGGCGTTGCCCTTCCCGGGGGCGCCTTTGCAAACCCTGTGCTCTTCTGTGATATTGCAGGAGCCCTTGTAAATGTACCTGTGAATGACATGATAAGTGTCACTGCTGGGTGGCTGAGACCCTGGTCTCAGGATCAGGCAGGAAGATCTGGGAGAGGTGCTGATGGTGGAAACATAGATGCAGCCCTCCTCTCTGTGCCTGTAAAGCTGGAAGGGGTAAAGATAAATCCCTATTTTGTATATGCCTTTATTGATAAGAATGTAAACAATGCAGGGGCAGTGCTTGGTGATCTGGCTAGTGAAGCTAGGCTTCGTCCGGTAGTAGGAGCTACAGCATTGACTGGTGCTGCCAAGGCCTATTGGCTGGGAATGGGTTATGATATTTCCCTGTTTCAGCCCATTGATGTGAAGGGACAGGTAGTCTATGGTAAGGTGGATGCAAAAAAGGACAATAATGATAGATCTGGTATATATGTAGATCTGGCTGCCTCCTATAAGATGGATATGATGACTCCAATGGCCTATTTTGTATACTCCAGTGGAGATGATGACAATGGGACAGATGGAAGTGAAATGCTTCCTATCTTAGGAAATGACTATGTATGGGCAACACCTGTTGGCTTTGTAGTGGGCAATGGATGTAACTTTGTGAATGTTGGCGGTGATGGTTTGTATAGTGGTAACCCCTTAGGGTTCTGGCTGGTTGGTCTGGCCCTTAAAGACATCTCTGTGGTTGATAACCTATCTTCTACCTTTGCCATTGAATATGGAAAGGGTACTATAGATAAAAATATTGTAAAGGCCAATAGGGCTGCTTATAATGAATATTTTTCCAAGGAGGATTCCTTTTTCCAGATGAAATTAGAGTCCAAATATAAGATCTATGAGAACCTGGCCGCTATCCTGGAACTCAGCTATGGTAAGCTCAATATGGATGAGAATGTATGGGGTAAGGACTATCTGGACGACGCTGCATATGGAGCAGTATTTGGTTTCAAGTATAAGTTCTAAAGAGCTTCCCCTATGCCCTGACGCCTATACAAGCCAGGCCCCTTATATGGGCCTGGCTTTTTAGTGTCCAGAAGAAGGCTTTTTAGTGTGTAGGAGGGGAATGGGTTGAGGATATATCTTGTTGGAGGCAGGGTTAGAGATGAACTCATGGGGAGGTCCCCGGGAGGGGACAGGGATTTTGTGGTAATTGGGGCCACAGAAGAGGAGTTTTTAAGGAGGTTCCCCCGGGCCAGAAAGGTTGGGAGGAGATATCCAGTATATCTTGTTGGAAGGGACGAGTATGTGCTTAGCCCCTATTCAAGTATAGAGGAAGACCTCTCTTCCAGGGACCTCACCATAAATGCGGTGGCCAGGGATGATAAGGGAAGGCTATTTGCCCATCCCCTTGCCCTCCATGACCTTGAGAAGGGGCTCCTCAGACCCATCTCCAGAAAAAACTTTGAACGCGACCCCCTTAGGGTATATAGGGCCGCCAGGTTTGCCGCCCTATTCCCAGGATTTTCCATTTCCCCCACCCTCATAGAGGTCATTGCAGAGGTGGGCTCTTGTGGCTCTCTCATGAAGACCATACCCAGGGAAAGGGTGGCCAGGGAGTTCTTAAAGGCACTGTCTTCTCCCTCCCCTTCCAGATTTTTTGACCTCCTCATAAATAACAGGGCCACTGCATTCTTTATGGAGGAGATAGAGGGTAAGATAGAAGGGGATGCCCTTTCCCTCATTGATGCCCTTGCAGGGGATGAGATGGGTGTATGGCTGGCCTTTTGTTGTTATTTTTTATGCTCTTATCAGCGTTCCTTCACCTGTGTGGAAGAGAGACTCCTCTCTCTGGTAAAGGGTATTGGATTGCCCCGGAGGTTTGTGAGGGCCACCAGGGTCTTTTTGAGATATTATCTTTGGGGCAAGGGGTTCTCTTGTCTCCCTGCGAGAGAGAGGGTGGAACTCCTCCTCTCCCTTTCCTCACTGCATCTGGAGGTCCCTTTTTTCAGGGTCATGGAGCATCTCACAGGAGAGGAGATGCTTTTGAGGGCAGAGAGGGAGATTGAGATAATAAGGTCTGTTCACCTTCCCCCCTGTTTTAGGGACCTGGGCCCAGGGGCGGGGAAGGTCTTGCGGGAGATGCAGGCAGATGCCCTTGAAAGACTCTCCTGAGGGACACCATCTCACCTTTTGTGTGGATGAGCCCACTGGGATAAGACTGGATGCCTTTTTGAGAAATGTCACAGGCCGCGGCCTCAGGTATGTGAGGTCCCTTATTGAAAGGGGACAGGTAAGGGTTGATGGCCATGTGATACGCAAGAAGGGGAGGAGTCTTGAAAAGGGGTGTGTGGTGGAGGTGTGTCTTGACTCAGAGGGTTTTCGCTCTCACCCCCCTGCTATCCCCCTTGAGACCTTGAGTGGAAAGTGGGGAATTGAAGGGGTGTATAAGCCCCCTTTTTGTCATACTGAGAGGGGAAGACACAGCCCTTCCATCCAACAACATCTGGAGAGGCGTGTGGGAGGGATGCCCTATCTCTTAAATAGATTGGATTTTTTGACCAGTGGAATCATACTCTTTTCCAGAGAAAAGGAGGGCGTGGAGAAATACAGGAGACTTCAGGAGGAGGGAGGGGTCCAGAAGCACTACCTGTGTCTGGTTGAGGGAAGGGTGAGCAGGGGGAGATGGATAAAAAATCCCATTGACCACAGGAAGAGGAGACGGGTAAGGGTCCTCCCAGGGGAGGACGGGGATAGAAGGCGCTGGAGCAGAATAATCCCCTTGCGCTATTTCCCCGAGGCAGGGGCATCCCTGCTTGAGGTGGTTATATTTAAGGGGAGGAGACACCAGATAAGGGCACATCTTGCCCATATCTCTCATCCTGTTGTGGGAGATCCCCTATATGGGGAGGCAAGAGAGGCAAGGAGATTGTATTTATGTCATTATCTTGTGAGGTTTCCAGATTTTTCCCTGGGACCTGTGAGGGAGGTGGATGAGTGGAGGAGAAGGATAGAGAGGGGCGAACTTTAGAGATTGAACCACACACCTGTGATAGACTAGACAGGTGGCTTTCCAGAAGACTCTCCTCAGAGGGGATTTCTCGCTCCAGGGTAAAGGAGATGATCCTCTCTGGCGAGGTGGAGGTGGAAGGGGTGGATTCCCCAAGGCCCTCATTGAGGTTAAGGGGAGGAGAGAGGATAAGGATAAGGATTGCCCCTTCCCCCACCTTAGGACCCCCCCAGGGGATAAAGGGGATAAGGGGAGATGTGGAGGTGGTGTGGAGAGATGAAGATGTGGCAGTAATAGACAAACCCCCACATCTTCCGGTTCATCCTGCTCTTTCCTGCACAGGGCCCACCCTTGTGCATCATCTGCTGGCCCACTTCCCCTCCCTATCTGGTATGGATAGGGAAAGACCAGGTATAGTGCACCGGCTGGACAAAGATACCTCTGGGCTTATGTTGATCGCCCTTAATTCTCATACCCAGGAGATATTGAAGGAGTTTTTCAAAGCTAGGAGGATAAAAAAGACCTATCTGGCCCTTGTGTGGGGAAGGCCCCCTCAGGGCGAGGGGAGGATAGAGGTACCCATTGCAAGGGACCCCCATGTGAGGACCAGGATGTGCGTGTCCCCTAAGGGCAGGGATGCCATAACCCTGTATCGTGTGCTGGAATATTTTGAGAGAGAGGATATATCGCTTGTGGAGGTAAGGATATTGACTGGACGCACCCATCAGATCCGGGTGCATATGGGCTATCTGGGGCATCCTGTGGTTGGGGACCAGGTATATGGGGGAAACAGGAACTCATGTAGCTCCCCTATTCTTCCCCTTTTGATAAAACGTCAGATGTTACATTCCTGGTCTCTTGAATTCCCTCATCCCCGTAAGCACAGGACCCTGAGGTTTACCTCCCCTGTCCCCCTGGATTTCTACAGGGTCCTTCTTCAACTCCTATCCCGTCCTCTGGTGGTGGGGATAACTGGGAGTGTGGGGGCTGGAAAGTCCAACTTGAGCAGGGGCCTGTGTGCAGACAGGGGATGCTCCCTCTGGGATGCAGATGCAGTGGTGGCTCGTCTCTACAGGAGAGGAGAGGCAGGATGGGAGATGATACGACGGACCTTTGGGAGCGATTTTCTGGATCAGGACAGGGGAGAGGTGGATAGAAAAAAACTACTTGCATCCATGCGTAAGCACCCGCCTTTTTATGAGCAACTCCTGAAGGTGATTCATCCTCTGGTGGAGGGAGAACTTGTGGATTTTTTGAAAAAAAATCAGTATAAAAGGCTCTTGGTGTGTGAGGTACCCCTCTTATTTGAGGCGAGATGGCATGGCCCTGCCAGGATATTTGATGTGGTGGTGCTGGTGTTTTGTGAAGATGAAGAGAGGTATCAGAGGCTTTCGGTCCTTAGGGGGTGGAGTAAAGAGCAGATATCATGGATAGATTCCTGGCAACTTCCCCAGAGGGAAAAGGTAAGGATGGCAGATATAATCGTGGACAACTCTGGTGATAAGGCATCCCTTGAGAAAAAGGTATCTTCTCTAAGGGAGATCCTGCGGTCCCTGAGGAGAAAGAGGCTCATGCAGGAGATTGAGCGCCTGAAAAGGTCCTGTATAATTCAGGGTTAACCGTGGAAGTAGCAGTTGAGCAATAATTTGTGGTCCCTTGGATGATCTGGTCCCTAGATGAGTTGCTGAGAGGTATCTTTATATGTTTCCCATAAAAGACTATATCCCCAGACGACACCCCCCTTATGCAGTGAGGACCATTATCCTCATAAACACCCTGGTCTATGGAATGGAACTTTTTATGGGCAGGCCGGAGCTGGCAAACCTTTTTAACCTCTATGGGGTGGTGCCTGCCAGATATTTTCATCCAGTGTGGGCGAGGTGGATGGGTTATCCTGACGCAGGGATTGTACCCTTTTTCACCTATATGTTTATCCATGCTGGATTCATCCACTATCTGGGCAACATGTGGGTCCTATGGGTCTTTGCGGATAATGTGGAGGATATAATGGGCCCCTACAGATTTGTGATCTTCTATTTCCTCTGTGGGCTATGCGCCCTGGCAGGACATATGTTTGTGTATCCAGACTCCACCCTTCCTGTTATTGGGGCCTCTGGAGCAATTGCCGGGGTAATGGGTGCCTATCTTGTGCTCTATCCCTCTGCCAGGGTCCTCACCCTTATCCCTATCCTCATATTTCCTCTCTTTGTGAACCTCCCTGCGTGGGTATTTCTGGGAATATGGTTTGGGATACAACTCATCTCTGGAATCTCCTCCTCCCTTACCATGGCAGGGGCAGGGGGGGTGGCCTGGTGGGCCCATGCCTTTGGGTTTGTGGCTGGAATCTTGTTTTTACCCCTATTTAGAGATGACAGGGGGGGACTGAGGCCTTATCCTAAGGAAGAGGAGTTTTTGTTTTCTTAAATTAGTAAAGAAGCCAGTGGGAGGAATGTAGATGTTAAAGATTGAGGACTTATATGTGGAAGTGGGGGGAAGACAGGTCCTTAAGGGAGTAAACCTGGAGATAGAGAAAAATGAGACGTTTATCCTTTTTGGGCCTAATGGCTCAGGTAAGACCACCCTTCTTATGACCATTATGGGGTTTAGTAATTATAGGGTGGTAAGGGGTAAGATCTTTTTTAGGGGCAGGGATATAACCCATCTGCCCACCTACGAGAGGGCGAGAATGGGGATAGGAATGTCCTTTCAGCGTCCTCCCACCATAAATGGACTCAGGACCAGGGACCTGGTAAGGCTATGTGCCCGGGGAAGGGATGTGGACGTGGAAGGGATGGCCAGGCAGGTGAACATGCTGGAATTTTTGGACAGGGATATAAATATGGGATTTTCTGGAGGAGAGATAAAGCGCTCAGAGCTTTTGCAACTCATGGCCCAGCAACCAAAGCTCCTTTTATTTGACGAACCAGAATCTGGGGTTGATCTGGAGAATATGGCCCTTATTGGGAAGGTGGTTAAGGAACTCCTGGGACAGGGGCTCAAGCCAAGACCTGACACCAGTATGAAAAAGCTCAAAGAGAGCAGGGAGGTGTCAGGCCTGATTATTACTCATACTGGCTATATCCTGGATTATATAAATGCAGACAGGGGGATGGTCATGTATGGGGGGCTATTATGTTGTGAGGCAAGGCCAAGGGATATCCTGGAACACATCAGAAAATATGGGTACAAGGAGTGTGTAAGATGTCTAAGGTAGAAGAGATAAGGATTGAAGACTTCATTTTAGATGGGGCAGAGGTGGAACCAATTACAGACCTCAGGAGCATGTCTGAGGAGGAAAAAGATAATCTCCTTATGGCGGGCATAGATCTGGAAGAGAGGGATAGGAGCGCTACCTTTCTACATGTAAATCATTCTCGTGCCCATTGTAAGACGTGCGTGTCCGGGCTGGAGGTGATGGATATAAAGGAGGCCCTTGCAAGGTATGAGGGATTGAAGGAATATTACTGGAAGCTGGTTAATCCAGATAAGGATAAATATACCAGGGCAGTATATGAAAAACTCCACGGCGGATATTTTATAAGGACGGAAAAAGGGGCCAGGATAACCAGTCCTGTGCAGTCCTGTCTTTTTATCCAGAGGGAGAGGGTGGGACAAAATGTTCACAATATAATCGTGGTGGAGGAGGATTCGGAGCTACATATAATAACAGGATGTTCCGTTGCCCATGACGTGCGGGCCGCTCTGCATCTGGGCATCTCAGAGGTATATGTGAAGAGAGGTGGAAAACTCACCTTTACCATGATACATAACTGGGGACCCCAGGTCCATGTAAGACCTCGTTCCGCGTGCATAGTGGAAGAGGGAGGGGTCTTTATAAATAACTACATCCTCCTGAAGCCTGTAGAGAGTGCCCAGCTCTATCCCCGAATTTACCTCAATGGAGCAGGTGCAAGATGTACCTCTAACTCCATTCTGGTGTCCCCTCCAGGCTCCTATCTAAATGTGGGTTCTGCAGTTGTGTTAAATGCCCCTGATACCAGGGCAGAGATAATATCCAGGGCCATTACCACAGGGGGGACCATTGTGGCCCCTGGATATATTGAGGGAAATTCTGTCCCCTCCAAGGGGCACCTAGAGTGTAAGGGCCTTATCCTGAAGGATGGGGTGATCCACGCCATCCCTGAATTGAAAGGGACTGTGGAAGGGGTGGAATTATCCCATGAGGCCGCTGTGGGGAAGGTGGCACAGGAAGAGATTGAATACCTCATGGCCCGGGGACTGGATGAGGAGGAGGCCACATCCACCATTGTGAGGGGCTTTTTGAATGTGGATATAATGGGATTGCCCCCTGAGCTAAAGGCCGCTATTGACAAGACCATTGAGGAGGCAGGAGAGGATATGTTTTAGGATAGCTTGCTTGCAACACCTGGCCTTTGAACTGGTTGAGAAAAGGACCCGTAATAGGCGGGTCTTTTTTGTGAGAGAATGTTTACTTAAAAGTAGTTATAGTTGACCTGACCCCAAAAAGTGAGTATAAGATTTTGGATTTTTTCATAGATGCTGGCAAGGAGGTATGGTTGGGTGTTTATAGAAGAGGTCTTTAAAGAGGTAGAGCGAGGGTATGAATTTTCCTTTAGGGAGGCCCTGGAGGTGGTGGAGAGGTGCTGCCTCAGGGATGTGTTATGGCTGGGGGACAAGTTGAGGGATGCCTTTAAGGGGAGGGAGGTCTTTACCTGTTCTATAATAAATGCAAAATCAGGACATTGTTCCCAGGATTGTGCATTTTGTGCCCAGTCTAGCTATCACCGCACCTCTATCAGGACCTATCCCCTCTTGTCCATTGACCATATGGTCAGGGAGGGTATCAAGAGAGAGGAAGAAGGTGCCACTTATTATTCCTTTGTAACCAGCGGGAATATGCTCTCTTTGAGAGAGATGGAGGATATATGTGAGGCCGCTGCAAGGCTCAGACAAAGGACCAATCTCAGGCTTTGTGCCTCCCTTGGTCAGTTGGACAGAGAGAGGGCCTCTCTGTTGAAGGAAGCGGGTTTTTCCAGGTATCATCATAACCTGGAGACCTCCGAGAGTTTTTTCCCCTCTATATGTACCACCCATTCCTATAGAGAAGACCTGCACACACTGGAGGTGGCCCGTTCCGCAGGTCTGGAGGTATGTAGCGGCGGCATAATGGGTCTGGGAGAGGAGTGGTCTCACAGGGTGGAGCTGGGGTGCACCCTTCGGGATATGGAGGTGGAATCTATCCCCATAAATTTTTTAAATCCCATTCCTGGGACCAGACTAGAGTCAAGGGGACTTTTGCCTCCCCTGGATGCCCTCAAATGTATCTTTCTCTTTCGTCTGTTAAACCCATCAAAGGACATAACCATATGTGGAGGCAGGGAGATAACCCTTGGAGACCTTCAGGCCCTGGTGTTTTTTGCAGGGGCAAACGGATTGATGATAGGGAATTACCTCACCACGCAGGGACGGGATGTGTCCATGGATATGTCCCTTATAAGGACATTGGGGCTTGAGGTGAGAGGAAGATAGATGCTGGTGGCTGGGGAGTTTTTCTTTGACCCTTCCATGTCCCTTTTTAAAAGACATTTTCCAGGAAGACCAGTGGTGCCAGGTAGCCTTATCCTGGGGACTTTCCTGAAAGAGATCTCTGGGGTGTGGGGGATACCCTGCACATATATGGAGGTGGAGAGATTCCATTTTATGCGTTTTGTCTCCCCTGGCACCTATGGATATGAGATTGAGCGCTCTGGCCCCAGGGTCCTGTGCAGGTTGATTCAAGATAATATGGTGTTTGCCAGGGGAAGTATCCGTCTGAGATGCTAACCTTAAAAGGGGAGGAGGGGATGGTGAGGACAATAGAGAGGGAAGGTTTTTTTGTGCTGGGAGGTAGTTCAGATATTGGAATATCCCTGGCCAGGCTCCTCCTGGAGAGGGGAAAAAGGCCCTATTTGTCTCATGCCACATCCCGTGGGAAGGAAAAGATAATGGATGAGTTGGGAGAGGATGTTAGATGTGTGCATCTGGACCTATCCAGCAGGGACTCTATCTCCTCTTTTTTTTCCTCCCTGGATCTTCCCGTGAGCTACCTGGTGGACCTTGCCCACGAGCGCATGGAATCCCTTTTTGCCTCTGCTGCGGATAAGCTTATCTATTCATATTATCTCAGCAATGTGGCGGGCAGGGCCATATTTTTAAAGTATATGGTGAGACATATGCTCAAAGGCCGCTGGGGTCGTATGATCTTTGTCTCTTCCTGTGCAGCCAGATTCATAAATCCTGGTCAATCCTATTATGCCTCTTCAAAGGCGGCTTCAGAGGCCCTTTATCATGCTATAGGCGTGGAGATGGCCCCACGGGGCATCTCCACCTTGGTTTTAAGATTGGGATATGTAAGGGCTGGAAGAGGGGATTCCTTTCTAAAGGAACACCCCTTTCTTGAGGAAGTGGCACTCACATGTGAAGAGGTGGCAGAGGCCATCTTGTTTTTCTGTACAGAAAGAGGAAGATGTTTTTCCAGCACTGAGGTGGTAATGGATAGGGGTTTTTGTTCCATGTTAAAAAAATTATCCCTGGGAGGAAGATAAAATGGACAGGGGCGAGATACTGGTAAAGATAAGGGATATACTTGGAGAGATCCTGGACATCTCACCAGATGAGATATACCCCAGTTCCTATATGATCAGGGACCTGAAGGTGGAATCCATAGATCTGTTGGAGATGGCAGTGGCCTTAAATTCCGTCTTTGGTATTGATGTGGACGAGGATATGGCATTTCTGAAACAGCTCAGGCTGGTGGTGGAAAGGGCAAAGGAGGAGGAAAGGGACAGGGGGGTGGCATTAAGAGAGGCATTCCCCCATCTTGGTCCAGAAAGGATAGAGGAGATCCTATCTGAGATGGAGGATGGGCCTGTCTTAAAGGTGGGGGATGTGGTAGCCTACGTGGAGTGGGAACTGGAAAAGTCATAGGGGATGGATAAGGTGTTAAAAGGGGTGGTTATAAGCTCCATTGGACTTCTCTGTCCCCTGGGCGCATGTGTGGAGGAGGCACTCTTGGCCATTGAAGGGGGACGCTGTGCATTTGAGACCTTTTCTCTAAATGGAGAGGATGTGCTTATTTCTCCTGTAAGGGAGGAGATTGTGAACAGGACCCCTCCCTTTAAATACAGGAGGTATCTCTCCCCCTGGGGTATGTTTGTTTTGTATGCGGCCACATGGGCCTTGGAGCATGGGGGAATAGACCCTGGCGAGTATGATCACATGGGGCTTTTTCTGGGTGTGGGACCCAATACAGAGGTCCTGGGGGGGGATGGACTCTCCCAGGCCCTTGCCCTGCTTAAGGTAATTCCCAATACCCCCACCTGTATTATCTCTGAACTCTTCGGGATACACGGAGAAAACCTTACTATTACCAACGCCTGTACCAGTTCCCTCCAGGCAGTTGGGGAGGGATTTAGGCGCATAAGATATGGGACTCTATCCCTGGCCATGTGTGGAGGTGGAGATAGCAGGCTAAATCCCTGGGGACTGGAGCTATATAACAGGGCCCATGTGCTTTTTCATCCCTGTGACACTCCCCCTCTCCCATCCTATGCCCCCTTTGATGTAGAGAACCAGGGATTTGTTCCAGGGGAGGGAGCGGCCATATTGATCCTGGAGGAGAGAGAGAGGGCATATAAAAGGGGGGATTTCATCTGGGGAGAGGTGCTGGGGTATGGCTCCACCATAGCTGGAAAGGGCCCAACAGCACCCCTTGCCAGAGGACTTATAGCTGCCCTCTCCTGTGCCCTGGAGGAGGCAGGATTGGAGGGGGGAGAGATTGATGTGGTATTTGCCCATGGCACAGGTACCCCCTTAAATGATATGGCCGAGATAGAGGCCATTAGCTCTGTGCTTTCTGCTGATGTTCCCATATGTGCGCTGAAATCCTGGATAGGTCATTTGTCTGCTGGATGTGGAGGGGTGGAACTCTCCCTGGCCCTGGGGTGTGTTATGCAGGGATGGCTTCCTCCTATCAGGAACCTGAAACATCCCAGGGATGGGACCCTGCACTTTGTCACAAAAAGGGAAGAGATAAACCTGCCAGCCAATGTCCTCATCCAGAATATGGGATTTGGAGGACATAATGCCGCACTTATCATAAGGGTAGGGGAGTTGACATCATGAAGATGCCCCTGTTTGAGAGGGTATATGGCCACTCTTCCACTTTCATGGAGGTGGGGGTAATGGTCTCAGGAGAGATAGCCTCGTGGCTGGAGGCCTGTGCAGGGGTATGTGGTCTGCATCTGAGGGCAAAGGAGCGTCTAAAGGGGCATGTATTTTTGGCCTCAGTGAGGGATATCTCCTTTAGCACCATGGAGTTTAAAGGGGGAGAGGCCCTGGTAAGGGCCCATCTCCTGTCCTTTTCCTCCTCTGGGGCCTTATATACATCCTCTCTCCTGCTGCAGGGAGAGGATAGATTGATACTTAAGGGGAAATTCTTGATGGGAAAACGGCAGTACCTGCCTGGTTTTGATTTAGAGAAGATAAATAGCTATTTCAGGGAAGTTATGAGATGTTTGAACATCTTAGGTTAAGGCTTGCTCTCCAAAAAAAGGCTGGTCTCTATAGGTCCCCTCCCCTTATCTCTAGCCGAAGCCATCGTTATGTAGAGATTGGGGGAGGGAGGTTTTTGAATTTTGCATCAAATGACTATCTGGCCCTTTCTTCAGATGATAGGGTAAAGAGGGCACTGAGCATGGCCATTGGAGAATATGGGACATCTTCCTCCTCCTCCCGGCTGGTCTCTGGTCATTACAGGATAATGGAAGAGGCAGAGGCGAGCTTTGCCCACTATTTTGGCTATGAGACCGCCCTTTTCTTTCAATCTGGATTTCAGGCAAACCTGGCCATTGCCTCCACCCTGGCCCCTACCTTTGAGAGGGTATTTGTGGACAAACATCTACATGCCAGTACTGTATGTGGCCTTAAAATGGGACAGGTGGGCTTCTTCACCTATAGACATGGGGAGTTGGGACACCTGAGAAAGAGGATGGAGAGATATAGGCCCTCTTCGTGTGTTATCTTTACTGAGTCCCTATTTTCCATGGACGGAGATGTCCTGGATGTGGAGGGACTTTTGGGGATAAAACAGGCATGGGGGGCTGCGTGTGTGGTGGATGAGGCCCATTCCTTTGGGGTGTTAGGAGAGGGGGGAAGGGGAATAGCCCGCAGGGTGGCAGATGTGGCCCTTGGTACCCTGGGTAAGGCTTTTGGATTTTTCGGTGCCTTTGTGCTTATGCCCCGTGTGGTCAAGGAATATCTCTTTAATTTTTCCCATCCCCTTATATATTCCACTGCACTTCCCCCTGCCCATGCCAGGGCCGCTGTGGAGGTGTTGGAGAGGGTAAGTGAGGTGGATGAGAGGCGGAGATATCTTGCTGATCTCTCTTTATATGCCAGGGAGATGCTCCTTACGGCAGGTCTGGATGCAGGAGGAGATGCCCATATCCTCTGGATAAGGATAGGAGAGGAAAAGAGGCTCCTGGAGGTCACCTGCGCCCTGAGGGAAGAGGGGATACTTGCCTTTGGTGCCCGTTACCCTACAGTGCCTTTAAAAGAGGCCATTCTTCGGATAAGTTTGTGTTATTTCCACCACCAGAAGGATATTAAAAGGCTGGTGGAGGCCCTCAAGGGGATATTGAGACCGTGAAGAATAGGGGGGACAGATCTCATGAGATTGTTTATCACTGCAACAGATACAGGAGTGGGCAAGACCATTGTAAGTGCCCTGTTATTTAGATACCTATTGTCACGTTCCCTGGACTGTGTGTACTTAAAGCCCCTTCAGACGGGATGTTCCCATGCACTGGATAGAGAGAGTGATGCCGCAGTGGTATATGGAAAAGGGGCGCGCAAGGAGATAGAGGATGCCATCTGTTATCTCTTTTCCCCTGCAAGGGCCCCTTATTTTGCTGCCTCTCTGGAAGGCAGGGAGATTGATTGGGGACATTTGCTCAGATGGGTGGAAGAAAGGACCAGAGACAGGGATGTGGCCATCATAGAGGGAGCTGGAGGGCTTATGGTACCTGTAACCCGCCACAGGTTGATTATAGACCTTATAAAGGAGACCTCTTCCCACGCCATAGTGGTGGCACGCCCTGGACTTGGGACCATAAATCACACCCTCCTCTCCCTGGAGATGCTCACAAAAAGAGACATACCCATTAAGGGGGTGTGGTTTTCTCTGGGGGAGGAGACTCCCAGGGACCTTATGGAGGAAAATAGGCGGGCTATAGAGATGTTTTCTGGTATAGGGGTGGAGGTGGTGGAGCACCTAGAGGACCTATCTTCCCCATCTCTCCAGTTTCCTTCCTTTTTTAGCCATCTTTTTTAGAAGATGAGAGGGGGAGGGTTACAGTAAAGGTACTTCCCTCTCCAGGCTCGCTCTCCACCTCTATTTTGCCCTTGAGTTCAGATATAATGCCCTTTACAATAGCCAGCCCCAGCCCCGTACCTCTTATATCCCTGGAAGAGGTTGCCCTGTAGAACCTGTCAAATATCCTCTCTTTCTCCGCTGGGGCAATGCCAATACCTGTATCTTCCACCTCTATCTTGAGAAGATTTCCCTCTGTGTATGCCCTTATCTCTATCCTTCCTCCCTGGGGGGTATATTTAATGGCATTTCCCACCAGGTTGTCCAGCATCATCTTAAAGGCCCTTATATCTGCCTTCACCACCACATCCTCTTCCAGTGGGGCAGTTAGTGTGATCTCCTGGGATTTTAAAAGGGCCTCATCCTGCCAGTGGACAAAAGAGGTGTTTAAAAATTCCTTCACACAGATATCCTTCACATCCACATACACCTGACCTGACTCTATCCGGGATAGGTCCAGTAATTTTTCAATAAGCTGTGTGAGTCCCTTGGTCCTTTGCTTTGCCCTCTCCAGGATGCCCTTATCCCTCTTAAACTCAGGGTCTTCAAAGATGTCCTGAAGGACCATTGCAATCTGTTCGTGGATGGTGGAAAGACTCCCCTTGAGCTCATGGGAGACCCGGGCCACGAATTCAGACTTTAGCTGATCCAGTTTTTTAAGGGGAGTAATGTCAACAGTGATGACCACATGCCCCACAAACTTATGGGTATCTGTAATAATTGGACTCTTTTTAAGAAGCAGGTATCTATCTGTGCCCATCTGAAATTCACAGGAGAGGACTCCCTCCCCTGTTCCCTCCTCAGGGGTGAGGATAAACTGGAGCATGTGGGGGTCATTAATATAATCCTCTAGTTTATCTCCCGGGGAAAACCTGGGAGGGATATCCAGGTGTTCCCTTGCTCGCTGGTTCATGAGCACCACTTCACAGCGTCTATTGGTCACGATTACCCCGTTTGGCAATACGTCCATTATGGTCCTCAGCCTGCTCTTTTCCGTGATAAGGTCAAATAATGTCTCTCTCTTTTCCTTCTCCAGCCTATGTTTTTCCCTCTTGAGAAGTATATTTTCCACTGCCCTTTCTACCACAAGCAGGATGTGCTCCTTGTCAAAGGGTTTGGGGATAAAGTCATAGGCCCCCAGCTTCATGGCCTCAACTGCTGTCTCTAGGGTGGCAAATCCGGTTATTACAATAATGAGTAATTCCCTGTTAACCTCTTTCATGACCCTGAGCACTTCCATTCCATCCATTCCTGGCATCTTGAGATCTAAAAGCACCAGGTCTATGGGGTGCTCCCTCATCATCTCCAGGGCCTTTTCCCCTGTCTCTGCACACAGGATGTGATCTGTCACCCTCTTTAATATCCTCTCAAGGGCCACCCTGATATGCTCTTCGTCATCCACCACCAGTATCCCCACATCCCTTTGCTGGGCCATTCTATCCCCTCCTCTTTTCAATGGGGAGTTCTATCTCAAAGGTGGCTCCCCCCTGCGTATTGTTGTAGGCCCATATCTTTCCCCCGTGACTTTCAATTATGCGGTAGGCAATGCTGAGGCCAAGCCCTATGCCCTGTCCTTCCTTTTTGGTGGAGAAGAAGGGGTCAAATATAAAGGGGAGGTCCTTTTCGGCGATGCCACACCCAGTGTCAGAGAATTTTATCCCGATCCTCTCCCCTCCTTTTTTAAAGGTGGAGATATGCAATCGTCCCTTTCCCTCCATGGCCTGGGCAGCATTCCAGATGATGTTCATAAATACATGATTTAGTTGCTGGATGTCACAGAGGATGGGGGGAAGTTCTGGATCCAGTTCCCTTATTATCTCAATCTCCTTAAAGAGGGAGTGTTTTTCCAGGAGAAAGATCGTCTTATCTATTGCATTATTTATGTTTACAAATTGGGGCTCATTTGGGGATTGCCTGGAGAATTCCAGTAGCTCCTTTACTGTGTCTTTACACCTTCTGGCATTTTCTATTATCCGTTCAATATCTTCCTTTACGCGGGGAGGTATTCCCTCTTCTTCCTGGATAAGTTGGGAGAAGAGGAGGATACCACTCAATGGATTGTTTAGCTGGTGGGCCACCCCTGCCGCCAGATTACCCAGGGCCGCCATCTTAGAGGACTGATATAACTGGAGCCTGGTCTCCTCCAGCTCCTTTTCCATCTTGAGACTTTCCCTCAGGTCATGAAAAAAGCCAATAGTAGCTACCTCAATGCCGTTTTCATATATAATAGAGGCATTCAGACTAACCGGGATTATCTCTCCCTTTTTGCTGAGAAGGTCCACCTGATACGCCTTTAATTTCCCCACTCCCCCATATTCTTTGCTTCTGAGTTTTCGCATTACCTCCCTTGCCCCATCCCCAGGATAGAGCTGGGTAATGTGTATCTCCCTGAGGGCCTCTTCCCTGGAATAACCCAGTATCTCAGATGCGGCATCGTTGAAGATGAATATCCTTCCCTTTTTGTCAGCGGCAATCACTGCATCCACTGCACTTAATATAAGGTTGTAGAGGAATGCATTGGAGAGGTGGAGCTTTTTTTCAAGCCTGTCCATCTCTGTAAGGTCAAAGTCCAGCTTTACCATACAGTGTTCACAGTCAGTTCCCAGGATGGGGAAAAACGTCACCTTGTGCTCCAGATAGAAATGGGAGAAGGGATTGTCTTCCTCTATCTCCTCCCCACTTAGGATCTGGGGTATCTTGCATCTTGGGCAGGGTTTGTCCATCCCATAATAGATCTCATAGCACTTCCTGCCCACAATGTCCTCCCCATAGATCTCTCTGGCAAACCTATTTGCCGCCATTATCTTGAAGTCAGGGGAGATGACCACCAATTCCCGTGGAAGGGATTCCACCACCGCCAGGAGATAATCCTTTTCTTTCTCTGTAATCATGGGCTCAATCCTTTTGATATCTCAGGACCCTTTTCCCGGGACGGTCTATAAACTGGACCAGTTTATATCTCCCGTTCTTTGACTTTTCAAATTCCTCCTCCCCCTTTTTCTGGCAGTTTTCGCATGCACCCAGGGGGACCTCTATGGCCAGACAGTTCTTTACCCGATTGGAGTGAGATTCTATCTTTAATAATCCCCTGCAATGATCACAGTCTAAAAGATATTCCCTCTGTCTCTCTACGATATAAGAGGTGTCGTAAAATATCTCTTTGTTCCTGACAATGTAGTCTCCATCCCTGTCAAAGGAGATATCTAGGGCAGGTGGATAAAAATAGTTTTTGTATGCGGTTTCACATACCCGTTGGATGTATTTCATGGTCCTCTCTTCCATGACAAAGTCAGAAGGATTGTAGTTTGGCTCTTTTACATAGGAGTAATCCACCCCTGCCAGGGCCAAAAGTATGCCCAGATTTACATAGGGAAGTGCCCCCTGGATAGAATATCCTCCCTCCAGGACCACCACATCAGGACTGAGCAACTCGCTTAATCTAGCATACCCCTGGGCGGAAAAGTTCATGTTGGTTATTGGGTCAGTAAAATGATTATCCTGGCCTGCAGAATTAACAACCACATCTGCCTTAAAGTCCTCCAGGATGGGAAGCACCACATTTTCTATGGCATAGAGGAATCCTTCATCGCTGGTGTTAGGGGGAAGGGGGATGTTTATGGTGCGGCCCCGTGCCTTTGGTCCCCCTATCTCAGAGGTAAATCCTGTGCCAGGGTAGAGGGTCCTCCCATCCTGATGTATGGAGATATATAAGGTGTCAGGGTCATGCCAGTATATATCCTGTGTACCGTCTCCATGATGACAATCTGTATCCACTATGGCCACTTTCTTCACATTATAGGAATCTCTTAAATATTCCACCATCACTGCCTCTATGTTTATATTGCAAAAACCCCTTCCTCCATGCACCACCTTCATGGAGTGGTGTCCAGGGGGGCGCACAAGGGCAAATGCCTTTTGTTCCTCCTTCTCCATGAAGATCCTCCCTGCCTTGATGCACCCTCCAGCAGAGATGAGATGGGAATCAGTTATATTGGACCTTACATCTGGAAAACAGAAATGCACCCGTTCCACATCCTCTTCAGATGCCACATCCGGCTTGTATTCCCTTATACCGGGTATATCAAACACCCCTTCCTCTTTGAGCTGGTCCATGGTGTATAAGAGCCTCTCCTGCCTCTCTGGATGGGTGGGAGATATAGCCCAGTCAAAGGCGGGGAAAAATACCACCCCTAAATGGTTTTTTGCTCTCTGCATAGACACCTCACAATGTTTTCATATTCCTTGCATATACCAGGTTTTACCTGACATTTTACCCTTATATCCTGGCCCACGGTAAATACATCCTTTACCATATTCATACAGCTTTCTTCTATTACCTGGGTATCTTCCCTGGTTATCTCCCAACCAAACTCTTTTTTTATAAAACCCATGAGCTGGGATATGGTCTCCTCCCTTGCCTCTTTCAGGGAATAACTCCCTGAGATAGTCCTTTTTATGTCAAATACCGGGATGGTCATTATCTTTTTCTCTGTATCCGCAAAGAGTTCCACCTGGATGGTGGGTCTGGCCAGGGCCGCCCCAATGGCATTTGCCACTGAGGAGTGTTGTGGGATCACCACTGGAAGCCCAAATTCTTTTTTGATATAGGGGGCCATTATCTCTGCAGGTCCTCCCATGAGATATATCACCTCTGGCTCTATCTTCCTGTACTCTAATAGCTCGTGCACAGTATAAATGGGACGCTCGTTTATCTCATCCAGAAAATCCATCACCTCTTTCCTGAGCCTTGTGCATGCGGTTTCAATCACCCTGGAGGGTGCACCCTCCACACCACATGCCAGCTCATTTCCAATCTGTTTCATTCCCTCCACAGAGGCCCCTTTATCCCCATAGGAGTAGGAAGAGAGACAATTAAAGGCATCTATGAGGGTTGGGACACTTCCTCCCCTTGCCATTGCTGGCCCCATCCTCTTTGGTCCCACTGATATGTTTCCCCCAGAGACCACCACTGCAGAGTCTCCTCCCAGCCCAATGGACTTTACCTTCATTGCCCTCACCAGGGTGGGACGGTGTCTTAGTCTCACATTCTCAGGCTCTATAAGGGGCTCTCCACTGGCAAAGACCCCAATGTCTGTGGTGGTCCCCCCTATATCCAGAACAATGGCGTCCTGGGTGATGTCACATAGGGCAATAATCCCCATTACACTTGCGGCAGGACCTGAGAATATACTTTCCACTGGGGTGGTGGTGGCCTTGGAGAGGGGCATAGTCCCCCCGTCTGCCTTTAGGATATTTAACTGTGGAGAGAGGTTAAACCTCTTCAGGGAGTCTGTGACAGAATTTAGAAAGGAATTAAAGATGGGCCATACTGCACTATTGTAGTAGGCAGTGGCGATGCGTCTGGGAAAATTTAGTTGACCAGAAAGGCTGTGCCCCATGGTGATAAATGAGGCCCTCTCTCCCACCAGGGAGGCCAGACGCTCTTCGTGTATCGGATTTCTGGGAGAAAATTTCCCCACAATCGCAAATACCTCTATTCCCTCCTTTAGAAAAGATGAGATCACCTCCTGCGCCTGTTTTGTATTGAGGGGGCGTATCTCAGTTCCCCGATGGTCCAGGGCCCCTTCAATTACTTCATAGTGTTCACCTATCTTAAAGACCCAGGGATTAATACCTGGGCCTGCACTTACCAGCACCCCCACTGGAACTAGCTCGTCCTGTACAATGGCATTGGTGCACAAGGTGGTACTGAGATTGAACCTTTCAATTTCAGGGTCTTTTACCTCCTTGAGGACCTCTTCTATTGCTGAGGTCATAGAACCCAATAGATCAGAGGGATCAGTGGGAATCTTTACAGATGCCAGGATCCCTCCCTTTTTATCCAGCAGTACTGCATCGGTGTGAGTTCCACCCACATCAATTCCAAATAACATGCGCTCCCCCATTTAATTTTTTGCAAAAAAATCCTTTAGTTCTTTTACTATCTCCCCCTGTATTTCTTCTGTGAGATATGGATGCATGGGCAGAGAGAGGATGTGGTTGGCTGTCTCCTCTGCCACCTGCATATCTCCTTGCCTGTATCCCAGATAACTAAATGCCCGTTGTAGATGCAGTGGTATTTTGTAATATACCGCAGTGGGTATTCCCTTTGCTTTGAGGTGGTTGGAGAGGACATCCCTGTTCTCTCCCTTTACCAAAATGGAATACTGGGCCCATGCAGAGGTTATATGTTCAGGGATAGAAGGTGTTATTATCTCCTCCACCTCTGAGAGCAGAGAGGTATAACGGGTGGCCACCTCCTGTCTCTTCATGAGTTCCCCCGGGAATATATTTAGCTTTTCCAGTAAGATAGCCGCCTGAAGTGTGTCCATCCTGCCATTTATACCCAGTCTTATGTTTTCGTATTTGTCCTGGCCACTCCCATGGACCCTGATGGAGGTGAGAATCTCTGCAAGCCTTTCATTGTAGGTGAAAATGGCACCTCCATCTCCATAACACCCCAGGGGCTTTGCAGGGAAGAAAGAGGTGCATCCTATCTCCGTAAGGGAGCATGTCCGTTTTCCTCTGTAGGTCCCTCCAAAGGACTGGGCCGCATCTTCTATGACAAATAATCCATGTTCCCTGGCAATCTTATTTATCTCCTCATATTCTGAGGATACTCCAAATATATCCACCCCTATAATTCCCCTTATCTGCACCTTTTTTGTCTTGTCTAATATGGTGGGATATGGATAAATGCTTCTATCCCTGTACTGAATTGCCTCTATTGCCAGGGATAATTTTTCTGGGTCCATGTTAAATGTGGTCTCATCTATGTCCACAAAGGCAGGTATAGCCCCGCTCTGGGCTATTACCTCTGCTGTGGCAATAAAGGTAAAGGGGGAGGTAAGTACCACGTGGCCTGGGCCCACTCCAAGGGCCAGCAGGGACATATACAGGGCATCTGTGCCAGAAGAACATGATATTACATAGGGGGAATCCACAAATTCCCCCAGCCTTTTCTCAAGTTCATATATTTCAGGCCCCAGGATAAACCTTCCATGGGAAAACACTTCCTCTATCCTACGTTTTATCTTGTCTTCTATGAGATGATACTGAGATTTGAGGTCAATGAAGGGAATTTGCATTAAAAGGTGCTCCTTTTTCTATTTTTTCATATATTACCTGCAGTTAATTTCTGTAGTCAAGAAATAAATTTTTTGAGAGGGGGGAGACGACTGCGGGTCATTGACATGACCTTTTATTTAAATTATGTTTCAAGATTTGTGTTTTTTTGTTAACCATATAAACCACAAGGTAGTTAGATAATGAGAAGGAATACGTTGGATGAGGTGATCAGGAGGTTGAGATCAGGGAACTGGGTCTCTGGAGAGGCCATTGCCCGGGAATTAAACGTCTCAAGGTCTGCCATCTGGAAACATGTATTGAACCTCAAAGAGGCAGGTTTTGAGATCCAGTCCAGCAGCAGGGGATATAAGTTGTCCTCTATCCCTGACAATTTTTATCCTCCTACCATCAAGTTTTTCCTAGAGACTCGTTTCTTGGGCCAAAGGATTGACTATCATTTCAGGCTCCCTTCCTCCCAGGACCGGGCAAAGATACTTGCAGAAAAGGGGGCCAAGGAGGGTCTGCTGGTGATCTGTGAGGAGCAAAGTGGCGGGAGGGGAAGGCGAGGAAGACGGTGGGTTAGCACCTCTTATAAGTCACTGACCTTTTCTCTCCTCTTTAGACCCTCTCTCTCCCCCTGGCAGATGATGCAGTTTCCTCTAATGGCATCCCTTGCACTTAGTGATGTCTTATCTTCACATTATCGCCTCTGTGCCCATCTGAAATGGCCAAATGATGTGCTCATAGGGAGGAGAAAGGTGGCAGGAATATTGGCGGAGATGAGTGGGGATGCAGAGAGCATTAATTATATCGTTCTTGGGGTGGGGATAAATATAAATATGGAAGAGGAGGACTTTCCTGATGAGCTCAAAACCATTGCCACTTCCCTTCTGATGGAAATTGGGAAGAAGATAAATCGGGTGAGATTTCTGGGACGTTTTTTAAAAAGACTGGAGGACTACTACCTCCTGTATGTGGAAGAAGGTTTTTCTCCCATTCGGGAAAAGATTCTCGCTATTTCTTCAACAGTGGGTTCAGAGGTGGTGGCCTATCAGGGAGAGGGAAGGCTGGAAGGAAAGGCAGTTGATATTGACTCTCAGGGAAATCTTGTCGTAATAGATTCCAGCGGTTCAAAGCACGTATTGTGTTGTGGAGATGTTACCATAAGAGATAAAGGAAAATAAAAGGAGCAGAGGGTCATGCACTATTTTAACTTGAGGGATGGAGAGTTGTGGGCCGAAGATGTTCCAGTAAAGAAGATCATCAATCAGGTCTCCACCCCTGTATATATTTATTCTTCCCGTACACTTAGAAGACATTTTCATGCCTTTGACTCTGCCTTTTATAGTATTCCTCATATAACATGTTTTTCTGTAAAGTGTAACTCAAATCTTTCAGTCCTTCGCCTCCTGCATGAAGAGGGGGCTGGCGCAGACATAGTATCAGGGGGGGAACTCTATCGGGCACTTAGGGCCAATATTCCCCCCTCCAAGATAGTCTTCTCCGGGGTTGGGAAACAGGAGGGGGAAATAAAGGAGGCCTTAAGGGCAGATATTCTCATGTTCAATGTGGAATCCCTTCAGGAATTACACCGCATAAATGAGGTGGCCCTTTCCCTGGGGAAGAAGGCCAGGGTGAGCTTCAGGATAAACCCAGATGTGGACCCAGGCACTCATCCTTATATCTCCACGGGTCTGAAGGAAAACAAATTTGGAATAGATATAACAGATGCCATATATGTGTATAAGACTGCCCAGGAGCTAAAGGGCATTGAGCCCATTGGGATTGACTGTCACATTGGCTCCCAGCTCACTGAGCTTTCTCCTTTTTTAGATGCCCTGGACAAGTTAAAGGTCCTTTATACAGAGCTTAAGGAATGTGGTATGCAGATAAGATACCTGGACCTTGGAGGGGGACTGGGCATCACCTATAGGGAAGAGGAGCCCCCCCATCCCAGGGAGTTTGGAGAGGCCCTGAGCAGGTCCCTTGCAGGATATCCCATAACCCTTATCCTGGAGCCAGGCAGGGTGATTGCAGGAAATGCAGGCATACTGGTGACCAGGGTGATATATACAAAGGAGACAGAGACCAAGAATTTTCTCATAGTGGACGCGGGCATGAACGACCTTATAAGGCCCTCTCTCTATGGGTCTTACCACAGGATAGGAGAAGTGGAACCCAGGGGAAGAGAAGAGGTGGTTTATGATGTGGTGGGTCCCATATGTGAAAGCGGGGATTTTCTTGCCAAGGACAGGCGTCTTCCTGAAGTAAGGGAAGGGGAATATCTGAGTATCTTTTCAGCGGGGGCCTATGGTTTTGTGATGTCCTCTCAATACAATTCCCGTCCAAGGGCCGCAGAGGTAATGGTGGAGGGAGATAGGTTTTATGTTATAAGGGAGAGAGAGACATATAGGGACCTGGTATATCTGGAGGAGAATGCCCTTCAAGGTTGACGCTACCCTTAAAAAGGGGTAAGGTCTCCTATGCTTTCTGTTAACTTTTCTTCCTTAGCGTCTTAACCAAAAGAGATTATGGCGGTCTTAACAATCTTTCAGAGGACAGGAAAAAGGGCACTGGATTTTATCCATGAGCTGGGGCTCATCTTTATCTTCTTTTTAAAAGGGGCCTTTTATTCCTTTATTCCCCCCTTCCAGTTTAGAAAGATACTTCAGCAGATATATTTTATTGGGGTAAAATCCATATTTGTCATATCCCTGGTGGGGATATTTACTGGTATGGTCCTTGGACTTCAGGGGTATTATTCCCTGGTGAAGTTTGGATCTGAGGGAGTACTTGGAGGGGTAGTGGCCCTTTCTCTTATTCGTGAACTTGGGCCAGTACTTACAGCCATTATGATAATAGGGAGGGCAGGGTCTTCCATGGCCGCTGAGATAGGGATTATGCGGATAACTGAGCAGATAGATGCCCTGGAGACCATGAATGTGAATTCCATTAGATACCTCTTCTCTCCCAGGATGATAGCCTCTCTCATATGTTTTCCTTTTTTAACGGCATTATTTGATGTAATAGGGATAATTGGGGGATATGTCTCAGGGGTGATACTCCTTGGGATAAATTCTGGCACCTATATCTCCAGGATGGAAAATCTCGTGGATCTCTCAGATGTCACAGGGGGATTCTATAAGGCCATATTTTTCGGGCTCCTGGTGGTTACCATCTGTTGTTATCAGGGTTACTATGTCCACAAGAGGGGAAAGGTCTTTGGTGCCAGAGGGGTAAGTTTTGCCACAACCTCAGCGGTTGTGCTCTCCTGTGTGTGCGTGCTAGTGGGAGATTATGTGTTAACCTCCTTTTTACTTTGATCTTGAGGGATAGTTTCTGTCTATGGGCATACCACTTATTGAATTTAGAGATGTATCCAAGAGCTTTGGAGAGAAGAAGGTCCTGGATGGGGTAAACCTCAAGGTCTATCCCGGTGAGGTGACCACCATAATTGGGAAGAGTGGAGTGGGTAAAAGTGTTACCCTAAAACTCATGATAGGCCTGGAGAGACCTGATAGTGGGGAGATCCTCTATAATGGGAGGTCTATTTTTGGACTCAGCAAAAGACAGAGGAGGGAGATAACAGGGGAGATAAATTTTATGTTTCAGAACAATGCCCTGTTTGATTCCCTTACCGTGTATGAGAATATTGCCCTTCCTCTTCAGGAGACCACCAGGCTTTCCTCCAGGGAGATAAGGGATAGGGTTATGGAGAAGATGGAGGCCCTTGAACTTGTGGGTCAGGAAGACAAATATCCTTCCCAGCTCTCAGGGGGGATGCAGAAAAGGGTGGCCCTGGCAAGGGCCCTGGTCACCAATCCTCGGGTGGTACTCTTTGATGAGCCCACAACAGGATTGGACCCGGTTCGTAGAAACAGTGTCCTTTCTATGATAACCCATAATCAGCAAAATTTTGGATTCACTGCAGTGCTGGTTAGCCATGATGTGCCCCATGTGTTTTATATCTCTAACAGGATAGCGGTAATAGATGGAGGAAGAATAATATTTGAGGGCTCTCCCATGGAATTGGAGCTCTTCTCTCATCCTGTGGTGCATGAGTTTATAAACAGTTTGGAGTTTCTCAAGAATCAGATAGTGGGGGTGAGGACCAGGCGTGATTTTGAGAGGTTTTTCAGGGAAGAGGTGGAAGGAAAAGAAGGGCGGTGGACCATTGTGGTATTTTTGCTTCAGAATTACAACCTCATTATAGAAAAGGTGGGTCATCTGGTGCCCCATTATATATTTTCTGAACTAGTTGGGATGTGTAAGGGATTTTGTGTAAATAATAGGGTGGTTTTTGGAAGGTACAGCTTTGACAAGGTGGTCTTACTTACAGAAAAGTCCCCTCAGGAGGTGGACCAGGTCCTTTCCTCTATTGGGGAGCAATTGAAGGAAAAGGATTTTTTCAATGAATATGCCTACACAGATAGTTGTGTAGAATTTTCCATTGAGGCGGGACTTGTAGAATACCAAAAACTCAAAAGGCTCTATGAATTGGTGGATGAGGCCCTTAGCAGAAGCAGGGTATTAGCCCGTCTCTTTTGTGGTAAAAAGTCAAGGGGTGAAGAGGATGTATAATAAGAGATATTATGTTGAGATCTCTGTGGGGATATTTGTTTTTATTTCCTTGTTGTGTATTGGATATCTCACCATAAAGCTGGGAAAGATGGAAGTGGTGGGAAACAGCTATTATTCCATCAAGGCCCGTTTTAGCAATGTCTCTGGTCTCAAGGTGGGAAATGAGGTGAGGATATCTGGAGTGCAGATAGGGAGGGTGAGCAAGATAGTGCTGGATAAAAAAGATTTTTTTGCCATTGTGGAGATGGATATAAAAAAAGGGATCAAACTCAGTGATGATTCTATGGCCTCTATAAAGACCAGTGGACTCATTGGGGACAAATATGTGAGTATCTCTCCAGGTGGTTCTGACACATACCTAAAGCCAGGGGATATGATAGTGGATACTGAGCCGCCTGTGGATTTTGAGGAATTGGTTAGCAAGTATGTATTTGGATCTGTGAAAAAATAGGGTGGATATTATGAGAAAGGCTATATTGAGTATTTCTCTTATATTGCTGTTAGTTCTGGCAAAGGGTGCCTGTGCAGCGGAAGGGCCCACTGATGCCCTGAGGGGATTTATAGACAAGACCATTTCCCTATTTCAGGGCTATGATACTAACAATACCTCCACTGAGTACAAGAGGACTTTTGAATGTCGTCTCCTCAAACTTGCCCAGGATATATTTGCCTTAAATATTATGACAAGGATGGTGCTTGCCCGTCACTGGCGGGAACTTAGTCCCAGACAGAGACAAGAGTTTCAGTGTCTGTTTGTAAAAATGGTGGAGGAAAACTATTTTGATAAGATAATGGAGCACGTGAAGGAGATTCAACAATATTCCAAGAAGAATATCCAGATAGGGGAGACCATCCTTTTTTCCTCTAGAAAGGCAGAGGTGAGGACCAAGATAAAATATAAGGACAAATATATCCCGGTAAATTATAGATTTGTACGTCTTAGAGAGGGATGGAAGATATATGACATCTATGTGGAAGGGGTAAGTCTTATCCAGAATTACAGGAGTCAATTTGCGGACCTGTTTTTGAAAAAGTCCTTTTCTCAAATACTTGAAGACATGAAGGCAAAGGTGAAGGACTTTAAATGTGGAGACAGAGATGGAGATAGAGACTGTGCCCTGGTGAAGATATTTAGGTATATGTGCTTAAAGGTTAGAACCACGGGGAAGAGGTATGAATAATCCCAGAAGGGTCTTATCCCTTTATCTTCTAATAGTGACGATTTTATGGGGAATTTCCTCTACAGTACTCTATGCCAGTGGAAATTCCACTTCTGTGGATGAGGAACTTTTTCAGGAACTGGAGGGGGACCTCCAACAGTCTCAGGTACAGGTAAAGGACCCCCTGGAGCCCTTTAATAGAGTAATGTTTAAGATAAACGATAAGCTCTATTATTGGGTCTTGAAGCCAACTGCTAGGGCATACAGGTCCTTATTCCCTTCTAATTTTAGGACATCTCTTCAGCATGCTTTTTATAACATCAAATATCCCATTCGGGCGGTAAATAGCATACTGGAGTTTAAGTTTGGGGATTTTTTTAAGGAGACAGGAAGGTTTGTTGTAAATACCCTCTTGGGGTTTGGAGGAATGATAGATGTTGCCAGGGGAATACCCTGGCTAAAGCATGCGCCACCAGAGAGGGATACTGGTGTCACACTGGGGTATTGGGGGATAGGCAATGGTTTTTATATTGTACTCCCGGTGGTGGGACCATGTACCCTCAGGGACGCAGTTGGAAAGGTGGGAGACTATTTTCTGGACCCTGTGACCTATGTTGAACCTGAGACTGCATCTGCCTCTATAAAGGCAGAGGATAAACTAAACTATCTATCCATCCACATCAATGACTATGATGATTTAAAAAAGGCATCTCTGGACCCCTATGTGTCCTTTAGAAATGCATATATCCAGTATCGTAATGCCCTTATAAAAAAGAATAGATAAAATTCAGGTCCGTTTCTGGAATGAGTTGATGAGCAGGACCATCAGGATAAAGGGCGCCACCCATCATAACCTCAAGAATATAGACCTTGCCATTCCCAGGGAAAAACTGGTTGTTATCTGTGGTCCCAGTGGCTCAGGGAAATCTACCCTTGCCTTTGACATAATATATGCTGAGGGACAGAGGCGCTATGTGGAGTCCCTCTCTGTGTATGCCCGTCAGTTTCTGCCCCAGATGGAAAAGCCCAGGGTGGAGAAGATAGAGGGTCTCACTCCATCCATTGCCCTGGAACAGCAGGGCATATTAAAGAATCCTCGCTCAACCGTAGGGACCTCTGTGGAGGTCTATGATTTTTTAAGGGTCCTTTTTGCCCGCATAGGTGTCCCCCATTGTCCACGGTGTGGAGAGATGGTGGCTTCCCGAAGTGAGGACGAGATCGTGGATTCTATCCTTTCCCTCCCTGAGGGTACACGATTCCTTCTTATGGCCCCTGTGGTGGAGTTTAAAAAAGGGACACATGTGGAGTTGTTTAAGAGATTGAGGGCCCGGGGATTTGTGAGGGTTATGGTGGATGGAGAGATACACCACCTGAGCAACCCTCCCTCTCTTGAAAAGAACAGGAAGCACTCCATATTTGTGGTGGTGGACCGACTGATATTAAAGGGAGATATTAGAAGGAGATTGGCGGATTCCCTGGAGCTGGCCCTCTCTGTGGGAGGGGGGAATGTGGTGGTGAAGGTAGTCTCCGGCGAGGAAGAGGAGATATTTTTTTCCACATCTTCAGTGTGTCCTCGCTGTAAGGTGAGCTTTCCCCCTGTTACTCCCCAGCTTTTTTCCTTTAATAGTCCCCAGGGGGCGTGTGAGAGGTGCATGGGTCTTGGTTCATTACAGTTTTTTGACCCTGAACTCCTTATTCCAAACAAGGGACTCACCATTGATGAGGGGGGTATCCTCTTGCTTAGAGGTAAGAGTTACAGGAGATTTCGTCCAGTAATGGAGGCCATTGCCAGGAGCTATGGATTCAGTCTAGAGACCACTCCCATTAAGGATATTCCACCTCAGGGGCTCTCTGCCATATTCTTTGGAGAGCCTTCTCTAGGATGGAAGGGCCTTGTGGTTATGATTGAAGAAGGGACATTTAAGGGGAGGTGGTGGAGAAGCGAATTCTCCAGGTTCAGGAGGAGTCGTATATGTCCAGGGTGTGGAGGTGCAAGGCTAAACCCATTTGCCCTATCTGTAAAGATAGAGGGCCTCTCCATATATGACCTGTGTCAACTCTCCATACGGGCCTCTCTCTCCTGGGTAAGGGGTTTGCCTGACAAACTAGAACCTGTAAAGAGAGAGATAGCCATGCCCCTATTAAAGGAGATAATCCATCGTCTCTCTTTTATGGAAAGGGTGGGGCTGGACTATCTTTCCCTCTCCAGGGATATGTCCACCCTCTCAGGGGGAGAGGCCCAGCGGATAAGACTTGCCAGTCAACTTGGGACTGGACTGGAAGGTATTACCTATGTCCTGGACGAGCCCAGCATTGGACTTCATCCCCGGGACAACAAACATCTCTTTGAATCCTTGAGAGAGCTTAGGGATAGGGGAAATACTGTAATAGTGGTGGAACATGATGAGGGTTTTATAAGAAATGCGGATCACATAATAGAGCTGGGTCCAGGATCGGGAATCTTGGGGGGAGAGGTGGTTTTTCAGGGAGAGGTGGATGGTCTTTTAAGGGCCCATACCCTTACAGGCAGGTATCTCAGGGGGGAGATGAAGATCCCTTATAGGAGCAATCGCCGATCCCCAACAGGGTATATAGAGCTAAAGGGTGTTTCCACACATAATTTAAAGGACCTGGATGTGAGGATCCCACTGGGGGTCTTTGTGTGTGTTACCGGGGTTTCTGGTTCAGGAAAGAGTTCTTTGATTACTGATACCCTTTATAAACATCTCGCCCTTTTGTTGGGTATAAAGGTAGATATGCCTGGCTCTGTGGAGGGAATATCAGGTTGGGAGAAGATAGAGCGTCTGGTCTTTATTGACCAGTCCCCTATTGGACGTACCCCTCGTTCAAATCCTGCCACCTACACTAAGATATTTGATGACATAAGGACCATATTTGCCTCTACTCCTGAGGCAAGGGCACGAGGATACAGGCCCGGAAGGTTTAGCTTTAATGTCCCCGGGGGTAGATGTGAGAAATGTCATGGAGATGGTTATATAAAGATACAGATGCATTTTCTACCCGATGTGTATGTGAGGTGCGATGTATGTGACGGGAAGAGATACAATAGAGAGACCCTGGATATCCGCTATAAAGGACTTAACATAGCCCAGGTACTTGACCTTTCTGTGAAGGAGGCAAAGAATATATTTTTTAACCATAGTGCCCTTAAAAGGAAACTTGAGATCCTGGAGGATGTGGGACTGGATTACATAAAACTGGGACAACCCGCTACCACCCTCTCTGGAGGGGAGGCACAGCGTCTTAAGATAAGCAGGGAGCTTGGGAGGAGGAATGTCCCGGGTACCATGTATATCCTGGACGAGCCCACCACAGGGCTCCACATACACGAGGTGGGAAAACTCCTAGAGGTACTTCATAAACTTGTGGACAAAGGGGGGTCTGTGATTGTAATTGAACATAATCCCTATATAATACGTTCTGCGGATTATGTATTAGACCTGGGACCTGGGGGTGGAGAATTTGGAGGGGAGGTGGTATCTTCTGGAACCCCAGAGGAGATAAAACAGGACCCTAACTCTGTCACAGGTAAATTTTTGTGACCCTATTTTTTGGGGAGTTAGTTGTCTCTGGCGTGGATCCCCTGCATAGGGGGGTAACTATACAATAATTTAAACAGGAGAAAGGCCCATGAAAATAAAGAAGAAAAGATATACAGGGAGTTTTTTTGTGCTCCTATCAGCAATTATGTGGGTATTTGCAGTCTCTTCTTATGGAGGGTGGCTGAAGATACCCTTTGGTAGAGTGGTCTCTGTAAAGGGTGAGCCCCTTATAAATAATCATAGGGTGAGGATAAGACAGAGGGTATATGTGGGGGACAGGGTGGTGACAGATGGGGCTTCTTCTCTCCAGATAAGGACAAAAAGGGGAGATGTGTTTGTGGTCTCTCCTGGGAGTGAGATACTTATAAAGGAGAGGGAAAGGATTCACCTGAAACGAGGTTCCCTGCGCTCCATTATCCATAAGCTAAAGCCAGACGAGGCATTTAAGGTTACCACTGCAGGAGGGGTAGCAGGGGTAAAGGGGACAGAATTTATCGTCTATTCCCCTGGTAGGGCCACTGCTGTGTTTACCAGTAAAGGGGTGGTGGGTCTGAAAAACCAGGGGGAAGAGGCCATTACAGAGGCCAATCAGATGAGTCAGAGCGGCGAGGGTATTGCACCTTTGCGACCTGTAAATTTTGAAAAGGACCGTACCCTTAAAAAGATGTTCAAGGTCCTTTCCAGCTTTACTGATGTAAATTTACACATCCCTCCACGGATGAGGAAATTGAAGGAGCTCCCAGACATAATAGCCAGGTGGAATCTGAACTATGTAAATTATCTTATTGATAAAGGTCGATTTGAGGAGGCCCTCAAGGCCCTTAAGATTGCCTATTTATTTGCCACCATAAGGGATGTAAAGGCAGAGGCCCTTTTGCAGAGGGCAATAATTGCGAGCAAATTTTTGAATAGGTATCAGGATGCAGCCCGGGAACTGGATATCCTTATCAAGGACTTTAAAGACACTAAGTTTTATGAATCAGCCCTTTATCAGCGTGGTTTTATTGAATTTGCAAGAAAAAACTATCCCCTTTGTAAGAGATTTTTTGGGAGATATAAAAGGGAGTTTCCCCACGGAAGGTACCTTTCCAATATAACCATTTTGCTTAAAAAGATACCTCGCTGACCATGAAAAACAAGAGCGTGTTGATATATCTTATCCTGGTTTTCTCTACCATACTTCTCACCTATGGGGCCTATTTTTCCCAGGTGGACCTTTTTCAGACCCTGGATGATAGGATTCAGGATATAAAGTTCAGACTGCGTCCCCCTATCCGTCCCTCCCCTGATGTGGTATTGGTAGAGATAGATGGACCCAGTATAGATGTCCTGGGAAGATGGCCATGGAAGAGAGAGATAATTGCCCGCCTTATAACCAGGATAAAGGACCTGGGGGCAAAGACCATTGCCCTGGACATGCTCTTTTCAGAACACACATCGCCTGCCGAGGACAGGGCACTTGCCCAGGCAATAAGGGATGCCCATAATGTGGTACTGGGTTATTTTTTCAGGAATAAGGTTCGTGCCAATGAGGTGGAAAAGGGGCTTGAGAGGCTTCCTGACTATTCCATAGAGGATGTGGAAGTGGTAGAGGATGTAAGGGATATTCCCCTTAAGGACTTTAGGAGCGTGGAGACAAATATTGATGAGATAGCCTATGCAGGGGTGGGAAAGGGCTTTTTCTCTGTTTTTCCAGATAAGGATGGGATATTGAGGAGGCTTACGCTGGTGGCGGCCTTCAGGGGATATCTTATGCCCTCTCTCTCCCTGGAGGCAATATCCTCCTATCTTGGAAAGAGGATATCTGTGGTGCTGGACCACTATGGGATCCTGAGACTTAAGGTGGGAAAGAGGTTGATCCCGGTCTCAAGTAAGGGCTCTATCCTGATAAATTTCTATGGAAAGGGACACACTATCTCCCATTTTTCTGCCATTGATGTGTTAAAGGGGAGGTTGCCCTGGGGCCTGTTTCATAACAAGCTGGTCTTTGTGGGAGTGACAGAGAAGGCAGTAGGAGACTTTGTCCCCACCCCCACGGACCCCAATTTCCCTGGCACAGAGGTACATTGCACCTTTGCCTCCAATGTACTGCAAAACTTTTTTCTCATAAGAGATGCCAGGGCATACCTGCTGGACATCCTCACCATCCTGTTGGTTCCAGTGATAGTGGGTCTCATCTCCGTGTTTGCCCCTAATACCTTTGTTTCCTTTGTGGGGTTTTTGCTAATAGCCGGGGTGTATCTCTATCTGAATTTTTTTGCATTTTCCCATTTTAACATGCGTCTTGCCACAATATATCCCATTTTTGAGTTTATAACGGTCTTTATTCTTCTGGAGGTGTATAAGAATTTTGTGATAGAGCAGAGGAGTAGATACCTGAAGAGGGCCTTTAGCAGTTATATCTCCAGTGACCTTGTAAACGAACTCATACGTTCCCCTGAGAAACTAAAACTAGGGGGAGAGAAGAAACAAATAAGTGTTTTATTCCTGGATATAAGGGACTTTACCTCTATTTCTGAAAAGCTTTCCCCTGAGTCCCTGGTCTCTTTATTGAATGATTTTTTTGGTCCCCTTACAGATATTATTCTAAATAATCGTGGAATGCTGGATAAATATGTGGGTGATGCCATGATGGCCCTTTTTAATGTCCCCCTGCCCCTTGAGGCTCATGCTGATGCTGCGGTGAGGTCCGCAGTGGAGATAGTGGAAAAGGTGAAGGAATTGAATGCAGGTTTTATAAAGAGGTCCCTTCCTCCCCTTCGGGTGGGTATAGGGATAAATAGTGGAGAAGCAGTGGTGGGGAATCTGGGGACCAAGGCAAGATTTGATTACACTGCCATAGGGGATACTGTAAATCTTGCTTCCCGATTAGAGGGCCTTAATAAATACCTGGGAACCACCATCTTGCTTTCTCACTCCACCTATGAAATGCTTCAGGGGAAGGAGTTGTTGTGTCGGCGAGTAGGAAATATCCGAGTAAAGGGTAAGAAAAGACCGGTGGTGATATATGAGGCCATGGTGGAAGCCCACCTGGGTAAGGATATGGTGAGGGAGTTTGAAAGGGCCATTGACCTGTTTACTGCAGGTGAGTACCGCAGGGCAAAAGAGATATTTGATTCCCTCTGGAGAAGATATTCTGATCCAGTATCCCACTATTATCTGGATAGATTAAGAGAGATTGAACAATCCTCTTCCCCGCAGGGTGGATATCACTTTATAGACTTTAAGGTGAAGTAGGACCCATGAATAGTACCTCTACCTCTTTTAGCCTGGATATTATCTCTTTCATAAATCTTATATCTAAGCATAGAAAGGATTTAATCCTCATTGCCATTATTATAATCAGTATTCTGATAATCAGGATATTGGTGGGGATACTGAAGAGAAGATTTGATCTTTCTCGTGATGTAACAAAGACAGTAAATTCTATTATTGTACTTCTTTTTGTTGAATATATAAAAACAAGGGTTACTGGACTTTGGATATTAAAATTATTATTTGTTTTTGAGACTATTCTGCTTTTTCTAATTATACGAACAACAGTTATTAATATTTACATAAGAGATTATCTTGCTACAAAAAAACATAAACGTATTTCGCATCTTATTGTTGATGTTATTCAGCTATTTATAATTGTATTTTTTATAATGGTTTTTCTAAGGAATGTATTTAATGTAAATCTTATAACAATTCTTACACCTTCTGCTATTTTGACTGCTATTATTGGTTTATCAATGAAAGATACTATTGGTAATTTAATGTCTGGAATAGTTATTCAAATAGAAAAACCATTTGCTTTAGGAGATTGGATAAAGATAGGAGATATGGTAGGTGAGGTTAAAGAGATAAATTGGAGATATACTAAAATTCGTACTATTCTAGGAGTTTATATAATTATTCCAAATAATACTATATCTTCTGACAATATTATAAATTACAGTAGGCCAAATAAAGAGATAGAAATAGAAATATGTATTGGTGTTAGTTATGATGTGCCCCCTATAAAAGTAAAAAGGGCCATATATGAGATATTGAATAAAAGTAGATATGTATTGCAGGATAGAGAAAAACTTGTACTTTTACAGGAATATGGGGATTCTGCTATTGTATATCGGATAATATTTGGAGTTAAAAGTTATTATCTGAAAAGAATGGCAATAGATGAGGTCTATAGTTCCATCTGGTATCAATTTAAGAAATATATGATTGAGATACCATTTCCCATCCGTACCCTTGTGATGAGAGAGCCTCAACAGGAGCCTGATAGGGGTGAGATAATTGAGGCCCTTAGAGAAAATGACCTCTTCCAGGAGGGGAGGGAGGATGTGCTTGAGTTCATGGCCACCTACGGGAATGTCCTGGAATTAAATGAGGGGGATGAGGTAATAAGGGAGGGGGAATATGGTAACACCATGTATATTATAATAAGTGGTACTTTTGAGGTGGTGAGGAAAGAACAGGTCCTGGCGGTGCTGGGAAAGGGGGATTTCTTTGGGGAGGTGGCCCTATTGTCAGATACAAGGCGTAATGCCAGTGTTATTGCAAGGGATAGGGGTAAGGTGTTGGAGATAGATAGGATGTTGTTTCAACTGGTGCTAGAAAAAGATAGGGTCCTCAGGGACCTGGTCTATGAAAAGTTTCAGGAGCGGGTCTATCGTGAGATAAGATCCCAGAAGGGGATAGACTCCCAGGAGAAGACCACTCTTTTTGAAAATCTAAAGAGGCTGTGTGGATTTAAATAGATAAGCACATAGGAGGAAATGAGATATATGCCAATAGTCATGGGAACGGCAGGTCATATAGACCATGGTAAGACCACCCTGATAAAGGCCCTTACTGGAATAGACTGTGATAGGCTGAAGGATGAAAAGAAACGGGGTATTACCATTGAGCTGGGTTTTGCCTATCTGGATCTTCCCTCAGGGGTGAGGTTGTCCATAGTGGATGTGCCAGGCCATGAAAGGTTTGTAAAGAACATGGTGGCAGGTGCCAGTGGGATAGATTTTGTGCTTCTTACTGTGGCGGCAGATGAGGGTATAATGCCCCAGACCGTAGAACATATAGAGATATGTTCTCTTCTGGGGATAGAATATGGGCTGGTGGCACTTACCAAGATAGACATGGTGGATGGGGAACTGTTGGAACTGGCAAAAGAAGATGTAACATCCTTTCTCTCAACCACCTTTTTGCGGAATGCCCCTGTTATCCCTGTGTCTTCCCACACTGGAGAGGGACTGGACACACTTATTCATGCGCTGGATACCATGGTTAAGACCATAGAGCATAGACGGGGTTCAGACCTCTTTGTTCTCCCTGTGGATAGGGTTTTTACCATGAAGGGACATGGTACAGTGATCACAGGGACCCTGGTTTCTGGAGAGGTGAGGGTGGGAGAAGATGTTACCATCTATCCGTCTGGTCTCTCCTCCAAGGTAAGGCATATACAGGTTCATGGGGAGTCTGTGGAAGTGGCCCCAGCAGGGAGACGAACGGCCATAAACCTGGCAAATGTGGAGGTGGAGGAGATTGAGAGGGGTGATACAGTGGCCAGACCTGGTACCCTTTTCCCTTCCAGGTCATGGGATGTGGAGATAACATGTCTCTCTTCCTCTCCTCGTCCCATACAACACCGACGTCAGGTCCATCTACATCATGGGACTTCAGAGATACTGGCCCGCATATATCTACTTGAAAAGGATAGACTTGACCCCGGGGAAAAGGGCCTTGCCCAGATAAGGTTTGAGAGGGAGATGGTGGGAGTATATGGGGACAGGTTTGTGATCCGTTCCTTTTCTCCCCTACGGACCATTGGGGGAGGACGGATCCTCTCTCCTCTACCCCACAAGATAAAGAGATTTTCATCTGACCTCCAGATGCTTAGAAGATTATCCAGCTCTTCCCTTCCTGACCTTATCTTGCTCCACCTGGAGAGGGCAGGGGTCAATGGTCTTGACCTTTGTGCCCTTCATGTGTTGACCAATGTGCGTTCTGGAGAGTTAGAAAGGCAGATGGGACTTCTGCTCTCAAAGAGACAGGTATATATGTTTGATAGGGATAGACGCCGATATATTTTGGGTAGATGGGTGGAGAAACTCCTGGAGGGGCTGAAAGAGAATGTGAAGGATTTTCATAGAAGGCATCCACTCCTTGAGGGGATCTCCCGTGCTCAGCTTATTTCTCACTGGGGTAAGGATCTCTCTCCTAAGCTAAGTCACTTTCTGGTGGAGCTTTCCCTGCGGCGGGGGATCCTACTTTGTGAGGAAGATATTTTAAGGTTACCAGAACACAAGGTGTCTCTAGATAAGGGGCAGGAGGAGATAAAGAAGAGGGTGCTTGAGATATATAAAGAGGGAAGGTTTTCCCCCCCTTCACTCAAGAAGGTTCAGGAGGAGCTTGGACTTAACAGTGGAGATGTGGATTCCATTATAAGGCTTCTCCTCACTCAGGGTGAACTTGTAAAGGTAAAGGATGGCCTCTTTTTTTACAAGGGGGCCATTGATGAATTAAGGCAACTTGTGATGAGGTATTTTGAGAAAAAAGAGGAGATGTCTCCTCGGGACTTTAAGGAGATTTCAGGTCTTACCAGGAAATATTCTATTCCTCTCCTGGAGTATTTTGATAAAGAAAGACTTACTATTCGCATTGGGGACGTTAGAAGGCTCAGGAAGAGGTAAGAAGATAAAAGAAGGGTGGGTGACAGGACTTGAACCTGCGACCACTTGGGCCACAACCAAGCGCTCTACCACCTGAGCTACACCCACCGCAACTGAGGCTATTCTTTAAATAAAAATAAGGGAGAGGTCAAGTAAAAATGGATAGGCTGGTGATTGAAGGAAGGGTTCCCTTATGTGGGGAAATCAGCATATCAGGTGCCAAAAATGCCGCCCTTCCCATTATGTTTGCCTCGCTTTTGTTGTCTGAAGGGGTGACCCTTTTAAATGTTCCAGATTTGAGAGATATAATAACCACCTGTAGGTTACTGGAAGTGCTGGGATGTGAGGTAAATTTTTCTCCGTTAGAGGGTAGATGTGAGATATATCCCGCTGGGCTTGCTGAGACCCATGCCCCTTATGATCTGGTGCGTACCATGAGGGCATCTATATTGTGTTTGGGGCCACTCCTCGCAAAAAAGGGGAGGGCAAAGGTGGCACTACCTGGGGGTTGTGCCATTGGGCTTCGTCCTGTGGATTTGCACCTGAAGGGTCTCAAAAAGATGGGTGCAGAGATAGAACTGGAAGAGGGATACATTGTTGCCAGGTGTAGCAGACTAAAGGGGACCCGGATTACCTTTGATTTTCCCACTGTGGGGGGGACGGAGAACCTCTTAATGGCCGCATCTATGGCCCGGGGTGAGACTATATTGGAAAATGCCGCTAGAGAACCAGAGATAGTGGACCTGGCCAATTTTCTCATCTCCTGTGGGGCACGTATCCAGGGCCATGGCACAAGCGTGATCACCATAGAGGGGGTTGATGAGTTGAAGGGGGGGATATACTCCATTATTTCCGACAGGATAGAGGCAGGGACCTATCTGGTGGCAGGGGCCATTTCCGGTGGAAGGATCACTGTAAAAAATGCACCTGTATGGGCCATGGATGCAATCCTGGAGAAACTCAGGGAGATGGGGGCCCATATAGAGGTGGGAGAAAAGGATATATTTATAGATGCCACCTCCCCCCTTGAATGTGTGGATATAACCACCCAACCATATCCAGGTTTTCCAACAGATATGCAGGCCCAGTTCATGGCACTTATGTGTATCTCCTCGGGATCGGGTTTTATAAAAGAGACCATATTTGAGAATCGTTTTATGCAGGCCCTGGAGCTTATGAGACTGGGGGCAGATATAAAGATAACAGGAGACACTGCAGTCATTAAAGGGGGGGCAAGATTAAAAGGGGCCCCTGTGATGGCCTCAGACCTCCGTGCCAGTGCCTCTCTGGTCCTGGCAGGTCTTGCCGCAGAAGGGCGCACCATTGTGAGGAGGGTTTATCATCTGGATAGGGGATATGAGCGTATGGAGAAAAAGCTATCTGGAGTGGGAGCAAGGATATGGAGGGAGAAGGAATAGGGGGGAAGCTCCCCCCTATTTTACTAGAAACTGAATCCCACCTCTACAAAAGGACCTTTTACCTCTATGTCACTATCCACATCTAAATGGTCTATCTTCAGCTTTTCATATCTATATCCTGCAGAGATAAAGAAAGGACCAAAGGGTATTATTTTTATCCTCCCTATGAGGTCATAGTAGCCGTTTCCATTGTAACCTATTCCCCTAACCTCTCCCTCCAGGTGGAGATATTTAAGGGGATTTATCTCTACCCCTATATAACCCATGGGAATAGGGACCGTCATGGATTTTGATTCGTGTAGATTGGTGGATGGCTGATCTATAGAGGCCTTGAGATCTAATATCCTGCAATCCAGCCCAAGGTCTATGTTTAACATCCCTGCAGTGGCGGTTTTTACAAGGGGAATTCCATAGTAGAGGGCTATATCGTAGTGGGTAAGCCTTATTTCTGATTGAAAGGGGGTATTACCTCTAAATGTAACACTTCCAAATTTGAAGTTTGTGGCCTTTTCCCCTCTCCCCTCAAATTTTATGGGGGTATACATAAGATAGATGTTTGGGATAAATAGAGGCATGTCTATCTTTATTCTGGCCATTACCTTGGTCTCCTGGTCATAGTGGAGCTCTCTGTCCACAGACAGGGAGTCTCCCTTATATGACATATAACCCCTGGGGTCCTGATTCCACACCCCCACGGCGCCTTCTATGCCCAAGGCATATGCTGGTTGGTGAGAGAGGATCATAACTAGAGGAAAGAGAAGGATAATTATAAGGGACTTTTTCATACCATTACCTCCATGATAATTTTTGATTTCAATCCCTGTCTCTTCTACCATTGCCTTTCTTCTTTTACTCTGTTAAGATGCTTTAAAAACTGGATAAAGTCAACATGTCATTAATTGAGGACCTAAGACAGATATCTCTATTTGAGTTTTTGGACCTCACCCTCCTGGAAGAACTGGCAGGGATAGTCTCAAAGCGGAGATATTCTCGGGGCGAGGTGATATTTGGAGAGGGAGAGGAGGGAAAGGGCTTTTTTGGGATAGTATCGGGACTGGTAAAGGTCTTTAAGCTGAATCTAAATGGGAGGGAACATATACTTCATCTCTTAGGTCCAGGGGATATCTTTGCTGAGGCAATACTTTCAAGAGAAGAGCCAGTCTATCCTGCACATGCCCTGTGTTTAAGGGATTGTGAACTTCTTTTCTTTCCAAGAGATAGATTTCAGGAACTCATCAAGGAAAATTTTAGATTCTCCCTGGGACTTTTTACCCTTTTCAGCCAGCGGCTCAGGCAATTGGTTCACAAGATAGAGGAACTTAGTCTCAAAGAGGTCCCCTCTCGTCTTGCCACCTATCTGCTCCTCCTCTCAAAGAGCCAAGGTAGCCGGGAGGTATATCTTTCCATAAATAAGATGGACCTTGCCCTGTATCTGGGTACCACTCCTGAGACCCTCTCCCGCGCCATAAAGAAGCTAAAACAAAAGGGCGTTCTTTCGGTAAAGGGGAGACGTATGGTAATTGAGGATGAAGAACTATTGTCTGATATAGCCATAGGGAATTTTAGCCTCACTAAGGACGTTTTCAATAACAATACTTAGAGATAAAGGAGATGTTATGGAGTTAAAAAAGGTGGTGTTGCCCGATTCTGAGATTCCCCGTCAATGGTATAATATCCTAGCGGACCTTCCCAGTCCCATGGACCCTCCACTCCATCCTGCCACAGGGAAACCCATTTCTCCAGAGGATTTGGCTCCTATTTTTCCCATGACCCTTATTGAGCAAGAGGTGAGTGAGGAGAGGTTTATTGACATCCCTGAGCCTGTGTTGGAGAGGTATGTGTATTGGCGTCCTTCTCCGCTCTATCGTGCAAGGGCACTTGAGGTGGCCCTGGATACCCCTGCCAGGATTTATTATAAACATGAGGGGGTAAGTCCAGCAGGGAGTCATAAGCCAAATACTGCTATCCCCCAGGCCTATTATAACATGGTTGCCGGCACAAAGAAGATATGTACAGAGACAGGGGCAGGACAGTGGGGGAGTGCACTTTCCTTTGCCTGTTCTCTATTTGGGCTGGAGTGCGAAGTTTATATGGTGAGGATAAGCTATAATCAAAAACCCTATCGCCGGATTATGATGGAGACATGGGGTGGGAGATGCATTCCCAGCCCCAGTGACAGGACAAAGACAGGGCGGGAGATACTAAGGTCAGACCCTGATTCTCCTGGAAGCCTGGGGATTGCCATTAGTGAGGCTGTTGAAGCCGCTGTTACTGGGAAGGGGACCAAATATGCCCTGGGAAGCGTGTTAAATCACGTACTGTTGCACCAGACCATTATTGGACTGGAGGCCCATAAACAGATGGAGATGATAGGAGAATATCCAGATGTGGTGATTGGATGTGCAGGTGGAGGGAGTAATTTCGCAGGGCTGGCCCTTCCTTTTGTGAGAGATAAAATCCACGGAAAGGAGATAGAGATAGTGGCGGTGGAGCCAGCATCATGTCCCACCATGACCAGGGGAGCGTATCTTTATGATTTTGGGGATACGGCAAAGACCACACCCCTTTTGCCAATGCACACCCTGGGGCATAACTTTATGCCTGCACCACTCCACGCTGGGGGTCTAAGGTATCATGGTATGGCCCCCATTGTGAGTAAACTGGTGAGAGAGGGGCTTGTTACTCCTCTTTCTGTTCACCAGATGGAGACCTTCTCTGCAGGGGTGATGTGGGCGAGATGTGAGGGATATATCCCTGCTCCTGAGACCAACCACGCCATTGCCGCTGTGATACAACAGGCCAAGATGGCCAGAGAAGAGGGAAAAGAGAAGGTGATCCTCTTTAGCTGGAGCGGACATGGACTGGTGGATATGGCGGCCTATGAGGCATATTTTGGGGGGAAACTCTCTGACTATTCTATGCCAGAGGAAGAGATTGAAAAATCTCTTAAGGAATTGGAGGAATTGCCTAGACCAGGAGAGCTATCTTCTTAAAAAAAGCAGAGGGGGGTCCTCCTCCCTCTGTGGAAAATTCATTCTGGAAGGAAGAAGGAATGACATATCCATGTAGGGGAAATACCCCTCCGCCAGATGAGTTTGAAATACGGTGCCCCCGACTGGGGAATCAGGTTCCATTTTCCTATTGTTGTGGGGAGAATGGGGGTCTTCCCTGTGCCAAGACCCTTATCTGTTGGTCTCCCTATTTTCCAGTGGAGGAATTTTTACGAGACAAACTGGGGCCCAAGGAGTGGAGAAGGGCATTTGAAACCCCTCCTCCCCCCAAGTTGTTGACCCTGGTGGAGTTGATAGAGAAGGCAAAGACAGGGTCTAGGTAGGTCCTCTACATAAGGCTTATATACAGAGGCGAAGGGTAAAAGATATCTTGCAGGTGAGAGCCATCTCTAAGCACTAATCATCTCCACAAATGCCTCTACTCGGGTCTTTAGTTGTTCCACATCTTCCATCCCATAGTCAGTCTCAATGGTCAACATAGGGATATTTTGCTCCCGTAGGATCTTATCTATCTTTATGCTTTCATGGGCGTATGGCTGGCAGAATAGAAGATTATAGTGGATGACGCCGTCCACCTGGAGTTCCTTAGCCATAGAGATAATGTTGTTTATGCGCTCTTCATTGGGAGTAAAACAGGCACAGTCAATCTTTAGGTATCTATCTACAATGGCCTCAATCATTTCTTCCAGGGTCTCCCCAGATTCTTCAACCAGGTCCCTGGTGTTTCGCGTCCCTATACAAGATTCTTCACCTACCACCACTGCCCCGGAACTCTCTATTATATAGGGGAGTTTCCAGTTGGGGACGGCCATGGGACATCCGCAGAGGAGAAGACGGGGAGTATTTTGGGGAACCACCCCCTCTTTTTCCTTGACCTTTTCTTCTAATTCATCACATAAGGTAGAGATTTTTTCGGTAAATCGGACTGGGTCGTCATAAAAGCTTATCTGATTGACCAAGAGTACATCCCGTCCCGAAATAGGAGTGGGGATAAAACTTCTAATTTTATTTAATCGTTGTAACACCCTTCTCTTGTTATTTACTATTTTTATGGCTTTTTTCAAATCTTCAGGAGTAATTTTATGTTGTGTCAGCTCTTCTAGTTTGTCTTTATAACGTAGTACTTCGCTCTTCCATAATTCACGATCATTTATTTTTTTCTGTTGGGGAACCTCCATTATATACATGGGTACATATTCTCTAAAAGATTCATAAACCTTCTTTTTACCGTCACATGTTGTTTCTCCTACTATCAGATCACAAGATTCAGTAAAAGGACATAGACGAGCCAGTTTAAATCCTATAAAAGATTTGATTAGGGGGCATGTATTTCTGGGTACAATTTTTTCTACTTCTTCTTTAGCTGCTTCAGCTCCAGCACACAATCCTACTTGAATGGCATTAGCTGCAATTGTTAACTCTTCTGGAACAAAAATACAAAATGTCCCAATAATTTTATAACCTTTCTTTTTAGCATCCTCTAATTCTTTTATACGAAGGCCATGTATCTCAGAAATCACAAAATCTAAATACTCCATGCCTCTTACTCTATTTTCTTGTGATAGATAAATATCTCCATAAAATTTACCTAATACTTCTAATAGAGCATCATGTGCCTCTATATCTAAATTTAATTTTTCCCACATTTCTGTGTACTTATCTTTCATTGGCTTACTCCTTTGAAAGTATTAAAAATTAATCTTTTTAAGCAATCTATATTTAGAATAACATTTTTTCAAATTGAAATTTATAATGGATTGTTGCATCTTGAATAGAGCAAAACTATAGGAATAGAAGGGGAGGATAAAAATTAGAAATGGCTCTCTTTAGGAGGGTCTTCCCTCTACATCTGCAGTTAAAATCCTTGCAAATTGCTCTCCCTCTCATTATAGTTCTTCCTTGTTTTGTCTGTTTCCATAGATTTTAACAGAGGAGTTTTTTATGTTTAGGCAGGAGATCCTTGAGAGATATGTAAGGGTCCTTTTCTGGGGATTAAATACTGCTCGTCGTTCTTCCTTCCTGAAAGGAGATATCATATTGGTTAGATATGATATGCCTGGAAGAAAACTGGCATCTGAGGTCTTTAAGAGGGTGTTGGAGAAGGGTATGTATCCTGTGCAGAGGATAACCCTCTCTCCTGAGATGGAGGTTGCCTTTTATACGGTTGGGAGTGAGGACCAGGTAAGTTTTATACCGCCTGGGGAAGAAGAACTATTTAAGAATCTAAATGGGCTTATCTCTATTCTTGCCCCAGAGTCTCAGACCCATCTCAGGGAAGCAGATCCCCAAAAGATAGGCAGGGCCATGGTGGCCCGAAAAAGACTCAGGGATATCCTGGACGAGAGGGAGAATTCTGGAGATTTTGGTTGGACCCTTTGCCTTATGCCCAGTAGGGAGCTTGCAAAGAATGCAGGCCTTACCCTTCAGGAGTATGAGGAGCAGATCATAAAGGCCTGTTATCTGGATAGGGAAGAGCCAGAGAAGGAATGGGAGAGGATCTATAAGGATGCCCTTGAGATAAAAGCATTTTTAAACTCTCTGGAAATAGAAGAGCTTCATTTGGAGTCAAGTGGTTGTGACCTCTTTGTTACCCCTGGAGAGAAGCGTAAGTGGGTGGGAATCTCTGGTCACAATATCCCCAGTTTTGAGATATTTACCTCTCCTGATTGGCGAGGGACCCGGGGAGTGTTTTATATGGATCAGCCCTCTTTCAGGAATGGAAACCTAATACGGGAGCTTCGTCTGGTGTTTAAAGAGGGAGTTGTGGTGGAGTTTTCCGCAGGAGAAGGGGAAAGATTTGTGGAGAGTCAGATCCAGATGGACGAGAATGCGTGTAAGATAGGGGAATTTTCACTTACTGACAGGAGATTTTCCCGGATAGATAGGTTTATGGCTCATACCTTATATGATGAGAATTTTGGAGGGGATTTTGGGAACTGTCACATTGCCCTGGGGGCCTCTTATTCTGAGACCTATAGAGAGGGGGGAGATAAACTCACACCTTCCCTTAAAAAGGAACTGGGGTTTAATGATTCCGCCCTTCACTGGGACCTGGTAAATACTGAAGAGAAGAGGGTGGTGGCCCATCTGAAAGGGGGAGGAAGGAGGGTGATATATGAGGATGGCATGTTTAAGGTGTAGGGGGGCTATGTTATATGCATGAGATGTCAATAGCCCAGTCCCTGCTGGATATAATAAGGGACGAGATGGAGAAGAATCAGTTAAAGGTCCTCTTTAAGGTAAAGGTCAAGACTGGAAAGTTAAATGCTATTGTACCTGATGCCCTCACCTTTTGTTTTGATCTCCTCCTTAGGGATACCCCTTGGGAGGGGGCCATCTTGGAGATTGAGACGGTTCCAGTAAGGCTTAAGTGCGTGGAATGTGGATATGAATTCTATCCGCCCATAGAAGAAAATGTGGTGAGCATATTTTCTATTCCCTGTCCCTCGTGTGGGGCAGACTTTGGTCATAGGGTGCTGGAGGGAAAGGAGTTACTTATTGAATATATTGAAGGGGAATAATTAAGGAGGAGAAGCGAGATATGAAGATACCTGTGATAAGGAGAATCCTTGAATCAAATGAGGAGAAGGCCCAGGAGCTCCAGGATTTTTTTGAGGCAAATGGGATTGTGGTATTAAACCTTATAAGCTCTCCAGGGGCGGGCAAGACCACCTTGCTGGAGAAGACCCTTAATGCCTTAAGGGATGAGTTTAACATGGCTGTAATAGAGGGAGATATTCAGACCACTGCAGATGCTGAGCGTATTGCCAGGTGTGGTGTGCAGACGGTGCAGATAAATACAGAGGGTGCGTGTCATTTGGATAGCTATATGATATATCGGGCAGTGGAAAAGCTCTCCACAGAGCATCTGGATATTATCTTTATAGAAAATGTTGGGAATCTGGTTTGTCCTGCAGAATTTAAGGTTGGAGAAGATGGGAAGGTGGCCCTTTTGAGTGTCCCTGAGGGGGACGATAAGCCTGAGAAATATCCCCTCTTGTTTTCCGAGGCAAAACTCCTTTTAATAAATAAAATAGACCTCCTTCCCTATCTGGAATTTGACCTTGAAAAGGTAGAAAAGGTGGTAAGAGGCCTCAATCCTTCCCTGGAGATAGTGAAGCTCTCTGCCCGTACTGGAGAGGGCTTTGAGGAGTGGCTCTCATGGCTGAGAAAAAGGGTTGAGGAAAAGAGGTCATAGGAACATCTATACATACACCTCATATCTTGGATCATACATGAGGCTCTCCAGGTGTTTTTTCAGGTGCGTGGGCCTGGGGAGCTTACATAGGTCCATTTCATAGGCTATTTCTGAGACCCTGGTTGCGATCTCCAGGGATACCCTCCTTATCTGGGATAGGGGGGGATATATCCTTCCCCGTGAGAGGTCCTGCTCTGTTACCTGTCTGGAGAGCACCTTTGCGGCCTCTAGGAAGAAGATGTCAGGGATCTTTTTTATCATAAAGGCAACTGTAGCAAGACCTATCCCAGGAAAGATATAGACGTTATTCCCCTGGCCTGGCACAAATGTCTTCCCTTCAAGATATACTGGGGGAAATGGGCTACCACTGGCGAATATGGCCCTTCCCTTGGTATATAAATATGCCTCATATGCAGTACATTCTGATTTTTCTGTGGGGTTTGAGAGGGCAAATATAATGGGACGTTCGTTTATTTCTCCCATCAAAGATAATACCTTATCGGTAAAGGTACCCTTTTTCCCACATACACCTATGATGGCAGTAGGCCTTAATTCCTTTACTGCAGAGAAGAGGTCTGGTAGGTGGGGATGCTCGTGGGCAAATTCCCTTTTTCTTTCATTGAGCCCCTCTCTGCCCTTTACAATTAGGCCCCTGGAATCCACATACCAGCATCTGAGTCTTGCCTCTTCTGGAGAGAGCCCTTCCTCTTTTAAGGCCTCTACAAGAAGTTTTCCTATACCTATGCCTGCCTCTCCAGCACCCAGGAATAAAAATTTTTGGTCCCTTAGGCTACCTCCTGTGATGCGTAGGGCTGAGTAGATCCCCCCCAGGGTCACTGCGGCGGTTCCCTGGATGTCGTCATTAAATACACACATGTCCTCTCTATATCTATCCAGGAGGATAAAGGCGTTTTGATTGCCAAAATCCTCAAATTGCACTAGGACATGGGGATATTTGTCCTTCACTGCCTCCATAAACTCATCTATTATTTGGAAGTATTTCTCTCCCCTCCATCTCCTGTGTTGCATCCCAATATAGAGGGGGTCTTTTAGGAGCTCATCATTTTCTGTGCCCACGTCAATGAGTACAGGAAGGCAGTATGCTGGATGGATCCCTCCACATACTGTGTATAGGGAGAGCTTTCCCACGGGTATGCCCATACCATTGGCCCCTAGATCTCCCAGTCCCAGTATCCTCTCCCCATCAGTTACCACAATTACCCTCACGTCTTGCTGGGGCCAGTTGTCCAGTATCTTTCTGAATTTCCCTTTATATTTGGTGGCAAAATAAAATCCCCTGGGTCTTCTATAGATATGGGCGTACTCCAGGCATGCCCTTCCCACAGTGGGGGTATATATAATGGGCAGTAGTTCCTCCAGGTTTTCCACCACTAACCTGGTAAATAATGCCTCATTTCTGTCCTGAAGGGCCGTTAAAAAGATATATTTTTCTATGTCAGAGGTCTTTCTATTGAGATTTTCCTTTACCCGAATCAGTTGAATCTCCTGAGAGAATACCCTGGGGGGGATAAGCCCTTCCAATCCAAAGGCCTCTCTCTCCTCATCGGTGAAGGCTGTATCCTTGTTTAAGAGGGAGTTTCTCAGGAGGTCCACCCCGCGGGGAAAGGAAGATATATCATATTTCATGTATATTCCCTCCCTATCCTGGTTTTATACCCCTAGATAGGCCCTTCTTATCTCATCTTTTTCAACCAGTTCCTTTCCTGGTCCTTCCATTACTATCTTACCTTCCGCCATCACATATCCGTAGTCTGAAATGGCCAAGGATAGGTGGACATTCTGTTCCACCAAGAGCATAGATACTCCCTCTTTTCTGAGTTTTTCTATGGCCTCAAACACCTCTATTACCAGTTTTGGGGCAAGTCCCAGACTGGGTTCATCAAATATAAGTATTTTGGGAGAGGCCATAAGTCCCCTTCCTATAGCCACCATCTGTTGCTCCCCTCCCGACATGGTCCCTGCCTTTTGGTCAAGTCTCTCTTTTAAGCGGGGGAAGAGGGAAAATACATACTCCAGGTTTTCCTCTATCTTATTCCTTGCCCTTTTGGTGAATGCCCCCATTTCCAGATTCTCATATACTGTCATCTCGGGGAACAACATCCTTCCCTCTGGCACCATTACCAGCCCCAGCTCTGCTCGTTTATAGGCGGGAAGGCGGGTTATGTCTTTACCTTCAAACTCTATTTTCCCTTTCCATGCGGGCAACATGCCCACAATGGCCCTCATCAGGGTGGTCTTTCCCGCCCCATTGGAGCCTATCACTGTGGTGAGTTGAGACCTCTTGGCCCTAAGTCCTACTCCCCACAGTATCTGGACCTCTCCATATCCAGTCTCCAGTGCTTCAATCTCTAAGATTGTATCAGACATTAAGCATTCCCTTCCTTGTTCCCATCCTTATTTACAAGTTTCAAGGCAAGCTCCGGGTCTCCAAGATAGGCCTCTATTACCTTTGGATCGTTGGCCACCTCCTCAGGGGTGCCTTGGGCAATCTTTGCCCCGTAGTCCAGGACAATGATCCTGTCAGAAACCTTCATAATGGCATGCATGAGGTGCTCTATCATGAGGATGGTTATCCCCTTTTCCCTTATTCCCTCAATCACCCCCAACATCTCCTCTGCCTCGGTGGGGTTTAGACCTGCTAACACCTCATCTAGAAGTATTATATCTGGCATGGATGCCAGGGCCCTTGCAAGTTCCAGACGTTTTTTTTCCGGTACATTTAACTTGGCGGTGATTACCTCCTCCCTTTTGGAGAGACCAACTATCTTTAATATATCCCTGGCAATAGAGCTACCCTCCTTAAGCCCCACATTGGCCTTTCCAAAACAGGCCCCTATCATTACATTTTCAAGTACTGTGAGTTCCTTAAGGGGCTTTACTATTTGATGCGTCCGTGCAATGCCCAACCTGGCCCTCTCATAAGGGGGCATCTTTGTGATATCCACATCCCTGAACCACACCCTGCCCTCTTCTGGATAATATACACCACTTATTACATTGAAAAGGGTGGTTTTTCCTGCTCCATTTGGTCCGATAATGCCAAATATCTCCCCTTCCTTTACCTCAAAGGAGATATTGTTTACCGCAACCAGCCCCCCAAACCTCTTTGTTACCTCTTCTACCTTTAAGATCATTCAAATATACTCCTGAGCTTCTTGAATCGGTTTCTCAGGGATCCCACAATCCCTCCAGGTGCAAATAATACAATTATAAGGAGTATGACCCCAGCTATTGCCATATGAAGGTTTTTGAAAAGGGGATTTACCAGGAGGGCACCTTTGAGACGCTCATATAACAGGGCCCCAATGGGAGGTCCTGAGACTGTACCAAATCCCCCTAACATTACCATGAAGATCATTTCTATGGATTTTACCAGATGAAATGCATCATCTGGCTCAATGTTTCCTGCCTTAAAGAAGAAGATGGCCCCTACTAGCCCTGGAAAGAATGCAGAGAGGGCAAATGCAAGACTCTTGAACCTCTTGGTATTTACCCCGAGGACAATGGCGGCATCTTCATCCTCCCGAATGGCAAATAGGCCATATCCGAATTTTGAATTTTTGATAAGATAGGAGACCAGAAGGGTGAGCAGGGTTACCCCCACCATGAGCCAGTAGGCAAACCAGATGGCCTTTGCCGCCCCTCCATAGGTGCGATATATCCTAAAATTAAAAAACATCCCTGTTGCCCCACCTAGGAAGGAGAGGTTGGTCACCAGGGATTTTACTGCCTCATTGATCCCAATGGTGGCGATGGCAAATATGGCACCCCTTAGACGAAGTACTGCCTCTCCCACAGCGAGGGCCACCAGGGCCGAGAGGATACCACCAGCTATCATTGCAGGAATGAGGTGGATAGAATATTTATACATGAGATAAAAGGCAGTATATCCCCCTATTCCATAGAATACTATGTGACCGAAACTTACATACCCTGTATATCCCAGGATGATGTTTAGGCTGGCGGCCAGGGTTACATACATGAGTATCAAAAAGATGGTCTCTCTTGCTATTACAGATCCCGTTACTATAGGATAGAAGGATATGGCCAATACAAGGGGAATTAACCAGAATAACGTATAACCCTTTTTCATGCTTTACCTCTTGCTTATGAGTCCTGATGGCTTCACCAGCAGGATGATTACCAGGATCATAAATTCAATAAAGGGAATGTATCCAACGGGGATTTGAAGGGCAAGGACGTTTTCCAAAAGTCCCAGTATGAGTCCCCCCACCAGTGCCCCCAGTGGACTCCCCAGCCCTCCTAGTACGCATATTACAAAGCTTTTTAACTCATAAATGGAACCAGATAAGATAGTAAAGGGGAATATGGCCGCTATAAGACACCCTGCCACCATTGCCAGAGCAATACCTATTCCAAAGGTAAGGGAGAGAATAAAGATGGAGTTTACTCCCATAAATTCTGCAGCTGTTTTGTCCATGGATACTGCCCTGATAGCCTTTCCTGTCCAGGTCTTATAGAGGAATATATAGAGGAGAGCTGTAAAGATAACCGAAAATACACCTGTTAAGACCTTGGTAGTAGGGATATATATCCCCCCAAATCCAATGGATCCAAGCCCAATGTCTATGGCCCTGGGGTTTGTGGTAAAGAGAAAGGTCCCCAATCCTATGATGATAAGGCTCAGTGAATAAGTGGAGAGCAGGGTAGAGAGTTCTGGTGCATCCAGCACCCGGTGGAGGGCCAGAAAATAGGAGACCATTCCCAGTATGAGTCCCAGGAGAAGGACCAGAAACATGGCGAAAAAAGGATTGATTCCCATAAAATGAAAGGCAAAGTATGCCGCAAACATCCCCAGGGCAATAAATGCCCCGTGGGATAGATTAATGACATTTATTACTCCCCATATGAGGTTAAGGCCCATGGCCGCAAGGCCATAGACCAACCCCAATAAGATCCCACTTATGGTAGCATTTATCCAGGCTTCCACCTAATACCTCTCCTAGAATTTTTTAGAATAAGGATAGACTATATGGGCAGACTCAGCACCCTTTGGCCAGATCACCTGCTTTACCAGTTTTCCTCTCCTCTTTTGCCACTGGAGATATACCATCTCATGACCCATCTGACGGCCGTAGTAATTACCCGTATCAAACTTTATCCTTCCATAAAAGGTCATTACATCCATGTGTTCCAGTGCCTTTATTACCTTTTCAGAGTTTAGACTCCCTGCCTTTTGGATGGCCCTCTGTAAGACCAGACCCGCTGCAAACCCCCCTGCTGCATGATAGCCAGGTACCTCTCCAAATTCCCTCTTATAATGTCTTATAAACCAACGTGCAGTTACTCCATACCAGTGGATCCCTAATCTTCTGGCGGTCTTTTTGGTGAACTTTGCCTTAGGTTCCCACTGGGAGGGGGCAGTTACATAAAGGGCGGCATTTCCTATCTCGGCAAACTTTGGCACTGCAGGGGCCACCAGCAGGGATACCAGTTTTACCTTTAACCTTTGCTCGTATATCTGTTTGGCAAAGGTCTCTCCATCTGCAAAGTGACCTCCCCCTATGATGGCATCGGGCCTTTTCTCAGCAATCTTGTTTAAAAAAGAGGTAAAATCTGTAATCCCCTTGGGATAGGATTCAAAGAGCACCACATCAAACCCCAGTTTTTTTGCATATTCCTTTGCAGCACTGGCCACAGCCTTTGCAAAATTGCTTTGTTCATAGATTATGGCCACCTTTTTTGCAGAAGGATCTGTCTCTTTCAGGAGATCCAAGGCGCCTGTAAGGTATCTGCTTGCAGGGGTATATATCTGAAAGATGTGCATATAGCCTTTGGAGAATATGCCATCGGAGGCAGCACCTGTGGCCAACATCACTTTTCCATACTGTTCAGCAATTACCGCCGCCGATGCAGTGAGGCCAGAGCTATAGGGGCTGATGAGAAAGTCCGCCTTGTCTTCATTGATTAACCTTACATATAGCTGTTGGACTCTGTCCTTGCTAGATTCATCATCATAATAACGAAATTCCACTGGAAGCCTTTTCTTTAGGCTCCTTACATAAATGCCACCTTTTTTGTTCACATATTCCTTCCATAACTTAAGCCCATTGAATTGTTCCCTGGACTCTGCATTTAATTTTCCTGTCTGAGAGGTGGTAAACCCTATCACGATCTTGCTTTTGGCCGCCAGGGCACCGCTACACAATAACAAGGAAAATAGAAAGCAGAGTACGGATCCACTTACAAAGATGCCAGACTTCATAAACCTCCTCATCTCCTCACCTCCTAATCATTTTAAAATATTAAAAAAAATGCCTTCCCCCATTAGAGTTTGATCGTGGGGTAGCCCCCTCGCCCTTTAGTTTTATTTAAAGGGAGAAGCCTTTTTCCCCAGGGCCTTCCCCACACAAATAATCCCTCTCTAATGAGGGAGGGGAGTAAAGAAGCCATTATTTTCAGATAGTTTCAATACTAAGCTCCATTATAATATAATCTCTTCTACCCTGTTATACAATTTCTGTCAATAATAAAATAAAAAGGTATCATTAAATCAAAACCTTAGAGAATCTTTTCGTGATTTGATCCCTGTGGAAAGGGGTATAAATCTCCTTGAAAAACTCAAGAGAATAATATAAAAAGAAAAGCTTACGGAGAGGTGGCCGAGTGGTTTAAGGCGGTAGTCTTGAAAACTACTGAGGGTTGATAGCCCTCCGGGGGTTCGAATCCCTCCCTCTCCGTTTTGTGTTTCATAGGGGGCCATGCTTTTCTGTACCTAAACTTGGGGGAGGGTTATGGTAGAGGTTGGGATATTGATGGGGAGTCTCTCTGATAGGGAGAAGATGCTTCCTTGTGTGGAGATACTGGAAAAGCTGGGGATAAGTTATAAGTTTCATGTGACCTCGGCCCATCGTTCCCCTCAGAGGACATGTGACATAGTCAAGGACCTGGAAGAGAAGGGATGTAAGGTCTTTATTTGCGGTGCAGGTTTGGCGGCTCATCTGGCAGGGGCGGTGGCGGCGAGGACCACTAGACCTGTGATAGGGGTGCCATTGAGCGCTTCTCCCCTGGGGGGAATGGATGCACTTTTTTCCACTGTCCAAATGCCACCGGGATATCCAGTGGCCACAGTGGCCCTGGATAAGGTGGGAGCAAAAAATGCTGCATGGCTTGCAGCACAAATACTTGCCCTCTCTGATTTTGAACTAGATAAAAAGCTTCATGAGTTAAGGGAAGAGATGGCCAGGGCCGTGGAAGATGCGGATAGGAGCCTTTAGGGGCCACAATCTCTAAGACCTCTCTTAATTTTTTTTCCTGCAAAAAAAAGTAAAATTTTTCTCTTGACTTTTGAAAAACTCCATTAATTTATTAAAATAGGACTTGAAATTTCAGGCAAGATGATGCAGGGTTTCTCCTGGTTGGCACTCGCATAGCGTGAGTGCTAATAATAAGGGTAAAAAACAAAAAATATAAAAACGGAGGTGGAGGTTATGAAGTTAAAACCATTACATGATCGCGTGCTGGTTAAGCGTCTGGAGGAAGAGGAGAAGACCAAGGGTGGAATTATTATTCCCGATACTGCCAAGGAAAAACCAATAAAGGGAGAAGTTATTGCAGTTGGTCCTGGGAGGCTCACTGATGATGGAAAGAGGATTGAGATGTCTGTAAAGGTGGGCGATAAGGTAATGTTTAGCAAGTATGCAGGGACTGAAGTGAAGATTGAAGGGGAAGAGTATCTTATTATGAGAGAAGATGACATTGTAGCCATTATTGAAAATTAAATTAAAAGGAGGTGAGAAATATGCCTGCAAAGGAAATCCTATATAGTGAGACTGCAAGGGCAAAGTTAAAGGCGGGAGTGGACAAACTGGCCAATGCAGTAAAGGTGACTCTGGGTCCCAAGGGCAGAAATGTGGTAATTGAAAAGTCTTTTGGCTCCCCTACCATCACAAAAGATGGTGTAACCGTTGCCAAGGAGATTGAACTGGAAGACAAGTTTGAGAATATGGGGGCCCAGATGGTGAAGGAAGTTGCCAGCAAGACAAGTGACATTGCTGGTGATGGAACCACCACAGCAACCATTTTGGCCCAGAAGATATTTAACGAAGGTCTGAAGCTGGTTGCCGCTGGCAGGAACCCCATGATAATAAAGAAGGGGATAGATAAGGCCGTTGATGCAGTGGTGAAGAAGTTAGAGGATATTGCTGTTCCCACCAGAGATGAAAAAGAGATCGCACAGGTTGGAACCATTTCTGCAAATAACGACCCCTCCATTGGAAACCTGATTGCAGATGCAATGAGCAAGGTAGGGAAAGAGGGTGTTATTACTGTAGAAGAGGCAAAGGGTCTGGAGAATACCCTGGAGTTTGTGGAAGGTATGCAGTTTGACAGGGGATATCTCTCTCCCTACTTTGTGACCAATCCTGATAAGATGACATGTGAGCTGGAGAACTGTTTTATTCTCATCCATGAAAAGAAGATATCCTCTATGAAGGACCTGCTACCTGTACTAGAGCAGGTGGCCAAACAGGGAAAACCCCTTCTCATTATTGCAGAGGATGTAGAGGGAGAGGCCCTGGCCACTCTGGTGGTTAACAAACTGAGGGGAACCCTACAGGTATGTGCAGTAAAGGCCCCTGGCTTTGGAGAGAGAAGAAAGGCCATGCTTCAGGATATAGCCATCCTCACAGGTGGTCAGGTGATCTCTGAGGACCTTGGAATTAAGCTGGAGAATGCCACCCTCAATGACCTGGGTGAGGCCAAGAAGGTGGTAGTGGACAAGGAAAATACCACCATTATTGATGGAGCTGGAAAACCAGAAGACATCAAGGCAAGGGTGCAGCAGATAAGGACCGAGATTGAAGAGACCACCTCTGATTATGATAGAGAAAAGCTCCAGGAACGTCTGGCCAAACTGGTGGGTGGCGTGGCTGTGATAAATGTGGGAGCCGCCACTGAGACTGAGATGAAGGAAAAGAAGGCCAGGGTGGAAGATGCCCTCAATGCCACTAGGGCCGCAGTGGAAGAGGGTATTGTGCCCGGTGGTGGGGTGGCCCTTATCAGGTGTCTGGACGTCCTGGAAGATGTGAAACCTGCAGATGAGGATGAGAAGGCAGGGATTGAGATAGTGAGGAAGGCACTCACTGAGCCCTTGCGTCAGATCTGTGCTAATGCAGGCTATGAGGGCTCCCTGGTGGTAGAGAAGGTCATGTCTGAAAAGGGCTCCTTTGGCTTTAATGCCGCCACAGGGGAGTATGAGGACCTCATCAAGGCAGGGGTCATTGATCCCAAGAAGGTTACCAGGATTGCCCTGCAGAATGCCGCATCTATCGCCTCTCTCCTTCTCACCACTGAGGCCGCTGTGGTTGAGAAACCAGAGGAAAAAGAGAAAAATATGCCTGCTCCTGGTGGAATGGGAGGTATGTACTAATAGAGGTAAGTTACTCTGTACCCAAAAGGCCCGGTCTCTATGCCGGGCCTTTTGTTTTTTTGGGGTATGGACATGGGAGAAAAAATTGCCTAATTAAGGCAGGGAGTATCTTAAAACAAAAAATAAAAAAGGGAGTTGGTTATGGGTTATGAAAATGTAATATTTGAGGTAAAGGAGAATGTGGGCATCCTCACCATTAACAGGCCAAAGGTCTTAAATGCATTGAATCCTGCTACATTAGAAGAGATAGAGGATGTGGTGGATAGGCTCTCCAGCGGGGAAGAGGCAAAGGTCCTTATTATTACTGGCGCAGGGGATAAGGCGTTTGTGGCAGGGGCGGATATTTCTGAGTTCCCCAAGATGAATTCCCTGCAGGCACGCATTTTTGCCCAGAAGGGACAGGCCATCTTTTTTAAGATAGAGAACCTTCCCATCCCTGTGATTGCCTGTGTAAATGGATATGCCCTGGGAGGGGGATGTGAACTGGCTATGAGCTGTGATTTCATATATGCCTCAGAAAAGGCCCGTTTTGGGCAACCAGAAATAAACCTGGGAATTATCCCAGGATTTGGTGGAACCCAGAGACTGGCAAGATTGGTGGGAAGGGCAAAGGCCAAGGAATTGTGCATGACAGGGGTTCAATTAACCGCCATGGAGGCCAGGGAGCTAGGACTTGTGGCCCAGGTATTTCCCCCAGAAGAACTCATGGAAAAGACCCTTGAGGTGGCAAGGGGTCTGGCACAAAAGTCCTTGGTTGCCCTCAGGGCCATAAAGGAGGTAATAAATAAGGGGTTGGAGGTGGACCTCTATACAGGATGTGCCCTGGAGGCAGAAGCCTTTGCCACTTCCTTCAGCAGTGTGGATGCCAGGGAAGGGGCCATGGCATTTCTGGAGAAGAGAAAACCCACCTTTAAAGGTACCCTTACTCAGTAGTCCTTCTTTACTTCATAAGGGACCTCTCTTTGAGGGAGGTTCCTTTTTAAAATTATGTTAACTTTTTGAAATTTTTTAAATAAGGATTGACAATCTTTCTCTCCTCAATTAATTGTCGACAGTCGTCAATTGTTATACGACCCTGATATATTTAATTTATGTTTTCCAGACACACCTATAAGGATAAGGTAAAGGTCTATATCTGTGACCTTATTTTTCAGGGCAGGCTTACTCCTGGAGAGCAGATCAAGGAAAAGGAGATAGCCGCCACATTGGGGATAAGCAGGGCCCCTATTAGGGAGGCCTTCAGGGAGCTTATTACTGAAAAGATCCTGGAATACGTCCCCTATAAAGGAACCTACCTTAAAAAGACAGATCCCACCGAGACCATTGAGATATATTCCACCCGCGGTATCCTGGAGGGGGCCGCAGTTGCAGATTCTGTGGGAACTCTGGGAAAGAGACAACTTCAGAAACTCTCTTATCTTAATGAGAAGATGTATTTTTGTGCAAGAGATGGAGATAACAGAAAACTTATAGAATATGGAGAACAATTTCACTCTGTATTATTTAAAAATTGCAAAAATTCCCTTTTAATACATGAGACAAATAGACTTGGATTTATATGTCATATACTTTTTTTTAATCATTGGCCCCGTATATATACACCAACACAGATTAAAAGACGTCATCAACAGATAATAGAGGTAGTTATTAGAAGAGATAGAGCTGAGATTGAAAGGGTTATTAGAGAGCATTATTTTGAAACAGGGAAGAAGATATCTCTTTTAATTAAAAGAGGGAGTTATGAGTAAAATAATTTTTAGCAATTTTGAATATGATCCTGAAAAGTATTATTTTATGTATGTTGGAGAGCTAAAGACCTATGGAATAAATCTATTCTTGAAGGATGCTATTCAGAAGATGGTTCCTGATAGGGAAGTTGAATTTTTTGCCATTGTTCCAGATGTGTTTGAACAATATGATTATGATAATATTATCGTAATAAATCCAGTAGTTGAGGATTACATAGCCCGTTCAAACAATAGAAAAAGAATAAGTTGCAGAATTACTTCCAGGGAATTTTATACTGCTGTCTCATACAATAAAGAAGTGAGAGAAATACTGGATGGAATATTGAAAAATCAGTCTCACCTATATGTCTATATGTACGAGAGCTCCCCTTATCTTAAGTTTCTGGAAGAGGACAGGATAAAATTGATTGGACCTGATCCCCAATTGGTGGTTAGGTTTAATAATAAGGTGTATCAATATGAGTTATTATCCAGGGTGGTACCCATTGCAGATTACAGGATATGCAGAAGTTTTGAGGAGTTGTTGAGTACTGCCAGGGAGGTGAGAGGAGAATGGGATGAGGGGATATTTGTCTCTCTGGAGTATAGTGCAGGGGGGTCTCATAGCACCATCGCCTATAATCAAAAAGAGATAATACAGCATTTTAAAGGGGTGGATACCACATATCTTGTTGCCAGATATATTCCCCATGAATATGACCCAACTGTGCTCGGGGTGGTTGGAAATGAAGGGGAGGTTTATATTGCAGGGGTGGCTGATCAACTTATTGTGGATGGTCATAAATTTACGGGCTCTACCTATCCAAGTGTCCTCCCTGCGGAGGTGGTGAAGAGACTCATCCATTATACCAGGGAAATAGGTAAGATAATGGGGAAGATGGGATATAGGGGTATATTTGGATGTGATTATATTGTTGATCCTGGGATGGAGATATACTTTGTGGAGATAAATGCCCGTAAGCAGGGCACAACCCTGGAGTTTTGTTGCACCCTGGAAAATTGTCTTCCTGAGGATTCCCCTAATCTTCCTGAGCTTGAGCTTCATGCGGTCCTATACAATCAATTCCCTGAAGGGGTGATAGAGCCAGAGGATTGCACTAGTATCCATTGGGGCACATATAATTTTAAGGTTCCCACCAATACTATAACAGAGGGCTATATCCCCCAGTTTAGGAATGAGAGGGAGGTCTTTAGGAAGGTGGCCCAGGGGAGATTAAAGAAAGATTTTATTGTCCTAGAGCACATTGGCAATGACTTTATAATTACCACAGGGACCTTTCTGGGAAGGGTGGTATCTGTGGCAAATAACCGGCAGGATATGTTAGATGGGATAAGGTTTGGTAAGAAACTTATAGAAAACACCATATTTCTGGGATAGGAGGAAGGTATGAGTGTAGAGGATTCTTATACGAGAGAGTTATTTGAGCTCCTTTTTAAAGGAGAGAAAAGGCCAGTACTTAAGACCCTTGAGGATGAGATGAGCAAGATGCTTGAGAGGGCAAGGGAAGAGGAGCTTACCTTTCCCATTGTGGAACTCTTTCAAAGGCTTTTGGAATTTGCCCGCAAGGATAATCTTTCTCCTGAGTCCTTTGGCATCTCAAGGGAAGAACTTATGGCCCTGGCAGAAAAACACCAGGAGATAGATGAGCATCATGTGACCATAGGAGGGAGGGTCCTAAGGGCCCTTGCCATTGTGGAAGAGGCCAACGCTCGTGTTAAGGAGTACATGGAGAGAAAGGATAGGGTAGCCCCAAGTGGGCTGGAGTTGTGGGACAGGATACAGGAGAATAGAAAGAGGATACAGGGGGTCCTGGGGATGTCAGATGATGAGTGGAATTCCTATGGGGGGCAGATAAGGAATGCCATTCAGGATGTCTCCACCCTTTCAAAGGTCCTTGAACTTCCAGAGAAGGCCATAGAAGATGTCACAAGGGTAACCAAGAGATACAGGATGAGGCTTACCCCCTATTATGCATCCTTAATAATGCCAGGGAAATTGGACGATCCTGTCCTTATTCAGTGTGTGCCAACTGGAGAGATGGTGGATAACGTGGGGGTAGAGATACCACCTGTTGCTGCGGACCACTCCCCAGCCAGACTTATAGACCAGTTCTATCCTAGGGTCCTCACCATTAAGTCCACCAATATGTGTGCCATGTATTGTACCCATTGTCTGAGGATTGCCCATATAGGGAAAAAAGACCGTATATACAAAAAGCAGGCCTATGAAGAGGCCTTAGCCTATATACGCGGAAATAAATATATTCGCGATGTGTTGATAACCGGCGGGGATGCCTTTGTGTTGCCGAACAGTCTCATAAGATGGCTCCTGGAAGAGCTGGATAAGATAGATCACGTCAGGATGAAGAGGCTGGGCACCCGTATTCCCGTGACCACCCCCCAGCGGATAGATGAAGAACTTCTGGATATCCTGGAACAGAGCAATGAGAAAAAGCCTGTGAGGGTGGTTACCCAGATAAATACTCCCCAGGAGATAACCCCTGTATCAAAGAGGGCCTTTAAAAATATCTCTAAGAGGGTTATGGCAGTACTCAATCAGGCAGTGCTCCTGAGGGGGGTGAATGATTCCAGGGAGAAGATGTGGAAGTTGTGTGAGGTCATCCAGGAGGCCTATGTGCGTCCTTATTATATATTTAATTGCAGTTACCGTAATCCTCAATTTGCCCACCTCAGGGTCCCTGTGGAGGTGGGACAGGATATAGTTGAAGGGATGTATGGCAATATCTCAGGGGATGCTATTCCAAGATATATTGCCACTGCAGGGGGAAAGATACCCCTGCATCGCACCAATGTTGTGGCAAGGGAGGGAAGGGATATAGTGCTTCGCAAGCCCTGGAGTGGGGAAGAGGTGAGATATCCCGATGCAGATATAGAAGAATACAATAAAAAGGTGTTTTCCTTTTTGAAATATGCAGGATAAATTCAACAACTTTACAGAATTTTGGGAAGAAAAGGAGCAGGAGGCCCTTCTGCTCCTTAAGCGACTGGTGGAAATAAATTCCCATAGTAAAAATATCTCTGGAATAGAGAGGTGCCTGGAGATATTTTCCAGAGAAATCCCTGCCCTCTTTGAGATAGAGAGGAGAGAGGGGATATTATTATGTGGGAGCCCTAAAGGGAAGAGCAGTGGATATGTGTTACTCATGGGCCATATGGACACGGTGTTTCCCTCTACCACCTCCTTTACAGATCTTGTTATTCAAGGAGATAGGATAAGAGGTCCAGGGGTATATGACATGAAGGGGGGGCTGGTAATAGCCCTCTATGCCCTGAAGTACCTTGAATTTATAGGGAAACTCTCCTCTCTCCCCGTGGTATTTATGATAAACTCTGATGAAGAGATAGGCTCTCCCTCTTCCAAAAAGACCATTATGGAATATGGAAAAGATGCCCTGTGTGGACTGGTTTTTGAGGGGGGAGGGATAAATGGGGAGATAGTCTCAGGGAGAAAGGGTAAACTGGGGTATAAGATATGTACCTATGGAAGGGCAGGACACGCTGGTTTTGTGGTGAAGGACAAGGCCTCTGCTATTTTGGAAATGGCCTATAAGGTCATGGAGATTGAAGGATTAAACAGTCCTGGAGATGGCGTGTGTGTAAATGTAGGGAGGATAGAGGGTGGGGTTGCCCCCAATATTGTACCAGATAGGTGTGAGATAGCTGTGGATATAAGATTTGCCCAGTCTTTTCAGATGGAGTCTTTGAGGAGACGCATAGGGGAGATGGTCTCCACATGCAGGGTAAAGGGGGTAAGGAGTGAAGCCGTGGAGGTTTCTTCTCGTCCTTGTATGGAGAGGGAAAAGAATCAGGAGTTATGCAACCTTGCAAGGGAGGTGGCCCTCTCCCTGGGACAGGATATTTCCTGCGAGATGAGGGGCGGGGTTTCTGATGCCAATTTTATCTCCCATGTGGGAACCCCAGTAATAGATGGACTGGGACCTGTGGGGGGGGAGGACCATAGTGAGAGAGAATATATCTATGCGGCCTCTATCCCCTTGCGGGTTCACCTCACCGCTGAATTGATATTGGCCTGTTGTGACTTCTTCCAGAGACAATAAAGGGCTGGCTGTGATAAATAAGGAATCCCTTCTCCCCCTCCTCAGGACAAGACTTAAAAAGATGGGGCCAGGTGAGGGGATAGACATTCGCTCCTATAAGAGGAACCGCTCGGTGGTGATAATCCGTGTCTCAGAGATGAGGTTTAAGGTGATAGAGAGGGGGTTTTTTGTTGAGGAGTTTGAGGTAGAGGAAAGGGGCCTGGAAAAGTTACTTAAAAAGGTCATAAAGAGGGAGTTCCCCAGGAGCCATAAGTTGAGACTATATCATATATCAGGGGAGGAGTTGTTGCCCTATAAGAGGCTTTAAAGTATGCGGATACGTACCCAGGGATATCTCCTGGCACTTATGTGTGTATTCCTCTGGTCCCTTATCCCGGTGGTGGCCAAACTGGGACAAATAGACCTGGACCATCACCAGTTTTTATTTTATTCAAGCCTCATATCCTTTTTGGTATTGCTTTTATATGGGATTTTTACCTCCAGGATCTCAGATCTCTTCTCTTTTTCCCTGGGGGAATTCCTCTGGACATGTGTCCTGGGACTCTTGGGCACCTATATATATTACCTCCTCCTCTACTATGGATACAGGGAAGCCCGGGGGCTTGATGTGCTGGTTATGCAATATACCTGGCCCCTTTTTGTGGCCCTTTTGTCCTCGCTTTTACTGGGGGAACGTCCTGGAGTATTAAGGATTTTGGGCTTGATGTTGGGTTTTTTCGGGGTGGTTGTGGTCCTTAGCAGGGGAAAGATAGGGGCCATACATCTCTCTTCCATCCACATACTCCTTCTGGTGATCTTTGCCTCCCTGTGTTTTGCCCTCTTCTCTGTGCTCAGTAAGTCCCTTAAAAGGGACCCAGTGGTATTAAACATCATCTACTTTTTTTCCGCCACCGTGGCCTCCTGGATTTCCATGTGCCTCTTTTCCAGACCTCTCCTTCCTCCCCTCCCTTCCCTCCTTCCCCTTGTGTTGAATGGGACCCTGGTAAATGGCTTTTCCTATGTCTTGTGGATAATGGCCTTGAGACGTCTGGATGCCTCTTCCGCGGCTGCCCTGGTATTTCTCACTCCCCTCATTGCCTCATTGAATCTTGTATTCTTTTTTGGAGAGCCCTTTTTGCCTATATATGCCCTTGGCCTTGGATGTATCCTATGTGGCTCATACCTTGCCCGATAGAGAAAAAATTTTTTCTTGCCTATTTGGAAGCAAAGGTATAAATTGGCTCAATTGATTTCTGTTTAAAGGGGGTGAAATTAAGTGCCAGGAGTCTTTTTAGATGAGGGCGATAGCTTTGAGATTGCCCTCAAGAAATTTAAAAAACAGTGTGAAAAGGCAGGTATCCTGTCGGAGCTTAAGAAGAGGCAGCATTATGAAAAGCCCAGCGTGAGAAGGAAGAAGAAAGAGGCTGCTGCCAAAAAGAGGCTTATGAAGAAATTGAGAAAGGCCGGACTTATCTAACTCTAACGTCAGTTAAAGAGGGGGTGGTGCATGACACCCTCCCCCTTTAACCTTTTCCCTCCCATTATTTCAGGAAAGGCAACCCTTAAAGAGAGCCAAAGGGTCTCATGGATCAAAACACATTGTCCCTATTGGAATTTTCCAAGGTATTGGAGCATCTCAGTATCTATTGTCTATCTGAGGCAGGAAAGAGGGAGGTCCTATCTCTTGTTCCCTGTGGGGAGAGAGATGAACTCTCCTTTGTGAAAGGGGTGTTGCAAGAGGGATTTTCTCTTAAGGAGGAGATAGTCTCCCTTCTAAGACCCTTTCCACCCCTGGAAGGGGTCTTTGACCACATAAGGAGGGGAGAACCCTTGGACGAGGATGGTCTATGGGGTGTGAGGTCTTTTCTGGAGGTGGCAAAAGGGGTCTATTCTTTCCTGTCTTCTCTTGGGGAAGATTATCCCCACCTCACCTCCCTTCTCTCCTCCTGCTCATGGCCCAGAAGGGCCTTTCAAGGACTCTCAAGGTGTCTGGACCCCTCTGGAGAGATCAGGGATGAAAGCACTCCTGAACTTTTATCTATCAGGGGAGAGATAAGGAAGTTACAGAGACAGTGCACCAAGAAGGTAAATGATTTTCTCTTCCAGGAAGACCTTTCCCATATGCTCCAGGATGAATATCTCACCATCTCCTCTGACCGATATGTGATAGCCTTAAAGTCAAATTTTAAGGGAAGGATTAAAGGGATAATCCATGATTATTCCCAGAGTGGAGAGACCTGTTATTTTGAACCCCTGTTCCTTGTGGAGCTAAACAACAAGCTCCAGGAACTCAGGCAGCGGGAAAGGGAGGAGAAAAATAGGATACTAAGGTACTTAACCTCTCTCATTTCCCAGGAAGACTTCCAGATAAGGGGATTATACCACCTGCTTATTCACATAGACGTGCTCAGGGCAAAGCTCCTCTTTGCCCAGGAATTGAATTGTTCTATCCTTGAGGTGGGTGGCTTGCAGATATCTATCAGGGAGCTTAGACATCCCCTGCTATATCTGGAGAAGGGAGATGCCACCCAGCCGGTGGACCTTTGTTTGGAGGATGGTCACAGGGCCCTGCTTCTCACTGGGGGAAACTCCGGGGGAAAGACAGTATGTCTGAAGTCCCTTGGTCTTGCCTCTCTTATGGCCCTGGCGGGTATCCCTGTTCCATGTGCAGAGGGGAGCCATATCCCCTTCTGGGATAAGCTATATGTCTTTCTAGGGGATGAACAGTCTATTGAAGAGAGCCTTAGTACCTATACCGCCCAGATAAAGAAACTCCGCAATATCTGGGAAGAGGTGGATGCCTCCACCCTGGTCCTGTTGGATGAATTTGGTTCGGGCACAGATCCTTCTCAGGGGGCGGCCCTTGCCCAGGCAGTGCTGGACTGTTTAATGGAGAGAGGTGCATGGATATTTTCTGTTACCCATTTTCCTGCCCTGAAGCTATATGCCCTGAAGAGAGATGATATAAGGGTTGCCTCGGTATTATTTGACCCTGTTACCAAAAGGCCCCTTTATCGCCTGGCCTATGATCAGATTGGGACCAGCCAGGCCCTGGATGTGGCCCGTGAATTTGGCCTCCCAGAAGAGATATTGAAGAGGGCAGAGAGATATCTTCTGGTGGGTGAAGAGGATACGTCTCATCTCATATCCCGTCTCAATTCCCTGGCCCTGGAGAGGGAGAAGGAGATTGAGATGTTATTGAGACAGAGGAAGAGGCTGGAGGAGCGGGAAAGAGAGCTTAGAGAAAAATATGAGAAAAAACTCTCCTCCCTTGGTGAGGAGATAAGTTCCACTATCAGGGAGATAGTGAGACAATTGCAACAGGAGAAGATCCAGAAAAGAGAGGCCATAAAGAGGTTAAGGAGGGTAAGGGAGCACTTGAGGGGAGCATATTCCTCAGCCCCTCCTTCCCTGAATAAGAGAGAGGTGGAGATCTCCTCACTGAAAAAGGGGGATAAGGTCCTCTATATCCCCTGGAACAAAAAGGCAGTGGTGGAAGAGGTCTCCCAGGGGAGGATCAAGATAAATATCTCAGGGATCTCTCTGTGGGCTGGAGAGGGGGAAATAGAGGAGAGAAAGGAGAGGCAGGGGGGAGAGAAGGGGGTGAGTTATAGGGTGAGCGCTGCCTCATCCCCTAGCTTTTCTCTTGATTTGAGAGGGAAAAGGGCCCTAGAGGCAGAGGGCCTTTTAAGACAATTTATAGATAGGGCCATGCTCAGGGGAGGCTCCCAGGTCCAGATTATACACGGGAGAGGAGAGGGTATTTTGAGAAAAGTGGTGCGAGAGGTGCTCCAGGGGATGCCGGGAGTAAAGGATTTCTATTTTGCCCCTGAAGATAGGGGGGGAGATGGGGTTACCATAGTGGAGTTTGAGGGGTGATGTCAGCATCATTCTCCAGAGAGTTCATAGAAGAGATAAAGCAGAAGATGGATATTGTCTCTGTGGTGGAACGTCATGTTCGGCTTGAGCGGGTGGGAAGCCGTCTGAGGGGAGTGTGTCCCTTTCACAATGAGACCAAGCCCTCCTTTTATGTAAATCCTGAGCTTGGACTTTTTTACTGTTTTGGATGCCAGGCATCAGGAGATGTCATTGATTTTTACTCTCGTATAAATGGAGTGGAATTTCCCCAGGCTGTGATGGAAATGGCTGAGGAACTGGGGATAAAGGTGGAGTTTGGCCATAAAGGGGAGGGGGTATCTAAAAGGAAGCTGTTTTTTGAGATGAACTCAGTGGCCAGTGGGTATTTTACCCAGTGTCTTCAACAAACCCCCAGGGCCCAGCAATATCTGAGGGAGAGACAGCTTTCTCCTTCTGTGATAGAGATGTTCAAACTGGGATATGCCCTGGATAGGTGGGATGGTCTAAAGAATTTTCTCTCCTCCAGGGGCTATTCTCCTCTGGAGGCAGTGGATGCAGGTCTTTTGTTGAAGAGCGAGAAGGGGAGGATATACGACCGTTTTAGAAACAGGATCATATTCCCAATTCCAGATGTGACAGGCCGGATTGTGGGATTTGGGGGAAGGATAGTGGGGGAAGGGGAGCCCAAGTACCTGAATTCCAGTGAGAATATGATATTTAAGAAGGGGGATAACCTCTATGGCCTTTACCACGCCAGGCGAGAGATCTCCAGGAAGGGGGAGGTGATCCTCACCGAGGGATATGTGGATGTGATTTCCCTCTTTCAATGGGGTTTTTCCAATTCCTGTGGGGTGTTGGGGACCGCCCTTACCCCAAATCAGGTAAAAAGATTATCCAAGTTGTGTACAAGGGCAATCCTGGTTTTTGACGGGGATGAGGCAGGGGTAAAGGCCGCAGTTCACAGTGCCCAGATGTTCATGTGGCAGGGGATGGAGGTGTCTGTGGTGATGCTTCCCCAGGGGGAGGATGTGGATTCCTTTTTAAAAGAGAGAGGGAAGGATAGTTTTTCAGAGCTAATGGTAGGGGCCCAAGAGGGTCTTGCCTTTTGCCTTCACATGATTAGATTAAAAAATTCGCCAGGGGAACTTATTCGCTGGTGCAGGGAGTTCCTGAGTTCCTTTTCAGACCCTGCCCTAAGGGCCCTGTATCTAAATAGGATCAGTAGAGAACTTGGGATAGGTGAGGGAGAGCTGGCTCAACAACTCAAGCCCACCCCTGCCCCTGTGCAGAGAAGAGGTGTTGTGCGAGGGGATGGGATGGGACTGGGGGACAGGGAGATACTCAGATTTGCTATATGTTACCCAGAATATATCCCTCGCCTTGAAGGCCTTGATCTAAGCCTGATATTGAAGAGTGAGATGGCAAGGTCCCTGTGGGAGAAGATACGCACCTCTCACGGGGATAATATAGTGGCCTCGCTCTCAGAAGAGGAGAAGGGATTCTATATTGAATCGCTTTTTCTCAGGGAGAGAGAGGAGGACCCACAAGGGTTATGGGATAATATAGAGTCGTTTCTAAAGAAAAAACAAAGGGAGGCCCTTTTGAAAAGGGCGCGGGAGGCCCTTACCCTGGCCCAGCAGGATGGGGATGAGGAAAGGGTGAGATTTTTCTTAACCCAAATAAATTCCTTACTTAAGGGGGGAGAATGAGAAACATCAAGGATGTTCAACAAATCAAGGCCCTTATTGCAAAGGGGAAGGAAAAGGGATTTTTGACCTTTCAGGAGCTCAATGATTCTCTTCCTTCTGATGTAAATGACCCCGAACAGATAGAAGAAATTATCACTTTGTTTCAGCAGCTTGAGATTTCTATTATAGATGAACAGACCAACAAGAAGATGGAGATAGTCTCTAATGATGTGGAATTGGAATTTGAGGGAGGAGATGTGTCTTCATCTATGGAAGAAGAGGATGATCCACATGATATCACCCGTAGTTCTGATCCTGTAAGGATGTACCTCCATGAGATGGGACTTGTTCCTCTATTAGATAGAGAAGGAGAAGTGAAAATTGCTAAGAAGATTGAAGAAGGAGAATTGGAGGTATTATATTCTTTTGCAGAGGTTCCTGTTGCTATTGAATATCTTATAAATGTAGGAGAAGATTTAAAGAAAGGTAATATAAAATTAAAAGACGTGGTAAAAACTATAGAAGAAGATGATCCTACAGAAGAGGAGATGAATCAGAGAGAGAGGGTGATTTCTTTATTGGAGGAGATTAAGCAGTTATATAAGAAAAAGAAATATTTATTTAAGAAAGTGGATGAACTATGTACTTTAGATAGACGTACTAGGGCAAATGCAGAGCGTTTTTTGGACTTTAAGAGACAGATAGTGGATAGGTTAAGAGCTATAAAACTGGAAAAGAAGTTAGTGGATGAAGTGATTGAGCATATAGAGGACTATGTACGACAGATGAACAATTGCAGAAGGGACTATTCTGCATATATCATCTCCGTTGGTAAGACAAAGGCAGAGATAGAGGACCTCTTTGAAAGGCTGGACAAAAGAGAGATAAGGCCGATTGAGGCCGCAGATGAGCTGGGGATGACAGTGGAAGAGCTCTTTTCTTTTAAAGAGATGCTCATTGGAAAGATGGAGATATTAAAGAGGCTGGAAGAGAATTGTTGTCACGATATAAACGAATTAGAGGATATCCTCTGGCGCATGAAACATGGAAATGAATATGCCCTCAAGGCAAAACAGGAGCTTATCCGGGCGAATTTGAGACTGGTGGTGAGCATCGCCAAGAAGTATACCAACCGGGGCCTACAATTTCTGGACCTTATTCAGGAGGGGAATATTGGTCTTATGAAGGCCGTGGATAAATTTGAGTACCAGCGGGGATATAAATTTTCCACCTATGCCACCTGGTGGATAAGACAGGCAATAACCAGGGCAATTGCTGATCAGGCCCGTACCATAAGGATACCAGTGCACATGATTGAGACCATCAATAAGCTCATACGTACCTCCAGGTATCTGGTCCAGGAGTTGGGACGGGATCCCCTTCCAGAAGAGATAGCAGAACGCATGGATTATCCCCTGGAGAAGGTGAAAAAGGTGCTCAGGATAGCCAAAGAGCCTATCTCACTTGAGACCCCCATTGGGGATGAAGAGGACTCCAGTCTAGGTGATTTTATAGAGGATAAGAAGGCGGTTGCTCCTGCAGAAAAGGTGGTTCATTCTAAACTGGAAGAGCAGATAAACAAGATACTTTCAGAGCTTACTCCTAGAGAGGAACAGGTGATAAGAAAGAGGTTTGGTATAGGAGAGAAGTCAGATCACACCCTGGAGGAGGTGGGGAAGCTGTTTAATGTAACCAGGGAGCGCATAAGGCAGATAGAGGCAAAGGCCCTTAGAAAGTTGAAACATCCCTCCAGGAGTCAGATATTGAAGGCATATTATGACCTATAGTCATATAGGAGACAGGCCCCAGCAGGGGCTTGTCTTTTTTATATCCCTTATATGTTTTTGTTGTTTTTTTCATGTCACCCTGGCCCAGGGCTTTAGGTCTCCAGAATATCATCTTGTGAGATGGGTGGTGGATGGAGATACCTTCTTTTTAAGAGAAGGTACAAAGGTGCGGCTCAAGGGGATAGATGCCCCGGAGATATCACATGCACCAGGAGAGACCTCTCAATATTATGGAAGGGAGGCAAAGAGGTTCCTCATTTCCATTGTGTGGAAAAGATATGTTCGCCTCTCTCAGGTGGGAAGGGATGTGGATAGGTTTCACCGGGTGTTGGCCTATGTATATCTCCCAGATGGTACATTTATAAACCTGCTGATGGTGAAGAGGGGATATGCCTTTTGCTTTCCCCACCCTGATCAATCACCACGAATGATACATCTCTTCCTCCAGGCACAGCGTGAGGCAATGAGAGGTAAAAGGGGTTTCTGGAGGAGGATCCTTTCTCTTCCCGCGGCACACCAGAGATTTGTGGGAAATAGAAGGACACTTAGATTTCATACCATGAACTGTGTTTTGGGTAGAAAAATTTCAAGAGGAAACAGGATATTTTTTTCATCCCTTTATGATGCCTTTTATATGGGATATGCCCCCTGTAGAAGGTGTACCATATGGCCCAGGGTGGGCAGGTAAGTTTTTTGTAAAAAAGAGATATTTTAGGGTTGAAAAGCGTTTACGAATCGTATAGATGATTCATCATCAGGAGATGATGAGGAGTATTTATGGAAAAGAAATCCACCTTCTTGAAGCTAAAGGAAAAGGAGAGGGAGAAGAGACGGGAGCTTATCCTGGATGCGGCCATTCGTCTTTTTTCCCAGAGGGACTTCTCTGAGATAGGTATGCGCGATATTGCAGAAGAGGCGGGGATATCCCCTGCCTCTATCTATAGGTATTTTCCCAATCGGGATGCAATTCTCCTTGAGGTGCTGGGGCAGGATATAGATGAGGGAAGATTGAGGCAGCTTAAGAGGTTGGAGAGTGGGGCCCATTCTCTGGAAGAGTTTGGGATAGGTATAGTGGACTTTTTCTTTGATAAAGAGGCCACGTTGCACATGCTCACCCATTTTCTCCTAAATGAAAAGGTAGATCCCCAGATATTTAATCGTTTTAAATTAAATCAGAAATTTTTTCTGGAACATTTTGCCAAGGTCCTGGAGAATATAGGTATCTCCATTCCACATATCCGTGAGTTTGCAGAGATATTTTTTAGTTCCATTCTGGGGATTGTGCTTACCTTTAAAAATACCACAGAGCCTGATCGGGATAGGGCCAAACAAGAGATTTACAGGATAGTAAAGTTTGCCTGTGAGATATTTGAGGCAGCCCTGGAACAGATGTCTTGAGCCTTCAGTTATTCCCTTCTATGATTTTTATAGTTAATAGTGTGGACAAAACTCTCCTTATGAATTAATCTATAGAGAGAGGTCATTTATAGTTTTTTGTAGAAGGAGATGTATGCCATGGTTACCAATATCCTCTTAGAGACAGGGACCAATGAGCTGGAGATAGTAGAATTTTATATTGAGAAAGAACAAGGGCTGAGGGAATATTATGGGATAAATGTAATAAAGGTCCAGGAGATAATGAGATATCCCAAGATAACCTCCCTTCCTCAGCGTCCCCATGAATGTTTTGTGGGTCTTATGCGGGTTAGAGAAGAGATTATTCCCCTTTTGGACCTGGGAATGTATCTCTACAAAAAGAGGTTAGATACCTCTTCCAAGGTTATCATTACAGAATTTAATAAGATGAAGATAGGTTTTCTGGTATCTGGACTCACCAGGATCCACAGGATTAGTTGGGAGAATGTATCTCCTCCAATTGAGATAGAGTATGGGGATAATACCCCCTGTATTACAGGGGTTATAAAGTTTGAGGACAGGATAGTATTTATCCTGGATGTGGAGAAGATAGTCACTGATATGGCCCCAATATTTGAGGACCCCAACCTAAGACAGGAACAGGGTATAGAGAGGAAGTATAAGGTATTGGTGGTGGATGATTCCCCTACTATCAGGAGGATGTTGGTTAGTAATCTAAAGGGCTTTGATGTTCATGTGGCCTCCAATGGACAGGAGGCCTTTGAATATCTGACCTCTCTGGGCTCTTCCTGGGAGGAGATAGTGCAGAGGTGTAATCTGGTCATCTCCGATATAGAAATGCCCCAGATGGATGGATTTACCCTTACCAAGAAGATAAAGGAACATCCCGTGTTAAGGGATCTGCCTGTGATCCTCTTTTCCTCCATGATAACGGATAAGCTCCTGCATAAGGGAAAGGCCGTGGGTGCAGACGATCAGATAACCAAGCCAGAGATAGGGCAACTTGCAGAAAGGGCACGTCAGCTCATAGAAGAGCGCATGAGTTAAGCGGGACCTTTCCTATTTTTTTCATGGAGAGGGGAAGTGGGTGTGATAGCCTCCTCTCCCCTCTTGTGTGATGCCCTCCCATTATTGATTTTATTCCATAACTACCGTATAGAAGGAGTGTATGTGAATAGAGAGGATAACCCCTGGAAGTCCAGGGGAAGAGGGCAAAAAGAGGAAAGGGAATAGGTTAGGTGAAAAGGATCTTGCTTTTCCTGTTGGGGCTCTTTTTTTTAGAGGGGCCAGTTGCACAGGCGCAGGGCATAGTCTTGAAGAATGTGGTGTTGGATTCCACATCTCACCTCCTTTCTATTTCTATTTCTCTGGAATTTGTGAGACCCAACGCCCTTGAAATGCTCCTCAAGAAGACAGGGTATCCGGTGGTTATGGAGGGAGATATAGAGATAAAGAGGGTGAGACCCCTTTTGTGGGACAGGACCATTGTCAAAAGATATGTACGCTACTCCCTGGTACATAATCCCCTTACTGATAGGTTTGTACTTACAGATCTATCTACACGTCATGTCCTGGTGTGTGGCTCATTTGAGGATGTTTTGGAAAAGATGAGGTTTTTGAGATTAAAGGTGAAGTTGTGGAGACCTGTAAGTGCCACAAGGGATTATGTCCTTTCCATAAGGCTGGTCTTGAAGAGACAGGTCCCCTGGTGGATGGAACGACTTCTCTTCTTTCGGAGTTTTAATATAAGTTCACCTCAGTCCTATTCCATTAGTTTCAGGTACTAAAGGGCTAAAGGTTACCTCCCATGGGGAATAGGCAGCAATCCAGGACCAGATTTGAGATAGTATTAATCTTCCTTTCCCTGGTGCTTATTATCCTCTTCAGCTGGATAGAATTAAAGTTTTTTGGAGTAAATTCCTATCTCTTTCTAGTGGTTTTTAATCTGAATGTGATCCTGCTCCTGGTAATCCTCTTTCTGGTCCTTAGAAATGTGGTGAAGCTCTTTTTGGACCGACGACGGAAGGTAAGTGGGTACAGGCTCAGGACCAAGCTGGTAATATCCTTTGTCTCCCTTTCCCTTATTCCAACCCTGCTCATGTTTTTTATCGCAGTGAGGTTTGTCCAGACCTCTGTGGACTACTGGTTCAGGACTCAGATAGACTCCTCTTTGAAGGACGCCCTGTCCCTGGGGAAGGAGAGTTATTCTTATATCCAGCGAGATATAAAGCAGAAGGCCCAGAGTATAAGGGAGCTTATATTATCCCATAAAAAGGCACGGCCATTATATGGGAAGGAAAGGATAAGGGAGAGGGTGAGAGATCTGGGGCTGGATTTTGTGTGTATAAGGGATAGGGGGAGAGAGGATCTCATATTGGTGCACTCAGGGTGGAAGAAGGTATGGCCTGATATAAGGGGCAAGATAAAATGGGGGGAGGCAGGAGAGGGAAACAGGTTCTGGTTTAATATCTATTCTTATCAAAATTCCGACTATGTGGTGGGTGTGTCCTCTCTTTATCCCCAAGTATTCATGATTGTAGGATTGACATTGAAGGAAGGTATCAGTGAGAAGATGGAGAGGATAGTGGAGGGAGTGTATGAATATAATCAGTTAAAGTCGTTGAAAACACCCCTTAAGATGTCCCTATACATCCTTCTGGGGGTTATGACCCTTTTAATCATATTTGGATCCATGTGGTTTGGACTTAAGTTGTCCAGGGAGATATCCTCCCCTATCCAGGCCCTCTCCTCGGGAACAAGGAGGATAGCCCTGGGGGATCTCAAGGTGCGGATCCAGGATGAATCCGAAGATGAGCTTGGGGTCCTGGTAAGGTCCTTTAATGCTATGGTTGAGGAACTGGAAAAGAGTCAAAACAGATTGAATAAGGCAAATGAGGCCCTTTCTCTTCAAAATAAGGAGCTTCAACACCGCAGGAGATATATGGAGATCCTGCTGGAGAATATAACCTCTGGCGTAATAAGTCTAGATAAGGACAACAGGATAACCACCATCAACCGTTCTGCCAGGGAGATACTGGAGATAGGGGACCCTTCTGATGTGATAGGTAAGGATCCTGTAGAGATAATGCCAGTTGAATGCAGAGAGGAGATAGGGATGCTTATGGAAGGGATTAAGAGGTCGCCAGAGGCCAGTTTCCAGAGACAACTTACCCTATCCTTTGAGTCAGGAGAAAAAAAGCTCATACTAAACCTCCTTTCCCTTAAGGATGGCCTTGGAGAAAATATGGGGGGGATTATGGTCTTTGAGGATATTACAGAACTGGATAAGATGCAGAGGCTTGCTGCCTGGCAAGAGGTGGCAAGGCGTATTGCCCATGAGATAAAGAATCCCCTGACCCCAATAAAGCTTTCTGCCCAGAGGCTTCAGCGAAAGTTTTATTCTTCTATTGAGGATCCCACCTTTGGGGACTGTATAAATGTGATAGTTAGGCAGGTGGACCATCTTCAGAGGATGGTGAGGGAATTTTCTGAGTTTGCAAAACTACCTGAGATAGTACCCAGAGAGAATGATATTGTTTCACTCCTTGAGGAACTCCTCACCCTCTATAGGATAAGTTATCCTTCCATACGCTGGGAGGCAGAGATAGGTAAGGATATATGCGTGCTCAGGTTTGATCGTTCCGCTATAAAGCGGGTGATTATAAATCTCTTTAACAATGCAGTAGAGGCACTGGGACTTACCCCCAACCCCCGGATACGGGTGGTGTGCAGGATGAGGGAGGATAGGAGAATGGTGGTCATAGAGATCTCAGATAATGGTCCTGGCCTCACCCAGGAAGAGCTTTCAAGGATATTTGAGCCTTATTTTTCAAAGAAAAAGGGAAGTACTGGCCTGGGACTCACCATTGCCCGTTCTATTATAAAGGATCATGATGGAGAGATACATGCCTACACCAATCCCCTGGGAGGAATAACCTTTAGGATCTTGCTTCCAGTATAAAGGAGGAGGTCATGAAACCTGTGGTGCTGGTAATAGACGATGAAGAGGATATAAGGTTTTCTCTGGAAGGGATCTTGGAGGATGAGGGATTTGAAACCCTCTCCTGTGAAAGTGGTGAGACTGCCCTGGATATGATAAAACAGAGGGAACCGGACGTAATATTTCTGGATATATGGTTAACAGGCAAAGACGGCATTGAGATACTTAAGATACTTAAGAGGGATTATAGTTACATCCCTGTTATAATGATCTCGGGTCATGGAAATATAGAGACTGCAGTCCAGAGTATAAAATTGGGGGCCTTTGATTTTATAGAAAAACCCCTTTCTCTTGAAAAGGTGATAGTCACTGCTCAAAAGGCACTGGACTTTAAACGACTTCAGATGGAGAATCAGGCCCTGCGCTCCAAGGTACGTAGAGATTATGTGGAGGAGTTGAGCGGTAAGAGCAGGAGGATAGAAGAGGTAAAGGAGCAGATAGAAAAGGTGGCACCTACAGATGCGTGGGTGCTGATAACTGGCGCCAATGGTACAGGTAAGGAAATTGTTGCCAGGGCCATTCACAAGAAGAGCAGGCGGGCAAACAGGCCAATGGTGGCCATAAACTGTGCGGCTATTCCAGAAGAACTCATAGAAAGTGAGCTTTTTGGGCATGAAAAGGGCTCTTTTACAGGGGCACATAGGGTCCATATTGGAAAATTTGAACAGGCCCATAGGGGCACACTCTTTCTGGATGAGATAGGAGATATGAGTCTGAAGACCCAGGCAAAGATACTCAGGATCTTACAGGAGCAAAAATTTGAGAGGGTGGGAGGTAACAGGACCATAGAAGTGGATGTAAGGGTGATTGTGGCCACCAATAAAGACCTGAGAAAAGAGATAGAAGAGGGACGCTTCCGTGAAGACCTCTACTATAGGTTAAATGTATTCCCCATTCATGTCCCTGACCTTAGAGAACGCAGGGAAGACATCCCTATCTTGATAGATGAGTTTATTGAGATGTTTTGCAAAGAGAATGGTTATCGTCCCATTGAATTCACAAAGGATGCCCTAGAGATCCTCAAAGGATATACATGGCCAGGAAACGTGAGGGAGCTTAAGAATTTTACCGAGAGGATGCTCATTATGTATGCTGGTAAAAAGATAAAGCCCCACATGCTTCCTCCTGAATATAAGGGGACCATCCCCCCTGCAGGAGTCAGGAGAGGGGGGCTGGAACATATATTTTCCCTTGATTTTAAATCCGCTCGTTTTGAGTTTGAAAGGATGTATCTTTCAGAGAAATTAAAAGAATATGGGGGCAATATATCCAGGCTTTCTGAGGGGATAGGACTGGAGAGGAGCTATCTTCACAAGAAACTAAAATCTTATGGCATACACAATGGGTAGGCCCTGGTTAACCCTCTTGTTTCTCTGTCCTGTGTTTGTTTATATCATACCTTGCGTATTTGAGATATCCCAGGACATTATTGAGCCGAGGGTCTGTGCGCCCCTCCACCAGCAGGAGATTCCCCTCCACAAGGGGTTTTATGTATTCAAAGAGTTCTTTTGCCCCTCCCCCTGTGAGTATTATTAGGTCAATATCCCAGTCGTTTTCCCATATCCTGTTTATGTCATTGGCGATCTGGGAGGCAAAATGAGAATATACCCGATTTTTTAGATTGGTGATATTGTATTCCTTTCCCCGAATCCTTATGGAACCGGTAAAAATGGCATTATAGAGACGATGTAGCTCCACACTTACCCCTGTCTTTTGTCTCAGTTTGTTGGCGATGAGGCTAAAACACCTGGACATCCCATTGTCTGTGGTGGAACTACCCCGCTCTATGTAACGGAGATGGTCCAGGAGCACAAAGTCTGTGGTCCTGAATCCAATATCAACCACACCTATCTTTTGAGATGCGATCTTTTTGTTTGTGGGAGAGCCCTCTTCATCCAGCAGGAGATTAAAGACACTTCCCATTGGCTGGGGGATTATTTTTATCTTTGCCACATTTATCTGTTTTTCCGTGCCCTTACCCTGATCCCCCAGATATTCTATACGGTGTACTCCTTTGAGTATCTCCTGGACCCTTCTCGCATCCCTGCGATAATATCCCACAGGCAATCCAGTGACCACGCTTACCGTCTCCCTTTCCTCAGTGAGAAGTCCAATAGCGGCCACTGCTAGTATCTTTACAAACTCCCCCACTAGCTTACTCTGGTCCAGGGTATATTGTTGGACAGATGACTGCTTTTCCGCAAGCTCACCCAGAAAGTACATATTATCTTCCAGCCTTATTTGGAGATTATCTTCCCAGGTGTTTTCTTCCAGACCCAGATGAAATTGGATGTCTGCATATTCTCCAATTATGGATTTAAAGATAATATATTCTCCCCCTGCAGTGGCCTTGGTAAAACCAAAACCAACATCTACGCCTATGGCCTTCATATATTTCTCCTGGATGATATGGTGGGTGTTGGTTTACTATACCCCAGTGTTACATAAAATCAAGCTCATAGCTATTATTAAATAATCTTGGCTTTTTATATATACTTTGTTAATATCCATAGCGGACATAACAAAATTAAACAAGGAGATAATAGTCCCATGAAGACCATTTATATTGGTTCTACTTCAGGATATGCGGGAAAGACCCTTATCACAGTGAGTCTTGCCCTATATTTTAAGGAGAGGGGACTTAATGTGGGCTATATGAAGCCTGTGGGGGTCCTTCCGTATAATTATCGGGGAAAGCTCGGGGATGAAGATGCCCATTTTGTTCAAGAGGTGTTGGAGCTGGAGGATGATCCAGAATTGGTTACTCCTGTGGTGGTAACCAGGGACCTCCACATGGAGGTCCTTAAAAAGGGATGTCCTGATTTTATGGAAAAGATATTAAATGCCTTTTCCATCTTGAGTAAGGGCAGGGATGTGATGCTGGTATCTGGTTCTGGAAGTTTTCTCCATGCAGGGAAATACTGTAATGTGGCAGGGGTGGATGTGAGCATGGCCCTTGGGGCAAGGGTGATCCTGATAGATCGCTTTTTTAAGGAATTCTACTATGATTATCTCATAAGTGCCAGGGAGATGCTGGGGGAGATGCTCATTGGATGCGTATTAAATAGTGTACCTGAAAAGGGGTTGAACACCGTGGATTGTCTATTAAAACCCCTGCTGGAGCGCAAGGGAGTCAAGGTGTTGGGGGTACTTCCCAGGGACCCAATGCTGAGTTCTATTACTGTTGAGGACCTATGTCTTCGTCTCAAGGGAAATGTTATTGCCGCCCCTAATTATACTAATGTGGCAGTAAAGGATTTTCTCATTGGTACTATGCAGGTAGAGAATTTTATGCTCCACTTCTCCCGGCGTAAGAACCCAGCAGTGATAGTGGGAGGGGATCGCTCTGACCTCCAGCTCATGGCCCTTGAGGGAAGATGTGTATGTCTCATCCTAACTGGCAATATCTATCCAAACGAACTCATTTTATCCCGGGCAAATGAGTTAAATATCCCCATAATTATGGTAAGGGATGATACCTATACCATTGCAAAAAGGATGGATAAGATACTTGAGACTATCAAATTACGGGATAGCTCCAAGGTAAAGAGGGGATTTTCCCTTATAAGGGAGTATTTTGATTGGGAATATTTGAATCAGGTAATATAGAATACAAAAATGTTTCTTCTAACATATATTCAAAGGGCACAGAAGGGGAGGCCTTCCGTGCCCTTTACTTTTAGTTTAAGGTCTTCTGTATTCCCGCGGTATCTTTTTGCAGTTTTCCAGTATCTCATCCAGATGAGCTGTGGCAAGGGCGATGCAGGTGTCTGCGGCCCCATAGTATATCTTGAGTTCCCTGTTCTCCTCCAACACTATCCCACAGGGAAAGACTACATTGGGTACATCTCCAATCCTCTCGTATATCTCATTGGGTCCAAAGATATAATAGGGGGTATATGCCTCAATAATGGAGGGTTCTTCTAGATTGAGGAGCATGGCCCCTACCCTGTAGATGAGTCCCCCTCCTGCACTTCTTACTCCGTGAAAGAATACCAGCCATCCCCTTTCTGTTTTTATAGGGGGAGTGGATGCGCCTATCTTAAAGGAACTCCAGGCCCCTGGTGAAAAGAACATAAGGACCCTGCTCTCTCCCCAGTGGATGAGGTCAGGGGAATATGTTATCCACATGAGGTTCATCTTCCCCCCCCTTCCTGCGGGACGGGTTATCATTACATATTTGCCCCTTATCTTTTCTGGAAAGAGGACCCCATCCTTGTTGTCCACATCTGTGGTAAGGCTTATCCTTTTAAATTCCTTGAAGTCCTCTGTGACCCCAAGGCCTACTCTTACTCCATAGGGACCATAGGCAGTATAGGTAATATAATATCTGCCATCCAGGGGTGTAATTCGGGGGTCTTCAATCCCAAACCTTTCATAGGGTTCAAAATAGGGGTCCTTGGAGGGCTCTATCCAGGGTCTTTTGTCCACCCTGAAATCCAGACCATCGTGGGAGTGGGCAAGGGTGAGATGGCTTTTGCCCTCAAAGTCCTCAATGCGAAGGAGCAGGAGATATTCATCCTTGCATTTGCACGCTGCAGCATTAAATACTGTATTGCAGTGGTATGGGACATCCTCACGGGTTATTATGGGATTTAAAGGATGTCGTTTAATGATCTCCAGGTGGTACTTTTTTCTCATAATACTCCCCTTTCTTTAGTCCATCCAGATGGTTGATACTTCCAATACCGATGGTTCCACCAGTTCTTTGTATATGGCAAGGTGTCTATTGGCAATAATATTCCATGAGATCCTTTCCTTTACATATCTAAGGGCATTCTTTGAGAGTTCCATATATAACCTCTCATCTCTAAGCAGGGCAAGGATATTGTTTACATATTCCTGGTCATTTTTACTCATAAGTCCCGCTCTATATTGGGAGAATATAGAGGCCATTGTGGGATTCTGGGATGTGACCACTGGTTTTCCAAAAGACATACAGTGGCAGAAAATGCCACTCTGGGATATTTTTTTGTAAGGAAGTACCACCACATCTGCGGCAGAGACAATGGTATCAAAGGACCTTTGGGATATCTGTCCCCTAATTACCTTTATGTGATCCCGGGCAGGGGAAGAGTTTATCCTTTCAAACAAGAGGTTTCTGTATTCCAGATAGGCAATGGTGCGCATCTTGCCCGCAACCAGTAATAGGACCTTCCCCTTATATCTCCTTACCACCTCTGGCCATAGGTCTATAATCTTTTCAAAGTTTTTATAGGGACTAAAATATCCTATCATGAGTACTAGTTTTGTGTCTGAATCCACCCCAAGCACGTCTTTGGCACCTGGTATTGGAGATATCTCCCTTGCACCGTGGGGAATTACCTCAATCTTTTCCTCCCTATCCATCACCCTCTCTATCTCTGAGATAAGGGCCTCTTTTTGATAATTTTCGTGTACGATTATCTTGTCTGAATAGGATAGGATAGAAGAAAAGATAATTTTATGCTCATTGCTATTATTTTTATATACACTATGAAGTGTGGTAACACATGGTATTCTTGTCATTTTTAACTGAAGATAGAGAGGTATTATAGAGACTCCACACTGTCTTCCAAATAAGTTAAATTCATGTTGTACATGAACCAAATCAGGAGAGAGTCTTATTATCATGTCAAATATCTTGTAAGAAAGGTCTCTGTCCTCGTAGTCAAATGCACTAAATACATTTTTGCCCTGTCCCCCATAGTGAGAGATAATATAGACCTCTATTTGCTTTTCTCTGAGGGCATCGGTCAAAAAGCGTGTATAGGTGGCAATGCCACATTCAATGGGTGGGTAGGTAGAGACAAAGGCAATCCTCATTGCTCCATTCCTCTTTAAACAAGTTTTTTAAACAAGAGGCGCTAGCCTTTAATTATCTTAAATACTTTATAAGACCTAATCTCCTAAAGACAAGTACTAATGAATAGAATTAGAGGGGGAAAAAATCGGGAGTTTAATAGTAAAAGTGGTCCCCTTTCCAGCCTCGGATTCCACTTCAATATGTCCGTTGTGGTGCTGAGTCACTATGAAGTAGGCCACATATAGTCCAAGTCCTGTACCCTCTCCCACATCCTTTGTGGTAAAGAAGGGATCAAAAATCCTCTTTCTCACCTCTTCATCCATCCCCTTCCCATTGTCCTGGATCCTTATCACCACCATGTCCCCTTCTTTTTTTATCTGAAAGAAAAATCTGGCTCCTTTTGTTCCAGCCATTGCATGGGCACCGTTTTTTATGATGTTTAAAAAGACCTGTTGTAGTTTGGTGGCATCTCCATATACAGGGGGAATGTGTTTTTCGTATTCTTTTACTATGGATATCTTTTTGACATCATAGTCCTTCTTCAGACTATAATCCTTATAGGCCATGGAGAGGGCACTTTCCAGTACTTCCCTTATGTCCAGGGGACGTTTTTTCTCCTGGGGCCTCCTGGAGAAGACCAGTAACCCCTTTACAATGTCTGCCGCCCTGCCAGATGCCTCCTTTATGTTGGTTAGCATCTTGATTATCTTTCTCTCCTTGCAATAAAATGCCACTTTTTCAAAGTCTATCTCCATATTTTGAGCGGCCTTATAATTTTCTGGATATCTGGGGAGGAGTCTTCGCATGGCAATGTCTGCAGACTGCATTATTATGGCCAGGGGATTGTTTATCTCATGGGCCACTCCCGCAGCCATCTGACCTAAAGATGCCATCTTATCGGAGTGAAGGATTATCTCCTCCAGTTTTACTTCCCTGGTTACATCATCTATCCTCACCACTGCCCCTTCTATTCCATTGGATAGTATGGGAAATATCTGGATATTTTCAAAGCGTACCTCTCCATTTTCCACCCGTTTGTTTTTGAATGTGGTATATACCTCCTGCTCTTGTACTGCCTTTTTAATGTGAGACAAATATGGTCTTAAAGAGGGAAAGACCTCTAATACTGACTTGGCCTTGATCTCCTTTTTTCCCTCCCCAAGGAGCCTTTCCACCTGTTTGTTCCACTGTACCACCTTTAGCTCCTTGTCCACAGTGATGAGATAAGATGGCATGGAGTTGATAATACTGGAGAGAAGGTTTCTCAGGGACTCTAGTTCTGCCTCTGCCCTTTTTGTCTGAGTGGTATCTATAAAAACCACTATCCTGCCCCTTTTCCCCATATATTCTAGAGAGGTGGATGCCACCTTGATCCATTTTTCCTCCCCCTTTTTGGATAGGAGCTTTATCTCATAGTGGATGGGTTCCTCCGTGGTCTTTTCTGTGGAAATTACCTTAACCAGGTCCACGAAGTCAGGATGTACTAGTTCCCAGAATTTCATGCATAATATCTCATCCCTGCTATAACCAGAGATTATTTCACACGCCCTGTTACAATATACAAAACGCTGCGTGGAGTATAGATATATTAGTATTCCCGCTGGAGAACTCTCTGCCAGTTTCCTGAACTTCTCTTCACTCTGTTTGAGTTCCTCCTCCCGAAGATGTACCTTTTGTGTTAATTTCTGAACACAGGATATGATGGTATTTATTTCATCATATTTAGACAAACGGATCTTTTTAGGGTATTCTCCCTCACTAATTCTATTTAATAAGAATATAAGTTGTTTTAGAGGATCTTTTATAAGCCTTTTTAATATCCAGTCTGTACTTATCAAGATTACCATCAATATGATGATAACATTTATCATATTAGTAAAAATTAGCCGTTGCATAAAAGATTGTTGTGTGGCAAATGAAAATAATACTTTTACCTCTCCAACCTTCTCTCTATTAAAGAATATAGGTATGTCTTTCATCATGTAATTATATTTTTTGTTTTTTCTATCTATATGTTTATATTTCTTAAAAAGGATATGTTTTTGGGGAAATTCTATTACTTCTATCCCTTCAACTATATTATTTTGTAATATACCATTAGATATAATTCCTATCTGTTCTATATTTATAGTCCATAAAGGATATGAATATGCCTTTTTAATAGTATTCACTGTGTTATTTATTCTATTGTTAAAATTTTTTTCACTGTTTATAAAATAAATAATTGCATCTAATACTATAAATAGTAAAGAAAATATTGCTATCAGGACCACAAGAATGATCCTTAGATCCTTTGCAATGCTTTTGCTATGTTGCATATTTCTCCTCTTTTCAGTTTTCCTCCCTGTAGAGAGAGGGCATTAATTTTTTTATGGCCCTATTTATTCTCTGGATAAGGGAGTCTGAAACCCTTCTGCTAAACATTATATATCGTTTATTTCCGCGGGATATGTCCTTGAGGGGGATGGATATAAGGTCTTTTGCTGGATAACCGCTGTGTTTCACTAGAAAGGGGATCTCTTCTGGAGAGAGTAGAATATAATCTATCCTTCCATGGAAGAGCATGCGTATAAGCAGGATCTGGGAACCTGTGATGGATACCCTGGTGGGAGACAGGGCCTTTGCCAGGGAATCCACCATATCTCCATAGGAAAAGGATACTAGACGTCCCCATCTAAGTCCTTTTCTTTTAAAGAGCTGCTGCAGGGTATGGATTCCTTTAAATCTTGGTTTCAATCTTTTGAGAGTCAGTACCACCAAAGGTCTATTCTGGTATATTGGCAGAGAAAATTTTGCAAATTTTTCCCTCTGGGGTGTCTTAAACCATCCAATGGAACACACATTCATTGGACCCTGTCTGATAATCCACAGGATTCTGGAAGGAGAGGATAATCTATATCTTACCCTGATATGGGCCTCTTTGAATATCTTACGGGAGATGTCCACCAATATACCCCTGGCCTCCCCATTTTCACAGAAATAATATGGTCTTCGGTTTATATAGAGTACCTGAAGCTGGGGGGATACGGCCTTGGTGACGCTTACCAAAAGGAAGGTTAGTATTGTTGTGAAAAAGATAGCTCTCCCCATTACCTTCACGTACATCTCCTTCCTGGAATTAGTCTTTAGGGTAAACCATTTTTTGTATCTCTTCAACAAACTCCTCTAGGTTTTTTACAGGTTTTTGAAAGATACGAGGGGATATACCTGGTATTTCCTCTAGCTCCTTCAGGGCCTCATCTTCGTATGTGCCTGTAAAAATAATGAACTTTAAGGGGGGATGGAGACGGTGGGCCTTTTTTATAAATTCTATTCCACTCATTCCTGGGAGACGCAGGTCCACGATGGCCACCTCTGCCCCCTTTTTTTCAAGGAATTTTAGGGCACCTTCGCCACTTATGAAGGAGAAGAAATCCCACCCCAAGTCCTCAAAGAGGTATCCCAGGGTCTCGGAAATATGTTCCTCGTCCTCCACTATAATTATGGTGGTTCTTGTGTGTTTCATGGCCTTGCCCCCCTTTTTTGTTTATAGTTTATGGGAGGAGGTCGTGGGCCTTATGATATTAAGCTGTGCGAGATTTCTCAGGAGAGGGTAAAATCTTAGGCGTGAATTAAGTGGACTCCCATCTCCTATATACCCCTTTTGAGATGTTTTTTCAACGGAAATTATCTCAAGAGGTTTAAGTTGGGCCGTTTTTTTAATGGAGGGGGAGGGAGAAGCATGTTTTCTAATTGTTTCACTATCTCCTCTTTGGTGGTACACCTGCCTATTGTCTTTAACATAGAGTGGCCATATACAAAGTTGGCAAAGAAGAATCTACACCAGTGCTTAAAGAGTCTACTGGCCATATCCGGAGGGTAGTATTGGTGGAGGCCTTCCAGCATTTTTATGCCCACTTGAAATAGGAGATCCCCCTTGGGAGTTAAATCTTTCAGGGTTTGGGCAAATATCCATGGTCTTGCCGCGGCTATCCTTCCCAAGGCAATTCCATCACATCCTGTATCAAGTATCCTCTCCATATCCTCCTCATGGAACACATCACCATTGCCAAAAACGGGTATGTTTACTGCGTGTTTTATCTCACGGATGTATTCCCATTTGGGGGAACGGGTCCTGATATCAGGGGCAGTCCTGGGATGGAAGATAAGTGCGTCTGCCCCTGCCTCCTCCAGGGACCTGGCCAGATCCCTGGTCTCCTCTATATGGTCTTTCCATGCGGTTCTAAGCTTTACTATAACAGGAATATCCACCTCTGCCTTTATCCCTTTTACCAGAGCTCTCGCCCTATCTGGCTCCCTTAACAGGGCCGCCCCCATCCCTTTTTTTACTATCCTCTTCACAGAGCATCCCATATTTATATCCAAGCCAAAAAAACCCTCTTTTTGTATCCTTACAGCGGCCCTTTTAGCAATATCTATCTCCCTTACAAGTATCTGACATACTAGATAGGGAAGCTCTTGTTCTTCCCATTTGAAGACTAAAGAGCGTTCCTTATCTTCCTGTATCACCAGCGATGCCAGACACATCTCGGTATATAATAGACCGCATCCCCCTTGCTCCATAATAATCTTTCTAAGGACAAGGTGGGTTAGTCCAGACATGGGCGCCAGAATGAGCCGTGTTTTTATGGTCTGGTTTCCCAGTTGCAGGGGAGTATTTAAAAATTTTCTAAATTCCCTCATCACATAGGGCCCTGAGTATGTCCAGGTTCATCATGTCAAAACACATCCCCTTCCCCTTTGGGGTCTCAATTATCTTGGGGACATGGGTAAGGTCCTTATCCCTCATTAGTTCTCCAAAGCTCTCTATTCCTATCTCTCCTTCTCCTATATGGGCATGTCTATCCCTCCTACTTCCCAGGGGATAATAATTGTCGTTTAAATGAAACAGGGCGATCTTATCCCTCCCCAGGATAACCCCAATTTCCTCCATTACCTTAAAATAATCTTCCTTTATGGGATAACCTGCGGCAAATATATGGGCAGTGTCCACACATACCTTTAAGCGTTGAGGATGATTGCTAAGGGTTATTACCTCAGCGAGTTCCTCAAATCTACCTCCTATGCTATGTCCCTGACCAGAGGTGGTTTCAAGGAGGATATCCCCTGAAAAGCTGGTTTCCTCAATGGCCCTGTCAATGGCATATGCTATCCTCTTGATCCCCTCTTTAATCCCCTTTCCCCTGTGAGATCCAGGATGGGTGACCACCCCCTTCAACCCAAGTGAGGCGGCACGCTCCAGTTCCTGAGAGAGCTCCTCCACTGATTTTTCCCATAACCTGGGATCAGGACTGGCCAGGTTTAACAGGTATGAGGTATGAGAGAAAACAGGATAGGGTCCCCAGTTGTCCCTCTTGCACAAGAACTTCTCTATGTCCTTTTCAGAGATCCTAGGTGTATGCCACTGACGTTGATTTTTTGTAAATATCTGTAGGGCAGTTCCCTTTACCTTTTTTATTCGCTCTATTGCCCGATGTAATCCCCCCGCAATGGACATATGTGCCCCTAAAAACATCTTTTTTCTCCTTAAGATACAAAAAAGGCAACCCAATAAGGGGTTGCCTTTTATAACCTCCTCCTGGCGTTGATCTCACTCAGTAAGGGGTTGCCAGGGATTCATCGTCCTTATATACCTTTTCATCTATAATCATTGCCTCTGTTATATAAGGCCGTGGGGCTTTTATTGCTTCCAATCTGATTAAAGAGGATGTGTACCAATCACGGTCCGCCTTTACTCCAATCTCTTTATATACCTGACACTTTTCTTGGTACCTAGAGAAGGATATCTCCCCCAAGGGATATACGTTAAATCTTCGTCTTATATCGGTGATTACAAACCCCATCTCCAGAAACCTCTTTTCTATTTCATACCACTTTTCTTTTGAGGCCTCTATGGTGGTCAATCCCAGATATCCAGCGCTACCCTTTCCCCTTAATGCGGCGGTTGCTCGGGATACAAAAAGGGTTAGTCCCGGCAGGGTCTCCACAGGGTCTGTGACAAAGACATCAAATTTTCCTTTAAATCTTTCTGGAAGGGGATTTTGGGCATCAAATATCTCTGCGTGGAGAGGGAGCCCCATCTCTCCTGCAATCCTGTTTATAAAATTTACCAGCCTCTCATCTATTTCCACCACCTCTATTCTCTTGGGAAGATGGGTAAGGGCAAGGGCAATGCTCAACAGGTCATCATCTCCCATAATAAATATCTCCGCATCCAGGAGGTCTCCCCGTTCATATATGTACTCAACCCTCCTGATTACCCCTGTCTCAGATATAAATCCCTGGTCAAACCTCTCTACTGCCTCAGGTCTGTGGGCAACAAGACCCCTCCACTTCTCAAGTAGCTCTTTAAAGTAAGTGGTTATTCTATATCCTGTTTTTTCACATTCTCCACATGCAATCTCACCTATTTCCTTGAGTACAGGGCGTTGCTGGGCTACCTCTTCATTTAATTTCACCCTTCCCTTGGAGATAGTAATTAGCCCTTCCCTCTCCATTTCCCTTATTCTCTCAAAAAATTCCTTCAAAGAGAGGTCCTGCCTTTCTATCAACTCGTAGATGGAGATCTCTCCTCTGGCTGTCAATTGAATCACCTGATTTTTAAATCTATCCATTTATCCTATCCCCTATCTATTACCTGATGTTTATAAGAGGTGGGCTTAAATCTTTCTAGGAAAAGTTCAAATGCCTTATCTACCTTGGATACATCTCCACAGGTAAATACATCTAAATTTACAAGTTCATATTCCGGCCAGGTATGTATGGATATGTGTGATTCTTCAACAAGAATCACACCAGTTACTCCATATGGTTTAAATTGTTTATACATGGAGCCAACCTTGTTGAATCTGGCTTCCTCGGTCACTGACTCCAGGATCTCCTTCACGGTGTCCTCGTAGGAGATCAATTCCTTCTTAACCCCATAGAGTTCTGCAATAATGTGTCTTCCTACTACCATGGCCACCACCCATACCTAGTAAAATTTAAAGGTTAAACTCATACAATACACCCCCACCCACTAAGCATGAAAGTTTCATAAGACATAAAAAACCCTTCCTCTTTTTTGAGAAAAATGGCCACAGCAGGATTCCCTGGCCATATAAAATATGTTAGAGAAACGAGAATTCATACTCTTATTTCTTTTTCTTGTCAAGAAAAAGTGGAGGGAAGCAGAGGACATGGAATTTTCAATAAAAAAACTGTGGTTATTTTTTTGAAATATGTTGGAGGTTGTTTTTCTTGCCTAATTAGTCTCAAATTGATAATATAGAGAAGTTTTAAAATAAACTAGATGAAGTTATGGGAGATTTTCTCTATGGTGAGGAGATATTTATGTTTAGTTATTCCCTTTTTAGTTTTAATAAATGTTCATATAGTTTATGCTAAATGGTATGATATTAATTATATTAAAAATTTACAGATTAAAAATGCAACTATAGCTGGGATAGATAACTTTACAAAAAAGACAAAGATAATTTTAAAAAGTATCAATTCTGATTTAAAAAAGCTAATTGTAAACAGTACAAATGCGACTATTAAATCTAGTCTATCCAGAATAATCCAGAATTTGCATCCTATTTATTTCCAGATAGATAATCTAAAGTCATATATAAAATCAAGTATATATCCTGCTATCACGCTTTCACCTCTTCCTTCTCCCCCCTATGATATCAATTTTTTTGATAAGAATGTTTCTATTTTGGAAAAAATAAATGAATATTTTTTGGATTGTAAAAAGAAACAGAAATATTATTCCACTCAACTTTCTTCACTTAAAACGGATATTTCATCTATGGTGAACAAATACATACTTCTTGAGGGTGATAATTCAAATGAGGTTCAGGCATATCAACTGTTGGCTGATATATTGAGTCTGGAAATGGAATATGCCCGTTTATTTATAACCCTTCAATCTTATGTACACGCCTTTGATGGGATCAAAGAGTTGAGGGAACAACAGACCAAAAGGATAAAGAGGATCTTTTATAATCTCTCTGTGGATGAGAAGGTGATATCCACCTTGAAGAAGGAGTTAGAGGAGGTGGAGAGGGGAGCAGATAAGAGGCTTGCCTCATTGGATCGTAAGAACAACGGTCTGAACAAAAATATCATTTGGTATCAAGTAAAATTAAACAAGATAAAGTCACAGATGCAGTCTCCTAGTTTAAAGAGGGCTCAGATGGATATCCTCCAGGAGGAGAAAAGGGAACTGGAGGCCAGTTTAAAGGGGCTTCGCTATAAGAGGATGATAATAGAGCAGCAAAAGGAGGGAATTTTGCTGGATCTAAGGGAGAGGAGGTTTTACCTCTCATGGGTAGAGCTATATAGAGATATGATGGCCTCCAGAGATGCCAGTGCCTTTTTGAGGGAGATGGACAGGTGGGTTAAGGAGGTGGACGAGACATATGAGGATGTGCTGGACCAGTTGGACCAGGTGAGAGAGATGAAGATAGAGCTTACGCAGGAGATAGCCTCTCTTGTGAGTATGGAGAGGGGAGAAGGGGGGCATCTGGGGGGAAAGGGAAGATTAATATCCCTTCTCCAGAGAGATAACAACCTGTTAGATTCCCTGCTCCTTATTCTCATAGAGAACAAGGGCATGGCTTCTGGCTTTAAGTATAGAGCCTCTCTCATAGATACCCTTGGATCAGATATGGCTGGGTGGGGTGGAAAGATGAAGATGCTTGGAACCAACTTTTTTAAGCACCTCTTTCGTCTTTTAAAGCTGGTTCTCTTCTATCCCCTCATCACCCTTGGAGGTTCCACCCTTACCCTGGCTATTATTCTAAAGGTACTCCTCTTATTTTTGCTTGGTTTGTGGCTCCTTAGGTGGGGACGCAGGAGGTTGGGGATGTTTCTGGAGGAAAATACAAAGCTCACCTCTGGTGCCATAAATTCTATAACTACCCTGGGATATTATACCTCTCTGGTGGTATTGTGTTTTATTGTCCTCTCTAGTGGGGGTATAGACCTCAGTCAATTGAGTATATTATTTGGGGCCCTGGGTGTGGGAATGGGGTTTGGACTTCAGACCATTGCCAATAATTTTGTCTCAGGGCTTATTCTGCTCATGGACAGGTCCATTAAAGTGGGAGACTTTGTGGAATTGGAAAATGGAATTATGGGGATTGTAAAAAATGTGGCCATCAGGGCCACCATAATCAGGAGTTTTGATGGACAGGAGATAATCGTTCCAAACTCTGAATTTGTCTCTAATAGGGTAAATACCTGGACATACTCTGATGACTGGCGGAGGTTAAGTATTCCTTTTGGGGTATCTTATGATGCAGACCCCAGGGAGGTGGAGTCCATTGCCATAGAGGCGGCCAGGGAGGTTGCCTATACTGTGGAGGATGAGGAACATCCCATACGGGTATGGTTTGAAGGATTTGGAGATAGTTCCCTCAATTTTTCCCTGAGGGTCTGGTGCAGGATAAGTCGCATAGATATGATACGCACTGAGCCCCATAGTGATTATTATTATGTACTGTTTGAAAAATTAAGAAATGCGGGGATAGAAATCCCCTATCCTCAAAGGGATATAAATATAAAAAGGCTCTCTCCCGAGGCCCTGGCCCTTTTAAAGAAAAAGGCAAATTAAGAGGGGGAAACTGGCGCCCCCTATCCTGTCTTTTCCGCCAGAGCTTCAATGGGGGGTGAGGTCTATGGGGTGACTGAGATTTTTTTAGCCAGGTGGATGTTTACTATCCCCTTGGAGAGGGGAAAATAGGCCGCTGTGGAGAATCCACTCTCCAGGAGTTCTTCCCTGAGTTTTTCTGGCCGGGGAAATTCCTTGATGGTCCTTGCCAGATAGGAATAGGCCTCTTTATCTCTGGATATGAGTCTTCCTAGAAGGGGCAGGAGCCTTTCAAGATAGAGGTTATATATTCCAAACCATATCCTTTCCCTGGCAGATGCAAATTCAAGGATAATAAAGCTACCCCTGTTCTTGAGTACCCTATATACCTCTTTATAGAGCTGTGGTCGGGGGATAATATTTCTCACCCCAAAGGCAATTGTTACCACATCAATGCTTTCTTCCTTTACAGGGAGATATTTTGCGTTTGCTACTGTTGCCAGGAGGGGGGGGACCTTTGTTTTCCCATGTTTTAACATCTCCCTGGAGAGGTCACATCCCAGGAGGGTGGCTGTGGGAAATCGTCTTTGAATTAGCCTGGCCACATCCATGGTTCCAGTGGCTATATCCAGCACCACCTCTGGAGGATCCTCTATACACTCCACCATTTTTTTACGCCAATAGATGTCCATCCCCAAGCTCAGAAAGTGATTGAGGAAGTCATACCAGCGCGCTATTCGGGAAAACATCTGCGCTATGAGCAGGTCCCTCTCCATTTCTCTTACCTGGATTTCTCCTTTTTTTCCTCTAGATCTTCCCCTTGAGTGATGGTCTTTAATACCTCTGTATAGATGGGTTTGAAGAATTGATTAAAGTTGGTGGGGGATATCCTTCCTATCTCAATAAATTTTACCACGATCTCCTTTGTTACCTGGATGGCCATCTTTTGTATCTTGTCCATATATCTGCTATCCCTTTGTTGTGATATAAAAAAACCCGTCCGGGACCTCTCTTGGGGAAATGGTCCTGGCCTCAGTCAACGTGATGCCTGCCGGACGGGAAAAAGGGAGAGAAACCCAGAAGGCACCCCTCCCTTTTTTATTTTTTGTTTTTTTATTCCCCTTCCTCTTCTTCCAACTCTTCTTCCAGTGCCTTTATTTCCTCTCTAACCACCCGTGCGGCCTCTGCGGGGATGAGTTTTTTTATGGACGAGAGTATCTCCTCTTTGAAGTTGGCAAACATCTCCTCTATGGAGGCATTTGCCTGAAGCTTGGTAAGGGTAGAGGTGAGTTCCCCTAGCTTGTGGTCCATCTCTTCTATCTTTTCCCTCAGGTCTGTTAAAGAGGCCTTTATTTCTTCTAGCTCTCTCCCTCCAAGAGGGCCTCTCTCTTCTGGGTGGGCCTTAGAGGGGGAAGATGTATCTTCCTGGGGTGGGACAGGGGTCTCCTCCTCTTCCTCCTCTTCAAAAAGGGCATCAATATCTTCTTGGGTGGGTATCCCTGAATCCTTTCTCTCCTCACCCCCCTTCTCCTGGGAGGAGCCCTCTTCCTCTGATTCTAAAAGATGATCAATGTCGTCCTGGGAGACGGGACCATCTGAGCCCCCCCCCTTTTCTTCACTGGATGGGGAGGTCCCTTCCTTCTCATCTTCTAGACTAAGGTCCTTATCCAGTTCATCAAAGATGGAATCCAGATCAATATCCTCCTCTGTGGAGGAGACCTTCTTTTCCTCTGGATTATCCCCCTTCTCCAGGAGTTCGTCCAATTCATCCTCTAAGGATGCGTCTTTACCAGCCATAGGGTCTTCCTCTTCTCCCAAGAGTTCATCCAGTTCTTTGTCTAGATCCCCCTCTCCTTCTCTGTTCTCTTCACCCTCTTCTATCACCTCTGTGAGTTCAATTATTTCATCCTTCTCCTTTTTTGACATATATAGGGCTCCATATTCACGAGAGAGGGAGAGAGGTGGCCTCTCTCCCTAATCTTACCTGTTTTTTACATGACACTTGGCACATGCAATAGGCCCTGTGGCCAGGTGTTCCCTTTTTCTTTTCATGTGACAACCTATACAGCTATGGGGACTTGTGCGATTGTGAAAGGCATTATATGCAGAATGGGTGGCCATCATCTGACTTCCCTTTGCCTCTAAAATGTCATGGCATCCAGAACTGGTACACTTTTTGGGAGGATTTTTTTTGTCTGTCCACTTGTGATGGCAGGTGTTACATCCCAGCTTCATGTGTTTTTGATGGGGCATAAGTACAGGGGCGTATATGGGATTTTTGGTTTTTCCCTCACACGCATTCATGAGTATTTCCTTGGGGATCTTCATTGCCCTTGCAGGACCCTGAAGGGAGAAGACAAATGCAACTGTAAGGATCACACCAAAGACTAGCAACCTTTTCATCGCCACTACCTCCTTTTGCTTTTGGCTTTTCATGAAGTTTATGGGGTCTTACCCTCTAACTATTTAAGGAATTTGTTCTTGTCAAGGTGATTAGACACTAAAGTCTTCTGTGGCCTCAATAAGTTTGCACAAGTCCTCTTTTGTATGGGCAAAGGAGGTAAACATACATTCAAAGTTAGAGGGAGGAATATATATATCCCTTTCCCTTAGGTGTCGATAATATCGGGCAAATAGAGCAGTATCCGTACTTGATGCGTCCTTAAAATCCTCAATCTCCTTTGAGGTAAAAAATATAGTAAAGGCAGATCCCAGGGTATTTATCTTTACCTCTATCCCCTTGTTTTCAAATACCTCCTTTAATTCCCTAGTGAGGTGGCTGGTTATCTCTCCCAGGGCATTATAGTCTGAATCCTGGAGTACCCTTAATGTGGCTATGCCTGCGGCCATGGCCACGGGATTTCCGGAGAGGGTCCCTGCCTGATATATATCACCTTCAGGGGCAAGGTGACTCATTATTTCTTTCTTTCCTCCAAAGGCCCCTACAGGGAATCCCCCCCCTATTATCTTTCCCAGACATGTGATATCTGGTTTTATCTCCAATAGGTCCTGGTATCCCCCATAACAGAATCTAAATCCAGTAATCACCTCGTCAAAGATGAGCAGGGCCCCATACTCTTGGGTGATTTTTCTAAGTCCCTCAAGGAATCCCTTCTTGGGAGGCACCAGCCCCATATTCCCCGCTACTGGTTCCACTATTACACAGGCAATCCTCTCCCCTTCATCTTTGAATATCTTCTCTACCTCTTCCAGGTGGTTGTAGGGGACAAGGAGGGTGTTTTTTACGATCTCTTCACATACACCTGGGGTGCCAGGGATGGAAAATGTGGCCACTCCAGAACCTGCCTGGGCAAGGAGATAATCCACATGTCCATGATAACATCCGATGAACTTTACTATCTTATCTCTCTTGGTGTATCCCCGGGCCAATCTTATGGCGCTCATAGTGGCCTCTGTCCCTGAATTTACCATCCTGACCATTTCAAGGGAGGCTATTGCCTCTGTGAGGATCTGGGCCATTTCCACTTCATATTCACAGGGGGCACCAAAGGTGCATCCCTTCTCCATTGCCTCTTTGGCGGCATCTATAACCACCTTAGGGGCATGTCCCAGGATAAGGGGTCCCCAGGACATCACAAAGTCAACCATTTCTCTCCCATCCACACTAATTATCTTACTACCTTTCCCCTCTCTTATAAACACAGGCTCTGTATCCACTGCCTTACACGCCCTCACAGGGCTATTTACTCCACCAGGGATGATTTTTTTTGCCCTTTCATAGAGGTGTGTGGATATGTTCATGGTCTATTGCTCCTTTTAAAAATATTGCATTGAGGTTTTTTTTAATTCTTCATCACTAAATAGGAGTTGATAATCTGAGAATCCAATCTCCTCTCCTATCTTTTTTATCACCTCCATACACTCATCCTCACTCCTGCCATGAATCATGGTATAGAGGTTGTATGGCCACAAGGGATGGGTCTTTCTTATATAACAGTGGGTGATCTCTGGGCGGGATAAGATATAGTCTTCTATTTCCTTGACCTTTTCTTCTGGCTCTATCCTCCATGCAACCATTACATTCCAGTCATAGCCAGCCACCTGGTGTTTTAATGTGGCTCCAAATCTTCTGATATATCCCTGTTTTTTTAAGTTGGTGATAAATTCAATTACCTCTTTTTCTTCTAATCCCACCCTCTCTCCTATTTTTTTAAAGGGCATGGGAGTGTCCGGGAGGTTGTCCTGGACTATTTTGAGGACTTCTATCTGGGGGGGAGTAAATTTATAGACCTTATTCACCTTAATCTTTTTCTCTCCTCCATTGCCTTGTCAAAAAGAAAGGTGGAGAGATGGTAGCAGAGATTTTTTTTTCTGGCAAATGTATTTTAGACGTAACCCTTGCTTATCCTTAAGCCTTATGGGGCCTTCTTGACCTGCGGGACTAAAAAGGGTATCACCAGGAAAAATTGGAGCATTAGAGGTGGAAGGGGAATATGCAAATAGCAGTAATTGGAGCGGGTTCCTGGGGTAGTACCCTGGCAAATCTCCTTGCCAGAAATGGTCATGAGGTCTCCTTATGGGTGAGAGAAAAAGAACTGGCAGAGGAGATGAGGGATAAGAGGGAAAATACCTGGTTCTTGCCAGGGGTGTCACTCCATGAAGGAATAACAACCATAACCACTTCCATTGCTGAGGCAGTGGCTGGAAAGGGATATATCCTCATAGTGGTGCCTGCTCAATTTGTAAGGCCTGTGCTTGAGCAGATGCTTCCCCATCTCCATCCCTCTCCTGTGCTCATCTGTGCCAGCAAGGGGATAGAGGTCTCTTCCTTAAAGACCATGTCTCAGGTGGTGGAGGAGGTACTCTCTTCCCTATCTCCAATATATGCAGTGCTCTCTGGCCCTTCCTTTGCAAAGGAGGTCTCCAGGGGACTACCTACTGCCGTGGCCCTGGGATGCAGAGAAGTAGAGGTGGCCAGGAGGATACAGCATCTTTTTTCCTGTGATTATTTTAGGGTTTACACCAATGTGGATTATAAAGGGGTAGAGCTTGGAGGGGCCATAAAAAATGTGATTGCCATAGGGGCGGGCATATGTGATGGGCTTGGTTTTGGAGATGATGCCAGGGCCGCCCTTATTACCAGGGGACTGGCGGAGATGGCCAGACTGGGAGAGAGGATGGGTGCCAATAAGGAGACCTTTATGGGATTGTCTGGACTTGGGGACCTGGTCCTCACCTGTACAGGGGACCTCAGCAGAAATAGACAGGTGGGGTTGAGAATAGGGGCAGGTGCGAAACTGGAAGATATACTGAAGGAGATGAAGATGGTGGCAGAGGGGGTGAAGACCTGTGAGGCCCTCTATAGACTTGGGGAAAAAATGGGGGTGGAGATGCCAATCACCCAGCAGGTCTATTCCATCCTCTATAGAGGAAAGGACCCAAGGGATGCAGTGGAAGAGCTTATGTTGAGGAGACTAAAATCAGAATGGTGATTCTTGGGTTATGCAATATATTGGCAGATGCAAAAAAGACCTCACTTGCTTGACAAAGGTTATTTTAGGACTTACAATACACTGACTTTAAAAAATGTAAAGGATTTCAATAAGATAAGTTTTATAGGGTTTTAATTGTTCCATAAGGGAGGATTATATGGAAAAGAAAGTTAAGAAAGGGAGTGTGAAGGCAAAGGAGTTCTCTCCCCAGGACTTCACCATTTGTGAAGCAACTGCCCAGATGCTGGAGAGGACCCACAAGGATGGGGTCTCTACGGTGTTTGAGAGGGCGGCAGACTTGAAGCCCTGTCCCATTGGTTCTGATTCTGCATGTTGTAAGCATTGTTCCATGGGGCCATGTCGTTTGAATGCCAAGGACCCTTACAGCAAGGTAGGGGTGTGTGGTGCCACCATTGATACTATCCAGGCCAGAAATTTTGCGAGGATGGTTGCATCTGGTGCCGCGGCCCATACAGATCATGGTATGTCCATGTTGGACCTCTTTCGGGAAGTGGTAAATGGTAAGATAAAAGAGTTCAGGATCAAGGACCCCATAAAGTTGGTGGAAGTGGCCAAATCTATAGATATTGAGACAGAAGGGAGGAGCATTGAGGAGATAGCCAAGGACCTATATGAGGAACTGGAGAGGACATATACTCAGGTGGAGGGAGAGATCCCATTTGCCAAAAGGGTCCCAGAGGCCACCCTGGAGACCTGGAGGAAACTTGGGATAGTCCCCAGGGGAGCCATGAGGGAGATAATGGAACTTATGCACAGGACCCACATAGGTGTGGATCAACATTATGAGAATATATTGGTGCAGATAAGCAGGTGTGCCCTCTCTGATGGGTGGGGAGGGTCCATGGTGGCGACAGAGATTTCAGATATCCTCTATGGGACTCCCACTCCTGTACTGGCCAATGTAAATATGGGTACCCTTAAAGAGGACTATGTGAATGTGATTATTCATGGTCATGAGCCCAATCTGTTTGAGGCCATGATTGCCTCTGTAAATGACCCTGCGCTTATTGAGGCGGCCAAGGATGCAGGGGCAAAGGGCATTAACCTGTGCGGTATGTGTTGTTCTGGTGCTGAAGTACTTTCCCGTCACGGTATCCCTCATGCAGGTAATTTCCTTTCCACAGAATTGGTATTGGCTACAGGGGCGGTGGATGCCATGGGGGTAGATGTGCAGTGTATTATGCAGGGCTTAACCACTGCGGCCCAGTGTTATAATACCTTTGTGTTTACCACCAATCCTAGGTGTAGGTTGGAAGGGGCCACCCATATTCCCCTAGATGAGCACAATCCCAAAAAGTGCACAGACGAGATAGTGATCCGTGCCATTGCACGTTTTAAAAACAGGAAGGTGCAGGTAGAGATCCCCAATATTGTAAATCCCGGTATCCATGGTTTTTCCCACGAGTATATTAAATATATGCTTGGGGGCACTTTTAGGGCATCTTATAAGCCATTGAATGAAAACATTATAAATGGGAGGATACGCGGACTGGCAGGCGTGGTTGGGTGTACAAATCCCAGGGTAAAGCACGATTACATCCATGTGGAATTGGTTAAGGAACTCATAAAGAAGGACGTATTGGTTCTTCAAACAGGGTGTTCCCAGATATCCTTAGCCAAGGCAGGTCTGCTGGTTCCTGAGGCGGCACATCTAGCAGGGCCTGGACTTGCAGAGGTCTGTGAGGCCGTTGGTATGCCTCCTGTATTGGGAATGGGCTCTTGTGTTGATAATAGTCGTATCCTCATTGCCGCCTCTGAGGTGGTAAAGACAGGGGGCCTTGGAAACTCCATTGCTGACCTACCAGCAGCAGGGGCTGCACCTGAGTGGATGAGTGAGAAGGCCATCTCCATTGGTCAATACTTTGTGGCATCAGGGGTATATACGGTCTTTGGAGTAACCTTCCCCACCACCAAAAACACCAAGTTCCATGATATGCTATTTGGTGGGCTGGAAAAACTGGGCATTGGAAAATGGGGATTTGCAGAGGATCCATATGAGATGGCAAAACTCATGATTGAACACATTGATAAGAAGAGAAAGGCCCTTGGTATTGACAAGGCAAGAGAGAGGGTACTCTTTGATATGGCCGCACGTCGTGAACTGGATGCTGCTGCCTAGTTTGACTTAATTGAAGATAAGTAGTAACAAGAGGGGTCCTTTTAAAGGGACCCCTTTTTTATTCCCATTCCATTTTTTCAGACAAGAGGTGGAGGTATGGAAAACGAGAGGAGAAAGGCAAAGATCCTTCTTGAATCACTCCCCTATATCCGTCAGTTTTATCATCAAACTATTGTGATAAAGTACGGGGGCCATGCAATGCTGGATGAGCGATTGAAGAAGAGTTTTGCCCTCAATGTAATCCTGCTGAAATATATAGGTATAAATCCTGTGATTGTGCATGGGGGTGGTCCCCAGATTGGAAATATGCTCAAACGTCTAAAGATAGATAGTGAGTTTAGGGAAGGTCTCAGGGTAACAGATGAGGCCACCATGGATGTGGTGGAGATGGTGCTTGTGGGCAGGGTAAACAAGGAGATAGTAAATCTTATAAACCTAAATGGCGGAAGTGCAGTTGGACTTTCAGGAAAGGATGGTTGGTTCATAAAGGCCAGAAAGCTGGAGATGGTTGTCTCAAAAGATGACGCACCTCCCGAGATAATAGACCTTGGAAGAGTGGGGGAAGTGGTAAAGATAAGGAGCGACCTTATAACTACCCTGGAGGAAAGGGGATTTATCCCTGTAATAGCCCCGGTGGGGGTGGATGAAGATGGCCTTACCTATAATATTAATGCAGATGATGTGGCCTCGGCAGTGGCATGTGCCCTCAAGGCAAAGAGACTTATATTGCTAACTGATGTGCCAGGTATTATGTCAAAGGGGGAACTTATCTCTTCCATAAGCCGAAAAGATGCACTTGAGGCCATATCCCGGGGAATGATAAAGGGAGGGATGATCCCAAAGGTAAAGTGTTGTATAGAGGCCCTGGAGGATGGGGTGGAGAAGACCCATATAATAGATGGCAGGATAGAAAATTCCATTATCCTGGAATTGTTTACAAAGGCAGGGATTGGAACAGAGATTGTACTTTAGTAGGGTGGAGGTGAAAGGCGTGGCTGGTGGGAGAAAGGAGATACACGGCCTTGTTGAGAGGATGAAGACACTGGTGGAGAGGTGCGGAGGCTTTAGCTTTATGGAGGTGTGTGGCACCCATACTGTGGCCATATTTCAGAGCGGTTTGAGGAGTCTTTTCCCTGAGGGGCTAAGACATATCTCAGGACCTGGGTGTCCAGTATGCGTGACCCATGCTAGAGATATCTCTCTTGGGATGGAGCTGGTGAGAGGGGAGGGGATAGTGCTGGCAACATTTGGGGATATGATGAGGGTCCCAGATGCACAGGGAATGAGTTTAAAGATGTTGCGAGCAAAAGGGGCAAGGGTACATGTGTGTTATTCCCCTCTGGATGCCCTGGACCTGGCCCAGAGAGAACCAGGAGTGGAGGTGGTGTTCTGGGGAATAGGTTTTGAGACCACCTCCCCCACCGTGGCTGCCACCATAAAGGAGGCCCAACAGCGGGGTGTAAGCAACTTTTCCGTACTCCCTGCCCACAAGTTAATCCCCCCTGCCCTTGACTTTCTCCTCTCCTCCGGGGTGGAGGTGGACGGTTTGCTGCTTCCTGGACATGTCTCCACAGTGATTGGGGTAGATGTGTATGGTTTTATACCTCACAAATATGGAGTCCCAGCAGTTATCTCTGGGTTTGAACCCTTGGATATTGCCATGTCCATCTGCAGACTTATGGAGATGAAATTGTCTGGCAGGGTAGAGGTGTTTAACCAGTATACAAGGGCAGTTAAGAGAAATGGGAATCCCAGGGCAAGGGCCCTGCTGGAGGAGGTCTTTGAGAGAGACGATGCCCTGTGGAGGGGCATTGGGATAATCAAGGGAAGTGGACTGAGGATAAGGGATAGCTACTCAGCCATGGATGCCTTAAAGAGGTTTAACCCAAAGGGCAGTGACATATCTGATCCCCCTGGATGCAGGTGTGGAGAGGTACTTCAGGGAAAGATAACACCGCCCATGTGTCCCCTCTTTAAGAAGAGGTGCACCCCTATGAGCCCTGTGGGCCCCTGTATGGTCTCCACTGAGGGAAGTTGTGCCGCCTATTATAAATATGGAACATGTTAAGGCCACAGAGGTCAAGGAGAGGATATGGAGCAAAGAATATTGTTGGATCATGGAAGTGGAGGGGTTGCGAGCCACAGACTTATAAGAGGGTTGTTTTTAGAGAAGTTTTTCAATGAATATCTTCAACCCCTGGACGATGGTGCCCTTCTTGATGTATCCTCCCCCATCTCCTTTAGTACAGACACCTATACCATTGATCCTATATTTTTCCCTGGGGGAGACATTGGTTCCCTGGCCATACATGGGACCGTGAACGATGTGGCCATGATGGGCGCCAGGCCCAGATTTGTGAGTTGTGGTTTTGTCATAGAGGAAGGGCTTGAGGTCTCTTGTCTGGAGAGGATAGTCTCCTCTATGGCACGGGCCGCTCAGGATGCAGGGGTCAGAGTGGTTACCGGCGATACAAAGGTGGTTCCCAGAGGGAGTGTGGATAAGATATTTATAAATACCACAGGGATAGGGGAGGTGGTGCTGGATCCACCTCCCCGGGGAAATAGGGCAATGCCCGGGGATGTGATAATAGTGAGTGGTAGCATAGGAGACCATGGTCTTGCCATAATGACTAGCAGAGAGGGGATCCTCCTGGATCTGGGTATTGTAAGTGACTCCGCTCCCCTCAATCACATGGTCCTTTCCCTTATAGAAGAAGTCCCTCATATCCATGTGCTAAGGGACCCCACCAGGGGAGGTCTTGCCACCACCCTAAATGAGATCGCCACTCAGTCCCAGGTGGAGATAGAGATAGAAGAGGAGATGATCCCTGTAAAGGATTCAGTGAAGCAGGGGTGCTCCCTTCTGGGACTTGACCCCTTGTACCTTGCAAATGAGGGAAAGTTTCTCTGCATCTTACCTGAAAAATTTGCCCACAAGGCCCTGGGTGTGCTGAGATCCCATCCCCGGGGAAGGGATGCTACAGTTATAGGAAGGGTCCTGAAAAAGGGACCAGGGCAGATTCTCTTGAAGACAGAGATAGGGGGACGGAGACTCCTTACCATGTTAGAAGGGGAACATCTTCCCAGGATATGTTAGGGGGTGAGAGATGAGCATTGTGGTTAAGGTGAAGCAGGGAGAAAATGAAGTGCTCTTAGAGCTGGTTAAGGATGAGGAGGTGTTATGGAACTCTTCCTTTAAGGACCAAAATTCCTTTGAAAAGGTCATCAATAATCTAGTGGAGGGATGCAAGAGGGCCCTGAAAGAAGGGAAAGATGCCTTTTCTAACCTGGAGAAAAGGCCCTCCCTTTTTAAGGAGGGGGGAGAAGAGAGGGACCCTGCCCTTATTTGGAAAAGGATAGAGGCCCTCACCTCAGAGGAAGAGGTGATTAACTTCTTTAACTCCCTTCCCCTGGAGGTGAGACAGTCTGTTGCCCGCTATATAATGGCCCATGTGAACATGTTTAAGGGCAAGGGGGTGATATTTAGCCAATATTTTAATTACACCACCTCTCTTCTTGAGAGATAGCACCCCACTTTACCCCCTCTCTAAGGTTATTTATAGTATATCTTTATCTGATTTGTATGTTTTTCCTTCTGTCCTGGAGTTGGTTGTCCAGAGGTTATAACTACTTTATCTCCAGCCTTAAACAGGCTGGAGTTTTGTACAAAGTTCTCTACCCTTACCAGGTGGGAGGATATGTCTTTATTAGAGAGTGTAGGCACAACTCCCCACATGAAGTTTAAAAATTTTATTACCCTCTCTTCCGGTGTAAGGCCATATATGGGCTGGATGGGCCTACAGCTTGATATGAGCCTGGCGGTCTTTCCCGAGGTGGAGTGGCAGGCAATGGCCTTAGCTGATGCATAACCTGCAAGGAGACACGCAGAATAGGCAAGATATGACCCAGGATCCTTTTCATGGGTGGGCTTTATGGGCTCACTTCTATTGTCAAAGATATAGCGTTCAGTATTTTCTGCTATTTCTCTGATTATTTTTATTACCTCTAGGGGGAAACTCCCAATGGCAGTTTCATCTGAGAGCATAACACAATCTGCTCCATCCATTATTGCATTGGCCACATCTGTTGTCTCTGCCCTGGTGGGTAGGGGATTGTGCACCATTGAGAGGAGCATTTGTGTGGCCACAATGGCAGGTTTGTGGTGTTTTCTACATGCGTGGATAATCCTCTTCTGGATGATGGGCAGGGATGGGAGGGGACACTCCAATCCAAGGTCACCCCTAGCAACCATGATACCATCAGCCAGTTCAAGTATTTCCTCCAGATTTTCCACTCCACTTGCACGCTCCAGCTTTGCAATAACCGGTATCCATTCATTGTGTTTGGCTATCTCTTCTCTGATATCCATCATGTCCCTTTTGTCCTGCACAAAGGATAGGGCAAAGGCATCTACTCCAAGTTCTATGGCCGCATGGAGATTTTTTCTGTCTGTGGGCGTAAGGGCAGGCAGGGAGATAGGTTTGCCAGGAAAGTTTATTCCCTTATTGGATGAGACTGTACCCCCATTTTCCACATCCAGCAGATATACCTTCTCCGCCTCTAACACCTCTTCCACTTTGAATATGGGGACCCCATCGCTGAGTATTGCCTTCATCCCCGGTCTTAGTCCATGGATGGCCTCTGGGATCTTGATGGAGAGATAGGGCATGCCCCTGTCCTCATATTTCTCCCGAAGCCCTTCTAGACCCAGTATGGCCTTATATCCCTTTCCCAGATAAAGGGGAGAGCCCTTTACCTCTCCTATCCTTATCTTTGGACCGCTCAGGTCTCCCATTATGGTAATGGGCCGTCCAATCTCCTTTTCAATCCTTTTTATAAGTTGAATGAGGGGAGAAAATCCTTCAGGGGTATTGTGGGAAAAATTGAGTCTGAATATAGATACCCCCTGCCTTACCATCTCTCGGAGGACCTCAGGGCTTGAAGAGCTGGGTCCCAGTGTTGCAATTATCTTGATATGCATAACCATCCCTCCTTTGAAGGATTAAAAATGGATTAAAATCTCTCTTCTTTTGTCTATTTTGGTTGACCCCCTTCTCTGGCTTGGATATAGAAGAGAAGGCCTGATGTTAACTATTAGTGGAGGAGGATAATTTATTATGAACAAACTGGACATCGTTTTTATTGCAATTATCTCCCTTACTTTGATTAGAGGTTTTTTGCGAGGAATAGTCAAGGAATTAATTGGAATTGGGGGAATCATTGGTGGCTTTATAGTGGCCACCAACTACTATAAATTCCTTATCCCCTATGTGGACAAGTTCATTGATAACAAGCAGGTGGTTGTGATTATCTCCTACGCCCTGCTCTTTGTGGCCACACTTCTGGTAATATTTTTTATTGGATCTATCTTAAGGGAGATCTTGAGGAATCTCTCCCTGGGTTGGCTGGATAAGGCCGGAGGTGCGGCCTTTGGTTTTATAAAAGGGGTGCTTATATCCAGTATGATACTCCTTTTTCTGACCCTTGCAATCTCTCCAAATAGCTCTCTGATAGGTCAGTCTAAACTATCTCCTTATATCACTCAGATAACCCAGAAGATAATTTATGTAATCCCAAAACCCTTAAAAGATAAGTTTAGAAAAAAGGCCCATGAAATAGAATTGAGGTGGAGACATAGTATGTTGTATGAGTTGCGACATCCTAAATTTAAATAATTGAAGGGGAGTGGAGGGTGAAAGGGGGGTATAGTCCAGAGTGCGTCTTAGAGGTTATTGAGGTGTTGCTTTCTCCCAGGGGATGTCCCTGGGATAGAAAACAGACCCCTATCTCTTTGTGTGATTATCTTATAGAAGAGACGTTTGAGCTGGTGGATGCCATCAGAGATGGTGGACGTTCCAGGATAGAAGAAGAGATGGGGGACGTGTTTTTTCTCCTATTTTTTATTGCCTTTCTTCTGGAGAGGGATGAGGGGATTTCCCTTATGGAGATATGGAGGAAGAATGCAATAAAGATGAAGGCAAGACACCCTCATGTGTTTGGAGGAGAAAAGATAGATAGTGAGGAGGAACTCCTTTCCAGGTGGGAGGAGATAAAAAAAAGAGAAAAAAATCATATCTCCCTTGATAATCCTATGGATTCTATTCCTTCTTCCCTTCCCCCTCTCCTTCGTGCCTATCGGGTACACTCAAAGGCCGCTAGAATGGGGTTTACCTGGAAGGATAATGTGGAGCAGGAAAAGGCCCTGTGCCGGGAATGGGAAGAATGGGTCCAGGTACGGGAAAAGGGAGATTATGAGAGGAGGGAAGAAGAATTCGGGGACGTGCTCTTTTCTCTGGTGGAGCATGGAAGGCGTTATGGGATAAAGGCCAATTCTGCCCTTCATGGGGCCATTTGCAAATTCCTTTCTCGTTTTTCTGCCATGTTAAAGCTGGCACGTTCCAGGGGGCTTGTGTGGGAAGATATGTCTCAGGAGGAGAAAGACAGGCTCTGGGAAGAGGTGAAATCCCTTTCTCAGGAGAAATAGTGAGTTATGGAGATCTTGCATCTGGTGTTTCATCCTGATCTCTCATCTCTGGTGAGAATTAAAAACAAGCGATCAAAATCTTTCTCAGATGCTCCTTCCCTTGATTTTCCCTATCCCCTCACTCGTCGGGCCTCCATAAAGGATATTGTGGAGTGTGTGGGCATACCTCATACTGAAGTGGGATTAATCAAAAAGGGGGATCAGCACCTGAGATTTGACTATATTCCTTGTCAAGGAGAGCGTTTACACATATATCCCCACAGGATTCCCTTTTCTGGGGATAACTATTTATTTGATGAGCCCTTATATGAAAAGAGATTTGTGGTGGATGTAAATATAGGCAGGCTGGCCAAACTGCTTCGCATGCTGGGCATTGATTGTGCCTACAACTGGAGGTGGAATGATGATAAAATAGTTGAGGTGGCCAGAAAAGAGAGGAGGATTGTCCTTACCAGAGATATGGAACTATTAAAGAGAAAAGATATTATATGGGGAAGGTTTATCCGCTCTATATATCCTGGGGATCAACTGCAGGAGGTATGTAGTTTCTTTGGCTTAAATGGACCCTTTAATATGTTATCAAGGTGTCTTGTGTGTAATGAACCCCTTGTTTCTGTGGAAAAAGATAAAATAATACATAGATTAGAACCAAAGACAAAGAAGTACTATTTCCAATTTGCTATCTGTCCCAGATGCAACCGGATATACTGGCCAGGTTCGCATTTTGAGAAGATGAGGAGGTATATAAGTTCTCTTAAAATTCAGAGAAAAGAGGGGGAGGGAATATAGGGGACATGACGCTGATTGGAGAAGGGCTTTTACAACAGGTGAATATAGAGGATTTTTCCCCTGGAAAGGTGCTTGCCCAGCTTCAAGAATATCCCTTTGTGTTTGAATTCTTAAGGTCAAAGGAATCTGCCCTTGGAAAGGTAAGACCTGTGGTTACATTTATGTGTGCCCTATCCATATGGGCATTTAAGCAGGTGGCCGAGCCACGCCGTGGTGTACCATCTGGACTCCTTTTTGCCCTGTGGGACAAAATAGCAGGTAGAAAGGATGTGGGAGAGATGGTGGAAGAGATGGAGGGAAATTTGTGGAGATATTTTGTGGACCTTTTGCATGCGGCGAATAAAAAAGAGCCCCTGTCAGATAAGGAGATAGGTACAGGGGCCCTGGTATATGCAGTGGTGCTCATGGGGCTTATTTTTGTTTTTTGGCCTCAAGATAAATTACCCCTCCTCCAGCACCTTCTTGAGAGGTAAAAGGGAGGGTGCAGCTCCTTATAATTTTATATATCCCTCTTCTTCAAGATAGAGTATTATCTGTTGAGCCGCCTCTGCAGGAGTGAGTTCAGAGGTATCTATGGTTATTTCTGGGTTGGAGGGGGGGATGTAGGGGTCATCTACCCCTGTAAAATTTTTTATGATCCCCTTTCGTGCCTTTTCATACATCCCTTTTCGGTCCCTCTGGGCACATACCTCAAATGGAGTTGCCACATACACCTCTATATATCCTCCATAGCGGGATATAAGTTCCCTGTTGTATCTTCTGGACTCTTCATAAGGGGCAATAGGGGCACAGATAGCTATTCCCCTATTTTTTGTGATCTCACTGGCCACAAATCCAATCCTTCTGACATTTATTTCCCTGTGTTCCTTGGAATAGGTAAGTTCTGAGGAGAGATACTTTCTTACAATGTCTCCATCTAGTAGGGTTACAGGTCTATCCCGCAGTTCCATGAACCTCACATAGAGTATTTTTGCAATGGTAGATTTGCCCGCACCAGGGAGGCCTGTAAAGAATACAGTAAAGCCCTGTCTGTGTCTTGGGGGATAGGTGCGTTTGAGTTCTTCCACCACCTCTGGGAAGGAAAACCACTTTGGTATCTCCAGATCAAACTCTAATCTACGTCTCAGTTCAGAAGAGGAGATCCTCTTTACCCTCATCCCCTCCTTTACCTGATTTTCCGGGATGTATTGTCCCCTGTTTTCCTCATACACCATGGGGGTAAGGGGGACCATCTTTATGCCGATTTCCTCCTCATGGGCCTTAACCATCTCTTGTGCCTCACCCAGGGGATAGAATAGTTTTTTGTGATTAGCCTCATGCATAAATGGGTCTGCGTGGTCAGGGGCAACGAGAAAATGGGTACATCCATAGTTCTTTCTTATAATGGCCTGAAGCAATGCCTCCTTTGGACCTGCCTTTCTGCTGGCAAAGGGAAGGAGGGCAAGGGTTATCATATTTCTGGGAAAGTGTTTAATAAAGGCCTGATAACACCTTATCATGGTAAAGTGTTCCAGGTCCCTGGGGTCTGGAAGTCCCACCACAGGATTTAAAAAGATACTGGCATTTACCTCTTTTGCCGCTCTTAGGATCATTTCCCTGTGGGCACAGTGTAAGGCCTTTTCTGTATGGAATCCAATAATATTTCTCCATCCCATTGAAGCGAAGAATCGGTGGACCTCTGAGGGGGGTTTTCGCAGTTCCACAAAATCATAGTGAATGGGAAGGCTTATACCTTCTATTTTTCCCCCTACATAATAGGGATGTACTTCATGATAAAGGGAAAATACAGATGGGTGTTTGGTCTCATCCTCTGTGCCATATATCCTCTGTGCCTCATAGCGTTTGTCCACCTTGAATATTTCAGTTACATGGAGAATCGCCAGGAGGAAGCCTTCTGGGTCTAAAAGGGAGAGGTGAGTACCTGGTGAGAGCCCTTTGGCTATCTTTTCTGGGACATCCAGATAGATGGGAATGGGCCATATTGTGCCATCCAGCAGGGTTCCCCTCTCCAGGATGGAAAAATATTCCTCTTCTCCCACAAATCCTTCCAGGGGATAAAATGCCCTGTTACATAATAGCTCCAGGTCGCACAATTGTCTCTCATTTAGACTATAGGTTGGATATTTATAGGACTCCCTCTTGAGTTGTTCAACCCTTCTGAAGTGGACCAGTAAACTCTCTGCATATTCCTTCATGATGGCCTCTCCATTGTTTGTGCACGATAAAAACCATAATAGGGAGTTATTAAAGAGTCATATGGAATGTTACATACACAACAGGTAATAGTTATGTCAAAGTTTATTGAGAGGGGACCTTATTTTTCCATCTTTGCTTTATAGATATTGAAAGGGATGTTGGTTTCCCAATTGGTGTATTTATCTCATCCCTGACTCTGTCCAACGATTTTATTAAATGCCCATATTACCCTTTCTGGAGATATCTTTTTCATGCAGATCATCTCTCCTCTGCAGGTGGGATTTCTTTTGCACGGAGAACATGAAAGCACCTCATATAGTACGACCCCCTTTTCATATCCTGTGGATAGATAGGGACAGGTGGATCCAAATATGGCAATGGTGGGTATCTTATAGAGCATTGCTCCATGTGTAAGGCCTGTATCCACTCCCACAACGCATTTTGCCCTCCTTATGACAGCCAGTGCCTCCACAATGGATGTGGCACCTGTGAGCAATATTATATCCCTGTGCCTGGGAAAGACTTTTTCTGCCCTCTCTCTATCTCCCTCTGCCCCCAATACCACCACCTTTATGCCAAGAGAGATTATATATCCTGCAAGCTCCTTCCAATAATGGTCTATCCAGTGCTTTTGTTCTCTGGTGGTAAATGGACACAGTGCTACATAGGGGCCACTAATCCTATATCTTTTAAAAAGACCATCCACCCTTTTTTGAATGTAAGGGGGAGGCTCTATCCCCATATAATATTCCTCTCCCTTTATCCCCAGGTAAGATAGTAGTTCCCTGTATTCTTCCCCTAATATCTTCTTGCCAGTGGATGCTACCCTTTCTTTGAACAGGAGGTGAGTATTTTCCTTTGGGTCAACCACTATTTTTCGTCCCCCCCGGGCGTAGAGGGCCCATATGCTTCCCTTCCATATCCCCTGAAGCTCCAGTATGAGATCGTAGGGATATTCCCTTAATCTGGATAAAAGCTTTGGTCCCTCCCTCATAACTTGCACAACTGCTTTTTTTATCTGTTGTAGCCACTTTTTTCTATGCCATATAATAGTGTGGTCTATAAAGGGACTTGCTCTCACTATCTCCTCAAATTCAGACTGTACCAGCCAGTGAATATGGGCATCTGGATACCTTTTCTTCAAAGGGGGGAGTATCCCTGAGGCCATGAGGATGTCTCCCAGGGAGGAGAGACGTATAATGAGTATGTGTTTCATTTATATTTTGGTTTGTTTTTAAAATGAAGTTTCCACCACATCCCTATGATGTTATCTCCATAGGATATGGCCTTTCGGGGAAGAATGTAGGGATCGCACCCTGGTCTCACAGCTCCCCTTATACAACTTACAGCAGTTCTATAGCCCGCCTTTTCCACCATATCCCTTACCTGTTGATTCATACTCCCATAGGGGTAGCAGAAGTCCCTCATTGGGATGCCCAATTCCTTTTCCAGCCGCTTTTTGCTCCCTGCTATCTCTTCCCATGCCTTCTCAGGTGGTAGCTCTCCAAGTCTTACATGAGTTTTCCCATGAGAACCTATGTTTATCCCTTTTAGGGAAAGGGATTGGATCTGTTTTTTATCCAGGAGGGGAGGGGCGTCCCTTCCATCCCTCTCAAACCATATGGCCCTTTTTCCCATAAGTGAGGAGAGCACATATACTGTGGCCGGAAACCTGTATTTTTGAAGGATAGGATAGGCATGTGAATAGAAATTACAATATCCATCGTCAAAGGTGAGTATTACTCCTCTTAAAGGGGTGGGCTTTTGCCCTGTGAGTACAGGGAGGAGGTCGTTTAGAGATAGGATGGTATATCTAAAAAAGTGTAGAAACCACATCTGCCACTTAAACCTATTTGCATTACAGTATGTGGACCTGTGGGTCTTCATGGGAGGAAAGTGTCCTATCTGATGGTACATGAGCACCGAGATGGTCATAACAAGCCATAGGTTATATTATTCCCATTGGGTTTGCAAGTTGACTCTATATGGGTTTTTCCTTGTAAAACTTGTCTTTTTTTAATATGTATATAACCCTACACTGTGTGTCTTTATGAACTTAAAATCTCAAAATAGGAGGTAAGGGGCTATGCAGGATAATAAAACCTATGACTATGAAAGATTACTGGAGATAGGTCGTCCCCCTAACATAAAAAGGCTTTTCCCGGGCTCCCGGGCCCTTATTGTAAGTGGAAAGGTGGTGGATAGGGCCCTTATGAAGAAAGGAAAGGCAATGACCATTGCGGCAAATGGGAGAAATTATTTTGTAATAAGGGGGGCCCTCAGAGCGGCACAAAGGGCAAATGCCGCTATAATTTTGGAGATCGCAAAGTCTGAATCCACATATTGTGCAGTGAATATGTGGAATCTTGCCAGGATCACCAATGCCCTTTGCAATGAGATGGGGATAACGGTTCCCATTGCCATACACGCAGACCACTTTGCTATTAAGGGGGAAGAAGACCTTAAAAAGGCCAGAAAGCAGATCCCCTCTCTCTTTGATTTTGGGATTACTTCCATTGCCATTGATGCATCTCATCTCCCTGATAGAGAGAATCTCCTGGCAAATATTGAACTATCCAGATATATACCTTCCTGGGCAGGATATGAAACAGAGGTTGGAGAGATAAAGGGAAAGGAAGGTCTATCCACCCCTGAAGAGGCGTTATTCCTTATAAGGGGACTCAATGCCCATGGGATATTCCCTGACTGGATTGCCCTTAACAATGGTACTACTCATGGTATTCAGGATTCTGATGCAGGTATTCAGGTGGAGTTAACCGCCAGGATACATGAGGCCCTGAGACCATATAATATATCAGGGGCACAGCACGGGACATCTGGCAATAACTCAGAGAGACTCAAGGAGATTGCCCAGAAGACCGCCACCACCAAGGCCAATGTGGCAACCGCTCTCCAGATGTTGTCCTGGGGAGTAAGGGTAAATGAGTATGGAAATGCAGTAATGGATGAGAAAGGAGAATTTATCAAGGAGAAGGATAAAGGGGTATCTGAGGAACTGTGGAAGGAGATGGTGGAATATGCAAAGAAAAATGGATTAAAGGGGGGCAATTATAAGAAGTTGAACCTGCCCTTTGAGACATCCCTCCTCTCAGAGCCTCCTGAGATAAGAGAGAGGATGAGTAAGGCAGTGGAGGATTTTGTATATGAACTCCTTGTGGATGTCTTTAATGCCGCTGATACAGCAGATATTGCAAAGGAGCTTTTATTGGAGGCAGGCTCATATGACCTGGGACCCAAGGCCAGGAAGATAGAAGATGAGAAGGAGTGGAGTATAGAGAGGATAAAACAGATGGAGGACCTGCGGCAGGATGTGGGTGATGGGGATTATGACGACTAGATAGATGGCCTTTTACAAAAACTCATAGAGGTCATGGGATTTCCCATGACCTCTTTTTTTAAAGAGATATGGATAGATTCTCTTTAGGAGATTTTACCATCTATCCCTGTTTTCAGGGAGAGAGGCGATACAGGAAGATCTCCTATCCCCTTAAGGTGGGTAGATTTTTTGTGGTAGAGGATGAGAGGAGTAAATTTTTCTTTGATCTAAACGGAGAGATCCGTTTTATCCACGGAAAGGATACCTCCTGGCCCCATCCCAATGAATTTTTGAAGAGGACTAGGGGCAATGACTGGGTATATTATTCCTCGGGAGAATATTATGGGGGAATATTTTCTGCCCTGGGGGAATATTATGTCCCCTGTATGCTCTATCCTTCAAACAACTTATGGGGGGAACAGGACTTTTTAAGGGGGATAATAGGGGAGGGTATGGGGAGATGGAGGAGGTTAAGAGAGGAAATATACAGAGAGATACAAAGGGGTGTGGATCTTCCTGGGGACCTGAGGACCATCTTAGGCCAGATATCTATTCAAGGAGAGGATTATCTTAAAAAGAGAACAACCACTCTATTCACCATCCTGGGTACAAGGCCATCTGTTTTACCCCCTGATACCAGAGATGTGGATTATGAATGTCTTCCCCTTATAATCTCAGAAGGATGCCTGTATCATTGCCGTTTTTGTAGGGTAAAGAGTCCCCGGCCGTTTAGGGAAAGGTCCAGAGAGGAGATAGAGACCCAGATCCAGGGGCTAATAAGGTACTATGACAGGGAGATTGTAAATCTAAATGCCATCTATCTAGGGGAGCATGATGCCCTGGCAGTTTCTCCTGACACCATTTTTTTTGCCCTGGAGAGGGCCATGGGCCTTATTGAGGAGAGGAGTGGCCTTGAGGAGAGATATATTTTTTTATTTGCCAGTGTTGATTCTCTTTTAAAGGCCCCTCTGGAGGTATTTCAATTTTTAGGGTCCCTTCCAGATACATATAGTTATATAAACGTGGGTCTAGAATCCTTTTGCTCCACTACCCTATCCCTTATTGGGAAGCCCCTTACCGCGGAGAGGGTGATAGAGGCCTTTTGGAAAATGCAGGAGATAAACCATAATTTTTTACATGTGGAAATTACGGCAAATTTTTTATTCTCCCTGGATTTTCCAGAGACCCATCTTCACTTGTTGACAAGATTTTTGGGGGAAGAAATAAAACAGCCCTTTTATAAGGGAAGAATATATCTTTCACCTATGAGCAGGAAAGAGAGGAGAAGACAACTCTCTGTTTTTATGCACCTGAAGAGGATAAGCCATCTTCCCTTGTTTCTATACATTATTCAACGTTTTTAATTAAAATATACTATTCCTTTTATCCCCACTAAGCTGGAATATTTGATTTTTTGTTTATACTGTTAAAAAACATTCTTATTAGGTAAACGAAGATTCTCTTTTTCTATCTACAAAATTAATATAACTTTTTCATTTATAATAAACATTTTTTTAGTTTTGATATTAAAGTTGAATGTATTTTAAAGTTGAAAGATAATTTTACTATTTTAATTAACCGTCTTTATACGTTATTTTGAGATATATATTATATTGACCTCCTTAAAAACCATTATATTATAACGAAAGATATTTTTGTATATTCATATGTGATGGATTTAAATTTTTTCTCGTCTATTTAATAAAGAATATTTTGGGTTAATATGCACATTTTTGTGTATCTCTATATTTTTATAAGTTGCTCTCTTGACATAATTTGATTTTTCTGTCATGGGTAATCTCGTTCAAGCTGTATGGTTTAAGTGTATAATACATAAAATAAAAGAGGTTAACCTTTTAACAAAGGAGGGATGATGGCAGGTGGGGGTTAACACTAAAAAGTTTATGGTGTGAAGTTTAGCTAAAAAAAATTAAGAGAGGAGGGTTTTTATGAGCAAGGTGTTTCAAAAAAAGCTGTTGTTTATTTTGGTGTTAACATTGGTGTTGAGTTGGGGGGCTTATCTTTCTTTAAGTGCCGCTGATAGTGCAGTGGTGGGAAGCAGTCTTGGTCTGAGTGGAAAATTGGGTAAGCTCATTGCCGAGACTCCCAAGTGTACAGCATCTCTTACCAAGGGGTGTATCAATCCTGATGCCCCTCGGGGTTATCTGGGTATTCCAGGAGCGCCCCGTCCAAGTTTTATTTTAGGTTTTTTGTGGGCAATATGGGTAGGCTGGATCTTTTCCACTGTGGGGGCATTTGGTGGAATTATGGCAGGTGTGGGACATATAACCATATTTGGACTTGCGAATTATGCCAAGAGCTTTAAAAAGACCAACATGGCCTTAAATAAATATCTTACTGATACCATTCGTGTGTCCAATATGTTTCTGGTGGGTTTAAGTGGTGCGGTCTCAAGTTTTAATTACTGGCGCATGAAGAGGATAGTTGGTCCCTTGGCCATTGCCATGGCCATTGGAGCAGTGGGTGGTGCCATGGGGATTGCAGAGCTCACAGCAGGTAAGATCAGTCTGAAAGACTATATTGGCTTTTTCGGACTGGCGGTGTTTGCGGTGGCTGGTTTCATGTGGTATGGTACCACTGAAAAGGCAAGGGCAAAGAATAAGGCGGCAAAAGAGGCGGCAAAACGTTTTGAGGAAAATGCCAAGAAGGAAGGTGGAACTACTGAGGGAGTAAAACTGGTGAGATTCTCCCTTACTGAGTGTGTATTTTCCTTCCTGGGTGTAGAGTTTAAGTTTAATCCCGTTATAGCGGCCCTGGGCGGTCTGCTTATTGCCATTATTGCGGTATTTCTGGGAATTGGAGGTGGATTCCTCCTGGTGCCCTTTATGACAGATATTGTTAAGCTCCCAATGTTTATTGTGGCTGGTACTTCTGCCTTTATTGTACTCATCAAGATGATTGTGGGTATCTTTACCTACATTGTATTAAAGGGCGCCACTGTTTATTGGCCTCTTATTGGGGCTGAGCTTGCAGGGATATTTGTGGGCTCCATGATAGGTCCAAGGACCCAGAAATATATTCCTGATATCTGGCTGAAGAGGCTTTTTGTAATCCTGGCCATTTATGTGGGTCTCCGTTATACCTCCAAGGGCTTCCTTGGTTACAGCATTGTTCCTCCCTATTAATCCCGACTGAAGATATGGTGGTGGGGAAAGTGAGGTACTTCCCCACCACCTTTACTTAACCGTTAAGAATTAGGGGATTTTTAAAGGGATGAACGGCTGGGAATACCAATTTTATCACTTCTGTGATAGATGGCTCATTATTCTCTATCGGCTAGTGCCCAATCCAATCATTGGATTCTTTCTGGGTACATTCCTTCTGGCTTTTCTCACTGTTATAATTGGAGAGTTTACTGTATCTGTGGCCTTTCTCGCCAATAGAAAGTATGTGGATAGGTTAAATAATGAGCTCATAAAGTGGAACGATCTCTCTGTGGAGGCTATTGAGGCAGGGGATAAAGAGACCTATAAGGCGTGTAACAATCAGGCCAATGAGGTGTTTGGAAAGGTCTTTTTTCTTTCTCTTGCCTATGCGGCCTCTTCCCTATGGCCTGCCCCCTTTGCCCTGGCCTGGATGCAGTATCGCTTTGGCTCTGTGGAGCTTCCTCTTCCCTTTTACATTCCATCTCTGGGTGATAAGCTGGGATTCGCGGCCCTTTTTGTGTTGGTATATATATTGGCCAGATATATCTTTGGCTTTTTAAGACCCCATCTTCCCTATTTCAGGACCATAGATGCCATGCTCTCTGTCTATGAGAAGGAACAGGCAAAGATGAAGAGTTTTGGCGACCTTCTGGAAAAATCTATTGAAAGGCAGAGACAAAAGGCCCTGGAAGAGGAGAAGAAAAAGGCGGAGGAGGGGAATGTGGAGGGCAGTATAAGTCCACATTGAACTTTGACTCCGCAAGGCAGTGGAGGAGGGACTTCCCTCCGTATTTTATGCAACTGGTAATCTATTTTTCACCTTTTAAAAACAGGGAGGAAGGCATGAACTATAAGGACGTAAGAGAGCAGTTGATCTGGAATCTTAGACTTGACTTTGATCCAGTGGGAGTGAGGTTTGTTTATGACGAGAATGAGATTCCCAAATTACCTGTAACCCATAAGGCAAAGGTAAAGATATGTTATTGTCAGTTTCTGGCAGCAGCAAGACAGTCCAGAATGGCCCTTTTTATGCCTCCAGAGAAGCTCCTATGTGACAATGCTGACCTGGTCTTTGGATTTCGGGACCTGGAGGAAAAGGGAGATGCCAAAAGGCATATGAAATATCTTGTGGATGAAAACCTCTCTCTAGAGGCGGCAAAACAGAAGCCAAAACTCAAAAAGGGATGTAAAGGTATCTATATGGCCCCCTTAGATTTCTTTGATAAGACCGAGTATAAGCCTGATCTCATGTTTGCCATCTGTACCCCTTATCAGGCATATCACATTATGAACGATTACATGGGGGCCATGAATAGGCCAAATTTGACATTCTTCCATACACCAAACTCTGCAGTATGTGCTGGAAGTGTTTATGCCCATAACAATCAGACGGCCAATTTAACCACCATGTGCGCTGGTTCCAAGACCTCAGGAAAGACCGAGATGGCCTATGTAAATGTCTTTATCCCAGGAGATCACATCTTCCCACTTATAGAGAGACAGAAGATGAGATGTGAAAAGGGTGGTCCCTCTGTTCTGGGTAAAGGGTATCAGCCATGGCCTGGCCTGGATGTGTGTAAAGGATGCCCCCTCTTCAGATTCGAGGCCGTGGAATAGAGAAGATTCAGGGAGCCCCCTGGAGGGCTCCCTTAAAAGACCAGATATCTATCACACTCCTCTATCATTTCGGCATTTTTGGCCTGGGTCACAAACTGCTTGAATCCCACCCCAGGAACATCTTTTCCCTCTAGCCCATTTGCCCTGAAACTTACATCGCACACAAAAAGACGGGCCACGTCCACTAGTTTCTTGAATTTAGGCTCCTGGGTGAGTAGCACCCCTCTTCCTGTAAAGAATATATCCACCTCTATACCTTTTTTATGGGCCGCATGTGCAGTGTTTATTATGTAATCTAAATATCGGGGTGTACATACCATTATTCCCAATTTCTTTGCCATCTTTCTCACTCCCCTTTTATTAATATGTTACCACCAACATATCACCTTCTCATGAGAAAAGACCTGATCAATAAAGTCTTCCCAATCCACCTCTCCTTCATATAGTTTATATGTCTTGGCTCCTTCTCCAGATAGCACCTTTATAAGGGTGTTGGTGGTTTCATCGGGCGCAGATCTAAGTACGTGCAATGTTTTCATGTTATTATCCCTCCTTGTTTAGGATGAGCTAAAATGGAATTATAATATCTGCCTCTTTTAGCATCTCTCCTATCTCTTCTAGGGACGCATACTTAAAGCCATATTTCTCCACATTTGCCTTATTATTAGAATACCTCTCTCCCTCCATCTCATCTAGAAATTCCATGTTTTCCTGATAGGCCTCATGCATCTCTATCTCGTGGTCAAGTACAAACATCTGCACAGAAGGTATCTCCAAGAGTGCCCCTAGACTTGAGCGAAGGGCCTCATACTGTTGTTCCCTATCTCTTACTATAACCGCAAGTTTTTTCATCCCCAAAATCTCCTTTTTTAGGTTGTATTATGCCCTTATAAGATACCTGATAAATCCCCCTGGATCGTCCTCTATACTGAGCAGGTCATATCCCTTTTTCTTGCAAAAGGAGGGGATGTCGTTTTTGGAGCCAGGGTCAGTGGTTAATACCTCCAGGACCTCTCCCTTCTCAAGGGTCTCAAGTGCCTTTTTGGTCTTGAGAAGGGGCATGGGACAACTCAACCCTCTGGCATCCAGGGTCTTGGCTATGTCTTCTCTTTTTACTTCCATGGCACCTCTCCTTTTCTTTTTATGTTGGTTGTAGTTAATATAGTTAATAGTATCAACCATATATAATGTCAACTAGTTTTTTAAAATTTTTTATAGTTAACTATTTTTTTATAAGATATTTATACACAGCTCTATTATGTTCTTTAAGAGTTTTGCTAAATTTATGGGTACCGTTTCCCCTGGCAACGAAATAGAGATAAGAATGTTTCATAGGGTGAATGGCCGCCTCCAGGGATGCCACTCCTGGGGAACAAATGGGTCCAGGGGGTAGTCCAAAGTATACATAAGTATTATATGGATTGCTTTTATCTTGTAAATCTTTTTTTCTAAGCCTGCCGGAGAAATTTATTCCTAAACCATATATCACAGTGGGATCGCATTGAAGCCTCATATGTTTTTTAAGTCGGTTTATAAACACCCCTGCTATAATAGGTCTTTCAAAGTCCTTCATGGCCTCCTTTTCCACCATAGATGCCAGGATCACTATCTCAAAGACCTTCTTGTAAGAGGGGAGTCCCTGGGGCCATAGCCGTGTCCTTGCAACTCTCCAGAATTCGTCCACCATGGTTTCTGCCACCTCCCTGGCGTATTTTATACCCTTGCCTGCCTGGAATTTATATGTATCTGGAAAGAGGTATCCTTCTACACTGGCTCCTGGGATATGGTTGTGGAGGAGGAATTCCTTATCAAAGACTATCTTTTTAAAATCAGTAAATGGTACAATCCCCTCTCTGTTGAGGATCTCTCCCACCTGCCACCAGGTGAGACCTTCGGGAATCAATACCTCATGTAGATAAGGAGGACCTTTCACCAGATAGGTGAGTAACTGGAGCATGGACCATCTGGTGTTTATAAGGAACTCCCCTGCCTGGATGTGTCTGCTATATCCCATAATCTTTCCCAGGAGAAAGAATGTCCAGCCCTTTTTGAGGACCCCCATTTCTATGAGTTTTTGCTCCACTTCCCGAAAACTATCTCCTTTTTTTATGGTGAGGAAGAGGTGTCTCCCGGGAAGCTGAAGAGGTTGGTGGATACGATAGTAAAATAGATATCCCGCACTCACTCCCCCTATAACCAGAAAGAGTAGAGATAGGGAAATAAGGAGTAATACTACGGACTTAACCCTATTCATGCCCCTGCTGGTGCATTCTCAAAAAATGGTTTAGTATCTCCATTGCCGCAACCTGATCCACCACCTTTTTTATTTTTTTCATGGACATACCCCTTTTTCTCAGCTTATCTATGGCCTCTACAGTGGTGTATGCCTCTTCCACCAGATATATAGGAAGGGTGGTATGAGCTTTAAGACCTCTCAGAAAATCCTTTACCCTCAAAGTGGAATCTGTCTCTTTCCCGCTCTCATCTAGGGGAAGTCCAAGGACAATGGCATCAACCCCTTCCCTCTCTATAATCTTGCATAGATTTTTAAAGAGATGTTCCCGGGGAAGGGCAGCAATGGTGGAGTGGGGGAGAACCATGCCAGATTCTGTGAGACACAGGGCCAATCCTATGCGTTTGGTGCCATAATCTATCCCCAGGATCTTCACATCCTCTCCTTTTTTGCCCCTTTATTATTTTATAAGGGAATATAGTTCTCTCTGCCAGGAGGCTCCCCCTACAAGATAGGCCAGATACTCCAGGATATGCAAGACCTTTCTTTCTTCCTGAAGGCTGGAGACTATCCTGATTATCCCTACCTTACAGGAAGGACATCCCACCAGCACAGGGAGATGCATTGGATAGGTCCTCAGTTCCTCTTTAAGCCCTTTTTTCTTCTTTTCCCTCAATGTGTGATATACTGAAGGGGTGGTAAGGGCCCCTAATCCGCTTTCCCCGCAGCATCCCTCGCTTATATGGACCTTTTTTTTCAAAAGTCCCTCCAGGGACCTTTTATACACCTCTCCTGCCTTTAAAGGGGATATATCATCCCACTCCACATGACAGGCAATGTGGAGGAGGAGCCATTCTCCTTCTATTTTTTCACCAAGGGGAAAAGGAATGCCCTTTTCATGCACCATCTCTATAATATATTGAACCACGTCCCTCTGCTGGGTCTTATGGGGGCCAATCCCCTGTATTCCATATGAAGATATGGCCTCTCTACAGGTGCCACAGGAAGTAAGTAGCTTTTTGATCTCCCTCCCTTCTTTGTGGTGCACAGAGGTAAGATATTCTATTTCCCTGATATTTCGGGCCCTATTTTTTTCAAAGTCCTTTTCCAGACCAGAGGCAAGTAGGGGATATCCACAACACATGTGACGTCTGGGCAAGATTACTCCTACCCCTAGCTTTAACAACAGGTAAATGGCCGCCTCTGCAATAGAGGGAAAGAAAAGGCCGGCCCCACATCCAGGAAAGTAGAAGACGTCCTCCTTAATTTTTCTGATTGCAGGAGAGATATAGTTATTTTTTTTGGTCCGTAGGGTGGAATAGACAGACCTTATACTTAATTCAGGTCCCTTGCCAATGAGCAGGGGATGTTTTGACCTTTCCTTTATCTCTTCTGGAAGGAAATTTACTATACGATTGTTAAGGCCCTGTCCTATAGCCGCCAGGGATGCCGCCAGGGGTATGGTACGGGGATGGGTGGATAGAAAGTGAAGGGCGGCAGATTTTATGGGGTGGCTCCCTAGTCCAGTTCTCTCTTCCATAAATCCCCTGAGTTCCAGGATCTGTTCCCCGGTATTTATCTTTACTGGACACATCTCCATGCATTTGCCGCAGGAGGTACATCTATCTGCCAGGTCTTTTAGAGACTTGAGGAGTTTCCTGTTTGGTTTGTTTTCCACAATCCTCAGATAATAGTATGCCTCCAGCAAGGCCCCTATTGAGATTATTTTATTTCTGGGATGATATAAATACCCTTCCTCAGGGTAATACATGGGGCATACCTGCTTACATTTTCCGCATCTGGAACAGATCTGGATATTTTTGAGGATAGATATGAGTTTTTCCTTGTGCGGAATGGATGTCCTGGAGAGGTCCTGGATAAGTTTGTTGAATGAAAAGGTATAGGGCACAAACTCCAGGGACCTTCGGGTTAATTTATCTGGATTAAAGATGTTGTTTGGATCTACCACCTTCTTATATCGCTGGAGTTCTTCTATACGTTTTTTATCCAGAAAAGAGATCTTCGTTATCCCTATGCCGTGTTCTCCAGAGATGGCCCCTCCAAGCTGAAGTACCTTCTCAAATACCCTGGATGCCGCTTCCTCGGCCAATTTTAACATCTCTGCATCATTGGAATTTACAGGGATATTTACATGACAGTTGCCATCCCCTGCGTGCATATGGTTGGCAATGGTGATCCGGGTATTAAGCATTTGTTGTTCAATATCTTCTATCTCTTTTCTGAGGTGGGGATATCTTCCCTTGAGGTCCCTGAAGAAAAAGTGAATCTGAAGGAGAAATTCCTGTTCAGGTAGTTCTTCAGGCCCTATTTTCCCCTTGAGGATAGAAGAGGAGAAGTTTATTTCCATCTCAACAAACTCATCCCCTGGGTCTATCCCATCCAGTTTTATTACCTCCTCCAGGCCACGCCTGTAGGCCAGAGCAAGGTAATAGAGATTTAACTCCTCTATAAACTTGGAGAATTCAGGGATTACTCCTAGGGGTATCACCACGTCTTCATTTATCTTAAAACCACTGGTTCTTCTGGCAATTGCACTGAGCTTATGTCTATCCTCCCAGAAGATCTCTGCCTCCTTTTCACTGGAGGCGATAAACACATCCACATTTGGATATCCCTTGGCCATGGACTCAATCTCTCTTGCCACCTCTTCCAGGGAGGATTCCTCCTTGGAATCCAGTTGAATAAGCAGGACCGATATAGGGTCTCCCTCAAATCGTGAGGACTTTTTCTGGTATTCAATGGCCTGTACATATTTTGCCCCGAACTCTTCAAGGGCAGACATCTTCACTCGATCTCCATTTTTTCTGATGCGATCGCGAAGCTCCACCAGTTCTTTTATCACATGCATGGCATTTTCCATGGTATTTCCATAGAATTCCAGACACAGGGTGGAAGAATAGGGAAGTTTTTCATATACAACAAAGCATGCTTCAGTGATAATGCCATCCACACCCTCTTTCTGAACCCCGGGGAGGCCCCCCAAATATTTATTGGTGACATCCTTTCCCAGCCCAGCTCCCCTTATTTCATTTCCTTTGAGCCTTATGGTATTTAAAAGGGTGTTATCTTCTCCATATACCTCAAATACCACTTCTTCTTCCGGGAGGATCTTGTGTCTTGGATGGTCCTTTCGTCTCACTTCAACAAGATGTCCTGAGGGGAGGACCATCTTATAGCTAAGTATATTATCCAGAGTGGTGCCATATTCAAAGGCAAAAGGGCCCCCTGCATTTTCAGAGATATTTCCCCCTATAGAAGAGGATGCCTTTGAGGCAGGGTCCACCGTAAATAAAAGTCCCTCCCTGGATGCGGCCTTTATGGCGTTTAATGTGATAACTCCTGCCTCCAGACACATAATGCCTTTTATTTTATCTATCTTTTTTATGTCTTTTAGGCGGCTGAGACTAAGGACCACTGTTCTGGGACGGGCAGGAACCGCCCCTCCTGTAAGTCCAGATCCCCCTCCCCGAGGTACAATGTGAAATCTCATCTCATTTGCCATCTCCACCACCTTCTGTACCTCATATGTGGAGGCAGGGGCCACAATAAACATGGGAAGTTCCACCCTTAGATCTGTGGCATCTGTGGAACACTCCACCAGGTTGTTGGGAGCCGTGTATATGTGCTCAGGAGAGATGATCTTTTTTAGACGAGAGATAACCCTTTTCTTAAATTCCTGCTCCCCTATGAATTCATCCCAGAATCTACTTAGACCCTCATGTACCCTATTGTATATTTCTTCATCCACCACCCCCTTTTCATCCTCCAGTTGTTTAAAGACACTCTTTCGCACCACCTCTGGGGGAATAAAAGGATTATATCTTATAAGAAACATTTCACTACAAAGGGCCTCCACTGTCTCTCTGGTATATTGGGGCCAGGAGAGTATCTCTTCTTCTCCTATCCCGAGGACCCTCTTGGTTATTTTTATGTTGGCAATGGAAATATGTGGATTTTTTTTATACATGGCTAATGCATCTCCTTGATATATATTAGGATCTGCCAATTTTGCGAGTGTGCTGCCGAAAATTTCGCACAGGAGGCTGGATTATTGGGCAGACCAGGAAGGACTTTTCTCTAACAACAACGTGGAGGATTATCAAGGAGAGTTTTCCCCGTGAAAAAGAGGGGAAGAGGTAACTATTGTGGCATCCACTGCTATAAGCCTTCCCCTGGAGAGGACCAGGGGATTTATCTCCACCTCTTTTATCTCCGGATGATTATAACAAAGTGCCCCCAGGGAGAGAAGGATGGAGGAGAGTTCCGTCTTATCCACCGAAGAGATATTCCTGAAGCCCTCCAAGAGGTGTTGATGTCTAAACTCCTGGAGAAAAAAGAGACATTGCCTGGGACCAAAGGGGAAGACCCTGAGCATCTTTTCAGAGAAGAGCTCTGCCAGGATACCACCACAGCCAAACATCACCAGGGTCCCAAATCCATCCCTATTGAGCGCCCCACATATAAACTCCATCTCCACAGGGACCTGCTCCTGGATGAGGAGATCCCCATCCCCTCCTATACGTCTCTTTAAAGACTTAAAGGAGTTTATAAGGGATTCTGCAGAACATATATCTCTCTCCACCAGTTTTGCCTCGCTCTTGTGGACCACCCCTTTTTTTAGGCCCTTTAATATCACAGGATAACCCACCTTCTCTGCAAAAGAGAGCCCCTCATGGGGGGAGGATATGATTCTTTCTCTGGGGACGTGTATCCCAAGGGGCCTTAATATCCTTTTTGCCTCGTATTCGTTCAGGATCCCATCTTCTCCCCTGGGTACTTCTATGAGATCTACACAGGGGGGAGGATCTGCCTCCCCTTTTATCTCTAAGAGGGCCCTTTGTTTTATCTTGTATTTGAAGAGGGCATCTGCACAACTCACTGCATCCCTTAGGCTGGAGAATAGGGGAATGCCCATCTCCCTGGCCCTCCACTGGTATTTTTGCAGATATTCCCTCTCTCCAATGAGCCAGATAAATATGGGGCAGTGTTGTGTGTGTACAAACTCCTTAATAGGAGAGAGGTCCATCTCCCCAAAGCGGGAGGAGGTAAATAGATGAAGAAAAATGGCCTTTATGTTTGAATCCTTAGATAGGGTATCCATACAATGGGCATATACCACATCCCGTCCACTTTTTTCCACCGCAGGCCATACATCCAGGGGGTTGGAGATACTCATCCAGTGAGGATAGATGGGACGTAGTTTTTGAATGGTGGAAGGAGAAAGCTCCCACAACGAGAGAGAGGTGCCTTCTAAGAGATCTGAATTTACGATCCCCGCCCCTCCACTATAGGTAATGATTGCAGTGCCCACAGGGGGAGTGAGGGATGGGGGCAGGGGAAGGTCCTTATAGCAAGCAAGGGTGTGAGATATGTTTATAAGGGAATCAAAGTCCCTCACCTCTATCACATTTGCCTGTTCAAATATTCCTGAGACCACATCACTGTCCTGGGCCATGCTGGCGGTATGAGTAAGAGCGGCCTTTGCCCCCTGGGGTGTCCTGCCTCCCTTGAGTATAACCACTGGCTTTGGAGAGTTTCTGCACAGGTCAAGAAATCGGGAAGGGGATATAAGGGATTCCAGATATAGGGCAATCACTGAGGTGGAATCATCGTGGAAGAGGTATTCCAGGAGGTCACATTCTGTGATGCCAGCCCTGTTTCCAATAGAACATGCCCGAGATATCCCTGCTCGTGCAGTAGAGAGTACATCTATCAAAAAACCAGCGCTCAACATCCCACTTTGCACTATTAGGGCAATATTGCCTGGATACATATATTCCCATATGGAGGGAGAGACAAAGGAGAAAACATATCCTCTATGGGTGTCCACCAATCCCATGCAATTTGGTCCCCATAACTTCATGTTATATCTGTGGGAGATCTCCTCTAGCTTTTTTTGTAATTCCTTTCCCTTTCCTCCAGACTCGGCAAATCCCCCTGACTCTACAATTATGCCCTTTGTTCCCTTCTTCCCCAGTTCCTCTGCGGCCCTGCATGCCTCAGGAGCAGGGACAAATATTATGGCCAGATCCACCCCATCTGGTATTTCGGAGATGGAACAATAGCATCTCTGTCCCTCTATCTCCCTGTATTTTGGATTTACAGGAAAGATCTCTCCCTTAAATCCTTTTTTTACATTTTGGAGGATAACATATCCTCCCTTTCTGGGGTCTTTGCTGGCCCCTATTATGGCTATGGAGCGAGGGGAAAAAAAGCAATCCAATTCTCTTCACTCCTACTTATTTTATTAGTTCAATTATCTTTTTAAATTCTTCAGTCCCGGAACGCTCCATGAGCTGAAATAGGATTATCTCCAGGGTGGTAATCCTTATATCCTCTGCTTCCATATATGCCAGCCCCCTTTTCCAGTTTTCTTTAAATCTGGAACATACCCCATCAGCCATCACATGGACCTTATAATCCCTTTCTTGAAGTTCTATAGCAGTCTGAAGTACACAGATATGGGCCTCTATCCCACATAATACTACATGTTCTGCCCCTGTCTCCATAAGTTGTTCCATAAACAGGGGGACCTGGCAGCAAGAGAAGGTGAGTTTTTCAATGGGAGACCCTTTTATATACCCCCGTAATGGCTCCACTGTTGGTCCCAATCCCTTGGTATATTGCTGGGTAAACAAAAAAGGGACCCTCAGGAGATCGCATGCCTTGAGGAGTATCTCTATCTTTCTTATGACCTCCTCCCTTACTTTTGGAGGCATTATCTTTACCAGACTTTCCTGTACGTCTATTATTACCACTGCAGTATTATCTTTTTTTGGTAGTACCATCCCTCCCTCCTTCTGTAATATAATTAGCTCTCAATTAAAGAGAGGGCCCTCTTGATCCTGGTGAGGACCCTCTCCTTTCCCAAGACCTCCATGGTCTCAAATAGACCAGGACTAGCGGTTTTACCAGTTATACATACCCTGATGGGTTGGGCCAGTAACTTAAATTTTATCCCCTCTTCCTCCAGATATTTCCGGACACATTCCTCCAGAGAACCCTGGGAAAAGTCTGAGAGAGAACTAAGACGTTCATATAGGTTTTTCAGATGAAGTTGGACCTCACTGGTGAGGAATTTCTTTAATAGCTCTGGAGTATATTCTATTTTTTCGTCTTCCACCACAAAAAATAGGGCCTTTTCTGCCATCTCCACCATGGTGGTAGAGCGGGGTTGAAGAAGAGGGACTATCTTTTCCAGATAAGAAAGGTCTTTCACATGCACCCCTGATCTCTTTAGATAAGAGGACAGGATAACTGCCATCTCCCTCACACTCTTCTTCTTTATATGTTGGCTGTTTACCCACTTTAGTTTTTCAGGGTCAAAGATACATGCAGCGTTTTTTAGTCTTTTCAAAGAAAATTTCTCAACCAGCTCTTCCAGTGTGAATATCTCTTGGTCCCCATAGGACCACCCCAGTCTCACAAGATAGTTTAACAGGGCCTCTGGTAGATATCCCATTTCCCTATATTCCAGTACTGATCTCGCTCCATGCCTTTTGCTCAGTTTCTTTTTGTCTGGTCCCATTATCATGGGAACGTGGATAAACCTGGGTACAGGATATCCCAGTGCCTCATATAAGAGTATTTGCTTGGGAGTATTGTTTATATGGTCATCTCCTCTTATGATGTGAGTCACTCCCATAGTGGCATCATCTACCACCACTGCCAGATTATAGGTGGGGGAGCCATCCACCCGCTGGATAACAAAATCGTCCAGTTCCCTGTTGTCCACAGAGATAGGGCCCTTAAGCACATCGTTGAATGAGGTCTCTCCCTCCAGAGGGGACTTAAACCTCACCACCCGATTTGGTCCTGGTCCCAGGTTGCGCTCCCTGCATCGGCCATTGTATTTGGGCTTTTCCCCTCGTGCCATGGCCTGTTTCCTCATCTCCTCCACCTCTTCCCTGCTACACTCGCAGTAATATGCCTTGCCCTGTTTTATGAGCAGTTGGATATGATGTTGATATATCTTTTCTCGCTTGCTCTGAAAATATGGACCTTCATCCCAGGTGAGGCCAAGCCATTCCATTGCCTCTATAATGGCCTCAGTCATCTCTTTTGAAGAACGCTCTGTGTCAGTATCCTCTATGCGGAGGATAAACTTTCCCTTTTTGTTCCTGGCAAATAGCCAGTTAAATAGGGCAGTTCTCGCCCCCCCAATATGAAGATGACCTGTGGGACTGGGGGGAAATCTTGTTACTACTTTTTCCATGACCTTCTCCTCAACAAAAAAGGCGGGTGGTCCCGCCTTCTAATGATTTACAAATATTGTGGGACTATACAGACTCCACGGCCTTTATTTCTGGTATCTTCATTTTTAATATCCGCTCTATGCCATTTTTTAAGGTGATCTGTGCCATTGGACATCCCGAGCACGCCCCCTGCAATCTCACCTTTACAATATTGTCCTCAGTAACCTCTATGAGTTCCACATTCCCCCCATCCGCCTGAAGCTGGGGACGAATATCTTCCAGGACCTTTTCCACCTTATCCTTTATCATGCCTTTTCTCCTTATGTTTTTTATATAACTTATAGGATAGAGGATATTGGTTTTTCTTGTCAACCTGCGTTTGTTTGGGATGTAAATATCAATTCTGGCCCTATGAGAGAGCTATAAGAGGGATGTAGGGGATTTTTTTCTTTTTTCCTTGAATTTTTCTTTTTTTTTCTTTAAAAATCTTAGAGGACAGAAGAGTGAAGAGAGAACATATTAAAAAATTACTGGATCGTGAGCCATGAGAGTATGAAATATCTTAATGTGAGGTGGGTGTTATTTTTTCTGGCAGTATGTCTGTTCCCTTGTTGCGGAGGGGGTGGGGGAGGGAATCAGCTACAGCCAGTATGGAATTTTTCTCCCCAGAGTATAAAAATCCACTACAGGGCTACCCCTGACCTGAACCTTTATCAAAACACTCCTCATACCCTTCTCCTTAAGATATTTGAGTTGAGGGATATCTCCCGTTTCAAGTCCCTTCTTCAGAGTAGAGGGGGCCTTATAAAGGTCCTGCAGTTTGTGGGACAAAACCTTTATCTGGGAGATGCTCAAAAGGATGTGATCTATTATGAACAGAAGATAGTGTCTCCTGGAGATGAAAAGACCATTTCTCTAGATCGGATGAAGGGTGTAAAATGGATAGCCATTGTTGCAGGGTATTATAATCTCTCCCCTGAAACCTCCTTTAGGTATTTTAAGGTTCCTATCATTTACCAAAAAAAGGGCATTATTTTTAAAAAGAAGATAGCCATACCAGGGCGTTTATTTGTAAATCTTATACTGGGTCCAACCTCTATTCAAGCGGTGGGGGGATAAATGCAAACCATAAGTCCACTACTGTGGTATCAGGGGCTCTTTTTGCAACCTCAACACTTTCAGTATCTGGAAGAATATTGTCGTTCTTTTTCTTACCCTCTTATGAAGACCTTTTTTAAGGACTTTTGGGGCGTTCTCAATGTTGATATAAACAGAGAAATATTAAATGATATGGTATTTGAGGTTCTTCAAGGTGAATTTATCTTTAGAGACGGCGCCTGGATCTCTTATCCTGGTAATGCTCGTATAGAGACTCGGTCATTTGAAGATGCCTGGATGGATCCCGATAAGCCTTTTTGGGTTTATGTTGGACTCAAGCGACTTAAAAAAAATGAGAAGAATGTCTCCTTTTATGAAAGAGAAGATAAAATCCCTCCAGTAAACACGCGTTTTATCTGTGCAGAGGACCCTGAGCTGGTAAATGATTTTATAGACCCAGAGGCCCCCCAGGCCCAGCTTAAGAAAATGAAGTATTTTGTGAGGGTGTTCTGGGAAGATGAGATAAAAGAACTAGCAGATTTTTATTTCTTTCCCCTGGTAAAACTCATAAGGGAAGGGGGTGAGATAAAGATAGCCCAGGATTTTGTCCCCCCTTCTGTTACCCTGGGGGCATCTTCTTCTCTATCAGCGATATTTAAATCCGTAAGGGATCAGTTGACCTCCAGGTGTAGACAACTGGAAGAGTTTAAGAGTCCCAAGGAGATGCAGCTTGCAGAATTGGATTCTGAATATCTTCTCTATCTCATGGCCTTGAGGTCCCTTAACCGATATGTGCCCCTTCTATACTCTTTTTATGAGAACAGACACAGCGTGTCTCCTAAACAAGCATATATCCTCTTATCTCAGATAGTGGGGGAGCTAAGCACCTTTACTCAACGGATAAATGCCCTTTCTGAAACAGAAAAAGGAGAAAGGTTGCTTCCTGGCTTTGATCATGAAGATCCCTATAGGGGTTTTTATGAGGCCAATCAGTTAATATGGGAACTATTAAATGAGATCATTATTGGTCCAGAATATGTGGTGAAGTTGACTCCTGTGGAGATTGGATGGCATGGGGAGTTACCTCCAGAGATACTGGATGTGAGAAATGAGTTTTATCTGGTCCTTCAGACCTCTAAACCAGAGTCTGCTCTCCTGGAAGATATAAAAAAGCTGGCCAAGTTGTGTTCCCTGGACTGTGTGTTTACCCTGGTATCAAGGGCACTTCCAGGCATTCCTCTGGAATATGTGGCTGTTCCCCCCCCTGGTCTTCCACGAAAGAAGAATACCTACTATTTTTTGATAGATAGGGAGCACAGTCTGTGGGAATATGTGCAGCGGGATAAAAACATTGCCCTTGCATGGGAGGGATATCCCCAGGACCTTAAGGTGGAAGTGGTGGTGATGAAGAAGTGAAGAGTAACATTAGAGGAGGAGATCCATGGGGGAGATTAAGGGGGCTAAGTTAGTAGATTGTTTTATGGAGATATTTTCCTATACCCTTTATTTGTTGAAGGATATAAAAGGGGGAGACCTCCCTGATTTTGAAAAGGTAAAAGAGGATTATAACCACCTATTTGAACGTTCAGCCAGGATGGCTTCTCAATATGGCTTTTCCAGGGTAAGGTGGAAAAAGGGGTGTTTCCCGGTATGTGCCTTTGTAGATGAAAAAATCCTGTGTTCTTCCTGGTCAGAAAAGGGAAGGTGGTTGAACTATCAGCTCCAGAGGAAATTTTTTAATACCACCAATGCAGGAGAAGAGTTTTTTCAAAAGATGCAAAAGCTGGGGGATGATGAAAAGGATGTGAGGGAGGTTTATTCTTACTGTCTCGCCTTTGGTTTTACAGGGAGGTACTATGCACCAGAAGATGAAGAAAGGCTTCAAGAGATAAGGACAGAGAATTTTTTAAAGTATTTTGAAGAAGATGAAGAGGTGGGTCTGCCGGAGACCATCTTTCCTCGTGCGTATAGTAAGGGTGTTTCTCCTAAGAGAACAATGTTTAGCTTTAGAAGCAATGTCGCTACGCTCCTCTTTGTTCTTATCCCCATAGGGGTGGGCCTCTTATACTGGATACTGAAGATGAGGCTTGATGAGCTTTTCAAATAGGCCTTTGTTAACTTATTAAAGTAAACAAGAGGACTTAACAGCAGTGAAGATAGTAAGGTATTTGCTCACAATGGGCTTGGTCCTGCTGGTGGGTGGAGTAGTAGTGGGGGTGGTATTTTTTATGGGGCTGCCCTGGTGGTACTCCATTGGGGCCCTTGGATTTATCTTTGCGTTGTGGTTTGGAGTGATCTTTTTAAGACGATATCTTGCCCGAAGACGGGAACGTAAGTTTGTAAAAAGGGTGATTGAGGAGGATACCCAACGGATAAAGGATGCTCCAGAGTATCGTAGAGCGGACCTATTGGAGGTTCAAAAAAAATGGAAGGAGGCTATAAGGCTATTATCCACCTCAAAATTGGCCAAAAAGGGAAATCCCCTATATGTGTTACCGTGGTTTTTATTTTTGGGAGAGGCGGGAGAAGGGAAGACCACTGCGTTGAGAAATGCTCGCCTGGCATCTCCTCTCACGGACATTCCACGGGTCTCAGGGATTGCAGGTACTCAGAATTTTGATTGGTGGTTTTTTGAAAAGGCAATTATCCTGGATACCGCAGGGAGATATGCAGTCCCTGTGGATGAGGTGGTGGACAGGGAGGAATGGGAGAGGTTTTTGACCCTCCTGGCCAAATATAGAAAGAAGGAACCCCTAAATGGAGTGGTTGTAACAGTCTCCTGTGAGAGTCTTTTTAAAAAGGAGAGTGCCCAGTTAATAGATGTGGCTCAGTATATAAGGAGGCGCATAGATCAGATAATGAGGGTAACAGGTTATAAGATACCTGTATATTTAATGATTACCAAGATAGACCTTATCAATGGGATGACTGCTTTTGCAGAGGCCGTTCCAGAGAATTATTTTAATCAGTGTGTTGGCTATGCCAATGAAGAACTAGAAGGGGACTGGAAGAGATTTTTGGAGGATGGCTTTTCCTATATCGTGGAGCGGTTAAAGAAGATTCGGTTTCTCTTGCTTCAACAGAGGGAGGAACCCGAACCTGGTCTTCTCCTCTTTCCCCAGGAATTAGAGAAACTATATCCTGGTTTAAAGGCATTTTGTGAGGGCCTTTTTGCTCCAAATCCCTATCAAGAGCCTCCCCTCTTTAGGGGGATATATCTTACTAGTGCCACTCAAGAAGGAAGGGTTATATCGGATTTTCTCGAGACCTTTAAGCTGGAGAAGTTTGCACGTATACACCCTACCATTCGGGAGACAGGAATATTTTTACGGGATTTCTTCAATTTCATATTGCCTGGGGATCGCTTTTTGTTTTCTCCCATCAAGGAGTTTCAGCGATGGAGAAAGACCACCTTTTCTCTTGCCCTCCTCACCTGGATCTTCCTGAATCTAGGAATGGCCGCAGTAATAGTGAGTAACTATGAACATAACCTTCAGGTATTGTCTCAAGGAAGACATATAAGTTCTCTGGTCATGGGGAAGGATGAAGGGAGCAATGTTTTAATGCTGGCCAGGTATGAGGAAAGTGTGTCTTCTCTGCAAAAGGAGGTGGATTCTTACTGGATACCCCGATTGGGATATAACTATGATATTAAGTATCTTTCTATATTAAAAGAAAGATTTAGAAAGAGATTTCAGAACTATGTGCTGAGTAAGATGGATTCCTATATAAATAAACAGATTCATGAGCTATCTTCCCGAAGTGATGAGAAGAGCAGTAATCTCCTTATAAAAAATATAGATTTTATGGTGAACCGTATAAATATTTTAAGAAGCATTTCTGCAAAAGAAAAGATAAGCCAGGATGTTTGGGGGGATCTTTCCTATGAGGTGCCTTTTGTATTTCCTAAAGTATCACAGGAGTTGGTCCCCTATTTTGTACGTTGTTATAGATATTATCTTCAAATATGTTCTCCAGAGGCCATTGAAGACCAGCTTAATGTGGTCATATCAGAACTAAAGAATATAATACACCTAAAAGGAGGGGATCTCCACTGGATAGTGGAACATCCTGCACTTCGTGCCTTCAGGGTCTCTTTGAGTTCTATATGGGGACTCTCAAATATCTCTGAGGAAGAGGATATATTTCTCCCTGGTGCTTATACTGTAAAGGGTAAAGAAAAGATTGATGAGTTTGTGAAATTTTTAATGGAGGCCTTGAAGGGTCAGAATGTGATAGGGGAGGATACGTTAAGGGATTTTTATAAGTGGTACAGGATAAGCTATTATAATGAGTGGCAAAGATTTATGTGGGCCTTTCCCAGAGGAAAAGACCTGATAGGAAGCTGGGATGTGGAACATGATGTTACCTCCCGCATGTGTAATGTAAACAATCCTCTTATAATTTTGTTGAATACCTTTGTCTCTGAGACAAAAAGGCTTTTTCCCAGCGATACCAAGGCACCCAAGTGGGTGATCCCTGTATTTATCCTTCAGGAGGCAATAACCGAGGCCCATTTACAGAGCACCAGCAAGGAGCCCACTGGCAATTTAAAACAGAGTCTCAAGAAGTTCTTTTTCAGGAAGTTTTCCAAATTAAAGGCCGCCACTGCATCTTTTTCTAATTTAAAGCAGGCCCATAAGTATCAGGATGTGTTGAAGATAGCCACCAGGTGGAAGGATTATGAAAAGAATATGTCCCAGATAGCAGGGATTACCACAGATGTAGAGACCGCCTATGCCATGACCTCGGAATTTTTCCCTTATGGCAGGGCTCCCCAGGAGAGTAAGTCACCCTTTTTTTTGGCCAAAAATGATCTCTACGGGATAAGATTGTATCTAAAAAAATATGGGTCAGTGGAACTCGTCTCCATGCTCATGGAGTATCCATTAAAATTCGTTACCAATTATGCGGTGATGGAAACCTCCTGTTTTCTGGAAAATAAGTGGGAGGAACAGGTACTTTCCAGGATAGAGGGTCTTAACTTTCAGGATAAAATCCGGCTCCTCTTTGAAGGGGAACAGTCCTTGGTAAACAAATTTTTGAAAGGACCCGCAAGGCCTTTTGTGGGAGAAAATAAATTTGGATACTATCCCCGCAGGGCAATGGGTGTGTCTATACCGTTTCAAAAGGGATTTTTTGATTTTATTAATAAGGGAAAGAGGCTCTTTTTCTCTGGTAAAAAAGAATTTGAGGTAACCATACGTACCCTACCCATCTCTGTAAATAAGGGAGCAAGGCTCTCTCCCTATGGGTGTCAATTGGTTTTGGAATGTGCCCCTGAAAAATATACCCTGGAAAACCTGAATTTCCCTGTAAAGAAGATATTTAGGTGGTCCTCTTCCTCTTGTGGGGAAACAAGGCTCTCCATTTACTTTCCAGGCCTAAAATTGGTAAAGACATATGAGGGAGTCCTTGGTTTTGCCAGATTTTTGAAAGATTTTAGGGATGGCACCCATGTCTTTACTCCTGCGGATTTTCCAGAGAATAGGGATTTTTTAAGGAGCAACCACATTTTTCGCATTCAGGTTTCATATGACATACAGGGAGCATCTCCAATTGTTAAACTCCTTCAAGAAATACCTAAACAGATTCCCGATATTATCGTATATTGCTGGCATCAATAGCTCCTCTGATTCTTGGGAATTTGGTATATGGGGAAAACACCGTTCTTTCCCTGATTTTGTGGATTTCTTTAGTGGAAGGGGTGCAGTATTTCCCCTTTTGAGAGAGATAAAGAAGGGGAGGATTTTTTTTAAAGAGAATTGTGAAGGAAAAAAGGTGTGGCTATGGGTGAAGGAGGGAGGTAGGTGGTGGATGGGTGTCCTTATTTCCAGTAAAGACAGTGTGGGACGAGATTCTGTCCTCCTGGCCTATGCCAGGGCCCCCCGGGGCTTTTCCCCTCTAGAGAGACACTTTTCAGGATCTGTGGACTTGTTTTCCAAACTTGAAGAGGTGATGAGGAATGACTTTACCTCAGTGGCGGAGATGAAAGAGAGGATAATCCTATCTCCCTTTAAGGGAGAAGGAGTGTGGCGAGAGGATGAAAATCTTCTAAAGGAAAGTCTGCACCACGTGATGAGGGCCATTTCCACCCAGGGGGATAAGATGAGGAAAGAAAAGGTCTTTTTTCTATCTGTAGAGAAGGATTTGTTTTTAGAACAGGCCCCTTATGTATTTAAGGCCATGGATATGATTTTTGAGGGCTTGCCACCTCAGATCATGTGCTTTTTCAGCTCCAATAAAGTGGAGCTGAGGGGATTTTTTAGGTTTTCCTGAGTTTAAGACCTGTGGAGGCTAATATGGTGGATATAGAAAAGATAGTGGCCCCTATTTCAGATGATAAGCCTGCTGGTGAAGATATATCCTATGAGCCTGAGTTTGAGGCCCTTCAGGCAGAGATAGATAAAATGTCAGTGGTCTCCTCCTCCACCTCTGAGGTGGATTGGAAGAAGGTGGTTAGTCTAAGCAGTAAGATACTTTCCTCCAAGGGGAAGCATATTCTGGTGTGTGTTTATTTGGCAAAGGCACTGGTGGAGACCGAGGGGATAGATGGATTCTATAAGGGGACGGTGATCCTCAAGGAGATAGTCTCTAATTTCTGGGACTCTATGTATCCTCCTAAAAAGAGAAAGAGGGGTAGGATAAATGCTCTTAGATGGTGGTATGATAAGATAGAGCCTTTGGTAAAAAAGTTTACAGAGGGAGGAGAAGTAGAAGAAGAAAAGATAAAGGGGATCAAGTCAGCATTAAAAGATCTAGATGAAGTGCTGGATGAGAAGCTAGGAGAAGATGCACCTCTCTTAAGACCTCTTATTCAACTTGTGGATAGAATCCCCGTCAAGGTGGCTAAGGAAGAGAAGGAGATATCCGAAGAGGTCTCTGAGTCCCCTGCTCCTGAATCTGTCCCCTCTTCTAAAAAAGAAGCCGCACCTACACCAGTTGGCTCCCCTCTCTCCTCTTCTTCCCCTCCTGCTGGAGAGATTGAATCAATCAAGGATCTAAATAGATTTCTTTCTCGTTGTACTACCAGCCTTGGGCAAGTGGTTCAGTTTTTATTAAGGGAAGACCTAGCAAATCCTATCTTGTATCAGGTAAATCGTTTTTGTGCATGGGTGGATATAGATCGTCTTCCCGTGGTCCAGGAGGGGAATAAGACCATGCTCCCCCCTCCAGATGAATCTATTCAGGCCAGTATAAGGGGGTTGATGGATAGCAGGGAATATGAAGAGGTGGTAAGGGCATGTGAAGGGAGGGTAAAGGAATTTGTGTTTTGGTTGGACCTCTCTTATTGGAGTGCCCAGGCCCTTCAGGAGTTGGGAGGAAAGTATTCCAAGGCGTATGAGGCAGTGTCTTATACTACTTTTGCCTATTTTGAGAGGATGCCTGGTCTGGAAAAACTCTCGTTTTCTGATGGTACTCCCTTTGTAAGTCCAGAGACCAAATCTTGGCTTAATTCCCTTATAGGCGGAGATTCTGTCCCTATGGGAGGTGGAGATGAGGTGTCAAATTTGTTGTCGGAGATGGAGGAGAGTGCAAAAAAACTTGTTAAAGAGAAAAAGGCCGCAGATGCTATACGGGTGTGGGAGGAGGGGATGGAACGTGGATACGGGAACAAGATGAAGTTTTTGTGTAGAATGGGGCTGATCAGGTTGTTAATATCCTTGGGAAAAAAGGAACTGGCTATTCCCCATGCAATGCTGTTGTTGGAGGATATTACTACGCATAAATTAGAGGGATGGGATCCCATCCTTGCTGTACAGGGACTTAGGACTGTTTTGGAGATCTTGGATGGAGAAGAGGATTATAAGGAGGTATGGGAAGAGATTCGTAAAAAATTCATATGTCTAAGCCCATATCTGGCATTTAACTTGCTAAGTTAAAAAATAAAAGGAGGTATGGAGATGGAAGGATCTATAGCACCAAAGGAACGGGTAAACATCACTTACAAGCCTGCCACTGGGGATGCCCAGGAAGAGGTGGAACTCCCTCTGAAGCTCTTGATTATGGGGGATTTTACCCTCCAGGAGGATGAAAGGGCAGTGGAGGATAGAGAACCCATTAGTATTGATAAGGACAATTTTAACAACGTGCTCAAATCGCACAACCTCAAGCTCCAGTTCTCTGTGGAGAACAAGCTTGCTGAAGGTGAAGAAGGGGGAGAGCTCAATGTGGATCTGACCTTTGAGAGTTTGAAGGATTTTGAGCCTGATAACATTATCAAAAAGGTGCCAGAGCTTGCTAAGCTTATGGAATTGAGGGAGGCCCTGGTAGCGCTAAAAGGCCCTCTGGGAAATATTCCAGAATTTAGAAAGAAATTGCAGAAGCTCATTTCAGACGAAGGTGTAAGGGAGAAGATACTAAGGGAATTAAATTTGGATAAAGAAGAATAATTTTAAGGAGGGCAAAGATGGCAGAAGAAAAAAAAGAACAACAGGTAAGTGCAGGAGAAGAGGCCTCTGCGTCCCTTTTGGACGAGATAATTGAGGCCACTAAGATAACCCCCTCAGACGAGTCTTATGAGATAACCAAGCGAGGAGTAAAGGCATTTATAGACGAACTCTTAAAGCCGGGAAGGGAAGGTGTAAAGGTCAGTAAGACCCTTGTAGATGAGATGATTGCAGATATAGATAATAAGCTCTCTGCGCAGGTAAATGAGATATTACACCACCCTGATTTTCAGAAACTGGAAAGTGCGTGGCGCTCCCTTAAGTATCTGGTGGATAACACTGATTTTAGGGAAAATATCAAACTTCACATGGTGAATATAAGTAAGCAGGATCTCCTGGATGATTTTGAAGATGCACCAGAAGTTACCCAATCGGGTCTCTACAAGATAGTCTATACTGCTGAATATGGTCAGTTTGGTGGTCAACCCTACGGGGCTATGATAGCCAACTATGATTTTGGTCCTGGTCCCCAGGATATAAAGTTACTTCAGAATGTGGCCGCTGTGGCGGCAATGGCCCATGCCCCCTTTATAGCAGACGCCAGTCCGGAGTTTTTTGGGATTGAGTCCTTTACTGAGCTTCCCAATTTAAAGGATCTGGATGCCATATTTGAAGGTCCCAAGTATGCCAAGTGGCGTTCTTTCAGGGAATCTGAAGATGCCAGATATGTGGGACTTACCCTTCCAAAATTTTTACTGCGTCTCCCCTATGGCCCAGATACAGTTCCAGCAAAGACCTTTAACTTTAAAGAGGATGTATCTGGCGGAGATAGGGCTTTTCTATGGGGTAACACCTCCTTTGCCTTTGCCTCAAGACTTACTGATAGTTTTGCAAAGTACAGGTGGTGTGCAAATATAATTGGTCCCCAGGGAGGTGGTGCAGTGGAAAATCTCCCGGTATATAACTTTGAATCCATGGGTACTATTCAGACAAAGATACCCACCCAGGTACTCATTTCAGAGAGGAGAGAATATGAATTGGCGGAACAGGGCTTTATTGCACTTACTATGAGAAAGGGGTCTGATAATGCGGCCTTTTTCTCTGCCAACTCCTGTCAGAAGCCCAAGAGTTTTGGTAATACCCCCGAAGGAAAAGAGGCGGAGCTTAATTATAAACTCAGCACCCAACTCCCATATATGTTTATTGTGAACCGCTTGGCCCACTATATTAAGGTGATCCAGAGGGAGCACATTGGGACCTGGAAACAGCGGGGGGACCTGGAAGACGAACTCAATAAGTGGATTAGACAATATGTATCTGATCAGGAAAATCCAGCTCCAGGAGTAAGGTCAAGGAGACCTCTGCGTCGTGCAGAGATCAAGGTAATGGATGTACCAGGAGATCCAGGATGGTATAAGGTTAGTATGAAGGTAATGCCCCACTTTAAGTATATGGGGGCAAGCTTTACCTTATCTCTGGTGGGTAAACTTGATAAAGAATAAATAAAAGGAGGTTTGTTATGGCACTTACTGCATACATGAAGGTGGTGGGGAAAAATCAGGGTGAGATCCAGGGAGATTGTAAACAGAGTGGAAGGGAGAATCTTATCCTCGTATATGATGTGGAACATAATATAGAGATCCCCAGGGACCCTCATACTGGTATGCCCACAGGTCAGAGGATACATCTCCCCCTGAAGGTCACAAAACATCTGGATCAGGCGAGTCCCAAACTCAATCAGGCGTGTACTGCAGGGGAGCAGCTTTCAGAAGTAACTCTACAATTTTACCGCATTAATGAAAAGGGCCAGGAGGAACATTACTATACCATTAAACTTGAAAATGCCATTATTGTGAAGATGCGTTGTTATAAGCCCATGACCTTTTTGGAGGAAAATAAACCCTATAAGGACATGGAAGAGGTGTATTTTTCCTATGAGAAGATAATTTGGACCTATGAGGTGGATGGTATAGAGGCAGAGGATAGCTGGCTTGCCCCTAAGAGTGCATAAACAGGATATCGTATGGAAGGTTTAAGGCTTCTGGAGCGAATAGCCCTTATGGAAGAGGATCCAGAGATGAGGGGGCTGTTGGATAAGGATCTGGTGGTTTCCTCCATTATCACTAATTTGTCTAATATCCTCAATACCAAGCTTGGGAGTGCCCAGACAGTTCCGGATCTGGGTACTCCTGATTTTACTATGATTCTGGGGAGGTCAAAAGAGGAGAATTTTCGTTTTTTAAAGGATGTTATTGTAGATGTGATTGAAAAATATGAGCCCAGGCTTCAAAATGTAACTATAGAACCAGAGGAGGATGAAGACCCTTTTACATTAAAGTTTGTTATTAAAGGGGAGATAATCCTGGAGAGGAACGCATTTTTTATACACTTTCTCTCCACTGTAAGACCAGACGGGAAGATAGAGTTTAATGGGAAATAGGATGTTAAAGTATTATTATCAACGTCAGCTGGACCATTTAAGGGAATTGGCGGAAGAGTTTAGCAGGGCACATCCCTCCCTGGCCCCCATGCTTGCAGGGCAATCCAGAGACCCTGATGTAGAAAGATTGCTTGAGGGCATGGCCTATCTCACAGGGATGCTCTCTGCCCGGTTGGATGATAGTTTTCCTGAGATAGTTCACAACCTGCTTCATCTTTGCGCTCCTCAATGCCTCAGACCCATTCCATCCGCCACCATAATAAGATTTATTCCCAGAGAAAAGCTGGTTGAGAGATTTTTGATTAGGGCAGAAACCCAACTAATGTCTGTTCCTGTCTCTGGAATTAAATGTATATATTCTACCTGTTTTGATGTGGATGTGGTGCCATTGAGGCTGGAGGATGTTAGGTTTGAACAACGAGCAGGTGATGTGGGAAAAATTTTTTTGTTTTTCTCTCTTTCTTCTGTGGAAAACCATGAGGATTTCCCAGAGTATATTCGCTTATATCTGGGGGAGAGTTATATACATTCTTCCCTCCTCTTTTTCCTTTTGACCCATCAGGTAAAAAATATCCGTATTTTTTCCCCTGAATCTTTGGTTGAACTGGATTCAAATGCTATTCGTCCCTCTTTTTTTAATCTTGAATATCCTCTTTTCCCTTATCCCCGAAATTCCTTTGCCGCTTTCCGACTATTTCAAGAATACTTTATCCTTCCCGAGAAATTTCTCTTTATAGATATATACGGATGGAAAAAATGGATTAAAGAGGGTGGAAGGGGAAATTTTGTGGTGGAGATCATATTTAAATCTCATCTGGATATTTCCCCTAATCTTAATTTAAATTCTTTTATCCCTTTTTGTACTCCAGCTATAAACCTCTTTCCCCATGATGCTACCCCTATTTATTTAAGTCATCATTCTCAGGAATATCGCATTTTTCCCGCAGGAGAATATGGAAAGATTTTTCAAATTTTTGATATCACCAGTGTAACAGGAATAAAACAGGGAAGTATTCATAAAAGAAAATTTTTATCTATGGAAAAGATGAAGGTAGAGCGAGATCAAGAAGGATTATACTATAAGAAGATAAAATATTCTGACATATCGGAAGAACCTGAGTGGTACGTCAGTATAGGATATGAAGATGAAAATGAATTGGAAAAGCAGGTATTAATGATAGAACTATTATGCAATAATGGAAAAGTAGTAAATTCTCTTCAGGTGGGAGATATATGTAATCCAACAGATACTTCTCCTCTTATGTGTTCTTTTAAAAATCTCACTTTTCCCACTCCCAATTACAATCCCATCTTAGATAAAGATAATTTATGGAGGTTTTTGTCTCATTTTAACATAAATATTTTTTCTTTTAATGATGTATCTCAATTGAAGGAATTGATAAAATTATATCTTTCTTTTCAAAAAAAGGATGTGAAGAGATATCAGGCCAATCTAAAAAGGATAGAAGGGATCTTAGATATGAAGATAAGAAAGGGGAGGCGGTTATATAAGGGATATATGTTGCCAGGGCATGATATTTTTTTGGAAATGTCTTCTGACTATTTCACTAATCTTGGAGATATGTTTATTTTTGTAAAGATACTTGACTATTTCTTTTGTTATTACTCTTCCCTTAATTCCTACACAAGGCTTATTGTAAAAGACCAGAAAACAGGAGAGGAACTGAGATGTCCTGCGAGATTCGGGGTGCAACACCTTATTTAGACATAGAAGATGAACTCTTTTCTAATCCCCGAAGGTTTTCTTTTATTCAGGTGATTAGGATCCTGAGGATACTTTTATCTCCTGAAGATAACCTATCTTCAGCCCTTATGAAAAAAATAGAGGTGGAACCCCTCCTATCTCTCGCATTCCCTGGAACAGATGTGGTAAAGATAGAGAAACGGGAGGAGAAGGTAGGAGTAATAGCAACTTTTTTGGGGTTATATGGTCCCTCTTCCCCCTTACCTGTCTATTATACAGAGGAACTCATAGCTGAATATCTTGAAGAAAAGAGGGTAAAAAGAGATTTTTTTAATATCTTTAATCGTCCTTTTTTTAAACTTTTTGTGGAGGTATGGTGTAAGTATAGGTTATGGATAAGATTATTTGATGAAAAAGACGAGGAGGGTATAAATTTTCTTTTTTCTTTTTTGGGTATTGATTGGAGGACCCAGGAAGAAGAAAAGAGGGAGCTGGGGGAATTACTGGCCTATGCTCCTCTATTTTCCATAAGACCCAGGAGTGCCCTTGGTCTGAAGGGGATTATCTCTGATTTTTTTGAAGAAGATAGGGTAAGGGTTGAAGAGTGTGTGCCAGAAAGCTCTCCTATCCCCAGGGAACAAAGGTCATCGTTGGGAATGGTCAATTCAATATTGGGAGAGGATATATTTGTAGGTGAGGAAATAGTTACGTTAAATTTGAGTGTGAGAATCGTTGTAGGTCCTAGAGAAAAGGAAAAGTTCTTTGATATAGTTCCAGATTCCCCAGCCTATAATAGGCTTAGGAGGATAGTTTCTCTCTATTTGAACCAACCTATCAGGTGTTTGCTTCATTTACTTGTGAGACCAGAAGATGTGGAGCCCATTTCTTTAGGAAGCAAATGGAGTCAGGTGGGAATATCAACGTGGTTATATAGTAAAAACTATACTGGAATTTTGAGTACAAATTGGATTCTTTAACTGTCAAACAAAAATAGGGAGGGCCCATGTCCATTAATTTGAGAAATCTTATTTCAAAATTAAATACAACCAGTGCTGAGATATTACAAAATGCTGCAGGGCTTTGTATTTCTAGGACCAATTATGAAATATCAGTGGAACATTTCCTGATAAAGGCACTTGAAGATGTTTCCTCTGATGTAACTGTAATTTTGAATCATTTTAGAGTTGATCCAGCAGACCTTCAGACGGGCCTTTTAAAGGCCCTTGAAGATTTTAAGACCGGTAATACTGGTAAGCCCATCTTTTCTCCTCTGTTAATAGACCTTTTTGAAAGGGCATGGATGATTAGTTCTGTGGATTTCAATATGACTAAGATAAGAACGGGAACCATATTTTTGGCTTTTCTTTCCAGACCCTCTTATTTTGGTGCAGGTCCATACCTTGCCGTTATTGAGAAAATAGATATTGGAGAACTTCAAAGAGATTTCTGGAAGATCGTAAGCCCTTCTAAAGAAGATAAAGAGGTAAGTAAACTCATCTCTGAGAGGGGGGGAGAGACAGAGGGTGGTTTTATAGAGAAATACTGTCAGGATTTTACTCAAAAGGCCAGGGAGGGTGAGATAGATCCGGTATTTGGAAGAGAAGATGAGATAAATCAGATAATAGATGTGCTTGCAAGGCGCAGAAAGAACAATCCCATTTTGGTTGGGGAGCCAGGGGTGGGAAAGACCGCAGTGATAGAGGGACTTGCCCTTCGCATTGTGGAGGGGGATGTGCCAGATATGCTTAAAGAGGTAAGACTTCTGGGATTGGATATGGGGGCCCTGGAGGCAGGTGCAAGTGTTAAGGGAGAGTTTGAAAAGAGATTAAAGGGGGTGCTGGATGAGATAAGGGCCTCGGAAAAGTCTATCATACTCTTTATAGATGAGGCCCATACCCTTATTGGGGCAGGGGGAAGTGCTGGTACTTCTGATGCCGCAAACCTCTTAAAGCCTGCCCTTGCCCGGGGAGAGATAAGGACCTGTGCCGCTACCACCTGGACAGAGTATAAGAAATATTTTGAAAAGGACCCTGCCCTTGCCCGGCGATTTCAACTTATAAAGCTCACAGAACCAGATGTAGATACCTCTATTATTATCTTGAGAGGACTTAAACCATTTTACGAAAGATCTCATGGAGTGATAGTGAAAGATGATGCTGTAGTTGCTGCAGCAGAATATGCAGATAGGTATATAAGCGGGAGGTTCCTGCCAGATAAGGCAATTGATGTCCTAGATACTGCCTGTGCCAGAGTAAAGATAAACCTTTCTGCCAAGCCAGCTGAGATAAATAGGAAGGAGAAAGAACTTCAGGCATATCTTCGGGAAAGGGAGGCCTTGGATAGGGATAGACTCCATGGGAAGGAGATAGATGAAGAGCGATATGCTGAGGTAGATACTGAGGTGGAGAGACTGGAGAGAGAGATAGAGGAGCTTCAGGAAAGGTGGAGAAAAGAAAAGGAGTTGGTGGACACCCTCTTGTCCCTTAGAGAGGAGATAGAGGGGGCGGAAGGGGAAGAGAGGTGGGAGCTTAAGGGTAAGCTGGAAGAGGTGGAGGGGCAGTTAGAAGAGGTGCAGGGAGATTCTCCCATGATAAAACCAGATGTGGATGTGGAGGTGGTGGCTCAGGTGGTTTCTGACTGGACAGGGGTGCCCCTAGGGAAGATAAAGCTGGATGAGACAGAGAATGTCCTTCACCTAGAGGAGAGACTAAAAGAGCGGATAAAGGGGCAGGACCATGCCCTGGAGATAATGGGAAAGGTGATAAAGGCGGCCAAGGCAGGGGTAAAGCCCCCTGGACAGCCCATGGGGGTCTTTCTCCTGGTTGGGCCAAGTGGAGTGGGAAAGACAGAGACTGGTCTTGCCCTGGCAGACCTTTTGTTTGGAGGGGAGCAAAACGTGGTTACCATTAATATGAGTGAATTTCAGGAAAAGCACACTGTTAGCCGTCTTATTGGCTCCCCCCCTGGATATGTGGGTTATGGGGAAGGGGGAATGCTTACTGAAGCGGTTCGTCAAAGACCATATTCTGTGGTCCTTTTAGACGAAGTGGAAAAGGCCCATCCTTCTGTTATGAATCTCTTTTATCAGGTATTTGATAAAGGAGTCCTTACAGATGGAGAGGGTAAAGAAATAAGTTTTAAGGATACAGTGATTCTGTTGACGAGTAATCTGGGTACAGAGATTATTCAAGAGATGACTGTGTCTGAGGAAAAACCACCGGTAGAGGCGGTTATTGAGGCCATTCGTCCTTTGCTCTCAAGACATTTTAAACCAGCCCTTTTGGCACGGATGACCATTGTACCTTACTTTAGTCTGGACAGGAAGACATTGCAGGAGATTGTAGAGTTAAAGCTGGAGAGGTTAAAGAAGACCATTTACAACAATAACAAGGTAGCCCTTTTCTATAAGGAAGATGTGGTAAGTCAGATTGCAGAGAGGTGCTCCGAGGTGGAGACAGGGGCGAGAAATATTGACTACATCCTCCAGGGAAACATTATGCCCAGGATAGCAAATACCATCCTGGAGGCCATGACCGGTGGTGAGATGCCAGAGAGGATCTTGATAGATATGAATGAAGATGGCTCCTTTAAGATAGAGGCTTCATAGTTTTTTATAGAAAGGTCCCTCCTAGCTGGGGAGGGATTTTAACCAATAGAGGGGTTTCTCCATGGAGAAAAGGTCTAGTCAGCATGAGGATAAGAAATTGTTTTCTTTTATTAGTGCAGAACTTCCTGGCAATACCTTTAAGGTGGTGAGATTTGTGGGAGAAGAAGAAGTCTCGGGGATATATCGTTTTGAGGTAGAGGTACTATCTAGGGAAAATCATATTGATATCAATGAGGTCCTCCAGAGTCCCGCCCAGTTTATGATCCATGGGGAAGACAATCATGTGGTGGTGTATAAAGGGGTGTTGGAGGAATTCTATCAATTTCATCGGATTGGGGATTACATCTATTATAAGGCTGTACTGGTCCCTCGCCTCTGGTGGCTTTCTCAGACTTATTCCAGCCAGATCTTTATGGATATGAAGGTGGAGGAATTTTTGGGGGAGATATTGAGACAGGGTGGACTGTTGGATGTGGATTTTGAGTTTCGGTTACAGGAAGAGACCCATCCCAGAGAATACGTATGCCAGTACAACGAATCCCATTTGAACTTTTTTCATAGGTGGTTGGAGAGAGAGGGACTTTATTATTTTTTTGACCAAAGTGGAAAGAGAGAACAGCTTATAATTACTGATACACTCATGTCACATAAAAGGATAGAAGGGGGGGGAGAACTTATCTATTCTCCCACCTCTGCCCTGGAGAGCCTTCATCACAGGGAAGTGGTCTTTAAGATGTATTCTCGGCAGCGCAGATTGCCTCATGGCCTTAAGGTAAGGAATTATCACTATAAATCTCCCTCCCGAATGCTGGAGGAGGAGCAGCAGATATTACAGGAGGGTATGGGGGAGATATATCTCTATGGGGATAATGTGACCACCTCTAGGGAGGTGGAGAGGTCTGCCTCAATAAAGAGGGAGGCTCTGAGGTGTAGAGAGAGGTTGTTTTATGGAGAGAGTACAGTTCCCTACCTTCAGGCAGGTTATCAGTTCTATCTTCGTGGAGAGGGCGCGAATGATTTTGAAGGAGAATATTTTTTGACAAAGGTGCAACACCGGGGGTCCCAGGCCTCTTATCTTACCTCTGCCCTTTCTATAGAACTATTGGAAGGGGAAAAGGAGGTATATTACGTTAATTCTTTTGAGGCCATTCCAGCGGATGTCCAATATAGGTCTGAAGAGAGGACGGAAAAACCCAGGTGTTATGGTTTTATTAGCGGGATTATAGATGCAGAGACAGGGCAATATGCAGAGCCTGACGACCAGGGAAGATACAGGGTAATAATGCCCTTTGACATATCTTATCGGGCACCAGGGAAAGGCTCAGTGCCCTTAAGGCTTATGAGGCCTTATGCAGGGCCTTCTGAAGGTATGCATTTCCCTTTGAGAAGGGGAACAGAGGTTATGATTGCCTTTGTAAATGGGGACCCTGATAGGCCTTTTATTGCGGGAACCGTCTGTAATTCTGATAATCCAGACATTGTTACATCTAACAATAAATATATGGGAGGGATAAAGACATCCAGGGGAAATCAATTGAGTTTTAGTGACCTGGATACCCAGAAACGGGTCTCCCTCTCCACAGGGGATAGTCGTGCCGCTGTAATATGCAGGTCAGACAAGGTGGATATGCCCTCCCTGGATGTTGATTTTAAGATGGATTTTGATCTCAATTTTGATTTTGACTTTGACTGGACGTTCTTATTGCCCCGTTTGTCCATTCCCTGGCCACCACCTCCTATCCCTATGCCTGATATACATTTCCCTGATATAGTGTTTCCAGAGATATATTTTGACCCCATTACAATTGATCCCCTAAGATTTTTTCATTTTATAGAGTGGTTAAATGATTATATCCTCATTGAAGTCATATTCCCAGAGATCTACTTTGATCCTATACGTATTCCTCCTATTCGTTTTCCAGACATTGATTTTCCTGACATTCCCTATCCCTATACCCATATCCCACGACCCAAGGTGTCTTTAAAGGAGATGTGGACGTATCCAAAACCCTCCTATTTCCCCTTTCCCCATTATAGGGCTGGAGAGATAAGGGTCCACTTCCCTGATAGACTGGATATAGAGGTGGTATCTCTTCCCTTTCCCCATTTTGAGCCTCCCCGCATAGTGGAGACCTTTCCAGTTCCGCCACCTTCTGTGGACTGGTGGCCTTATGTAGAGAGGAGGGGAGATGGTCTTTATATTGTATTCCCAGAGATTGAATTTCCTCCATTTCGTCTTTTTCCAGACATAAAACTTCCCTCTCTCCGATTTGATCCCTTTATCATTAGTATAAACGACAGGGAGGTGGAGATCCAGATCCCTGAGATATCCCTGGGAGAGATAAAGGGGGTAGTAGTGCAACTCCCACCCATCCGTATTCCCCCTATTAAGATCCCCCTCTGGGACTGGGATTTTCATCTGGATTGGCCAGACTTGCCAGACCTGGATTTTGATCTGGATATGCATTTTACCCTGGATATGGAGGATATTGAGGTAGATGAAGTGATAAATAAGGCATGGGATGTGTCTTTGTGTGCTGATAATAGTATTGGACAGATAACCTATCACAATTTTGCAATCTCTCCCTTTATAGACCTTATATGTTCCCCCACCCTTTTGAAGATAGTTAAGAAGATATATGGCAAAAAGGTGAAAAAGATCCTGGCGGGACAGAGGTTAGATGGGGAAGACAATAAGCAGGAGATGTCTTTTCTGGAGGAGCTCATGTTAAATACCTTTCCCACCCTCTTTATTGCCCTTTTTATTACCCTCTCTAAGGAGGCAGTGAAGAGGGAGATAGAGGGAGGGGATAAACCCCGGGCCCCCAAAGACCTTTTAAAGAGATTGGCAGAGACCCCCAAGGATATTAAAGAGCAGACTCTCCTTCAGAAGGCAAAGCATGAGGCGTGGGTCAAGGGAAAGTCCATGGGGAAGAAAGTAATGAAACATGTCAAGGAGAAGGTGAGTGGAAAACATTCTGCAAATCGTCCTCCACGAGCCCCAGTGAGTGCCCCTGCCTATGGGATAACCATCTTAAGTTCTGTACCCAAGTCCATGAGCGGTTCCTCGGGAATTGTTGATAAGGTAAAGTCAAAGGTAAAATCTCAGGCCGCAAAAAAGGATCCAAGAAATATAAATACCATCAAACTTCAGAACAGTAAGCCTCATATATTGCTCGCGGCACGCAATGGAGCTGTTGATATAATAGGAGATAATGGGATAAATATATGGTGTAGTGACCTTATGGATATTAGTACAAAATCTATGAATATTGAATCTGTGGAAAAGGTGCATACTGAGGCAATGGGAACTATTGATATTGAATCCAGAAACAAATTGGGGAATGAAAAGTCCTTTATCTCTCTCACTAAAAATTTTTTTACCCTTGCTGTGAGCCACAACAAACAATTCCAGTCCTCCATTTTGATGTATAAAAAGGAGTCCGGGGCAGGTGTTGAAATATCTTCAAAGGATAAGGTTTCTCTCAAGGCCCATGACAACAAAGTGGAACTCCATAAAAATGGTGGTAAGGTAATAATATCTGCAGATAAGGTGTTGGAGGTTTCAGGAGGAGACAAGATAGAAATAAAATGCGGTTCTTCCTCTCTGGTGTTAAAGAAAGATGGCACCATAGAGTTAAAGGGAAATAAGATAGTTATAGAAGGTAAGAGCAATCTTTCAGTAAAGTCCTCTGGTTCTCTTACAGTACAGGGACAATCTACTACCATTAAAAATAGTAGTAAGCTCTCATAATGGAATATATAAAAGATCTATACCTATTCTCCTCACGAGTTTTTGGTCAGGGGAAGAATTTTTTCTGGGTGGGTTCCCTGGTGATGGGGGTGGACTTTGAAGGGAATCTCCTCCCCTTGGAGAAATTCTGGGACCTTTTATGGGACGAGCTTGGTGCAGAATCTCTGGACTGGGGGTTTCCAAAGGAAAAAGGGGAGGTGTTGGTGCTTGGATCATGGTTTTCTCCAGAGGGTGGGCCCATTACTCGGTCTTATGTCCGTCTGGTATGTGGGAATATAGATAAGAAGCTCTATGTGGTGGGTCCTAGAAGGGTCACAAAAGACAGGTTCGGGGCTCTGGCCATAGGTGATCCAGAGGAGATAGATGAGATAAGGGTGGATTATTCTAATGCCTATGGGGGAGAATCTCATCCTATAAATCCCATGGGAAAGGGCTTCTCTCAGAGAATACAGGAAGGTATGGCACTTCCTCTTATAGAAGATCCCCTTTTCCCCCTGGTGAAGCCAACAGATAAAGGAAGGCCAGTGGGATTTGCGCCCCTTCCCTGGCAGGCTATGATGGAGAAAAAAGAGGAGTGGGGAAGTTTTGGGGAAGATTATATAGAGAGTGCCTGGCCCAATTTTCCTGAAGACATGAAGTGGTCTTTATTTAACAGGGCCCCATCAGACCAGCAGATACAGGGGTTCTGGAGTGGACCTATAAGAGGGAAGATATGGAATATGCATCCTGAGAAAAGGGAGCTCTCTTTTACTATCTCACCACCCTCTCCCAGGGTAGTTGTGGTCTTTCAAAACAGGGAAGAGGAATTTAGTCCTCATATGGATACCCTCTGGCTTTTTCCTTCCCTGGAGGTGGTGGCTCTTATATATAGATTAATAATTCCAGCAACAGATGATGAGGCATCTGAGATCCAAGATGTGAGGGTCATATTGGAGAAGGAGAGGGAAGATGAAATATTTAGTGGAGATGCTGGGGAGGATAGTGCGGCACAAGAGGAGGTTTTTTTCAGTCACAGCGACACCACTTCTGAGCAACAGGAGGAGGTTTTCAGAAAAGGGGCCTCAGACTTGTCCCCTCTTTCAGGGGAGGCAGTGATTAGGATATGTGATGGAGATAAGATATTTTCTGGTAGGGTTGTTGAGAGGGTGAAAATTAGCTCAAAGGACCTTGTGGGGGCGGATTTTAGTGGATGTGTCTTACAGGGCGTGGTATTTGAGGATGTAGATCTTAAAGAGAGTAATTTTTCTAATTCTTATATGGAGGATGTACGTTTTTATAAGGTGAATCTTAGAGGTGCAAACATGGAGGGTATGGAGGGGAAAGGTGTGGTATTTGAATATGTGAATGGAAAGGATTCCATATTGATGGGCACCTTGTTTAAAGATTCCAGGATGGAAGAGGTGGATCTCTCAGGTGTGAATTTCCAGGACAGCTGTTGGGAGGAGGTAGAAATAAGTAACAGTGATCTTTCCAGGTCAGACCTTTACAATGGGAAGATTAAGGGCGCACAGTTTAAGGGCGTCAAGTGGCTAGAGATATCTGCGGCCAGGTGTGTGTTTGAGAACTGTCACTTTGAAAAGGTGGATTTTTCTTCTGGAGATCTCTCCCAATCTTCTGTAATAAAGGGAACTTTTATAGATTGTATATTGGAGGAGTGTGATTTTTCTGATGCCCTCTTTAGAGAGGTGAAGGTATCTTCATGTTCCCTTAAGGGGGTTAGTGTGGAGAAGGTGAAACTGGAGGGGGTAAGATTCAAAGATACTGTGATGGACGAGGCCTCTGGGGATGAATGTACCATAAGAGATAGTGTGTTTCTCTCTTCTTCCCTAAGGGGGATATGTTTTCAAAACTCCTGTTTTGAGGCCAGTATTTTTGAAAAGGTAAAGATGCTGGAGGCCAATCTATGTGGATCTTCATTTACTAGGGTGGATATGAATATCACAGACATGTCAAACTCCTCTTTTATAAAAAGTAGATGGCAGGAGTGTAGGATAGTAAAGAGTAATATGTTTAGATGTGATCTCCATAAGTCCATATTTTCTTCCAGTGAGGTGATATCTTCTAACCTGTTTGAATGCAATTTATTTAAGCTCTCCAGGGAGAAAACTCCCTTTGTGGAATGTATTCTGGAGAGGACCCTGTTGGAGAGATAGAACATGAATATAGACCACCTCTTTGAAAGGGATGTTGAGATTTCAGGATTAAGGATAGAGGGAGAGGAAATAAAAGATATTTCTCTACAAGGACGTTTTTTAAAGGATGTGGTGTTTCAGGGATGTGTCTTTCAGGGAGTTGTTATAGAGCAATGTACCTTGGAGGATGTGGTATTTTCCAGATGTGAGTTGAGAGAAATGGGAATTAGGGATACTACTGTAGTATCATTGAGATTAGAACAGGCCTCTCTGCTTTCATGTTCCTGGGAGGAGATAGTGATAGAGAAGGGACATTTTTTAAATAGCACCTTTCAGGGAGGCAATTGGAAGGAATGTATCCTTGTTTCTTGTGAGATGGAAGGGAGCAGGTTTGAAGAGGTGTCTCTTCTCTCGTGTGATATGAGGGGAATATCCCTGGGCGAAACCAACTTTGAGATGTGTGACCTTTCCAGCTCAGACCTGGAGGGTGTGGATCTGTCCTCTTGTGTGTTTGCCAGATGTATATTTAAATGGACCGATATGAGGGGATGTAACCTGGAGGGTATGGACCTTAGGGGAAGCATATTTCAGGATGTGGATCTGAGGGGGGCATTGGTGAAGGGAGCAGTATTTGAGGAGGTCAATCTATTTCAAGGGGACTTAAGGGAGATGAGGGGAGAGGATGTAGATTTCAGGAGGATAGATGCCAGATATGCCGACTTTAGTGGGGCATATTTGAAAGGTGTGCATTTTGATGGAGCTCACCTTCAGGGGAGTTCATTTCAAGGGGCTCATATGATAGCCTCTTCTTTTAATAGATGTGAGATGAAGGAATGTATGTTAAATGCAAGTGTCCTAGAGGGATGTTCTTTTATTGGTGCCTCTCTTATGTTTGCGGACCTATCTCATTGTGTGATTGAAAGAACAGATTTTAGAGATAGTGATTTAATGGGGGCAAATTTGCATGAAATAAGAGAGACAGATTCCCTCTGGAAGGGGGCAAACCTTAAAGGCGTGAAAGGGACCGATGAGGCCCTTGCCCGGGCAGAGAGGTGGGAACCACCGGAGGGATAAAATGGTTTATAAACAGGGAGGATAGAGGATGTTTGCTTCTACAAAACAGGGGGGGATGTGTCAGGGAATGCCTGATGTATGTAAGACACCTGCTCCTCCAGGCGCACCTATACCTACTCCCTATGTAAATATTGCCATGTGTAATCAGGCGAGGGGGGACACTTGTTCTAGAAAGGTGAAGATATGCGGGAAGGTGGCCCTTACTAAAAAGAGCGTGATCCCCCAGTCAACAGGGGATGAGCCTGGCTCTGTAGGTGGAGTGGTCTCAGGTACCATTAAGGGGCCCGCCAGGTATGTGAGTTCAAGTATGAAGGTGAAGATTGAAGGCCAGCCTGCTGTATATTTTGGATGCACCCTTACACAAAATGGTCAGAACCCCAATGTCTTTAACGGCTCCCAGATCGTTCCCAGTCAGTTTAAGGTGATGATCTTGGCTTAACCAGGGAGGAATATTATGTTTCAGATGGAGATGTTATCAAGTTCCTCCTCTCAACAATCCCCATTTTGTGATGGGGTGGTGAGGGGGATAGAGGGAGACATCTTTGAGGTGTGTGTGGGAGATGGGGATGAGATAATTAGGTGTCTGCTGGCAGAGGGTTCGTTCCTCATCCCCCATAAAGGGGATAATGTACTGGTTTACTGTGGAGGGAATCACAATTTTATTGTGATGGTCCTACGCTCTGATTCAGGGACAAGACGGATAAATGCGGCAGATATGGAGGTATGTATAAGGGGAGGGGACCTTGAGGTAAGAGGGGTCTCCCTTGAGGTGGAGGCAAGGGATAGATTGACCTTTAGGACAAGGCATTTTTTCAGGTATTTTGAAAATGTCTTTACGTGGGTAAGGGGTATTTTTCAGCTAACATCCCGTCGCCTTAGATTCTCTGTAGATGAAGATGTGTGGTTAAGGGGAAAGAGGGCCACCATCCTGGGGAAGGATAAGGTGAGGGTTGATGGGGATAAGATAGCCCTTGGTTGATTTTTTTATCTAAAATAGTGGGAACATCTTATAGATGGATGTCTTGATCCATGGGAAAGAGGATTGAATTATGAGTAAGGTATATTTTATTATGCTTCATAAGGATGAAGAAGTGGCAAAAGAGGTATTTTCCCAGCTCACAAAGATGGGCCTGTCTATAGATGGTCATTTCTACAAAGATGACCTGGAGAATATGGGATGGGTGAGTTTTAAAAAGGAGCTGGAAGGAGGCGGGTATAAGGCGTGGATAATCCTTGGTACAAAAGAGGATTGGGAGCGTCCCAGCATAAGACAGGGCCTTAGTTTGCTGGAGATTGGAAAGGAGCCCAGTATAAAGACCATCCTGTTGTTTCCTTCTGGTAAATCCCCTCAGAAGGAGGAATTGCCCCCTGTCTTTAGGGGGAGCGAGATGGTAGAGATGGATTCAGGGTTTGCCGCTAAGGTGGTTGCAAAGGTGCATCTTCCTGTGGGAAAGGAGATAGTTCCATATCGGATAACACCTTATGGGGTCCCTGGCATGGGGCTCTGGTTGGAGATAGGGCCTGCCAAGGGGGTATGGAAAGGGGTTCTCATAGGGGTAAAGGATGCAGAGATAAGGCATATGGGGATAGGGGAAAGAGGACGTTTGCCTGAGAGAAGTGTCCTGGAATATCCTGTAAGGGATATGAAATTAGAGGTAAATGGTGAAGAATATATTGCCTGGGCCGTGAAAAATGAAATTTCTTCTAGTACCTCTGCCTTTGTGAATGTAAGTAAGGTGCCCACTTTCATCTTGTTTGGAGAGTGGAGGGAAGAGGCACTGGAGTGTTATAATCTTTCCCTCTTATAAAGTGAGGTGCTTCTCCCATGAAAAGGCTCATCCTCTTGGTAGGGGTGGTATGGGGATGTTGTATGGCCTCTTCTTGTGGAGGCAAATATGGGGTTGGGGCCTTTACTGAAAAGTTACTCTCTAGCCTCCATTTAAAAAAGGAATGTGTCTGTCTCCACTATGCTGAGATAAGGAATATGGGGGAGAAGGAGATAAAGAAAAGGCTTGTATCCAGGCTGAGAAGGCAGTATTGGCATAAAAAAAGTATGGGGTTACTCCCCCAGGGAGAGAGAAAATTTTACGATGTTATTGGACCATCTATACTTACCTTAAAGGATGTGGAATTTTTTAATGGTCCAGCATTCGGGGAGGTCTGTGCAAAGGCCACCATATCTTTAGACCCTGATGTGTGGAAAAGATATAGGCCTAGAGAATATTCTTTAAAAAGATTCTGTTATAATAACCCTGATCTTAAAATGAAGCAGGTCCCAGAGAGGGTGAAGGATGCCGCTTTGAGATGTCTGATAACACGGGACCTTCCCCGGTATAAAGACCTTCCTCTATGGCGCATGAAAAAGGCCCTGGTGTGGGCAAGGGTGGAGAATCCCCTATTTGATTTTAATAAGGGAGCAATATGTATCACCTATAGGGCCATGTTGGTTCCCGTGTTATTGCAGGAGGAGAAAAAAAAGGCGGGTTTTTTGTATGCCCTCTCCTCTCAAAAGGAAGTTAGAAAGAAGGGAGATGTCTATACCCTTTCTCTCAAGGGTAAAAACATAGGGGATACCCTATCCTCTTCTCTTGGAGACTATCTGGTGGTCCAACTTGGAGCAGAGGGAAAGGGCATAGCTACCTTGAGAAAGGGAGGGGCAATGGTCCACCTTCATTTTCCCTGTGGACCGAATTTTGAGGTGGAGATCAAGATGTTTCAAAATGTGGACTTGAGATTTGGTTTTTTCACCAGGACCTTTACTCCCTTTATATTCAGATATGATAACTATAAAAAGGACAAGATAGAGTTTTCTCTCGTGAAAAAGGGAAATGGCCCTATTACCACTACTATTTCCATGGGGGACAATGAAATAACACTTACTGATTTTTATATAGCGGCCAATTATAATGAGTATAGATTTGTAAAAGAGGGAAGGCTTTTTAAACTATTTTGTAATGGAAGGTTTATATCTACTTTTTTTACAAAGGGCAGGGACCTGCAATGGGTAGAAATAAAGCTTAATCCAGGAGACATCCTATATCAGGCACTGGCACGACCCCTTAAGGCCCACAAGTGAGAGGGGGTAAAACCATTTTCAGGAAAGGGATCTACTATGCTTAAGATAGAGGATTATAGTTTTGGAAGGATGGTTATTTCTGGTAAGACCTATTCCAGTGACCTCAAGATATATGAAAATGAGATAATCCATCCATGGTGGAGGAGGAGTGGGCACGTGGTGGAGATGGGAGATGTGGAAGACCTTCTGGAGAGAGGGATAGAGACCCTGATAATTGGGCAGGGAGAGCCAGGGATGATGAAGGTCTCCCATTCCCTTAAGGTAAAACTAAAGCAGAGGGGAATAAGACTGGTGGAGCTACCCACAAGGGAGGCGATTAGGATATTTAATCAATTAAATGAAGAACATCCCCGTGTGGGCGCAGGTTTTCATCTCACCTGCTAGGGATTATGGACCTCTTAAGCCCGAAGGGATAGGGCCAAGGGGTCTTTCTCACACCTCTAAGAGGGTAAGGGGAGGAATCTCTTTTATAAGAGATGCCTCATATAACATCTGGTAAAAGGTGGAAAGCCCCTTTAATTCTCTCTCTCCCATATCATAGACCAGCCCTTTAAAGTAGTGAAGGATGTGGGTATATCCGAGAAAAAACCTTTCTGAGGCCTTTTTCGCAAACATCTCAATCTTACTACATCCCCATTCTCTGGCCTGAATAAGGAGGGCACAGGACCTCTTTATGTGATCTTGCCCCTCCTGCAGAGATTTTTTGTTCACCACCCATACCCCAAATACAAAGGGGAGGGATGTCCACCTTCTCCACTCTTCTCCCAGGTCCATGGTGTATTTAAAGGGATTGTTTTTCCTGAGGGCAAGGGCCTCATCCCCAATGGCAAGGACCCCATCTGGACCTCCTTTTTGGGGTAGGTGGGGAGAGATAGGGCCAGTTTCAAACCTTACCTTTATGTCCTCTCTTTTGAATATAAGGCGAAGCAGGGCCGCAGAGGTGTGACTGTGGGAGGTTAAGAGTACCTTTTTGTTATGCATCTCTTTTAAGGGAAAGTTGCTCAAGAAGAGCACGCTTTTTACAGGGCCATTTGAGCCAATGGCTATGCGAGGAATGAGTAAGTAGTCTCTCCAGTGTCTTGCGTATTCTATGGAAGATGTGCCACTTATATCCAGCTCTCCCCTGTGCATTTTTTGGTTTAGCTCTGCGGGTATCCCTGGTACTATCTTAAAATTGTTAGGGATTATCTGATGTTCCAGGGGATGGTAGATGGGAAGCACATTTAGGTAACAGATCTTTCCAAGTCTTATCCTTTTCATCTCTCACTCTATAAGGGTATAATCCATCCTTCTCTGCCTGGGCCTAAACCCCGCTCCTCTTATAAGGTCCTCAATTTCCTCAATGGATAATCTGAACCTTACCCCCGTGGCCGCCACCACATTCTCTTCTATCATTGTGGACCCAAAGTCATTGCCACCAAACAAGAGTCCCATCTGGGCTATCTCTGCTCCCATGGTCACCCATGAGACCTGGATGTTGGCGAAGTTGTCCAGCACGATTCTGGAGATGGCAAGGGTCCTTAGATATTCTATGGAGGTTATTTTGGATACGGGGATCTGGGTGTTGTTGGGCTGAAATCCCCAGGGGATAAAGGCAGTAAAGCCCCTGGTCTCGTCCTGAAGGTTTCTAAGCCTCAGGAGGTGTTCTATCCGGTCCTCATATCCTTCCACATGTCCAAACATCATGGTGGCGGTGGTCTTCATCCCCAGGAGATGGGCCTGTCTCATTACCTCAATCCACTGGTCTGCAGAACATTTTTTTGGAGAGACCTTCTCCCTTACGCTGTTTACCAGTATCTCTGCCCCACCCCCTGGGATAGAATCTAGACCCGCCCTTTTAAGCCGAAGGATGGTTTCTTTGATGGTGAGCCCTTCCTTTTTACTAAAGTGGACTATTTCAGGTGGAGAAAATGCGTGTATGTGGATGGAGGGGAACTCTTTCTTGATGTTGGAGAGCATCTCTTCATAGAATTCAAGGGGTAGGTGGGGATGAAGTCCCCCTTGAAGTAGGATTTGGGTCCCTCCTAGCCTTATGGTCTCCCTTATCTTGTGATTCATCTCCTCCTTTGAAAGTACATATCCCCCCTCTTCATCTGGGGACTTATAAAAGGCGCAGAATCTGCATCCACATATGCAGATGTTAGAATAATTGATATTTCTATCCACCACATAGGTGACAATATGGGGATGGGTCCTTTTTTTTCTAAGCTCATGTGCGATCTCTCCCAGGAGGTGAAAAGGGGCATGGCGATATATCTCCAGGGCCTCCTCCCCTGATATCCTTTGCTCTCTGGCCTTTTCCAGTATCTGCTCCACAGGGGGATTACTGGATGGGTTCAAAGACCCCATTTCTTTCCACAGGCTCAAAACCACACCTCTCTATCATGGTAATTAATTCTCTCCTACTTAGGACCTGGGGGGAGTTTGCCCCGGCCATATGTCCTATCTTTTCCTCCACCACTGTACCGTCAAGGTCATTTGCCCCAAAAAATAGTGCAGTTTGGGCGAGATTTATTCCCAGCATTATCCAATAGCTCTTTATATGTGGGATATTGTCCAGCATCAGTCTTGAGATGGCAATGGTCTTTAGGATGTCCAGGGCACTGGGGGAGGAGATGTTTTTGAGAGGAGAGTACTTGGGTATAAAGGGCAGGGGGATAAAGCACACAAATCCCCCGGTTTTATCCTGGAGCCTCCTGAGTCTTTCCAGGTGGTGGATGCGGTGGATAGGCCCTTCTATATGCCCAAACAACATGGTGCAGTTACTTTTGATACCTATTTCATGAGCCATCTCCATTATCTCCAGCCACCTCTCTCCAGAGATCTTTTCAGGACATATCTTTTTTCTTATGTCTTGGTCAAATATCTCTGCCCCTCCCCCTGCAAGCATGTCCATACCCGCCTCCCTGAGGGATACCAATACATCTTTTACAGGGAGAGAGCTCATTCGTGCAATGTGATCTATCTCCACAGCTGTAAAGCACTTGATGGTGGCATGAGGAAGCAGGGCCCTCACCCTCTCTATAAGCCGTATATAATAATTCAGGTCATGGGAGGGATGACATCCTCCTACTATATGAACCTCTCGCAGGTGGCTATTATGCTTGAGGCGCTCTTCCACCTGCTCCACTGTGAGTTCAAATGCCCCTTCCTCTCCCTTTTTTCTGTTGAATGCGCAAAATCTGCACCTATTGACGCAGAGGTTAGTATAGTTTATGTGCTGGTTGAGGACATAGGTGGTGCGTTTGGCGTGGAGTTGTTCCCTTACATAATGGGCCAGAATCCCTACTGCCAGGGGATCTGGACAATTAAAGATTTCAAGGGCCTCCTGGGGAGAGATCCTCTTTTTTTCCCTTATTTTCTCAAAGATAGAAAGGAGTCCCTCTCTTTTGAGTATGTCTTCTATCATCTGGGCGATCCTTACATGAGTTGACCAGGAGAAAACAGCACGGATTTTAGGTCTGCACTGAGAAAAGTCAACAAAAAAACATAAATTGAATATGGCCTTAGAGGGGAGATAATATGCAAAAACTATCCATTGGCATTTCTCCGTGTCCCAATGATACCTTTATATTTGGGGCCATGTGTCTTGGAAGTATAAATATTGAAGGGGTGAAGACTGAATTTTTTTTCCAGGATGTGGAAGAGCTTAATCATTCTGCCCTCAGGGGTGAATATCATGTGGTGAAGACCAGTGTGGCCATTTATGGAAGGGTTAGGGAGAGATACAGACTCCTGGATGCAGGAGCGGCCCTGGGTAGAGGGGTGGGTCCCCTTTTGGTTGCCCGGCGGGACAGGGCAGGGGGGATTGGGTCCTGTGAGAGGGTGGCCATCCCTGGTAAACTCACCACTGCCTATCTCCTATTTAAGATGGCCCAGGGGGATTTTAGGGGAGAGGTGGTAGCCATGCGTTATGATGAGATATTTGATGCCTTACATCGGGGAGAGGTGGATGCAGGGGTGGTGATCCATGAGGGGAGATTTACATACCAGCAAAGGGGCCTTGTGAAATTAATGGATCTGGGGAGGTGGTGGGAGGAGAGGACCTCTCTTCCAGTGCCCCTGGGATGTATTCTTGCCCGCAGGGATATTGAAAGGGGTCTTGTGGCTCGTATTGAGGATGCAATACGAGAGAGTATCCTTTTTGCGAAAAAAGATGTTTCCCCCCTGTGGGGGTTTATAAAGGAGCATGCTAGGGAAATGGAGGATGAGGTAATAGCTCAGCATATAAAGACCTTTGTAACGGATTATTCTCTTTCCTTGGGAAGAGAGGGAAAAGAGGCCATAGAGAGACTTGTCTCTTTTGTTTGAGTCTCATGGGCATATGCACTACCCTAAAAATTCTGGCCACCCAATTGCCTCACCTGAGGATGGAGACTGTGTCATTTGGATAGGGCGTTAAGAGGACCATGATATATGTATAACCCTATAGAGCAAGGAGAGTAAGATATGAGTGATGATGTCTATAAGAGGCTGGCAAAGGTACTGGATTCCCTTCCCCAGGGATTTCCCTCTACCCCAGATGGCCTGGAGATAAGGATATTGAAGAAGATATTCACGCCAGAGGAGGCGGAGCTGTTTTGTGAGCTTACCTTACGATTTGAGAGTGTGGAAGATATAGCAAAGAGGACAGGAAGGGATAAGGAGTATCTGGAAAAGAAGCTCACAGAGATGTGGAAGAGGGGGGAAATATTGGGCATTGACCTGGGAGGGGTAAAGCTCTTTCGGATGATTCCCTGGATGGTGGGTATTTATGAGTATCAATTAAACCGTATGGATGAGGAACTGGCCAGGATGTGTGAGGAATATCTTCCATATATAGGAAAACGTCTCCTTGGAAAGTCTCCCCGTCTTATGCAGGTGCTTCCAGTGGAGCAACAGGTAAATGCCATCCAGGAGGCCCTTCCCTATGAGAAGGTCTCTGAGATACTCAAGGAGGGAAAGTCATTTGCCCTTGCCCAGTGCATCTGTAAAAAGGAAAAGAGGCTGGTGGGAGAGCCCTGCTCTAAACCTGAGGAGGTATGTCTTGCAGTCTCAAAGGTGCCTGGTGTTATGGAGCAATTTGATCATTGGGGAAGGTCCATCTCCAGAGAGGAGGCCTATGAAGTACTTAAAAAGGCCGAGGAGGCCGCATTGGTCCATCTCACCTTTAATACCCAAAAGGATACCTATTTTATCTGCAACTGTTGTGGATGTTGTTGCGGTGTCCTTCGTGCCATTAATGAAATGGGCATAACTGATGCTATAAATTCCAGATACCTGGCAGAGATAGACCAGGAGAGGTGTATTGGGTGCGGGATCTGTAGGGATGAGAGGTGTCAGGTAAGGGCCATTGTGGAGGTGGATGGCTCATTTACAGTGGATGAGAAGAGATGCATAGGATGTGGCCTTTGTGTACTCACATGTCCAGAGGACGCCATTTCCTTAAAGATAAAAGAGGACAAATGGGATACTCCCCCTGTGGACGAGATGGAGTGGATAAAGAAAAGGGCAGAGGAGGTTGGTGTGGAGATCAAGAGGTACTTATAAAACTTAAGAGGAGGTTTTTATGAGAGACCCTCTATTTGAGCCCATTATCATTGGAAGCATTCGCATAAAGAACAGGATATATATGCCTGCCATACATCTCAATATGGCAGAGAACTTTTATGTGGGAGATAAGATAATCGCCTTTTATAGGGAGCGTGCAAAAGGTGGAGCGGGTTTTATCTGTGTGGGTTATGCCACTGTGGATGATATGGCAGGAACCCCTTTAAATATAGGGGCACACAGGGATGAGTTTCTTCCTGGGCTTTCAGAGCTTGCCAATACCATAAAGTCCCATGGGGCACGCGCCTGTATTCAGTTAAATCATGCGGGCAGGTATAATCATTCCTTTTTCTTGGATGGAAAAGCCCCAGTGGCCCCTTCTTCCGTGCCTTCCAGGCTCACAGGAGAGGCCCCGAGAGAGCTAACTGAAGAGGAAATAGCCTCCATAGTAGATGCCTTTGCATCTTCTGCTGAGCGGTGCAAGAGGGCAGGGTTTGACGCTGTGGAGATATTGGCTGGAACTGGCTATCTCATAAGTGAGTTTCTCTCTCCCATCACCAATAGGAGAGAGGACAAGTATGGTGGTTCGCTGGAAAACAGGATGAGGTTTGGGCTGGAGGTGATTTCTGCGGTGAAGAGGAAGGTGGGAGAGGAGTTTCCTGTATTGGTGAGGATAAATGGGAATGACCTTATGGAAGGGGGAATAGGTAGAGAAGATATGAGGACCTTTGCCCGTGCCCTGGAGAAGGCTGGTGCAGATGGCTTTTGTGTAAATGTGGGATGGCATGAGGCCCGCATACCTCAACTGGTCCCTTCTGTGCCAAGGGGGGCATTTGCCTATCTGGCCAGGGGGATGAAGGAGGTGCTCAATGTCCCTGTGATAGCCAGCCACAGGATACACGATATGGACCTTGCCAGGGAACTGATAGTAGATGGGGTATGTGATATGGTGGCCCTTGCCAGGCCCCTTATTGCAGATCCCTATCTCCCCCGAAAGACCAAACAGGGGAGGGATGGAGAGATTATACACTGTGTGAGTTGTGGTCAGGGGTGTTTTGATCACGTGTTTGAGTTAAAGCCAATAGAGTGTCTTGCAAATCCCCTTGCGGGACATGAGACTGAATTTGATGAAACCCCTTCTCCTCATCCCAGAAAGGTCCTGGTGATAGGAGGGGGGCCTGCTGGGATATGGGCGGCCCTGGGTGCCTTGAGAAAAGGGCACAGGGTGATTTTGTGGGAGCACAGTGAGATGCTGGGGGGACAGTTAAATATTGCAGGTCTTCCCAAGGGAAGGGAAGAATTTCTTGTGCTTGCAGAGAATCTGGAAAATATTGTCCTGGGGAGCGATATACAGGTGAGTCTCGGCAAAGAGGCCACAGGTGAGGATATAAGGCGAGAATCCCCAGATTATATTATTCTGGCCACTGGTGCAAGGCCCATTGTACCCCCCATTGAAGGGGTTGAGCTTCCCCATGTCCATCAGGCATGGGATGTACTTCAGGGACGGGCCCATATAGGGAAAAGGGTGGTTATAATTGGAGGTGGTGCAGTGGGGATTGAAACAGCAATAGATATTGCCCAGCGTGGCACCCTCTCTGGGGAGGAGTTGAGGTTTCTTTTTATAAATGAGGTGGAAGATGTGGAGGAGCTTAGGCAGATGTGTATAAGAGGGACCAAGGACGTGGTTTTGATAGAGATGACAGACTCTTTGGGAAGGGACATAGGAAAGTCCACCCGATGGACCATGATGAGAGAGATGAGGCTCTTTGGAGTAAAGACCTATACCCGAACCAGGGCCCTTAGGATAACTGAAGAGGGTGTTTTGGTGGATATGAAGGGGGAGGAGAAACTCCTGCCTGCGGATTCTGTGATACTTGCAGTGGGTTCTGTCTCCAATAATGCACTTGAGAAGGAAATAAAAGAACTGGGTATTCCTTATACCGTGGTGGGAGATGCAGCCAGTGTGGCCCAGGCGATTGATGCCATACACCAGGGATTCAGGGCAGGTATCTCAATATAGGGCAATAGGCAATATGTGCATTGCGCTCTTTGCTATATCATCTGTGGAAGATTATCCCCTTGTGGTGCTCTCCAACAGGGATGAATTCTTTTCTCGTCCCACCTCCCCTGCCCATTTCTGGGAGGACTTTCCTCATATCCTAGGTGGACGGGATGAAGTGCATGGGGGGAGCTGGATGGGACTTACAACAAGAGGAAGATTTTGCCTGGTGACCAATGTAAGGGACCCCTCCAGGAGCCAGGATAAGAGGAGCAGGGGAGAACTGGTGAAGGTGTTTTTGACAGAGGAGATGTCTGCTGAGGAGTTTTTTCTCTTTTTGAAGGGGCAGGGAGAGGCATTTAATCCTTTTAATATGGTTTTTGGCAATGGAGGAAGGCTCTATTATTTCTCCAATTACTATAATGAATTAATAAGGTTGGAGAGGGGTATTTATGTACTTAGCAATGGCCATCTCTTTGCACAGTGGCCCAAGTGCATACGTCTAAGGGAGCTTTTTCTTGAGACGGTGGGAGGTGAAGGCTGGGAGGTGGAAGATCTATTTGCTATCCTGAGAGATTCCACCTCCTTCCCCATTTATATGCTTCCAGATACAGGGGTGGGGCATGTATTGGAGAAATTTCTCTCCCCTATTTTTATAGAGGGAAGGGATTATGGTACCCGAACCTCCTCAGTGGTTATATATGAAAGGGAGAGGATAAGATTCTTTGAAAGGACCTATAATAACCTTGCACAGGTGGTGTGTGAGAGAGATTTTTGTATTTTCCTTTAAAATACTGCGGGTCATTGGAGCTTCTCCCTTGACATCAAAAAGAGATAGCAATAACTTGTGCACAAAAGCACAAAGTCTTTTTGAGGGTCATCTTTAAAATTTAGAAGGATAGAAAGATGAGTAAAGAAAAAAAGATTCACAGGAGGGAATGTCTCAAGTTTTTAGGAGTGATGGCAGCGGCCTCTTTGACGGCCCCGTTATTTATCTCCCCGGTGAGGGCCCAGGTCTCTTCTTTAAAGAAGGTGGTTCGGACGCTGCCCCTTATGAGTACATATGTGAGTATGACTATATATGATACCTCCAGGGATAGGGCCCTTGAGGCCTGTTATGCGGCATTTGCTGAGATAAAGCGCCTTATAAGGATCTTTGATAGGTTTGACAAAAACGCCCTGGTTGGCTCTCTCAATGAGACAAAACGTCTGTTGGATGTGCCTCCAGAGCTTGAGGAAGTACTTTCCATATCCAGAGATGTGTACGATTTTACAGGGGGGCGTTTTGATATTACTGTACTTCCCCTTTTAGAGCTCACCAAGGGGAGATATGAGATAGATCACCATTTTCCCTCTTATAAGGAGATTCAGGAGATACTGCCCTATGTGGGATGGCACAACCTCTCCATTGGAAAGGGGAAGATTACTTTGACCTCTGGTGCTGCAATCACCTTGGATGGCATTGCAAAGGGATATATAATAGACCGTGCCGCCTCTGTCTTGAGGGAGCGTGGGATAAGGTACGCACTTATAAATGCTGGTGGCGATATAAGGGCAGTGGGAGATAAGGGAGGAAGTTTGTGGAGGATAGGGGTCCAGGACCCTACAGGGGCCAGGCGTTATGTCCAGAGGGTGAAGATAAAGGACCTGGCAATAGCCACCTCTGGTAGTTATATAAACTACTTTGATCCGTCCAGGAGGCATTTTCATATTATAAACATAAAAAATGGGTCCTCTCCTCAGAGGATCACCAGTTGTAGTGTAATAGCCCCCAGAGGAGTAATGGCAGATGCCCTTGCCACAGGGCTCTATCTCTATGAGCCAGAGGATGCCATTGGTCTTGCCAACGCCTCTAACATACCTGTGGCCATAATTACTCACGGCGATAGGATATTTACCTCCTCCAGATGGAGACAGTTTGTGGGTTAGCTCCATTGGTGGAGGAGCGGTGAGGGAGGAGAGAGGGAGGTCTGTGTCACTCCTCCCGAGGGCTTTTCTTTTGCCCTATGTTAGGGAGATATTTTTAGGGGGAGAAGGAAATAGATGTCGGTGCAGGGAGATATCTCTAAATTGGAGAACATGCCTCAGCTTAACACCCAGCTGGTATCCCGCCTATTTAAGTTTTCTCCCATAGGTGTATATATTATACGCAAGAGAAGATTTAAATATGTAAATCCAGAATTTTCAAGGATTACGGGATATTCCTTTGAGGAGCTAAAGGGCCTGAGGCCAGGAGAGCTCATCCATCCCCATCATCGGCAAGAGGTGAGAGAGAAGGCCATTGCCATGTTAAAGGGGAGGAGAGAGCGTCCCTTTATAGATATGATCGTGAGCAGGTCTGGAGAAATAAGGTATATCCTGGAGAGTGTGTGTCCTGTTATATTTGAGGGCAAGGATGCCATTTTGGGCTTTTTCCTGGATAACACCGAAGAGGAGCTGGTAAAAGAACAACTCAAAAAGTCAGAGGAGAAGTTCCAGAAGGCATTTCATGCCTCCCCGGACTGGGTGGTGATAACTACGTTGGATGATGGGATATATCTGGAGGTGAACCACGCATTTTTAGAAGCCACAGGTTATAGGGAAGAGGAGGTCATTGGAAAGAGTTCTGTGGAATTAGGGATATGGGTTGACCCCCATGAGAGGGATGAGCTCCATGATATTTTGAGAAAGTGTGGGAAGATATGTAATGCAGAGGTGAGGTTCAGGATAAAATCTGGAAAGATTCTGGACATGCTCTGGTCTGCCCATGTAATAGAATATGATGGGAAAAAGTGTCTCATTGCGGTTTCAAGAGACATTTCAGATATGAAAAAGGCGGCAGAGGAGAGGATGCTCAGGGAGAAGTTGCAGGGCGTCCTGGAGATGGCAGGTGCCACCTGTCACGAGATGAACCAGCCATTGCAGAATATAATGTTTATTGTGGATGAACTAGTATCTCAATATCCCCATGACCCAAATTGTAAGGAACTCAAGGCCCAGGTAAGGAGAATTACAGATATAACCCATAAACTGGAACACATCACCACCTATTCCACCAAAGAATATGTGCGGGGTGTGAAGATAATAGATATAGATAGGGCATCATCTTATTGTAGACTTGATTCATAAGAATTTAGAATGTTGCATATTTTTTTTAAGGAATCCAGTTTCTTGGATGTGAGTCCCATGCTGTGATAATTGTTTATTACAAGATAATAGGTCTCCCTAAAAGGTATTTTGCTTACTTTATGGGTTATAGAGCAAGAGATGGGTGGGGAGAGGATTTTATTTTTTTCAATAGAGAGGATACCATAGTTTAGTTTGACACCTTCTGAAGAAATGGAGATGGAACTAAATCCCCAAAAGTGACTATTAAAGAAATAAATAGATAAAAGAAACCAGGCAATACATATAAAAATAATTTTTGAGTTGTGTTTTTTTATGCCATATATAATACCTCCTGAGAGGATAAAGATACAGGAAAGCATTACAGTATTTTCAATCCATAGAGGTATAATAGTAAAATGAAATGTCATATTATAAATCCATCTATTATTTGGAGTTATGGGCTAAAATTTATATATAGGGTATTCAGCTCAGGTTTTCAACGAAAAATTGAGTGCGGGAGGTAATGATGAAGAGAGGGCTCTCAATCCTGGTAACACTGGTTATGGCTATTTTGGTGTCTCTTTCAGGAGTGGCAGGTGCAAGTGCTGTGGCAAAACATCCAAAGCCACCCACCAAGGATGCCATATATGTAAACCTGGCGGGGATTATCAAAAATACTCATGGAGAGCCCGTGGGAGAGGCAGAGGTAAAGGTATATTTGGACAAAAAGAAGGTAGATGAGTTAGAGACCGCTGAAAATGGGAAGTTTCTTTCCCGTTTTTACATAACTCCAGGAGAGTATCTCCATTCCGTTATCACCCTGGAGATATTCAAGGCGAGCTATAAGACCGAGGAAGTGAAGATATCTCCTGCTTCTTTGGCCCGAAAGGGAAACAACATCTTTTTTAGTGAGGATGTGGTATTAAAACGGATACTTGGTCCTGCCTTCTGGATCTCCACAGTGATATTTATACTGGTGTACATTGTGATAGGCTTTGAGCTTCTCCACAGGACCATGGCGGCCATGTTGGGGGCCACTCTCATGTTGATGGTATCCTACACCCTAGGGACCTTTAATCCCCAATATCACATATTGAGTTATGAGGCCGCTATTGCCTCCATTGACATGAATGTGATCTTTCTCCTTATGGGTATGATGATAATAATTGGGGTGTTAAAACATACAGGGGTCTTTCAATGGTGTGCCTATAAATCCTATAGCCTTGCAAAGGGCAATTTCTTTCTCCTCTCTATCCTGCTTATGTTTTTTACTGCATTTACTTCTTCCTTTCTGGACAACGTTACCACCATGTTGTTGCTCACTGGAGTTGCCATAGAGATATGTGTGGCCCTCTCTATCAATCCCCTCTATCTCCTTATTCCCCTTGTGATGGCATCAAATATAGGAGGTACTGCCACCCTGATTGGAGACCCCCCAAATATCCTTATAGGTTCCTATGCAGGGCTCAGTTTTGCCAAATTCGTAAAGGACCTGGCGCCCATCTGTTTTGTATGTATGGTGGCCCTGGTGGTATATTCAAAGGTGGTTTGGGGGAGGGAATATGCAAAGGCGAAGGTGGAGAATGTGGAGGAATATATTGAGGAACTCAAGAAGAAATACAGGATAACAGATTCTTCCCTCCTGGCATATGGAGGTGGGATATTGATCTTTGTGATATTTCTCTTTTTAACAGAACATATCTGGCATATGGAAGTCTCAGTGGCGGCCCTATTTGGTGCGGCCCTGCTGGTTACCATTGCCCTTATCCAGGGGAAGATAGACCTGGTGGAGCTCATTGAAAAGGATATTGAATGGCCCACCCTTATGTTTTTTATCTTTCTATTTATGCTGGTGGGGGCAGTGGATTCTACTGGCCTCTTGGACCTTGTAGCAGATTGGATACTTAAGCTCTCCAGAGGAAACTTTGTGGCTGCATGTACTTTTATCCTGTGGGTATCTGCTATCATGTCTGCATTTATTGATAATATCCCATTTACCGCCACCATGTTACCTATTGTGGGGTATCTCACAAATGTTATCCCAGGTGCAGGTATTACCCTGTGGTGGGCCCTTGCGCTGGGGGCCTGTTTTGGGGGTAATGGGACTATAATAGGTGCCTCTGCAAATGTGGTTACCATTGGGATCGCAGAATCCAAGGGGTATCGCACCACCTTTATGGGATTTATGAAGGTGGCCTTTCCATATATGATACTCACCATCCTCATATCAGAGGCATGGCTCCTCATTGTAAGACCAGGATAATCTCCTGACAGGTGTTGAAAAGGAAGTGGAAAAGATACATAAGGGGTATGTAGATATGGTCAACGGTATTGTAGAGTTTAGCTTACCTAAAGTTGGGGTAGACAGTCATGCCCATCTGGACCTGGAGGATCTCTATTGTGAGGTGGATAATATCCTCAAGAGGGCCAGGGGGGTGGGGATTGAGTACGTGGGGAATGTTTTTTTGTCTCCATCCGCCTATCTTGAGAATCGTCATCTCTTTGACGAACATAGAGATGTATTTTTTGTGGTGGGGCTACATCCCCATGAGAGCCACAGCTTTTCTCCATCCATGCTGGATGAGATAAAGGAGATAGTGGCAGAGGATGTTCGGGTAAAGGCAGTGGGAGAGATAGGGCTTGACTTTTTTCGCAACCTCTCCTCTAGGCAGGAGCAGATAAGGGCCTTTGAGGCGCAATTGGAACTTGCCAGAGATATGGATGTGCCCGTGGTGATCCACTGCCGCGATGCCCTATCTGAGACCCTGCGCATTCTTGAGGACATGGGATTTAAAGGGCGAAGGCTTATGTGGCATTGCTTTACCTTGGGTAGGGATGAGGCAGGGGAGATACTCGCTCGGGGCTGGATGGTCTCTATCCCAGGGGTGGTTACCTTTAAAAAGGCAGAGGCCCTGAGGGATGCGGTAAAGGAGATCCCCCTTTCCAGGATGCTCATTGAGACCGATTGTCCCTTTTTGACCCCTTCTCCTTTTAGGGGAAAGAGAAATGAACCCGCGTATGTGGCATACACAGCACAGGCCATATCCTCCATAAAGGGGATAGGTCTCACTGAGGTGTGGAGAGAGACTGGGAAAAATGCAAAGGACTTTTTCTCTCTTAAATAGAGCACCTTTCCTCTGGATCTCTATCCTTCTCCTGGTTGGTGCACTTGTGGCATTTTCTGGTTGCAGGGGGAGATTTCCTCTCACAGCAAATTCCACCTCTATTTTCCCTCTACCCACCCATTTTACATATGCTGTCTATGTGAATGCCTCAAACGCCACAGATGAGAGCCTGTGGAGTTGGTATAAGGTGTTTAAATCTCCTTATCTTAAGAGGGTGGTGAAAGAGGCCCTTCACAAGAATCTGGATGTGGCCCTGGCGGCCCAGCGCCTGATCGCCCTTCGTTATGCCTATTTGAAGAGCAGGAGTTCTCTATATCCCAGGGCAGATATTTCCCTTGGTGTGAGACGTCAGAGGAGTTCTTATGAGATACCCCTTCCCTTTGGGAAGAGTAAGACAGTATCCAGGACCTCAAACACCTACTCCCTTGAGGGAGTGGTCTCTTATGAATTGGATATATGGGGTAAACTCAGATACAGCAGAGAAGTGGAACGAGAAAACCTGCTAAAGGGAAGGCAGGAGAGGGATGTGGTGAGGCTGGGTGTGGTGAGCCAGTGTGTGGAGTATTTTTTTGATGTGGCGGCCCTGGATAAGGAGATAGCTCTGGTTAAAAGGGAGATATCCCTCCTAAGGAAACTTTATCTACTCACATCTTCTTCCTTTGAAAGGGGAATGGCCCCCCTCTCCAGGGTGAAAGATCTTGAGAGGCGTCTTGCCTCGGCCCAGGGGGACCTCACTGAACTTGTTCGTCAGAGACTCCATCTCTGCGAGGAGATGGATGTGTTGTTGGGAGGGTATCCAGCGGGAAAGTGTAGTTGGATGCCCTCTGAGGGGGTAAGGTTAAATATCCCTTTCATCCCTGTATGCCTTCCCTCCACAGTGATTGCCAGAAGACCAGACGTTAGGGCGGCCCTGTGTGATTTAAGGGCATCTCTTGCGAGCTATGGATATGCCAGGGCCATAAGGTTCCCCTCCATTACCCTATCTGCTTCTGGAGGATTTACCTCAGGGGAGCTTGCCACCCTCTTTGATCCCATATCCAGGATATGGGCCCTTTCTGGAGAAGTGTTATATCCTCTCTTTAATGCCAACAAACTGAAATATAATCAAAAACAGGCGCGGGCAGTGTTAGAGGAGGCCATTATAAGGTATCAAAAGACGGTCTTAAATGCCATGTTGGAGGTGGAGTCTGGTCTTAGCAATAGTGCCAGTTTTAGAAAGGAGTTAGAACTTGCCCAGGTTGCACTTTTGCATCTCAAGGAAAAGATGGTTCTTGATAGGGAGAGATTTGATAGGGGACTGGTGGATGCCTCAGTGGTGTTGGAGGATGAGCTTGAATACGTAAGGGAAAGGATAAGGGTCCTCCATTTGAGGTTGAAACTTATTCAGAACGACATCTTTTTGTTTAAGGCAATGGGAGGAGGTCTCTTTTAAATAGGGGGCTCACATGAGTATAAAGAAGCAGTTAATAATAGCTTTTGTACTTCTCCTTTCGGGGGGAGCAGTTGCCCTGCTCATGGCCCATCATAGTTCCCCTCCTGCCAGGTCCACACACAAAAGGCCCATTTTTGTTGTGGATACCATGGTGGTACATCCAACTCACTATCATGTGAAGATACATACCTATGCAGAGGTAAGGGCCAGGGATAGGGCCTCTGTGACCTCTCAGCAACAGGGGAGGGTAGTTTTTATCTCTTCCCATCTCTATCCAGGATGTTTTGTGAAGAAAGGAGAGGTGCTGATTCGGTTGGACAAAAGGGATTATGAGATAGAGCAGGCCCAGGCCATGGCAGAGTTGGAGAGGGCAAAGGCAGATCTAGAGAAACTCAGGGAGGATGCCTCTCAGGCCAGGGAAGAGTGGAATATGCTCCACCCCCATCGGCCCATCCCACCACTGGTGGCAAAGCTCCCCCAGCTTCGTTCTGCCCAGGCCAGGGTGGAAGCGGCCAGGGCATCTCTGAGGCTTGCCAGACTGCATCTAAAGAGGACCACAATTCTCTCTCCCTTTGAGGGGGTGGTGATCTCCAGAAATGTGGAGTTGGGGCAGTTTGTGGCCCCTGGGGAGAACCTGGCCCTTATTTATTCTTCTTCAGCAGTGGAGGTGTATATACCTCTCTCCCTGGAGCAGGTACAGTGGTTACGTATACCAGGATACAATGAGGATAAACAGGGGCAGGGCTCAGTGGTGTCCATAGAATTTGGCAGAGGAAGAGGGAAGGGGAGATACATGAGCAGGATAGAGAGGTGTTCAGGAGAGATTGATAAACATACTCGTATGTTATACGCAATTGCCCCTGTGTATAGGCCCCTGAGGCACTTACCTCCCCTGCTCCCCAATACATTTGTGACGGTTTCCATCATGGGAGAGGAGATATTTCCTGCCTTTGTTATCCCAGACTCTGCCCTTCATGGGAAGAATAGGGTATTTAAGGTGATAAAGGGGCATGTGTACTCCTGTGAGGTAAAGATAGCCTATAGAGCCAGGGACACTGTTGTGGTGAGAGAGGGTCTGTCAGATGGAGATAGGGTGGTTATAAGTCCCCTTGCTGGAGATGTGGAGGGAGTGGAGGTGAGAGTGGAGAGATGAAGAAGGTTATCTCCTGGTTTGTAGAAAATCATGTGGCATCTAATCTGTTGGTCCTCTTTGTTATAATAGGGGGGATCGTGGTGCTTACCACCATGAAGGTAGAGATATTTCCAGAGACCGCTCTGGATCTTATATCCATTAAGACCACCTATGAGGGGGCATCTCCAGAGGAGATAGAAGAGGGTATAATCCTTCCCATAGAGGATGCCATATCCGGTCTCTCTGGTATAAAAAGGATATCTGCAACCGCCAGAGAGGGTTATGGGGTGGTGATGGTCCAGGTTATGCGGGGATGGGATGTGTCCAGACTCCTAGATGACATAAAGTCCAGGGTGGATGCAATCACCACCTTTCCCAAGGATGCAGACCGTCCTGTGGTGAGACAGGTAACCACTAAAAATAAGGTGGTGTATCTGGCCATATATGGCAATGTCCCCCCCCAGACCTTAAAGGATGTGGCCCAGCGGGTAAAGGAGGAGATAACCTCTCTTCCTCAGGTGTCTCTGGCCACCATTTATGGGGCCAGGGATAATGAGATCCACGTGGAGATTTCAGAAAAGGACCTTTTGAAGTACCACCTCACCTTTCCTCAGGTGGCAAGGATAATTAGTAGTTATTCCCATGACCTGCCAGCGGGCTCCATTCGCTCCTCTGCTGAGGATTTCCTTATACGCATAAAGGGAAGAAGGTATTATGCCAGGGACTTTAGAGATATACCCATAATTACCAGGCCAGATGGAAGTGAGGTGTTATTAAAAGATATTGCCAGGATTACAGATTCCTTTGAAGACTCCTACATAGAATTCAGGTTTCAGGGAAAGCCCGCCCTCCTTCTAGAGATATTCAGGATAGGGGATCAAAATGCCCTTACGGTCTCTTCTGCAGTGCACCGCTATGTAAAGAGGATAGAGGGAACTCTTCCCCCCAATGTGCATATTACCATATTTGAAGATGTCTCTCGTATGCTAAGGGATAGGATGCGTCTGTTATTCAAGAACCTGGGCTATGGTCTGGTGCTGGTAATGCTGGTTTTGGGTCTGTTTCTGGACAAGCGGTTGGCCTTTTGGGTAACCGCAGGGATACCCATTGCCTTTCTGGGAGCCCTTTTGGTCCTGCCCCAGTTTGATATCTCCATAAACATGATATCCCTCTTTGGATTTATTATGGTCCTGGGAATGGTGGTGGACGATGCCATTATTATTGGGGAGAATATTTATAGTAGGCGTCAGATGGGAGAATCTCCATTTGAGGCCTCTGTCTCCGGGGCCCATGAAGTGGCGGTGGCAGTAATCTTTTCCGTTCTCACCACTGTTGCGGCCTTTTGGCCCCTTCTCCTTGGCCAGGGACAGATGGGAAAGTTCATGAGAAACATTCCCATTGTGGTAAACCTTGTGCTCATTGCCTCTTTGATAGAGGCCATCTTGATACTCCCTTGTCATCTATATCGATCCCAGTTAAAACATGGTATTTCTCCTCAAACCAGGGCAGATGCACTCCTGTATAGGTTTGTTCAGGGACCTTATCGGAGGGTGGTGAAGTGGTGTGTAACTAATCGGTATGTGGCCCTTTCCCTGGGAGTAATTGTCCTGGTGTTGACCCTTGGATTGTGGAGGGGAGGGTGGATAAAATTTACCTTTTTTCCCAAGGTAGAAGGGGAGACCATGATATGTTCCATTACCCTTCCTCCTGGGACCCCTCGCACATATACTGAGAGGATGCTCAAACGTATTGAGAGGGCAGGGGTAGAGGCCATAGGAGAGGCAGAGAAACATCGCAAAAAAGGTTCCCCTCCCCTCCTAAAATATATCCTCACCATTGAGGGCCTCCAGCTCCAGATAAGTGGCCACTCAGAAAAGGTGGATGTAATAGGCGAGAACCAGGGGCAGGTATTTATACAGCTTCTGGAGGCAGAAAAGAGAAAGATATCCACCACCTATCTTTTGAATCTGTGGAGAAAAAAGGTGGGGGTTTTGCCCGGGGTGGAGTCCATTACCTTTAGTGGAGACCTCTTTAGCTTTGGGAGTCCCATTGCCGTAAACCTCTCCTCTCCTAATTATGGCCAACTGAAAGAGGCGGTGAATGAACTCAAGAGGGAATTGTCCCATATAAAGGGGGTGTATGATGTGGATGACAGTTATGTACCAGGGAAGAGGGAAATAAAGATTTATCTGAGACCTGAGGCCCGGAGCCTGGGTATTACTCTGGATGAGCTTGGTTCCCAGGTGAGGGGCGCATTTTTTGGCTCTGAGGCTGTGCGTTTTTTGAGGGGAAAAAACGAGGTAAGGGTGAAGGTGAGGTTTCCAGAGGATGAGCGAAATACCCTGTGGAGTCTCAGACACATGAGGATAGAGACCCCTTCAGGCGCCCTGGTGCCCTTTGATGAGGTTGCCAGGATAAAGATATCCCGGGGATATTCCACCATATATCGGGTGGATAGGAAGAGGGTGATCACGGTTTATGCAGATGTGAATGAAAGGGTGGCAAATGCCAATGAGATAAGACATTATCTTACCACCACTATTTTGCCCCGCCTTCAGAAAAGATACTCTGACCTTTATTATTCCATGGAAGGGGTGGGCAAGGAACAAAAGGAGTCCCTGGGGGACATCTTCAGGGGCTTTATAATTGCCATGTTTGCCATATATACCCTATTGGCTATACCACTGCGTTCCTTTACCCAGCCCTTTGTAATAATGCTTGCCATTCCCTTTAGTTTTGTGGGGGCTGTGCTCGGGCATATGATAATGGGAATGCACCTTACCATACTGAGTATGTTTGGGATGGTAGGGCTTGCAGGGGTGGCGGTAAACGATTCCCTGGTGCTCACAGATGCGGCAAATAACCTATCTGGAGATGTGACTCAACGGGCTGTGGAGGCAGGGGTAAAGAGATTCAGGGCAGTGCTTCTAACCTCCCTCACTACCTTCTTTGGTCTCATGCCCATGATAATGGAGAAGAGTATTCAGGCCCAATTTCTCATACCCATGGCGGTTAGTCTGGGATTTGGCATCCTCTTCGCTACCTTTATTACCCTGCTCCTTACCCCTTCTGCCTATGTGATCCTCCACGACATATTAAGACTTATCTCACGAGGCTGATCCTCTCCCTATCCCATAATATTCAAATCCCATCTGCCTCAAGAGGGTGGGAGAGTAGAGGTTCCTTCCGTCAAATATTACCGGGTGAGTGAGTTCTTCCTTTATTCTCCTAAAATCAGGATTTCTGAATTGATTCCACTCAGTCACCACTGCCAGGCAATCTGCCCCTTCAATGGCCTCATATTCATTTTCTACTATCTTTACCAGATCATTGGATGCAAACCTCTCTCTGGCACGCTGATTTGCCTTTGGATCAAATCCCCTTATAGCTATTCCCCGAGAGGTCAGGTATTCAATTATAGAGATGGCGGAGGACTCCCTTATGTCATCAGTATTTGCCTTAAATGCAAGTCCCCATACAGCCACTGTCCTCTCTCCTGTGCCCCCCCTCTGGAGAAAGTATGCCTCTATCTTTCGGGCCAGGACCAGCTTTTGTTCTTCATTTACTTGGTGTACTGCATTTATGAGTCTGGGATTATAGCCCCTCTCGCTTGCAGTATTTATCAGTGCCTGGACATCCTTGGGAAAACAGGACCCCCCATAACCTACGCCAGGATATATAAAATGATACCCTATCCTGTGATCAGAACCTATCCCTATCCTCACCTCAGATATATCCGCTCCTACCCTTTCACAGATATTGGCAATCTCATTAATAAAGGAGATCTTGGTTGCCAGCATGGCATTTGCCGCATATTTAGTCATCTCTGCACTCCTTACGCCCATTATTATAAGTTTCTCTCTGCTTCGTGCAAAAGGGGCGTAAAGTGCCTTAAATAGCTCTGCGGTCCTAACGTTGTCTGTCCCTATTATAACCCTGTCTGGTTTCATAAAGTCATTTACCGCATCCCCTTCCTTTAAAAATTCCGGGTTTGACACCACATCAAATTCCACTGAAATACCTCGCCTATCCACCTCCTGGGCTATTATCTCCCTAACCCTATCTGCAGTCCCAACAGGGACAGTGGATTTATTAACCACTATGCGGTATTCTTCTATAAGACGTCCTATCTCCCTTGCCACTGTCTCCACCTGGGAGAGGTCACATCCACCATCCTCCCTGGGGGGAGTCCCCACACAGATGAAGATAAAAAGGGAGCTCTGGATCCCCTCTTTAAGGGAGGTGGTAAAGTGGAGCCTCTCTTCTTTGAGGTTTCTCTTTACCAGATCTTCCAGACCTGGCTCATAGATATGGATTTTTCCCCTCTGCAGGTCCCTTACCACCTCCTCTTTTATGTCCACACAGGTTACGTTATTTCCCATCTCCGCAAAACATGCGGCGGTCACAAGTCCCACATATCCAGTGCCCACAATGCAAATATCCATCTCGCCTTTCTCTTTCCTCTTTAGATTAACTTGTTAGTTTTATTGCCACCTCAGCTACCCTTTTCCCCAGCTTTTTACCATTTTCCATCGCCTTATCGTCGGGGGAGCCCACACATGCCACGCCATAATGACCTGTGGCGCTCATTGGGTCGCCCACGATCACCATACCATAGATGAGCATACACTGGATAATAGAGAAGATGGTGGTTTCTTTTCCACCAGTGGCATCGCCAGATGTGGTAAAGGCCGCACCCACTTTGTTTTCCATCTTTTTTCTGATCCCTACGAAATCGTCAAATACCTTCTTTAGTTCTGCAGCCATCACCCCAAAATATACTGGAGACCCTGCTATTATCCCCTGAGATTCCAGAAAATCTTCCTTTGTAACCTCTGAGGTGGACCTCAAAATGGCCTCTGCCCCCTCCACCTCTTCCACTCCCTGGGCAATGGCCTGGGCCAGTTTTTTTGTGTTTCCTGTCTTTGAATAATACAGCACAAGTATCTTCATGGCATGCTACCTCCTTTTTGGTGGATTTAGCATTTTTGTCTTGTATATACAAGGGGTTTGATATAGGGTTAGGCCAATTAGAATGAGCCAGAATGGGACAATAATTTTGTAGGGTTTTAAGTAAGTAATGATAACAACTTCATTATACTGCCATTTACATAAAATTTGGCAAGTTAATCGACTATTTCTTTACTCTTCGATATAACGATGCTTTTACGCCGGAAACGTCTAAACCAATTTTGTTGCCTACTGTTATTACGCTCAAGAACCACCACTTCAGCATTGCTTTGTAAAGAACGACAGCCAGCAGGCATCTCTTTTGGATAACCCTTCTAGTGATGAACATAATAAATTTCAATATGTTATCCTGAGACAGGGGGAAAGAAAGCTTGCGGGAAAGACCGTAGGTGCCACCAAGGAGGTGGGAGATGCAATAAATTCTATTCAAGCGGCAAGAGCATCATCATTACAAACAATAAGGACTGGACCACAGCAGAGATCATAGAGGCCCACCTGGACCGATGGATCGT
>CAYRSC010000023.1:0-5365 GCA_964427155.1 uncultured Desulfohalobiaceae bacterium | reverse complement strand
AAAGGGAACATCCGTGAGATTCGGAGACCGGCCCGCGGCTGTGACAGGGGACGAAAACTGCATAGAAGGCCACTGGTCAGGTCCACCTGACCGGGAAGGCGCAGTGAGTAGGGTGATCCTGGAGTCAGAAGACCTGCCTGTTTGAGAGGGGTCCTGTCCTGTGGCAGGGAGAGGGCAAGTTTTTTTGGGGATAAAAACGGGAAATCCCTGAAGTCTGGCTGAAGTGCAGATTTCAGGGATTTTTTTGTGGTTAATGGAGAATGAAAAGGGCTGTCTTCTTTCTGTGTTGTTTTATGATGTGTCTTTTAGCATTGCCTGCAACTGCCATTGAAATAGAGGATATTGCAGGTAATGTGCTGAAGGTGCCCCCTTATCCCCGCAGGATAGTATCTCTGGCTCCAAGTATTACGGAATGTCTCTTTTCTATAGGATGTGGAGATAGGGTGGTGGGGGTTACCCTCTTTAGTGATTATCCTCCCCAGGTGAAGAAGCTTCCACGGGTGGGCTCCTATATTCAGCCAAATATTGAGAAGATCCTGGCCCTGAGACCGGATTTATGTCTTGCCACTAAGGATGGAAATCCCCGATCCCTGGTTATGAAACTGAAGGAGGTGGGGGTGGATGTCTTTGTGGTTGATCCCAGGGATATTGATTCACTTTTTGATACCATGTTGGTCCTTGGAAGGCTTACTGGATGTTATATAAAGGCCCTTGAGGTAGTAAATAGACTAAAAAAGCAGGTGAAGGAGGTGGAGAAAAGGAGCAGGACTTTTTTCCGTCATCCACGGGTATTTTTTCAGATTGGAGTGGACCCTATGGTTACAGTGGGGTCCCATACCCTTATTGATAATCTTATAACCCTAGCTGGGGGGATAAATATATTCAGTGGGAGATTTTCCTATCCTCGGGTCTCTGTGGAGCAGGTCATTGCCAGGCAACCTGATATAATAGTTATAACTTCAATGGTGAATTCCAGGCCCAATCTTCAACGCTTAAAGGAGTTTTGGTTTCAATATGGAGAGATCCCTGCTGTTAAAAAGGGAAATATATTTGTGGTGAATTCAGACTATTTTAATCGTCCCTCTCCCCGTGCAGTGGAGGGACTGAGGATATTGTCCAAACTTTTTGAGAAAGTAATGGAAAGCCGTAAGTAATCAACCCAAAAATCATAGGAGGAGGGCAACATGAAAAGGATTTTTTATCTTTTCCCTTTAGTGCTGTGGATTATCTCATCTACAGCAGTATATGCATCCCTTTATCAGAAGGCAGTAATTGCCACTACTGCTTCAGATTGGTCAAGTGGTGCTATATCTATAGTGAATGTATTAAATTTACAGGATTATCAAAACGATCTACTTCCAGGTAAATCCGATATAACAGTGGCATCTTACGGTGATTTCTTCTATAAGATAGGAAGATATAATATAGATACCATTGCCAAATTTAGAATATCCGATCCCACCCATCCCTTATGGGAGTGTTCCACAATAGATAGTAGTGAGAATATTTCTTCCTCCAATCCCCATGCAATTGTCTTTATTTCCCCTACAAAGGCATATCTGTTAAGATATGGCTCCACCAAGGCCTGGATTATAAATCCATCTGCCACTTCCTGTAGCAATTTAAAGATAGGAACCCTTGACCTTTCTGCGTATGCAGATTCAGATGGCCTCCCTGAAATGACCTCAGGGGTAGTGGTAAATGACAAGGTCTTTGTGGTGCTTCAGCGTCTGGATAGAGACAATGGTTGGGCCCGTAACACCGCTTATGTGGCGGTATTTAACGCCACCACGGATCAAGAGATAGATACCAATTCTTCTACTAGTGGACTAAAGGGGATTGAGTTACCCATAAAAGATCCTAGCAGTATTCAATATGTGGAAGGAAAGATTTATGTGCAGGGTGCGGGTAAGTTTCCTAGCTCTTGGAGTGGAACTCCTGGAGAATACACCGGCGGAATAATTAGCATAGATCCCAATACCTATCAAACACAGATGATTGTTGATGATGGCAATGATACTACCCATCCCTATGGTAACATTTCAGGAATGATAATTGTAAATTCTCAGAAGGGTTATTTTGTTGGATATCATGGATGGGGGAATAATACCCTCTATTCCTTTAATCCAACAAATGGAACTGTATATGGGGCAGTGCCTGGTCTGGATGGGATAAATATTGCGGGAATGGAGAATGGTGGTGCTGTGGACATGTTAAATAGGGCATGGATTACAGATGCTACAAATCATAGAATGGTAATATTAAATACCAATGATAACAGCCAGAATGCCACAGTGGATACGAATTTAAATCCTCAGAAAATAGTCTTTGTGAAATATTGGAAGACAACAGCCCAGGATAAATTAGATAACAATATGAATGGAATAGCTGATGCCTTTGATATAAATAATGCTACGGAAGTTGCTCAGTTAGATTTCAATGGAGATGGTATTCCTGATAACTCTACTATAAATGCTACATGTAAGGTCTTTGAATCTCCGGGAAATAGGACAGCCATAAAGATGGAAATATCATCCGGTTCCTCAATTACAAAGGTAACACCTGAATCTCTTAATGATATTAGTGATAATACAGGTAAAAGACCTTCTTCTATGCCGTATGGACTTCTTGACTTTATAACTACTACTCCTACTGGTGGTAATTCCACTGTTACTGTCTATTTTACTACAGCACTGGATAATAGTACTTATAGATGGTATAAATATACCACAGGAAAAGGATGGCAGGACTTTACAAGTCATGTGATCTCCTGGACAGTGGCTAATGGTACTACTACTATCAAATTCTGGATCCAAGATGGTGGAGCAGGAGATAATGATGGACTAAAAAATGGTAGAATAGAAGATCCTTCAGGACCTGGAATTCCTCCTGCAACAACTCTTTCCTCATCGGGAACAGGAAGTGGTGGTGGAGGATGTATATATAATCCCCATGCGGGATTTGATCCCATCTGGTGTGTTCTGTTAATTTATCCCATTGTTATGGTATTTAGAAAGAGAAAGTTTATCAAAAAGTAAATAAGGAAGAGGCTCTCCCCCTTTCACAAAAAGGGAGAGAGCCTTTATTGTGGAAGTTGAGGAGAGCCATGCAGAAGATTATAAAAATATATATTTTGTTACTATTGTTAGGATGGTGTTATACTGCATTTGCTGGAGACGTAAGTAAGAATGCCACATGGCATAAAGATATTTTGTCTCTTGGCACTGTAATAGTCTCTGCCCCTAAGATGAAAAAGGTGATTCCAGGAGATGTGCATTTGTCCTCTTCTCCTGTATTTTTTTCGGTAATAAAACGTCCTGAATTTGAAGGAAAAATAGAAAGCCTTGCGGATGTCCTTAAAACTCAGACTGGAGTTCAGATAAGACAATTTGGAGGAGTGGGAAGTTATTCTACCGTCTCTATTAGAGGGTCAGAGAGTCAACAGGTAATGGTATTTTTAGATGGAGTATTGTTAAATACTGCTGCAGGAGGAGGAGTTGATTTAAGTACTATTTCTTTGTCCGATGTAGAATCTATCCAAGTGTTTAAAGGAATAACGCCTGTCAATTTCGGAAAAGCTTCTATTGGAGGGGTAGTAAATATAATAACACGTCGTACAGAAAAAGGTTTTAAAGGTAATATTACATTGGGATATGGATCCTTTGATACTAAAAAAGCTTCTTTGTTTATAAATCATAAACCTGGAAAATTTGATTATATAATATCTGCAGATAGTCTTACTTCTAAAAATAATTTTAAATTTATAAACGATATGGGAACTAAATTTAATACTGCAGATGATAGAGAAGAAGAAAGACATAACGATGCAGTAAGAAGTAATAATATTCTTACAAAAGCAGGATATGATTTTTCTTCTAATTTTAGAACAGAATTGATGAATGAGTGGTTTTCAAAACATCAACAACTTCCAGATTGGAGAAATAGTATATTTGCGGATACAACATATGATATAAATCGTAATATTACTAATCTTGGATTCATTTTAAAAAATCATCCTGTTGAAGGAATAAACTTCCATTTAAATTTTAAAAGATTATGGATTTGGGAACAATATGATGATAGCAATGGCTGGATTGGATTAGGAAAACAGAAAAATAGGTATATTACTGAAAGATATTCTACAGATTTATATGGTGAATGGATTGGAGAGAATAATATTCTTAGTTCTGATGTAGAATATTTTAAGGAGACATATAAAACTAAATATCTTCTTCAACCTCAAAATCCAAGAGATAGTTATAGACGCTATCTTTCTTTAGCTCTCCAGGATTCATTATTTCTCTTCAATGAAAGATTGATAATAACTCCAGGGGGGAGATATACATGGATAAAAGACCATCTAAATAGTGGAACAAGTATATTTGGTTTGCCCTTGCCCTCCAAAACGCGAGAGGAGGATTATCTTCAGCCCCAGATTGGAATAAAATATAGGCCTTTTTCGTGGTTGAGTTTAAAGACAAACTGGGCAAAATATGTGAGGGAGCCAACATTTTTTGAGTTGTTTGGGGATAGGGGATTTTTTATTGGGAATGATGATCTAAAGGCAGAAAAGGGAGAGAATTTTGATATTGGAGTTATTTTAAAAAAGAAGTTTGATCTTTGGTGGCTTAATACTTTTAGATTGGAACTGTGCTATTTTAAGACTAATATTACAGACCTTATAACAAAAACCTTTGATGCCAGAGGGGTAGGAAAATTTGTAAATATATCCAGTGCAAAAATAAAAGGTACAGAAACAGAAATCAACTTTTCATTTCTAAAATATTTGAATTGGACCACTCGTATGACAATTCAGGATACAAAAAATGAAAATCCAAATCCTACTTTTTATGGAAAGGAATTACCTGGTAGATTCAAATATACCTATTATAATAGATTGGATTTTAGAATAAAAAAAATAAAATTTTATGTAGAAAGGCTTATTCAAAAAAATATGTATTATGATACTGCAAATTTACTTCCTGCTGATACAAAAGATGAGACAAATGCAGGAATTTCAATTTTATATAGGAAGTTTTTGTTAACTTTAACTCTTAATAATATAGAAGATAATCACTATCAGGATTTTAATGGTTATCCTATGCCAGGAAGGTCATTTTTTGTCACATTACAATATAGATTTTAAGACAAAAGGCCTTATATAAAGTCCATAACTTCTTGACAGAAGGACTTAAAAGAAGTAGAAACTTTGCAGAGAAGTAAGACAGGTGCCCCTGGGCTTAAAAGGGAACATCCGTGAGATTCGGAGACCGGCCCGCGGCTGTGACAGGGGACGAAAACTGCATAGAAGGCCACTGGTCAGGTCCACCTGACCGGGAAGGCGCAGTGAGTAGGGTGATCCTGG
>CAYRSC010000022.1:0-54005 GCA_964427155.1 uncultured Desulfohalobiaceae bacterium | reverse complement strand
CCAGGATCACCCTACTCACTGCGCCTTCCCGGTCAGGTGGACCTGACCAGTGGCCTTCTATGCAGTTTTCGTCCCCTGTCACAGCCGCGGGCCGGTCTCCGAATCTCACGGATGTTCCCTTTTAAGCCCAGGGGCACCTGTTTGATGCAAAGTTTAAATAAGCTAAACCCTTTTTCCACAGCATGTCAAGGGGAAGGAATAAATTTTATATGAGACCAGGAAAGTGATATTGACACAGGGGGAAGGGGGGAGATAGAGAGGGGTATCCGGCCAGCAGGTATCCTTATAACGTTAAGATAAAAACTAAACCAAGGATGAAAGGGGATGAAAAAACTAATAAAGAGGTTTCCTCAAAGGAGGGTGGCAATCACAGGGGCAGGAAGCGGATTGGGAAGACAGCTTGCCCTGGATTTTGGTAGTTATGGATGGAAGGTTGCCCTTTGTGACGTAAGGGAAGATGCAGTATGTGAGACCCTGGAAATGGTAAAGGAGAGAGGGGGAGATGGGTTCTGTGTAAGGTGTGATGTCTCTAGGTGGGAAGATGTAGTGAGCTATGGAAATGAGACAGAAAGGCGTTTTGGAGGGATAGATATCCTCATAAATAATGCAGGGGTGATTGTGGCAGGAGAGATAGACAAGATAAAGGTGGAGGACTATCAGTGGATATTTTCCATAAACCTCATGGGGGCCATCCTGGGATGTAAGAGATTTCTTCCCATATTGAAAAGGCAGGGTGCTGGTCATATTGTAAACATTGCATCTTCCGCAGGTATAGTATCTCTTGCTGAAATGGGTCCCTACAACATTGCAAAGGCAGGGGTTATTTCCCTATCCGAGACCCTGAGGACTGAAGCGGGAAGACATGGAATTGGAGTCACTTGTATATGTCCCACCTTTTTTAAGACAAACCTTATGAATGGCGCAAGATGGGGAGACGAGCGACAAAAAAGGATGGCCCGTTCATTTTTTGAAAAGGCACTTTGCTCTGTAGAAGACATAAGTAGGGCCACCATCAAGGGAATTGAAAAAAATCGTCTCTATGTAATTCCCCAGATAGATGGAAAGGTACTGTGGTGGATGAAAAGGATATGTCCCCAGGGATTTTATAAATTCATTCACCTTATCTATACGCGAGATATCCTCGGTAGGCTACTGAGCAGGTGAGACACAAAAGGGGTAAGAGGGGATGCCCCCCTCTTACTCAATTCTTCATTGAAGATACAAGATTGCCCCTGCTGTCGTATATGGAAAGGGACACAGGGATACCGCCGTCCAGGCGGTGGGTGGCACAGGAGATTCACGGATCATAGGCCCTTACTGCCATCTCCACCTTATTCAATATCCCTTCATCCACCCTGCCATCCCTTATGAGTTGTGTGGCCGCTTGTTTTACACTCAGATTTATGGGACCAAGGTTGTGAGTGGTACCAACTATCATGTTTGCCCTAACAATGAGCCCCTTCTCATCTGTAGTATAGTCATGGATAAGGGTCCCTCTGGGCGCCTCTACACATCCAACCCCCCTCCCTGCCCGGGGTTGAGCAGGAGTGCGTATATTATCACTCAGGATCTCCTCATCATCCAGTATCTCAAGGGCCCTTTCACAGGCATATATCTCCTCAATGAGCCTTGCCCAGTGGTACAAAAGGGTGGCCTGTGCAGGCCTTCCAAAGCGATCCCTGAATTCCTCCATCTCTGCCTGGGCCTTGGGGGTATTTATATAATCTGCAACATTTATACGCGCGAGACAGTTAGAACGATATATACCCCTTGGATTCTCCAGGTCCAGGGAAAATCCCTCATTCCAGAACCTGGCGTAGGGCATCTTTCCATAGGAATAGGGTTCCACATGCTCCCCTATATAATCAGTGTAATCTTGGGGATCAAAGTCTGTATAGCTCCCATCTGGTCTCATTATCCTGAGATTTCCATCATAGAGGTTAAGGGAACCATTCTCATCCACAGTTCCAATGAAACCAGTCCTTATCACCCCCACCTTCTCAATAAGATCCAGGTAGGGGGGAAAGAGGTCCTTCTTGGCAAAATCAATGGTAAATAGCGCAAAGTCCAGGATCTCCTGCATGGCCGTCCTTATCTCTTCCCTCTCCTGGGGAGTCATGGGCTTGGCAAACCCACCCACTACACCTGCCACAGGATGAATGGCCTTACCCGCAAACTTCTCCAGTATCATCTTTGCCTTAAAACGCATCTCCACAACCCTTCTGGCAAGGTCAGGGTTTGCCTTCACTATCCCAATAACATTCCTAACAGAGTAGTCACTATCTGGTCCAATCACAAAGTCTGCTGCAGCCAGGAAGAAAAAGTGCAGGAGCTTGTCCTCAGCATGAGAGATGATCTGCATAAGTTCCCTTAATCTTTGACCCGCAGGAGGTGGAGTAACCCCAAAGCACCTATCCACCGCCTTGTTGGACGCAAGGTGGTGATGCCAGGGACAGATCCCACATATCCGATTCACTATCCTGGGCAACTCCTCTGCTGGCTTTCCTTCCACAAACTTCTCAAATCCCCTGAGGGACATAAAATGTACACGGCAGTCACTCACATTACCATTGTCGTCCAGATGGATTACAATGGAGGCATGTCCCTCTACCCTGGTTATAGGGGATATATTTATGACTCTTCCCATATATCTCTGCCTCCTAAAGGTTTAATTTTGGTCTCAGGTTTCCATGGCCTCCACAGAATCTATTGAGGGATGCAAATTCCGGTATGGAGTCTATATCAATTCCATTTGAGGCCAGGGCAGCAAGCATATCCAGCATCTGATTGCCATCATGTTTTACTGGCCCATTGCACCCCCTACAGGGGACCCTGGCGGAGATACACCTGGGGACCTGCCCATCTCCCCCACATCCTGCCCTGGTAACAGGTCCAAGGCACAGATACCCCTGTTCCAAAAAACACCTCATCTCGTTCAAGGGCCTATCAAAGGCCATATCCTCAGGAGTCCTTAAAAACCTCTTCAGGGTCTTTACACTCCCTTTGCCCATCCTCTTTGTGGGGCACATATCACATACACTTTTTTCAGGAAGGCTCACACTTCCCCCTTCAAGCAGGGAGGAAAGTCCCTTGAAGATAAGGTCAGGATGGGGGGGACATCCAGGAAAATATAGGTCCACCTCTATCTCCTCATCCAGGGCATAACAGTAATCCAGCAGGGGAGGCAGTCCCTGGGAGGGATACTCCTCCACCTCATCTGTGGTCTCAGTGGAATAATATCTCTTCAGGGTATCTGCTGTGGTATATGAATTACACAGGGCAGGGATACCACCGTGGGTGGCACAGGTGCCCAGGGCAATAACTATGTTGCATTTTTTCCTTATCTCCCTGGCTATCTCCCTGTGCTCCTCATTCCTGATGGAACCAGAGATAATACCCACATCAGCCGCGGGTATCTCCAGTTCTTTCCTCTCCCCCTTCTGTCCATAATACTTATGGTCCATGAGTACAGGGATATGAACAAATTCTATCTTCTCCAGGACAGTGAGGAGCCTCATTCCCATATCCACAATGGCTATCTCACAGCCTGAGCAGGCATTTAACCATTCACTTACTACCTTAACGCTCATATTTCCTCCCTTTCTGGGATTCCTCCCATTATATCTTTACAGTCACAGACCTCTTCATCTGCCTGAGTCTCTCTCTGGCACCCTTGCGTTTCCTGGCAGATGCCTCATATATCTGGTGAATGATCTCTGTTACCATATTGGGTTTCTCTTTATAGGAGAATTCCTCCAGGGTATTGGATATGGCGGCCTCAAGAGCGGCCCTCCCCACAGGGGTGCGGGCAAGTACTGTGGTCCATCCATCTTCAGAACCCAATCCCCCAAAGGAGAGATCCGCATATTGCGCAGTATAGTCCAGACACATCTTACAGGCATACTTCTTCATAAAATCCAGATCCTGGAGAGGAATGTGTCTTACCTCTCCCCCTGCTAGATGGACAATAAGGTCCTGTTTGATATTTATCTTCTCCACCTCATCCCAGGAAAATTCCCCTATCTTTGCCATCTTCTGCCTGTTTTCCTCATTGAAGATAAAATTTCCTGAACAAAAGAGACCAAGGGCAAACTTTATGGATTCTGAGGGTACCACCCCAAGGGCCTCCATCTTTCTAAAAGCAAATATCTGACACGGAGTGGCAACAAGGGCCACCCTGGTGAGTCCCTTTTGCCTCAAGGTATTAAATGCCTCCACTGTAGCACTCTCAGAATACTGTTTGGAAAAGCCATGGATCCCATGAGAGGTCTCAAAAAAGAACCCTGCCGCCTCAATTATCTCTTCCCGGGATGTGGCAAGGTGAGGCATCCGCTCATAGGGACCTGTTTTTCTGGCAACTATTGCCCCATTTATCTGCCCTGTATCAAAGAGATACAAAAGCAGGGCCGTAACCGCACCTCCATCTGTTGCCCTTTTCCTTATCTCTTCATCCACGGCGCGCACTGACCTCACGCTTATTACCCGACCAATGGGCTCACTCCATGCAAGCCTCTTTTTTATCTCCTCATCCATCTCATGGACCTCTGGACAGATGGAATAGCACAGACCACACTCAATGCACTTATTCACATCCTTATACCTTGGGATACCCTCTTCATCCAGCTCCAGGGCACCATAATTAAGGGCATCACAAAAGGCCACACATGTGCCGCAATGATGACACCTTCCGGTCTTTTGGATCTCCTGGACCAGGTTAAAAAACGTCTTCATAACTCCTCCTAAAAGACAACTCAGGAGGGTCGCGCCCCCCTTGAGGTTATTTACATGGCGGACTCAGGATGAAAGACCCATACATCCTTGAGGTCCTCACCCAGATATTCTCTCTCATTGGGACCCAGAATTCCAAGGGAGAGACAGATAATGGTCCATAGATGAACTGTATTCCAGCTGTGGTCATATTGTTCACTCAGGTCATGTATCTGGGCATGACAATTATGACAGGGGGTTATACAATAAGTGGCACCAGTATCCAGTATCTGTCTGGCCTTGAGTCTCCCATAGTATCTTCTGGCATTGGTATATCCAGACTGTAGGTATCCTCCACCACCTCCGCAGCAATAGTTGTTGGACCTGTTGGGATACATATCCACAAAGTTCTCCTCTCCCACACATGCCCTGATGACGAATCTCAAATCCTCCGCAACCCTATCTCCAAAGCTCTTTCTCACAAGCTGACAGGGATCCTGCACTGTAAACTTTATCTTGAGGTCCTTATTCCAGTCAGAGGAGACCTTCAGTTTCCCCTCCCTTATCCACATGGCATAGTACTCAATGATGGAGCGTATCTCAAAGTTATAAGGAATATTGAATTTCTTCAGTCCGGCCCGGACTGCAAAGAGTTCGTGGCCTCACTCTGTGTTGAGCCAGACCCTGCATCCCAGTTCCTCCACTGCCTTTGCCTTGGTCCTCACTATCTTTTCCCATGCCTCGTCATCAGCGAGAAACATACAATAATTCTCTGCGGCCCATCCCTTTGTACCATAGGTCCAATCTGCCCCCACCAAGTGAAGTATCTTCCAGAGGGGAACCATCTCATCTGGTTCTGTAACTGGCTCCCTGGAGTTCTGATTCAAAAAGAATTCTGCGCCCTTCTTGTTCACCGGGGCCTCCATCTCTGCAAACTCTGGCTGGGTGGAACGATATTCCTCCAGAACGTCCTCCACCACAAACTGAAAGTCCTCTTCTGAGGCACCCATGGCACTACAGGTATCGTGTTTTAAGGCCACATCACAGGACTTTAATATCCCAGTGGGCCTCTTTTCCCTGGGCCATGCCTGTCTTGCATAATACACGAGCTGGGGGATATCTATCTTCATGGGACATACATAAATACACCTCTGACACATGGAACACATCCACACCCAGGGGGTGGATGTGATAATGTCATCCATACCCAGGGCCGCAAGTCTTAAAAACTTTCGGGGATCCATATCTTCAAGCCCTGAGGCAGGACAGCCAGAGGAACAAGCCCCACAGGTGAGACAGGCGTTTAAATTACCCCCCTCTGGAAGGAGTTCCATTACCCTGTCTTTAAAGAAACTCCTCTTTCCCTTACCAACAACCAATGGTTCCTGTGTCATATCTTCCTCCAAAACAATTACTGACATTAAACTATCCTCTGGCCTTTTCTCTCAAGGGATTGGGGCCTATATCCTTTATCTTTTCCACAAACTCAGACACCAGTGCAGCAAACCGTGGGGCCTCAGCAGAAGAGACCCACTGGATCGTGAATCGCTCGGGATTTATACCCATCTCCTCAAGGGCTATTTCTATGGCCCTGGAGCGGGCAAGGGCTTTGTGATTACCATCCTGGTAATGACACTCACCCAGGTGTCAGCCCATCACCATTACACCATCTGCCCCTCTCCTGAGGGCCTCCACCACTGCTTCTGGAGGGACCATACCGGAACACATCACCCTGATGGGTCTCATATTAGGGGGATATTGCAATCTGGATACCCCGGCCAGGTCCGCTCCTGCATAGGCACACCAATTACATAAAAAACCAACAATAATAGGTTCAAAGTTCTCTCCCATGACTCAGACTCCTTAGACTGGTAAAAGAGTTTTTATCTGAGAGGTTATCTGTTCTGTGGTGAAACCATGCACCAGGATTCCTCCCTTTGGACAGGTGGCCTCACACAGCCCACATCCCTTGCACAGGGCAGGGTCTGCAGAGATACGCCTTTTCACTTCTCCCTCCACATCCTCTATCTCTATAAGGCTCAACGCATTATATGGACACACATCCACACATAGGGCACATCCATCACAGCGTTCTGTTACATAGGATTTTATGGCATCAAGCTCCATGTATTCCCTAGAGAGGATTACAGAGGCCCTCACTGCCGCGGCCTTTGCCTGGGCAATGGACTCATCCAATGGCTTTGGATAATGACACATACCAGCCAAAAATACCCCATCTGAGGTGGCATCCACAGGTCTTAGCTTTGGATGGGCCTCGGTTATAAACCCTTCCTCGTTCTTACTGAGTTTGAACATCTCTATCACAGAGGTATCCCCTCTGGGGATCACTGCGGTGGCCAGACACAGGTAGGAGGTATATATCCTGAGGGGAACACGGGAGATGGGGTCAGTTATCTCCACAAACAGGTCTTCTCCCTCTTTTATCACATCTGGTTTTCTATCACGGCTATATCTTATAAATACCACCCCCTTATCCCTGGCCTTTTTAAACAACTTTTCCCTGAGTCCATAGGTGCGTATATCCCTATAGAGCACAAAAACCTCTTTCTCTGGCATCATCTCCTTTATACGCAGGGCCTGGAGCATGGTATGGGTACAACAGACCCTGCTACAATAGGGCCGTTCTTCGTCCCTGGAGCCCACACACTGGATAAAGACCACTGCACCCTCTTTCCTCAATTCCAGAGACCGGTTTTTGAGCCTCTCTTCCATCTCAAAGTGGGTAAGGACACGGGGATCTTCTCCGTAGAGATATTCTACTGGTGTGTATTCCCTGGCCCCTGTGGCCACTATAACCGCTCCAAAACCCATGTTACGAGTCTCCTCTCCAATCCTTATCTCTCCCTCAAAATTGCCAATGGAGCCCTTTACACTGGTTAGAGATGCATTTTTTAATACCTCTATCCTGGGATGGTTTTCCACCCTGTGGATCTGAGCGCGAAGCCAGGGTACTATCTTCTCTCCAAGATAGGTAGTATCCAGGTTCCAGGCATTTCCTCCCAAGGTGGATGACTTCTCCACCACTACGCAGTCATAGCCCAGATTCGCAAGGGTAAGGGCAGAGACCATACCAGCCACTCCACCGCCAATTACCAGGGCCCGTTGATTTACCTTTATCTTTTGACGTCGCAAGGGCTCATTGCGAACCACCTTTGCCACTGCCATGCGGATCTGATCCTTGGCCTTTTCCGTGGCTTCCTTGGGATTGTCCTGATGGACCCAGGAGTTCTGATTCCTGATGTTGGCCATCTCCAAAAGGAATTCGTTTAGTCCTGCATCCTTCAATGTCTCTTGAAAAAGCGGCTCATGGGTGCGAGGGGTGCAGGCGGCAACCACTATCCTGTTCAATTTGTGCTCCTTTATCTTCTCTACAATAAGACTCTGGGTATCTGCGGAACAGGTAAAGAGGTTGTTCTCCACAAACTCCACATGGGGAAGGGACCTTGCATACTCCACCAGCTCATTTACATCCACCACTGAGGCGATATTTATCCCACAGGAACAAACAAAGACCCCCACCCTGGGTTCCTCGCACGCCACCTCCCTCTCTCTGGGATACACCTTTTCCCTGGTGAGACTTCCCCTCACCTCAGACAAAAGCTTTGAGGCCTCTGCTGCAGCAGTGGAGGCCTCTGTAACTGCCTGGGGAATGTCCTTTGGGGCCTGAAAGGCCCCTGTTACGAATATACCCTTTCTGGTGGTCTCTACCACATTAAAGGAAGAGGTGCGGGCAAATCCATAGGAGTTGAGCTCAAATCCCAGGATACGGGCAAGTTCAGGGGCATCCTCTGGGGCAGAGAGCCCTATACTCAACACCACCATGTCGTAATATTCATCCCTTAGAGAACCGTCCTCGTCCACATACCTTATCACCACCCCCCGATTATCCTTACCTGGCTCAAGGGTATGGGGCCTGGCCTTTATGAATTTCAGCCCCTTCTCCCTGGCCCCCTCATAGTACTTTTCAAATTCCTTTCCATGGGCCCGAATGTCCATATAGAAGATGGCCTCTTCCACATCATTGGAGCTTAGGTGTTCTCTGGTGACCAGGGCCTGTTTAATGGCGTACATACAACACACACTGGAGCAGTATTCTGCTGAGCACTTATTTATATCCCTGGAGCCCACACATTGTATCCAGGCAATCTTTCGGGGTTCCTGTTCATCTGAGGGCCTCACCAGATGTCCCAGATAGGGGCCCCCTGCGGAAAGGAGCCTCTCATATTCCAGACTTGTAACCACATCGGGTATCTGGGTGTAGGCGTATGAGTCCAGAGAGGAGGGATCAAAGGGTTTAAAACCTGGCGCAGTTATAATGGCCCCCACGTTGAGGGTAATTATCTCTTCCCTGTCCTCAAAGTTTATGGCCCCTGTGGGACAAAACTTTTCACAAGCCCTGCATTTTCCCCTGGTAAGATAGATACAATTTTCTGGATCTATGGCATATTTGAGGGGAACAGACTGACCATATTTGATATATATGGCCTTCCTCTTGGAAAGGCCCATGTTAAACTCATCATCCACCTTTTTAGGACACTTCTGAGCACATAGCCCACAGGCAATACATTTATCCACATCCACATATCTGGGATGTTTTTTTATCTTTACCTGAAAGTTCCCTGGCTGACCAGAGATGTCTACTACCTCAGAGAGGGTAAGAAGATTTACATTCAGGTGCCGGCCGACCTCGACCAGTTTGGGAGATATTATTCACATGGCACAGTCATTGGTGGGAAAGGTCTTGTCAAGCTGTGCCATGACTCCGCCAATGCCTGCACTCTTCTCCACAAGATGCACAAAGTATCCAGAATCTGCCAGGTCAAGCACCGCCTGAATCCCTGCTATGCCTCCACCTACCACCAGGACAGAGCCCACGGTCTTTGTCTTCTCCCCAACCATATCTCTGCTTATATCTGTCACCGACAGGTCCTTGCGCGGAGAGATAACAGGAACATCTTCCAGTATCTTATCCTTTACCTCTCCCTCCTCTACCCTGCTCTTTTCCAAAAACTCATCCACCAGCTCAGGGGCTATGTTGTTCTCTTCACAAAAGGCCCTGAATTCCTCTTCCTCTATCACATACTTTCTACCCACAATGGGCCTTGCCTTGAGGGTACCCTTCTTTATCCAGTTGGTCACAGTATTTCGGTGTACCCCTAAAAATCTAGCCATCTCCACCACCTTAAATTTTATCATAACCAGACCTCACACTGCTTTAAAATCTTTTCACACATCTTAAAAATTGCACCCTCTACCTCAGGAGTAAGACCTGGACTTACCTCCTGAGGGATACACCTGGCCTGAACCACAAACACCTTTATCTCCACATCTGTATAGGACCTCAGTTCCATAAGGAGATTGGTGGTTGGAAACTGGTGCAGTGAAAAATCTGAGACCTTTTCGGGACTTATCTCTTCCAGGTCTATCTCAAAGACCTCACCAGGGGTTCGTCCCTCATCCCTTACACAATCCACAATTATTATCCCCCGTGGACGAGAAGGAGACAGAAGCACATCAAAGAGAAAATCCCTCACTGCAGTTCCCATATCCAGGGCCACCACGCGCCCTCCCAGGGAGGATCCATAGTGGGTCTTTAGATGTTCAATGGTAGCAGGCCCAAAACCATCATCCCCAAAAAGGGGGTTTCCACACCCCAATACAAAAATACGGCCTTCTAACTCCATAAAGACCACCTGATAGCATTGCCCTATTAAAATTTTATATCATTATACATCAAGCTCATCACTATTGTCAATACACTTTTTGCATTTAATGTATATTATGCATAATTAGCTAAAAATATAAAAATTTTTGCACAATAAAACTGCACAAAAAAAGGGAGGGGCAAGAGTCCCCTCCCTTTTCCCTTTAAGGAGGAACTTAGATCTATTTTGGACTAAACCAGGTGTCCTTCTGCCATCTTCTTAAATAGCTCATATCGTCTATTTATGTCTTCCTCCAGCATTTTCCAGTATTTTTCCGCCAGTTCAGGATGGGTACGTTTGAGGAGCTGGTATCTGTTTTCTCCTGCGAGAAATTCTTTCAACGATCCATCTGGCTCCTTAGAATCAAGGATAAAAGGATTCTTTCCTTCCCTGGCCAGCATGGGATTGTATCTATACAGTGGCCAGTAGCCACATTGTACTGCCAGCTTTTCCTCTTCCTGGCTCCTGCCCATCCCCTTAAAGATGCCCTGGTTTATACATGGGGCATAGCAGAGGATAAGGGATGGTCCAGGATAACTCTCTGCCTCAATCAGGGCCTTTATTAATTGATTCTTATTGGCACCCATGGAGACAGAGGCCACATATACATATCCATAAGTCATTGCCATCCTTCCCAAGTCCTTTTTGGGAGTGGTCTTTCCTGCGGCGGCAAATTTGGCAATAGAACCCAGAGGGGTGGCCTTGGATGACTGACCACCAGTATTGGAATACACCTCAGTATCCAGCACCAGGATATTTATATCTTCACCCGAGGCGATTACATGATCCAGTCCTCCATATCCAATATCATAGGCCCATCCGTCTCCTCCAATGACCCAGAAGGACTTTTTCACCAGCAAATCCTCCATGTCCCATATCTGATCCAAAAGAGGATGGGAGCCTTCCATGGCCAGAAGCGCCTTTATCTTCTGGGCATATTCCCTGGACGCCTCTGCATTATCCCTTTCCTTTAGCCAGTGGGAAAAGGCATCCTTGAGATCTTCACTTATTTCAAGGGTCAGGGCCTCCTCTATAAGGTGTACCAGTTTCTCCCTGCGCTGTTTTACCCCAAGCACCATTCCATAGCCATATTCTGCTGCATCCTCAAACAGGGAATTGCCCCAGGTGGGGCCATGGCCATTTTCATTGGTACAATAGGGGACAGAAGGGGCAGTTCCCCCCCATATGGAGCTACAACCAGTGGCATTGGCAATATACATCCTATCCCCAAAGAGCTGGGTAACCAGTTTCACGTAAGGGGTCTCTCCACAACCAGCACATGCACCAGAGAACTCCAGCAGGGGCTGGAGAAACTGGCTCCCCTTTACCGAGGTCTTTGGCATGAGAGAGGTCTTTGCAGGCACAGTGGTGGCGTATTCAAAATTGGGGGCCTCCTTCTCTGTCTGGGTAAATATGGGCTTCATCACCAGGGCCTTCTCCTTGGCAGGACATACCTCCACACAGCTACCACATCCCTGACAGTCCAGGGGACTCACCTGTATCCTGAAATAATATCCCTTGAGTTCCTTGCCCCTGGCGGGGACAGTTACAAAATCCGCAGGTCTTGAGTTATTTTCTTCCTCAGTAAGGAGCACAGGCCTGATGGCTGCATGGGGACATACAAAGGAACACTGATTACACTGGATACAATTTTCCGGTATCCACTGGGGCACATCAATGGCAACACCCCTCTTCTCATATTTTGTGGTGCCCACGGGAAATACCCCATCTGGTTCAAAACAGCTCACAGGGAGTTCATCCCCCTTCAGGGCAAGTATTGGACGCATCACCTTTTTCACAAATTCTGGTTCATCTCTTTGTGTGGTCTCCTCCACAGGTGCATCAGCCCAAGATTCAGGATATTTTATCTCCACAATGCTATCCAGGGCCCTATCAACTGCCTCTATGTTCTTCCTCACTATCTCCTCACCCTTTTTCCCATAGGTCTTTTTTATGGACTCCTTTAAAAGGGAGATGGCCTCTTCTATGGGAAGCACATTGGACAGTTTGAAAAAGCCAGTCTGCATTATCATGTTAATCCTTCTCCCCAGGCCCACCTCATTTGCTATCTTCACAGCATCAATGTTATAGAATTTTACCTTCTTGCGAGCAATGGACCTCTTTAAGGAGCCAGGGAGGTTCTTCTCCATCTCCTCCACAGAGTTCCAGGGGGAATTTAGGAGAAAGGTGCCACCCTCTTTTATGCCCTGAAGCACATCATAGAGATGCACATACGCAGGTTGATGACATGCAATGTAATCTGCAGTTGTAACTAGATATGTGGACTTTATGGGCTCCTTTCCAAACCTCAGATGGGATACAGTATATCCGCCGGATTTTTTAGCATCATATGCAAAATATCCCTGGGCGTAGAGAGGGGTATTGTCCCCTATGATCTTGATGGCACTCTTGTTTGCACCCACAGTTCCATCGGAACCTAGTCCCCAGAACTTACACTGCACAGTGCCCTTTGGGGTGGTGTCCTCAAGGTCATGTTCATATTCCAGGGAAGTCCTGGTCACATCGTCATGTATTCCAATGGTGAAATGATTTTTAGGACCAGCCTTTTTCATGTTGTCAAATACTGCCTTGGCCATGGCAGGGGTAAAGTCCTTGGAACCCAGTCCATACCTGCCTCCCAGGAGCACAGGCATCTCCCCCTGCTCCATGAAGGTGGTGGAAACATCTTCATACAGGGGCTCCCCAAGGGAACCAGGCTCCTTGGTGCGATCAAGCACGGTTATGGCCTCCACTGTGGAGGGAAGGGCACCCAGAAAGGCCTCTTTTACAAAGGGCCTATAGAGTCTCACCTTTACCAGTCCTACCCTCTCTCCCCTATGAGTGAGATAGTTCACCACCTCTTCCAGGGTATCGCAGGCAGAACCCATTGCCACCACCACACGCTCTGCCTCGGGATGTCCCACATAATCAAAGAGATTGTATCTGCGACCTGTTATCTTCTCCACTTTTCTCATACAATCTTCAACAATTCCCGGAACCTCCAGATAAAACACATTGCAGGCCTCCCTGTTCTGGAAGAAGATGTCAGGGTTCTGACTGGTGCCCCTCAGATGTGGATGCTCGGGATTCATTGCCCTTGCACGAAATTCATCTATGGCATCATAATTTACAATAGAGGCAATATCTTCATAATCTATTACATGAATCTTCTGGATCTCATGGGAGGTGCGAAAACCATCAAAAAAGTGAAGAAAGGGCACAGAGGACTCAATGGCGGAGAGGTGTGCCACCAGTGCCAGGTCCATTACCTCCTGCACAGAGGAAGAGCACAGGAGGGCAAAGCCCGTCTGCCTCACTGCCATTACATCAGAATGGTCACCAAAGATGGAGAGGGCATGGGTTGCAATGGAACGAGCAGTTACATGAAATACTGCAGGGAGCAGTTCTCCTGCAATCTTATACATATTTGGTATCATGAGGAGCAGTCCCTGAGAGGCAGTAAAGGTTGAGGTTAAGGCCCCAGCAACCAGGGAACCGTGAACCGCCCCAGCTGCACCTGCCTCAGATTGAAGTTCCCGTATGAGGACCTTTTGTCCAAAGATGTTCTTCCTCCCCTGAGCGGCCCATTCATCTGCCACCTCTCCAATGGGGGAAGAGGGGGTAATGGGATAGATGGCCGCCACATCACTGAGTGCATAGGCAATATGTGCGGCCGCAGTATTACCGTCAATGGTCTGCATGTGTCTCTTCATAGCTCAAGCTCCTTGACTTCAATTAAATTTTCCCTTTAATCCTGGATTTTTGCCGACCTTAATAATATTTAAGGAAATGGTCAACTCTATTCAAAATAAAAATCTGTGTTTCCTGGGGGGAGGCCAAAAGCAAGACGCCCTTTTCTTGACATAAACTTTTTTTTCCTTCACAAAAAAATATGGCATATGATTTGCCGGTAGGGAAATAGATGCCCCTATGGCACAACCTGAGGTAGAGGAGAGGGACAAAGAGGTCAGTGGAGGACTTAGGTATATTGGGATTAAAAAGGCCTCGGGAGGTAATAACCTGAGGGAAGGTGTAAGAGAATGATCCTAAACTGCTCAGGAGGAGAAAATGTATAGCACATCAGACATTAGAAACGGCCTAAAGATAGAGTTAAACGGAGAGCCCTATGAGGTGGTGGAGTTTCTTCATGCAAAATATGGAAGGGGAAGTGCCCATATCTGGACAAAACTAAAGAACCTCATAACAGGGGCAGTTATAGAATATACCTTTCGCTCTGGTGAAAAAATAGCCCGTCCTGACCTAGAGACAAAAGAGGTGCAATACCTCTATAGAGATGGTGAGAACCTGGTATTTATGGACCTGGAGACCTATGATCAGATGTACGTACAGGCAGATACCCTTGGCAAGAAGGTATATTTCCTCAAAGAAGGAGAAGAGATAAAGGTGCTAATATACAATGGACAGATAATAGATGTAAACCTCCCAGCGGCTGTGGTACTTGAGGTGGTGGAGACAGAGCCAGGGGTTAAAGGGGATACAGTGAGTGGGGCAACAAAACCTGCCACTGTGGAAGGGGGTCTTACGGTAAATGTGCCCCTCTTTATAAACACTGGTGACAGGATAAAGGTGGACACCCGCACCTTTGAATATCTTGGACGCCAATAGGGAAAGGGTTAGTCATTTAAACTATGGGAAAAGATATAGACGGAAACAGACTTATAAGGGAGATATGCTCCATCACCCTCTTGTGTGTAGGGATATTTTTTATACTCTCCCTCTATTCATACAGTCCCCGGGACCCATCCTTTAATGTGGTGGTGTCCTCTCAAGGGCATATCCATAATATGGGTGGAATTATAGGGGCATATATCGCGGGCATCTGTGTGCAGATGTTGGGCCTGCTCTCCTGGTGTATTCCCCTTATGTGCCTCTACAGTGCCCTTATTATCTCCTTCCCAAGGAGGCGACCCCTGTGGTACCGCGCAGTGGGCATGGCCATCATCCTCATATGCCTCCTCATATTCCTCTCCTCCCCCCTCTCTCAGGGACTGCATGTGAGAGGGATACGGGGAGGAGGCCTTGCGGGCTCTCTCCTCTACAGCATTCTGGAGAGATATCTTAGCAAAGGGGGCATAATTATACTTGAGATATGTCTCCTTATAATAGGGGTGCAGCTCCTGGTGTGCTTTCTATGGGGCGACATATTTTCCACCTTAAGGGGATGGCTAAATATCTCCCCCAAGCTAAAGAGAAATGAGCCATTCCTGGGGAAAGGAGAGGCAAAAAAACAGCAACCCCTCTCCAAAAACAGGACAAACAAAGGCCCTTCTAGAGAAAAATCCCCTTCCACAAAGAGCCATACCATCCCACATCCTTCCCCTTTGCACCAAGGGGACCACCAGGACCTAGGGATTCCAGGAGATGAGATTAAGGATCTCTCTCATCTCTCTTATCCCCCTCCAGAGCTTCTAGACGAAATACCCCAGCCAGAGGAAAAAGAAGAGGACGAAGAGGTCTATGAGGAGATGTCTGAGAGATTGCTTGCCTGTCTAAGGGACTTTGGCATAGAGGGGGAACTATTAAATGTGCAACCAGGACCTGTGGTTACCATGTTTGAATTCAGACCTGCCCCAGGGATAAAGATAAGCAGGATAGCCAATTTGAATAACGACCTGGCCCTGGCGCTAAAGGCGGTGGCCATCCGCATAGAGGCACCCATTCCCGGAAAGGACTATATAGGGATTGAGGTCCCCAACAGGGTAAGGAGGACAGTGTTTTTTAAGGAGATAATAGATTCCTCTGAGTTTAGAGAAAAGAAAAAGGGACTTCCAATTGTGCTTGGAAAGGATATTGCGGGGGGTGCAAGGGTCTATGACCTATCCAGTATGCCCCATCTGCTGGTGGCAGGGGCCACTGGCGCGGGCAAGAGCGTGTGCCTCAATTCTATTATAGTAAGTCTCCTTATGAAATTCTCCCCTGAAGAGCTTAAATTTCTCCTGATAGACCCAAAACGCATAGAGCTGGCCTCCTATACCGAGCTTCCCCACCTCATTCACCCTGTGGTCACAGAGATGGATCTCGCCAAGACCGCCCTAGAGTGGGCAGTGGCAGAGATGGAGAGGAGATACGACCTCATGGCAAAGATGGGGGTTAGAAATATCTCCTCCTATAATGCAAGATCTGCCCGAATATCCCAGAAAAATAAGGAAGAAGGGCCCCCATTTGAACCAATACCTTATCTGGTGCTTATAATAGATGAAATGGCAGACCTGATGCTAACAGCGGGCAAAGAGGCAGAGACCCACATTATCCGACTGGCACAGCTCGCCAGGGCCGCGGGGATACACCTCATCCTGGCAACCCAGCGTCCCTCAGTGGATGTGGTCACGGGGCTCATAAAGGCCAATTTCCCTGCCCGAATCGCCTTTCAGGTCACCTCAAAACACGATTCCCGCACCATCCTAGACAGTGTGGGGGCAGAAAATCTACTGGGGAAGGGGGATATGCTATTTAAACCCCCAGCAGGGAGAATAGAGCGCATACATGGGGCATATATAAGCGATGGAGAGATAGAACGGGTCATTGAATTCTGGAAGAGAAAGTGTCCTTCTGGAGAGTCTGTGGACCTTGAGAGGTGGAAACAGGAAGAAGAGGTCAACAAATACAACGGCATGGAGGATACAGGGGATGACCCCCTCTACAACAGGGCAGTGGAATTTGTCATGGAACAGGGACGGGCCTCAATCTCCATGCTGCAGCGTTATCTCAGGATAGGGTTTAACAGGGCGGCAAGATATGTGGAACAGATGGAGAAAGAGGGGATAATTGGTCCCGCAGATGGTAGCAAGCCCCGAGTGGTATTGAAGAAAAAATAGCACATAAGGATATGCTCGCAGGTGAAAGGGAGTGGAAGAGGATTGTGAACCATTAACAATCATTTTTTACTGGAGAGATAAAAGATGATCAAGAAAAGGGATATTTCCAACCTCCACGAGACGGCCCAGGTTATCCTGGAGAAGGCCCATGACCTCTTTGTGGAGAAGGGATATGAACGGGCATCCATGAGAGAGATAGCGGAAAGGGTGGGAATAAGTAAGGCGGCCCTATACCATCACTTCAAGAACAAAGAAGAGATCCTATTTACTATCTGCGTGAGGGCAGGAGAGATAATCAATGAGGACATGAGAAGTGCTATTTTTAAAAATGAATCCTCCCACGCCCCATTGAGGGAACAGTTGGTAAATATCCTATATGACTATACCGTGGGATATCTCAAACACAAAAATTTTAATAAGATACTCTTCTATGAGATAGAATATCTCCCAGAGGAAAAGAGGCAGGTGATAATAGATTATGAGAGGGCCAATGTGGAGCAATTCAAAAGCTATATCCAGAGGATGGTGGACCAGGGAAAGATAAAGAGATGTCATGTGACCATACTCACCTTCTGTTTCTTTGCCACAGTTCAATGGTTATATTTCTGGTACAAGGAGGAAGGTCCCCTTGGGGTGAGGGATATAATAGAGAACATTGTGGACTTCTTCCTCTATGGAGTGGCCACAGAGGATGAAAGATAACATGAAGATGGGACTTAAGGCACTTGAAGGGATAAGGGTGGTGGATATATCCCGTCTGTATCCAGGGCCCCTCTGTTCTATGATACTTGCAGACCATGGAGCAGAGGTGATCGCCATTGAAGAGAGAAGGTTTGAACAGGACCAGCTCTTTTTATCCAGTCTCTACAGAAACAAAAAACACATATGTCTTAATCTAAAGAAACCAAAAGGCAAAGAGGCATTCTTTAGACTGGTGAAGGATGCAGACGTACTCATAGAGGGATTCAGACCAGGGGTGGCATCTCGCCTTGGGGTGGGATATGAAGATGTGAGGCGCATAACCCCCTCTATTATCTACTGCTCTATAACAGGCTATGGTCAAACAGGTCCCCTCTCCCAGAAGGCAGGACATGATGTGAATTACCTTAGCATTGCAGGGGTACTGGACCTTATAGGGTATAGAGATAGACCCCCTAGCATACCAGGGGTCCAGATCGCAGATATATTGGGGGCACTATACGGCACCATAGGGATACTCTTGGCCCTTGAGGCCAGAAAGAAACATGGGAAGGGACAATATATTGATGTATCTATGAGCGACTGTGTATTGTCCATGAACATCTTGCCCCTGTTGTTTGAAAGATTAAAAGGGGAAAGGCCCAAAAGGGGAGAAATGTTACTCTCTCACCGATATGCCTGTTACAATACCTATGAGACAAAGGATGGGAGGGCCATCTCCCTGGGGGCACTTGAGGGGCGTTTCTGGAAAGAGATATGTATCCATTTTGGGTGTGAAAAATTTATACCCCTTCAATATAACGAGGAGCACCGGGAAGAGATAATAGAGCACTTTAAAGAGATATTTAGAAAAAAGACCCTAAAGGAGTGGAAGAGAGAATTAAAAGATGTAGATGGATGCTGGTCAGAAGTGCTCACCCTACACGAGGCCCTGGAACACCCCCATTTTCAGGAAAGGGGCATGAGTATCCTCTCTCCAGACGAGTATGGGAAGAAGGTCCCCACCCTGGCCAGTCCCATAAAACTCTCTCTAACCCCTGCCACTATCCGCACCCCCCCTGTGAGGTTTGGAGAAAATACCATTGAGGTACTGGAGGAATTGGGTTATTCCCGGGAAGAGATTAAAGATATAACCTAAAAGACATGAGGTGGGGGGAGAAGGTGGTAAGGATTTGGGAAAGGTAAATGAGATCTAACAGGGAAAGGATAATTGTTAATAATTACAACAAGATAACTCCCTATATTACAAAGGACAGCTCCATTATCAGGGAGCTTATGCATCCCCATGTGCATGGGAACAAAAATCAGAGCCTTGCAGAGGCCATTGTGCCTCCCAACAGCAAGACCCTTCTCCATCTCCACAGGACATCAGAGGAGATCTATTACATACTAGAGGGAGAGGGAAGGATGTTTTTAGGGGATAGGGTGTTTATGGTCTCAAAGGGGGATATTATTTTAATCCCACCAAAGATGCCCCATGGGATCGCCAATACAGGCACAAGCCTTCTAAGGCTCCTGTGTTGTTGCTCTCCTCCCTACTCTCACGAGGATACACAATTAATTGGGGACATTAAAGATAGTTAAGTGATAGAAGATAAATGGCTTCAATAACCAATTAAAACCATTATAGGAGAATATACTATGCTGTCTCCAGGAGAACTAAAGACCTTCTTTAGTGAGGTATATGAGAAGGAAATAGAAGAACTCCACATAGGGGAGTTTCACAAACAGGAAGGGGATGTCCTCAAAGACTTTGGCTATGGCAGGCCCCTGAAGATAAGGCTGGTGTTTTCAGATAACACAACAGAAGATGTGGTAATATCCACCATGAGAGGGGATATATACGGACACCAATACTATTGGGACAGGGCCAGGATATTGATGTTTCAGTATGAGACCGGGGGGCGTCTTGAAAGGCATGTAAGACCAGTGGCCCTAGGATACATCTCTTCATCTGGCCTTAGACTGGTGAAGGGAGTGGAAGAATTCTTTCTGGTGAACGAGATGGTAGAGGGGGAAGACTATTATCTTCACTTGGAGAGGATAAAAAAGGGGGATCTCCGAGAGGGAGACATGCGATTGGTAAAGGATTTGGCACAGTATCTGGCCCGTATCCATAAGAAAAAGAAGGAGGATACCCATCTCTATCTCAGGCGTATACGCAACCTCATAGGGGACTGCGAATGCATCTGGGGGATAATAGATGGCTATCCCCATCCCTATGAGACATATCCTCAAGAGAGATTCATCGCCCTGGAGAAACGACTTGTGGAATGGAGATGGAAATTAAAGTCTTACACCCATAGGCTCTCTGTGGTCCACGGGGACTTTCATCCCTGGAATGTTCTGGTTATGGGCAAGGACTTTAAGGTCCTGGATAGGAGTCGTGGAGAATGGGGAGAGCCAGCGGACGATGTCTCCACCATGACCTGCAACTACCTACTCTATGGCCTCTATGACAAACCTTACCTGGAAGGGATATTTGAAAAGATGTACCTCACCTTCTGGGAAGAATACCTCTCCCTCACTGGAGATGAAGAGATACTGGAGGTAATAGCACCATTTTATGTATTTAGGGCCCTAGTAATAGCCTCTCCCCAGTGGTATCCCTCCCATCCCATTGAGGTGAGAAAGGGCCTCTTCTCATTTATGGAAAATATCTTGACCGAAGAGAAATTTGATTACCAGGATATCAACCGCTACATGCGGGGATAAAAGACAGGAAGGAGGGAGGAGAAACTCAAATCTCCCCCTCTCTTCTTAACTATCCAGTCTACCTGTCCACTTCCTTATCTGAAGCTCCTGCAGCACAGCCCGCTCATATTCCAGATTCAACATAAAAGAAGAACCCTCCCCCTGCTCCAGGGCCTCATCAATAAACTGGGTCTCTTCCCAAAAGTCCAGAAGCTCTTCTGTGGGAAGGCTCTTTATCTGCTCCAGTAGAGATGAATCCACCAGATATGGAAAGAAATGGGCCATTAAATATCCTCCTCCGCTTAAATTAATTTCCAAGACACCACCAGATATTAATGAGTTTCTAAAAAAAAGCAAATGTTTTTTCCCCTTCTCCCCTCCCAACCAAAATGGTTTTATTGATACTTTTTTGATACATGAAGGTCCTTAAGGTCCTGCAAAAACTTAGTTCCTGGCATGATGGTGGTAATGGCCCTCACCATGGCATCCAGGTCCCTGGCCGCAGACCCAACGGGTGCCATCACACTCAGGGCACATCCAGAGGCCCCTCTGGACTATGCATGGGTCCTCATTTGTGCCTTTCTGGTGTTTTTCATGCAGGCGGGCTTTGCCATGGTAGAGGCTGGGTTTTGTAGATCAAAAAATGCAGTAAATCTAATGAGGAAGAATCTCATGGACTTTGTAATGGACTCCCTGGTCTTTTTTGCCACTGGATATGCCATCATGATGGGAAAGGACTGGGATGGAACCCCTGCATATCCAGAGTTTACACTCTAGATATACTACCTCCCTGGAGGACCCCTTTCCTCCTGTCCCCCCATGGGAGGGGGGTCCTCCTCTCTTTAGAGGGATAATGGCTCCTTCTTTCTATAGGCTGTACCCTGAAAAAAGGCTATTGTCTTTCCATTTTCGTCTTTTACCTCCACCTCATATGTGGCTAGACGTGGGTTACACGCCACCTCCCTGGCCTCAGCAAATAGCCTTCCACCCCGTGCTGGAGAAACATAGGAGATAGAGGCGGCTATCCCCACGGCCACCTTTCCATGGGAATTGGAGGCAATGGCAAAGGCAAAATCCGCCAGGGTAAAGATGGTGCCCCCATGCACCAGATCCACTCCATTTAGATGTTCCTGTTGTACCTCCACACATACCCTTGCCCTCCCCTCACCAATCTCCACGATTTCAATTCCCAGCAACCTCGCCAGCCTATCCCTTTTAAAAAACTCCCTCAAAAACTTCTCATCCATACACACCTCCCCTCCAAAAATAGTTAAGGATAGGTGTGTAATATAAAAATGGGTGGCTGTCTATGTGTATAAAAAAGGGAAAATAGGGACATGGGGGAGAGGGACCCTCCTCTCCCCCATGCATACCATAAAGGACTAGACCTGTTGGGTGGTGCTTGGTGAATTAAAGATAGGCAGATAGGTCACGATGATCTTATAGAAAAGTATCCCTGTAGAGACAAGTCCAAGGGTTATGAACACCTCTTCCCAAGAAGGCAGATAAATGGGCCCTCTCATGGAAGTTTCTGTCAAAAACACCACATCAAACCTGTTTAATATCACCCCAAAGATAACCAGACCATGGGAAAAGAGTAGAAGGGGGATGGACCTCCTCACAGTCCTGGAGCTTAACAGGAGCATGGGTAACACCACTCCCACTCCCATCTCCAACAAGAATAGATGGCTCTGCATTGTCCCCTCAAACACATACCCCAGTTTTCCTTTAAGGGCGAGGTCTATGATCCTCACAAGAAAATAGACCCACAGGGCTATGGCACTCCCCCTTGCAAGGCCCTCCAGTATCTCTGATTCATACTCTGTATTACGCATATTGGCACTTATTATGGTCTCACACGAGACCATGGACAACCCTGCACAAATGGCGGAGAGGAAGAAGAGATGATGTATGATGCTGGTGTAGTAGAGGGGATGGAGTTTTGTTGGAGCAATCAGGAACAATCCCCCTAGAGAGGATTGGTGTCCATAGGATAACATTATCCCCAGAATAACCAGCGTCAAAACCACTGCACGTTTCTCCAAGAAATCCTTAAAAGGAGTTAATACGTTCAATTTCTCCAATAACCAGGGAAGAAATTCCAGGGTAAGGACCAGGGTGTAGAGGGTTACGCATACCACTATTTCAAACATCACAGAATGGATATTCCAGAAAATCAGAGGATGCCAGAAGGCAAAGGGTTTACCTATGTCCAGAAAAAGCCCCATCACCACCAGAAGGTACCCAAGAAATGCAGTAAGAGTGGCAGCCCTCGCAATTGGTTTATATCTTTTCCAGTTGGCCACATAAACCCCAAAGGTCACTGTGAATCCCCCTGCGGCAAGGGCAACTCCACACATTACATCAAAGGCCACCCATAGGCCCCAGGGGTTGGAATCACTAAGGTTTGTTGCAGGGCCAAGCCCTATTGCAAGCCTATATATGGCAGTAAGTGCTCCCACTATTGCAAGGACAAGCAATATCCAGGTCCTTGCAGTAAAAAATCTTTGTCTAGAATATGTGGTGTTCATCTCTCCTCCTCCTTCTGGTTACGCCGCGTCCTTATATATAAAATACCGCACAAAATGGCCAGAAGTCCCGCCTCTTCCCACAATATCTTGGACAGATCAGGGCCCCACGTCCTGGAGGGATAGGGGACAGGAGAAATGGAGGTGTTAAATCCCAACTCTTCAAAGGGAACGTCTGATATGTATATCCACGAGGTCCCCCCTGCCTCCTTAAGTCCATATATCTTATTCACATATTTTTCTGGGTAGGTGTTTATTCTCCTTTTTGCCTCAGCCACTACCTTTTCATAATCGTCAAAATACATCACCTCCATGGGACATGCCGACACACATGCAGGCTTATCCCCCGCGGCAAGCCTATCTGCACAAAAATCACACTTTCTCACCCAGGGATTGGTGGTATTCCACTCATACTTTGGTACATTAAAGGGACATGCTATCATACAATATCTACATCCTATGCACTTCCATTGGTTATATACCACTGGTCCCTCTTTGGTCTTCTGGAGGGCCCCCACTGGACATGCAGATACACATGCTGGGTCCTTGCAGTGCATACACTGCTCTTTCACGAACTTCCACACCACATCGCTGCCACTATTTTCTATAAAATTCACAAAAGTATAATCTGTGGCATCCAGCGACTCAGGGCTGGTGTACCTCCCATCAGAGGGTCGGTAATCAGCGGGCAGGCCATGCCATGCCTTACATGACACCTGACAGGAGCGGCAGGCGATGCACCTGGTTATATCTACTAAAACACCTTTGGCCATGATTGTTATCCTCCTTAAAAATTCCACTAAAGTTTCTTTAGGTTGACCTTAAATGCCTTGGTCTCTGGGATAGCAGTATTTGGGTCACCTGTGGGGGGAGTTAGGAGATTTCCACTGTCCCCGGCCTTTCCTCCCCTGGGATATTCCCATCCAAAACACCACAGAGTACCCACCTGATGGACCTTCTTTCCCATGATATAAAAGGGTCTCAGCCGATTGGTCACCACTGCCACTCCCTTTACGCTCCCGCGAGCAGATTGAAGCTCCACCATATCCCCATCCTTTATCCCCTTTAACCTTGCCAGTTCCTCACTTATCTCCACTATGAGCTGTGGCATGAGTTCTAAAAGCCAGGGGATGTGACGGGTCACCACACCAGTCTGCCAGTGCTCAGTGACACGGTAGGTGGTACACACATAGGGGAAACGGGGGTCATTTAGGGAGTATGCATCTATCCCCACCTTGTTCTCTCCTGGAGGAATGAGGAAGGCAGGGATTACAGGATTTATTCTATAATTATTTTTCGGAATAGGATTAAAATCTAGAGGACTTTCAAGGGGCTCATAATGCTCTGGAAATGGACCATCCACCCTCCCAGGCCCAAATATGCTGGCAACTCCAGCTGGTTTCATAATAAAAGGTAGTTTTGTCTTCTGGTTAATGGTCCCATCTGATGACTTTATGGGAGGCCACCCTCCATCAGGCACGTCTCCCACCCATTTTCTCCCATTCCATCTAATAACAGGTCTTTTCTCATTCCAGGGCCTTCCATAGAGATCCACAGAGGCCCTATTGTACAATATGCGACGATTTACAGGCCAACACCAGGACCATTCAGGATATAGCCCTATGCCAGAGGGGTCCTTTTTGGAACGCCTGGCCATCATATTTCCCTTCTCTGTATAGGAGCCACAATAGAGCCAGTTACCAGAAGAGGTGGAGCCATCTGCCTGGAGATAGGCAAAGCTGGGAACCAGGGTGCCCTTCTTAAACAGCTTCCCCTTTACCACCACATCCCTGGTGAAGTAACCATTTATCTCCTTAGCCACTGCATGGGTGTCTATCTTCTTTATCTTTCCATGGACATCCTTTTCTCCGTATTCCCAACTGAGTTTTGTAATTGGCTCAGGATATACTCCCCCTTCTTTTTCATATAAACTCTTAACCCTGAAATAAAGTTCATTTATAATGTCTGAATCTGGCTTAGAACTCCCCTGGGGTTCTATTGCCTTATATCTCCATTGCGCCCATCTACCAGAATTGGTGATGCTCCCTTCCTTCTCCACAAAAGAACAACAAGGGAGGAAAAACACCTCTGTCTTTATATCCTCGGGCTTCATACCAGGGCCCCTCCAGAAGGAGGCGGTCTCATTGTCAAATAGATTTACAGCCACCATCCACTCCAGCTTGCAGAGGGCCTCACGGACCTTATTGGCATCTGCACCTGAACAAGCTGGATTCTGACCCCACGCAAAAAAACCCTTAAACTTTCCCTTATACATCTCATCAAAGAGCATAAGCCAGGATGCATTTTGACCATCGTCTAGTTTGGGTAACCAGTTATACCCAAAATCGTTTTCCTTGGTGGCGTTCTCCCCAAAAAAGGCCTTTAAAAGGCTAACTGAATACTTTGGATAGTTGCCCCACCAGTTGGCACTAAAAGGCTCATGGGTCTTGGGGGTATAGGCCCTGTTATACTCTTCAAGGGTCTGTTTAGAGGCACGGGGCACCTTCAGATATCCAGGCAGGATGTGATAGAGAAGACAGTGGTCTGTTGAGCCCTGCACATTGCTTTCTCCCCTAAGGGCATTCACACCTCCCCCTGCCAGTCCAATATTTCCAAGGAGTAATTGAATTATGGTCATGGCCCGAATATTTTGAGTGCCTACAGTATGCTGGGTCCAGCCCATGGCATACATAATGGTGGCTACCCTATCAGGTCTGTAAGTGGAGGTGTATATCTTGTATATCTTCTTTATCAATCTAACAGGCATACCTGTTATGGAAGATACAGTATCTATATCATAGCGAGAATAATGCTTCTTCAGGAGCTGATATACACACATTGGATGGCTAAGACTCTTGTCCTTCTTTATAACTCCATCTCTATCCCGTTCAAATCTCCAGGTGGTCTTGTCGTACTTTCGTTTCTCCGGATCATATCCGGAAAATACTCCCCCAAGATCTGCAGGAAGCTTAAAGTCTTTGTTCAATATAAAAGGGGCATTAGTATAATTTACTACATATTCATGTTGGATTAGATTGTTGTCCAGGATATACTTTATCATTCCCCCTAAAAAGGCAATATCTGTCCCTGAACGAATAGGTGCATAGATATCAGCCTGTGCAGATGTCCTGGTGTAACGAGGATCTACATGAATGAGAACCGCTCCTCTTTTTCTTGCCTTGGATATCCAATGGAAGGAAATAGGATGATTTTCGGCGGCATTACTACCCATTATAAGAATTACATTGGAATTCTGGAGGTCTATCCAGTGATTGGTCATTGCACCACGGCCAAACGACTCTGCCAGAGCCGCAACAGTGGCGGAATGTCAGATACGGGCCTGGTGTTCAATATATACCAGACCAAGGGACCTGAGCCACTTCTGGAGTAGATAACACTCCTCATTGTCTATGGCAGCGCTTCCCACATGGGCAATCCCATCTGTGCGATTCACCACCTCTCCTTTGGAATTTTTGTGCACAAAGGTCTTGTCCCTGGCCTCCTTTATCCTCCTTGCTATCCTATCCAGCGCCCAATCCCATTCTACCTCCTTCCATTGCCTTGCCCCAGGTGCCCTGTATAGGGGCTTTAATACCCTGGTGTCATTGTTTACAAACTGATATAACCCCGCCCCCTTTGGACAGCAGCGCCCCTCATTTATGGGATGGTCAGGGTCGCCCTCAATATGAATAACCCTCCCATTCTTGGTATAGACCCTGAAACCACACCCCACCGCGCAATAGGGGCAAATAGTGGTGGTTACCGTGGCACCCCTCAACTTCTCCTCCCGGGGAAGAGAGGCCATGGCGCTATCTTCACTGCCAACTACTCCCCCTGAGAGAAGGGCCCCTCCTGAAAACTTTAAAAATGCCCTCCTAGAAATCTTCATCAACCTACCTCCTTATCCTGAAAGTTGACGCAAAAACACCCCTGCCCCTCTATCCGTCCTTTTTGACGGAAAATCCAAAAATTTTATTGCCTTAATAACACAAATACAAGAATGGTGTCAATAAAGGAATGATCTTTTTCAAAACTCCAGCATACAGGGGAACACCCAAGGAGAGAGAAGACAAATCCCCCTATTGGAGGGATAACACCCCTCAACTATAAAATACGATCACCTCTATTATACGCCTTAGGAGATGAACAAGGTGGGACCCCATATACAGAAAAATAACAGGGGGTTTCGGGAAGGAACCAAGAAGCCAGCCTGCTATTGCTGGCCCCCACGCAAAACCTTAGATGAGAAAAGAGGTGGCACTGACTATCTCATAGATAAAGACCCATCCTCTAGCCTATAAGGGACAACCTTTCCCTCACCATGTAAAAACAAAGCACTCTCACCTTAAAGTAAGAAACACTCTGTATTCCACTCGTTATTTATATCTGTAAACTATCCTTCCTCTGCTGAGGTCATAGGGGGAGAGTTCCACTTTCACTTTATCTCCAGGGAGGATACGAATATAATACTTCCTCATCTTCCCTGAAATATGCCCCAGGACCTCATGACCATTTTCAAGTTCCACCCTGAACATGGCATTTGGCAGGGCCTCTTTCACTATTCCAGTTACTTCAATAGATTCTTCCTTTGCCATAACATCACCTCTTTTGTTTCCTGTTTTTACAAATCAACCCACTCTACCTTTATATCATCCCCATCTTCAGAGAGGAAAATAAGGGCGTATCCCCGAACCCCCCTTTTTGCAAAGGTAAAACTTCCGGGATTTAATACCCATAATCTATTGTCTATCCGCTGGAAGGTACGCATGTGGGTATGTCCAAATAAGACCAGATGGACCTCTGGAAAGCGGGAAAGGAGGTCCCTTTTCCATCCCCTTATATCCAGGTCAAAACCATGTAATATCCCAATGCTTATCCCCCCTATTCTTATCCTGCTCTCGCGGGGAAGCTGAGAACTCCAATAACCATAGTCCATATTCCCTGCCACCCCAAAAAAATTTTCATGAGAGTTTAAATATGCCCATACATCCTCCCCTGTATAATCACCACAATGAAACAGGGCATCTGCATCCCACATCCTTGTCTCAAACTCCTTTTCCAGATCCTCTGAAGGAGTATTCATGTGGGTATCAGAGAGCACCACAAATTTCACCTTTCCCCTCCCTCATTAACTACAAATACCAGCTCAAAGGTCATTGAACCAGAGAGGTCCTTCATCACCTCCCTATATGGCTCCCCCTCTTTAAGTATCTGAATTACTCCCCTCACCAGCGAGGGACTTCCGCTCATCTCCTTCACCCATATCCCCTTAATAAGGCCATCTCTGGAAATTTCAAGGGACAATTCTACCCTGCCCTCTCCCCTGATATGAAATTCCCTCCATCCCTTCTCCACTTTTTTTTTAAGCGATTCATGGCCACCAATACGCTCCTTTTTCCACCTAAAGAGGAAAGCATCACCGTGGGACGGGGATTTACCCCTACCCATACCCATCCAAGAGGAAAATCCTTTCCCTCAGGAAAAAAAGGGGCCACATCCTTTCTCTTAGAATGTGCAGGCTTACTTTTTTCTTTAAACACAATGTGAGGAAGGGAAGGCCCAGACTGAATCTGCTTCTTACATAGATATATCCCTCCCCCAATTATCATCCCATGGAGTAGGAAGGAGAGGATCACTGCCCATATTCCTCTATTTTTTACCATTCTTTCTGGCCCACCAGCTCTTGTCCACTCCCTGAAACCACCAATCAGTGTGATCGGTCTCCAGTATCTTCTCAGCAACCCTTCTACCAGTGTCTGTTCTGAGCCTCTCCAGGGCATATTTTATCCACTCCTCTGCATAAGGATTCCCCAGGTCCATCTGTTCCTTAAGGCTCAAAATAAGCTCAAGCTGGTCTGCATCATGGGCAAGCATGGCCTCCTGGCTCTCTGCCTCCTCCAGCTCTTTAAGTAGGGGGAGGATCTCTTCCTCAATCCCTGTATCCTTCAATGCGTCATGGATGGCCCTATCTTCCTTTGCCCTATCGTATAGTCTATTTACATAGTTAAAATCCCCTGTACGTGCCTCATGAACATCGTGGAATAGACACATGAGCAGTATCTTTATCCAGTCTGCTCCCTGCTCCATCTTTCCCAGCATATATCCAATCATCGCAGTTCTAAAGGAATGCTCTGCTACGCTCTCCTCGCCAGAGCCCAAAAAGAGGAAACCACTGCGGGGGGTCTTTTTGAGCATCCCTATCTCAAAAAAGAAGTCCACCATCTTTTTCATCTTATCCATCTCCATAGAAAAAATCCTCCCTCTATCTTCCACAACATTTCTTATACTTTTTTCCACTCCCACAGGGACAGGGATCATTTCTCCCTATCTTTTTACCCTTGCGACGATAGGGTGTACGAGAGGCAGATGCCTCCTCTGCCCCTGAATAGTTTAGCTGTCCAGTCTGGTCCTCATGTCTTAGGTCCTCTTCAGAGACCTCCTGAAAACGGATGTGGGTAAGGGACCTTACTGTATTTTCCTTAAGCAGATACAACATCTCCTGGAATAGCTCAAACCCTTCCTTCTTATATTCATACTTGGGGTCCTGCTGACCATAACCCCTGAGTCCTATTCCCTCCCTGAGGTGATCCATATTAAGCAAATGTTCCTTCCAGAATCTATCCAAGTTCTCCAGCAAAAAGAACCTCAATATCTCCTGATAGTGCTCTGGCGTCTTGGTCTTTATCTCCTCTATTATCTTCTCCACTGCCTCATATACCTCATCTCTGGTGGGCACATGGGAATCTTTAAGAGGGATGACCTTTTCTATATCAAAGACATCCTTCAGTCGGGTATGAAGCTGCCTTATCTCCTCCTCTCCCAGATCATATTTCTTTGCCTCCACTTCTTCATAAATATCATCCAGCAGGTCCTCCACAAACTGGAAAACTGTGGGTTCAAGGTCCGGGGCCACCATCCACTCCTTTCGCTTTCCATAGATGACCTCCCTCTGCTGGTTTAGCACATCATCGTATTCCAAAAGTTGTTTCCTTATCTCAAAATTGTGCTCCTCCACCCGTTTCTGGGCATTTTCTATTGCCTTGGAGATCAATTTGTTTTCTATGGGCTCTCCCTCTGGGACCTTTAGTCTATCCATGAGAGAAGAGATCCTCTCTCCCCCAAATAAACGCAAAAGTTCATCCTCCAGAGAGAGATAAAACCTTGAGCTTCCAGGGTCTCCCTGACGACCTGCCCTTCCACGAAGCTGATTGTCAATCCTCCTTGACTCATGTCTCTCTGTGCCCAGGATATGAAGTCCACCTAGCTCTCTCACCCCTTCTCCCAGGACAATGTCTGTGCCCCTGCCCGCCATATTGGTGGCTATGGTCACTCTCCCTCTCTCTCCAGCCTTGGCAATTATCTCTGCCTCTTTTTCATGGTGCTTGGCATTTAAAACATCATGGGGGATCTTTAATCTTTTTAATCTGCGAGAGATGAGTTCCGACTTTTCAATAGAGGTGGTGCCCACCAAAATGGGACGCCCCTGCTGATGTAGCTCCTTTATCTCTTCAATCACCGCATCAAACTTTTCCTTCTCTGTCTTATAAATTACATCGGGATAGTCTATCCTTATCATGGGCCTGTGAGTGGGGATAACAACCACGTCCAGATTGTATATCTCCTTGAATTCCACTGCCTCTGTATCCGCAGTTCCAGTCATTCCCGCCAGTTTTTTATACATGCGAAAATAGTTCTGAAAGGTGATGGTGGCCAGGGTCTGGTTCTCCTGTTGTATCTTTACCCCCTCCTTTGCCTCCAGAGCCTGATGCAGACCATCACTATACCTCCTTCCAGGAAGGACCCTGCCTGTAAATTCATCCACAATTAGCACCTGACCATCCCTCACAATGTAATCCACATCCCTGTGAAAGAGATGATGGGCCTTTAATGCCTGAAGGATATGATGTTGATAAGTAATATTTTTGGGATCAAAGAGGTTCTCTATTCCCAAGATCTCCTCACACCTTGAAACCCCCTCCTCTGTGAGCATCACTGTCTTGGTCTTCTCGTCAACTGTAAAATCTCTCTCCTTTTTTAGCCTGGGTACAATGGAATTTATCTTTTTGTATAAGGTGGTGGACTCCTCTGAAGGACCAGATATAATAAGGGGCGTCCTTGCCTCATCTATGAGGACCGAGTCCACCTCATCCACTATGGCATAATTTAGCTCTCTCTGGACCAGCTGTTCTGGATAAAACTTCATGTGGTCCCGGAGATAATCAAACCCAAATTCATTATTGGTGCCATAGGTAATATCTGCCGCATAGGCCTGTTTCCGCTCCTCATCCTCCATGGTGGTGAGGATCACCCCCACTGAAAGCCCCAGAAACCTATAGACAGCCCCCATCCACTCAGAGTCCCTCTTTGCCAGATAATCATTTACCGTGACCAGATGACAACCCCTGCCTGTAAGGGCATTTAACACCAGGGGCATGGTGGCCACCAGGGTCTTACCTTCACCAGTCTTCATCTCTGCAATCTTTCCCTGGTGAAGGGCAATGGCACCCATTACCTGAACATCAAAATGTCTCATCCCAAGGGCCCGTTTAGATGCCTCCCTAACCAGGGCAAAAACCTCTGGTAGCATATCGTCCAGATCTCTCCCCTTCTCCACCTCCTCTCTATATGCGGCTATCTTTGAAGGAAACTCTTCGTCCCTTAACTTACTTACCTTCTCTTCAAAGGAATTTACCCTCTCCACCAGTGGCCTTATGGACTTTAAGTATCTTTCGTTTTTGGTCCCAAATATCTTTTTTGCCAAAAAATCCAGAAAAAACATCCTCCACTCCCTGCACTTTTATATTTTTATAAGGTCCAGATAATGAAATACACTCCCTGAGGGATTCATCATCTTGAGCTGAATTATACACCCTGTACAACCACTCACCACTGTATTTTCCTTCCCGATCCTCTCCCACATCCCACGTCCAAGCATATCACATAATGTGGGGTTTTCAAGTCTCATACTACCCCCAAATCCACAACAATTATCTTCCTTAACTATCTTTGCCCCTGCCCCTCTCATTACATGGAACAGTTTCTCAAAATATTCCAAAGAAAGATGACATGGTCTGTGAAATACAAAATCCAGATCCCCTTTTATCAACCTCATATTAAGCTTAGAGACAAGAGAACTCAGGGAGACGATTGATTCTCTCCATCTCTCTCTTTCCTTCTCATCCTCAAACACAGGGGGATATTCCCTGGAAAGGGCAAGCTCACAAGTGGCACAGCTCACCACTATGGAGGGTCTGCCAGCATCTCTCCATATCTCTATATTTTTAAGCATATACTCCTTTGCCTTCTCCCTGAGCCCAGCGAACAAAAGGGGATAACCACAACAAAGAAAAGGAGGAGCAGATATGGGCTCATAAAAAAAGGAGGTGATGAATAGGGCGCGCTCAGACCAGATAGGACGCAAAAAGGCCCCTCCACATCCTGTAAATACCAGAGCGGGGGAATGGGGGGAAGATGGAGGGTTATCAGGGAGTTCAAAGGCATCTGCTGGGGGCTCAGATGCATAAGAGAGAAGCACAGAGAGAGGCACTGGGAGCATTGCCCCTATTCCTCTGACGATACCACCCATTCCCTGAAATATCCAGGGCATAGAGGAGATAAATCGTCCAAATACCCACCTCTTAAAAGAGGGGCACCTCTCCTTTACCCTTATTACCATATCTGGCACAAAAATGTGCTGGGGACATTCCTCATAACATCTACCACATCCAAGACATATCCCCATGAGAGGGGAGATATCTTCCAGGGTTATGGGATCATCTCCTCTGAGGAGGAGATTAAGGGAAAAGGCCTTTGAACGGGGAGACAGCTCTTCCTGGAGGGATAGCTGAAACAGGGGACATACATTTAGACATCTCCCACAAAAAAGACACGAAGGTATCTGCTCCATTTGCCAATCCCCTAATATGCCTTTCCAGGATTCATGATATTATGGGGATCAAAGAGCCTTTTTATCCCCCTCATGATTCTTAATTCCTCAGGCGAGAGTTGACGGGAGATATAGGGGAGCTTTATTATCCCCACCCCGTGTTCCCCGGAGATGGTGCCCCCCACATCCAGTGTAACCCCCAATATCTTACTGGCCGCATCCTTTGCGGCCCTGAATTCTTCCTCTCCGTCTCCATACATTATATTCACATGAATATTTCCATCTCCCAGGTGACCAAAGGTAAGCACAGGGAGGTGGTATTCCCCACCGATCCCCTTTGATTTTTCCACCACCTCTACCACCCTGGAACGAGGCACAGCAATATCCAGGGCTATCTTATGCTCTCCCAGACGATGGGAAGCGGGATTGATAAGCCTTCTCACCTCCCATATCTCTTTCTCCTGTGCCTCTCTACCCCACTGAAACAGATGGGCACCTCTTGCTATCCCCTCTTTAACCACCTTTAGACAATGGCTAACATCTCCCTTATTACCCTGAAACATCACAAGAAGCAGTCCCCCCAGGGAAGGGGAAAAAGAAATGGGGGAGATGTCCCTTACACAATCAATCACATCTGCATCCATAAACTCCATTGCCACTGGCACAAGTCCCCTTCTAAGCATCTGGATTCCCACATCCACGGCCCTGGAGAGGCTAGTATATCCCAGAAGGATGGATAGACTATCCTCAGGCATGGGAAGAAGCCTGAGTATGATCCTGGAAAAAAAGCCCAGGGTACCTTCTGAGCCCACAAAAAGGTCTAACAGTGACAATCCCACCACGTCCTTTAGATTTCTCCCCCCAACACACAGGGGCTTTCCCCCTGGGAGAATTACATCCAACCCCAGTACATAATCCCTGGTGACCCCATACTTTACTGCCCTTAATCCACCGGCATTCTGGGCCACGTTTCCCCCAATGGTGGAAATGGATGCAGAGGCAGGGTCAGGGGGATAGAACAACCCCCTCTCCTCCAGAAGGGCCTGGAGTTCTGCAGTAATAATACCAGGTTCCACCTCTGCCACAAAATCTGTATCATCAATGTCCAGGATGCGATTCAACCTCAAGGTGGAAACCACCACTCCTCCCCGCACAGGCACACATGCCCCAACCACATTACTGGCCCGTGCCCGGGGGACAAGAGGCACCCTTTCCATGTGGGCCCATTTGAGGAGCTCTCGCACCTGGGAAGAAGACGAGGGCCTTACCACCACCCAGGGCATGGCAAATTCCCTACTGGCATCTGAACCATACACCGCCATTTCGCCAGCAGAGGTCAATACATCTCCTTCCCCGAATAGGTCCCTGAGAAATCTAAGGTGTGATGATGATATTCCCCTCCTGGACACCCTTTCCCTACCCTGTTGTATCCACCTATTTGTATCTGGACATCTCCCTGGCAATATCCATCTTTATGGCCCTGCGCTTTAACTCTTCTCGCCTATCATGGACCTTTCTTCCCCTGCACAGCCCTATCTCCACCTTTGCCCAGGGACCCTTCAGATATATCCTCAATGGGACCACAGTGAGCCCCTTTTGCTGAACCTTCCCCTGCCAGGAGAGTATCTCCCTCTTATGCAACAAGAGTTTTCTATCCCTCTCTGGATCATGCCCAAAACGAGATGCCTTCTCATAAGGGGCAATGTGGAGTCCCACGAGATAGGCCTCCCCATTGTAGAAACGTACATAACTATCTTTAAAATTGACCCGCCCCTCCCTTATAGACTTTATCTCAGAACCTGTAAGTACCAGACCCGCCTCTCTCTTCTCCAGGATCTCGTAAAAATGGTGGGCCTTTTTATTGGTGGCAATGGTCCTTATATTTTTCTGCTTCATCAACTCAATCCTGCTTCCAGGTTATAGTCTTATAACTCAATCTTCAAAAGAAGAGGTATAAAAAGTAAACTCTTCCGGGATGTTATTAAATATCTTCTCCTTGATGAGCCTATTGTTCCTCTTTATGGAACTACTCTGCAGTACCTCTTCCACAAGGTTTGAACATTCCTCCCTGGAGAGATTTCTTATCACCCTCTTTATGGCTGGAGCAGCTTGAGGGCTTACACTGAAGACTTCTACCCCCATCCCAATGAGAAGGGGAACACATAGGGGATCCCCTGCCATCTCTCCACACATACTCACCTTTATCCCATTTTTCCTGCCCACATCCACCACATGGTTTATACTTCGCAATATAGCAGGATGTAGGGGCTGAAACAGATGAGATACATATTTATTGGTCCTGTCTATGCCCAGGGAATACTGAATGAGGTCATTGGTCCCTATACTAAAAAAATCCACCTCTTGGGCAAGGTCCTGGGCCATTGTCACTGCAGAGGGCAACTCCACCATAATCCCAACCTCTACATCCTCTCTAAACTCTATCCCCTCCTCTCTGAGTTCCCTCTTAACCTCCTCTAGCACGGCCTTTGCCTCATGGAGTTCCTCCAGACCAGATATCATAGGGAATAGGATAGAGACATTGCCCCATGCAGAGGCCCTGAGGATCGCCCTTAGTTGAGTCTTAAAGATGGATTTAAATCTCAGACAAAATCTAATGGCCCTCAGTCCCATGGCAGGATTTGCCTCATCTAATTTCTCAAACCCCTTTCCTATCTTATCTCCCCCAGCATCCAGGGTCCTTATAACTACAGGATGGGGGTCCATGATTGCCACCAGGTCCCTGTACTCTTCAAAAAGCTCTTCTTCTGAAGGGAGATTGGAACGATAGAGGTAGCTATATTCTGTCCTATAGAGGCCAATCCCTTCAGCGGCATAATCCACCACTGAACTAACCTCCTCAAAGAGCTCAATATTTGCCATAACCGAGACCTTGAATCCATCCAGGGTCTCTGCAGGAAGGGCCCTTTCCTGAAACAGCTCCCTCTGATACCTCTCAAACTTGATCTGAAGGTCACTATAATAGGCAAAATCCTCCTCTCCTGGATCCAGGATAATCTTTCCACTAAAGCCATCCACTATCATAATCTCGTCGTCCAGGATGTGCTCCTCCACATCCTCTATGCCCACCACAGCAGGTATCCCCAGGGTCCTTGCCACAATGGATACATGGGAGGTCTTCCCCCCCTGTGCAGTAACAAAGGCCATTATCTTACTCACATCCAGTTCCACTGTATCTGCAGGAGTAAGTTCATGGGCTACCAGAATAACCCTAGACTTTATGGGCTTTAACTCATCCCCCGCCCCAATGAGGTTACTGAGGATCTTGCGACTTAAGAGCTTTATCTCACTTATCCTGGTCTTAAAAAATTCATCCTCTATCCCTTTGAAAGAACGCTCTATATCTCCTATGCCTTTCTCCAGGGCCCATTCAGCATTTAATTTCATGTCCCTGATATAACGTACCACTGACCTTTTGAGCTTTGGGTCCTCTAACATCATTATATGGGTATCTATAATAGAGGCATATTCCGTCTGTTCCGGAGGTATCCTGGATTTTAGCTCCCTGAGGTTCTGAATAGTTATCTCAAAGGCCCTATCCAACCTCTTTATCTCCTCCTCCACCAATTCCTCAGATATATTCTGAAGAGGGGCAAGACAATAGTGATCTCTATTCAGTAGATAGGCCTTTCCTATGGCCACCCCTCTAGATACTGGTATTCCTCTAAGAAGCTTTCTCTTCATGGCTCATTTCTCTCCAAAACCATTTAAAAATATCTTCTCCAGGGCATCCACTGCCTCTTGTGCGTCCTCTCCCCGTGCCACCACTCTCACTATGGTGCCCTGTGGGGCCGCCAGGGTCAATATATCCAGAATACTTTTTGCATCCACCTCTACCTCATCCACTACCAACCTTATCTCACTTTTATACCTGCTGGCCTCCTTTGCAAGAAGGGCCGCAGGTCTAGCATGGAGTCCCAGTTGATTGTGGATAATCACCTCTCTGCTTACTTCTAACTCCCTGTTTCCCATATCTCCATCTCCAGCACCTATACACCTACCTAGTTTCTATCCCTCAACTCATCCCCAAAACCCATAAAAAAATATGAGAAAGACTATTCCCCCAATTACCAAAAATTCCCTCGCCCTGTCATAGCGATTTCCCACAAATGCCATTATTCCCAGGCATATTCCTCCACTGAAAAAGAGTAATATGTGGGGGTAGGGAGAAAATAGACACAGCCTCTTCCATATCAATACCAGGAGAAAGGCATTCAAGATCTTTATCCAGTGAGACCATGATACCAGGTCCAGGGCTTTTAACCCCTGGAGGAAAGAAAGTCCCCTCTTCCATCCCCGCCAGAAAAGGAAAAAACGAAATAGCTGAAGAAGGACGAAAAATATTATAGGCCATAAAAGGACGAGAAAATGCATCCCATATAGGATAAACAGGACTTCCACAAGGGACCAAAACACGAAAAGGGATCCTCCAAAAAAGGAATCCCCAATGGCAGAGAGGGTATAGGCGGAGGTCTGTTTCACAGCCTTTAGGCCATCAGGGGCAACAAGTCCCTGGGCTATCCTAGACTCCAAAAATAGAAAATATCCCACCAGAAAAGGAAGAAAGTATGGATGAGAATTATACAGATCCAGATACCTCTTCCTGGCCTCCATATACCCCCTGGGATGGTCTTTATAAAATAGCCTTAGTCCTGGCTCCATCACATATAAAAGACCCAGGTTCTGGAGGCCCTTGGTATTATAGGCCGCCCCAATAAGATAACTCCTGAAAAAACACCTCAGTAAAACCCGAACTTCCTTTTTCATAAGAACTACAGCATACCCTTTATCTTTACACACAGGGCATATAGAGATTTTTTGTTCCAGCCAACACCCATCCTATAGACCCTATCCACTACCTCCTTTATTGGTGCATTCCCCTCCAACTCCTGCCGGAGGATGGATTCTATATATGCACTATCCATCTTTTGTCCCTCTCCTCTGGGAGGAGAGATCACCACAGTTATCTCACCCCTTAATTCCCCTATGCTATCCCATTCCCTTAATGGGAAGCGTATAATCTCCTCATGAAGCTTTGTGAGTTCCCTGGCAATACATGCCTCCCTATCTCCAAGGACCTCAAAGGCCACCCTGAGAGAATCCTTTAGTCTAGACTTCCTTTCAAAAAATATAACTGTACTCTTTATGGAGGAGAGAGGAGCAAGGAGTCTCCTCCTATCCCCATCTCTGCGGGGCATAAATCCCAGAAAGGTAAAGGGTACAGGGGGAAGTCCACTGGCGATGAGGGCCACAATGGCCGCACATGGACCTGGCAAGACCTCCACCTCCACAGACATCTTCCTGCAGAGGGATATGAGGAGAAAACCGGGATCTGATATGCAGGGGGATCCAGCCTCAGAGACCAATGCAACATCTAAGCCCTGCTCCAGGATATCTATTATTCTAGGGAGATGCCTCTCTTCACACCTCTGATCCAGATCAATATATCTCTTTTCCCCCTCTATCCCAAGGAGCTTAAGGAGCCTAACAGTACTCTTTATGTCTTCTGCTGCCACCACCTCACAGGAGGTAAGCGCATCAATGGCCCTTAAAGAGATGTCACCAAGGTTGCCAATAGGCGTTGCTATCACCCAGAGCTTCCCCTTCCTGGAAGACATCTCGCTCATGTGATATGTCCACCCCTTTTTCTCCAACTACAATCCCAATCACATCAAAACGAACCCCCATGTGCCACAGTCCCTTTCGGGAAAGATACAAACGGGCCGCCATAAGGAGCCTGGCCCTTTTTTTATTGTCCACGCTCCAGAGGGGATGACCCAGGATAGTAGAACGTTTACTCCTCACCTCCACAAAGACCAGGAGACTCCCCTTCCTTGCGATTATATCTATCTCTCCCTGTCTACATCTCCAGTTCCTCTCCAGGATCTCGTACCCTTCCTTTCTCAAAAATTCCACTGCCACATCCTCTGAATACTCTCCCATCTGAGAGGAGGTAATCACAGGGACAACTCCTTTATAAAAAACTCCCTTACACCCTTAAAGGTCCTGCGATGTATGGGACAGGGCCCCAGTAGCCTTAACCTCTCCAGATGATATCTTGTAGCATAGCCCTTGTGAATTGCAAAGCCATATCCTGGATATCTCCTATCAAGGGCCTGCATTAGCCTATCCCTGAAGGTCTTGGCCAGAATAGAGGCAGCAGAGACCTCAGGGATAAGACAATCGCCTCCCTTAACACACAAGACCTCCACCCCCTCCAGCAGGGGAGAGTGAATGCCATCTACATACACCCTTGAGCACTTCACCTTCAAATGTCTATAGGCCCTGCTCATGGCAAGGAGGGTTGCCCTCAAGATATTCTCCTTCTCTATCTCTCTAGGCCATGAGACCCCAATGGCCCACGCATGGGCACACTCCTTTATCTCTCTCTCCAAAATCCCTCTTCTGGAAGGGGAAAGTTTTTTGGAATCATTTAAAAAAGGAAGAGAATATTCCTCCGGGAGGACAACTGCTGCAGCCACAACTGGGCCGGCCAGGCATCCCCGACCGGCCTCATCTATCCCTGCAGTTAGAGATTTTAACTTATTAGATTTCCACAAAGGATTATCAATACATGTCCCTGGGTTTTATGCGGGCGGCCTTGCCCTTTAATTTTCTGAGATAGTAAATCCTGGACTGACGCACCTTACCTCTCATTATTACCTCTATTCTTTCAATAGAGGGAGAATGTAGAGGAAATGTCCTCTCCACTCCAATGCCATCGGATATCTTTCTCACGGTAAAGGTCCTGTTGGTGCCACTTCCCCTCACCCTGATAACCGTCCCCTTAAATACCTGGATCCTCTCCTTATCACCTTCCAACAACCTCACATGGACACTAATGGTATCCCCTGCCCTGAACTCTGGTATATCATATCTCATGTGATCCTGTTCTATCTTTCTAATGAGCTCCTGCATGGTCACCACTCCTTAAAAAAGATTTTTTCTAAAGACAAAAACACACTTCTCAAAGACTGTTCTCTCTACCTGATTTCTACTCTCTAGTCAATGAAAAACCACCCCACCAATACCCCTATCCCCCATACTTTTCCATATATCCCCTGGAGGTGACCATCTTATTCCCTATCACATAGGTGGAGGAGTTCCCCACAATAAGGATGGTGAACATATCCACCATGTTTACATCCACCTCTCCCAGATGAACAATATGTGTATTCTCTCCTTCCCTCATGGCGTTTTGGACAATACCCACCACAGTACTCCCATCTCTATATTCTCTCAATATCTCAAGGCACCTGGAAAGCTGCCATTTTCTCTTTCGGGATCTGGGATTATACAACACCACCACGAAATCTCCTCTCCCAGCGGCCCTTATCCTCTCTTCTATAATATCCCAGGGAGTGAGGAGGTCACTTAGACTGATGCATACAAAATCATGCATCAGGGGTGCACCTAAAAGAGATGATGCCGCAACAAATGCGGGGATTCCAGGAATTATCTCCACAGTTACCTTATCTACAACTCCATCCCTATCCAACAGTTCCAGAATAAGACCTGAAAGTCCATATATACCTGAATCTCCGCTACACACCACCACAGTCCTTTCACCTGCAAGAGCGGATTTAATGGCCTGTTTACACCTGTCTATCTCTCCCCTCATCCCTGTGGAGATCACCCTTTTACCCTCAATGAGACCCTCTATGAGAGAAATATAGGTCTTATATCCCACCACCACCTGGGCCCACTCAAGGGCCTCATGGGCCTCAATGCTCATATGAGAGAGAGCTCCAGGTCCTATTCCCACCACCTTCAAGAGGCAAGGGCCACTGCCACTGTCACATTTCTCCCTTTTCTCTTCTCCACCACAAGTGGTCCCCTTGCCACTATTAGTGCTGCTGCTTCGCATACGCTATCTACCCCCATATATCTCTTCACCACATCTGAAGGGTTTGGCACCACCACCCCCTTTAGACGGGAATGTTTGACAAAGATCACATTCACCCCAAGGAGACGTGCGGCCTCAAAAATTCCCTCTTCCCTTGCCTTTTTTTCAGTACTAACCAAAGCAGAAATGGCCTCAACATACAGACCCTCCTCCTCAAAGACCTGGTAAATAAGATCGCATATCTCTTTTCCATCTACCCCCCTATTACACCCCACTCCCACATATAGGACAGGTGGACACAACACAAGGCCCTTCACCTCCCTCTTCTTATAATCACACACCACCACATGGGCATGAGCAGGGACATTAATAACCGAGGAGACCCGCTTTAAACAAGAGGGGATATGGGAGTTATCTCCTTTAACCATATTTAGGGGATCAAGGAGATAAATGCCCTCTCCCCTCAACATTGCCATGCTTATTTCTTTAATAAATGAGACATTCACCACTCTTAGACCACAGCGCCTCGCCATCTCATCAATGGCAACAATCCCCTCCACATCTGTGGCAGTAGTGATTACAGGAATTGCACCAATAATAGAGGCAACCTTTCTACACAACTCATTTGCCCCTCCAAGATGTCCAGAGATAAGACTAATAGCGAATGTACCACCCTCATCCACCACAACCACTGCAGGGTCCAGATGCTTTCCCCTTAAAAAAGGGGCAATGCTCCTTACCACTATCCCTGTAGCACATATAAATATATGTCCCTGATATCTAAAAAAGGTGGAGGATATGAGAGAGGAAAGGGAAGCAAACCCCTCCACAGGAGCATCCTTCCATTCTCCTTTCAAAAAGATGTCAGCACAAAGATGTTTCTTTAACAAAGAGGCCAACATGGCACCCTTAGGGGTAAATGCATATACTGCATATATCCCCTCTCTCATCTATCCCCTTTCCTCCGCCTTTCTAAATCCATGGGAAAAAGAGGGGTCATATAATCTGGAATAGGTCTCTTGGGATTGTTCTGGAAGGATGAGAAACACCGCCTGCCTCTTTATCTCTTCTCTCTCCACCACCACATCCACCTCTTTCAGGGAGGAACATATTATCTTTTCATCCTCCCATCCCACCCTATATCCCACCACCACCATAGTATCAGGTGGGTATCCCGACTCCAGCAGGGTTTTCTGCATCTGTTTCACATAAGAGGCAGAAAGATATATTGCCAGGGCAGTGTTATGGGAGGCCAGGGAAGAGAGTTCCTCTCCTGGTGGCATAGGGGTCCTCCCTGCAAGACGGGTTATTATAAGGGATTGCACCTTCTCGGGTACAGTAAAAGAGACCCCCACCCTACAGGCAGTGGCAAAGGCCGCAGTAACCCCTGGAATCACCTCATACTCAATGTGATCTTTTTCCAGAAGTCTTATTTGTTCATGGATAGCCCCATAGAGGGATGGTTCCCCTGTATGAACCCGTGCCACATCCCTTCCCAGAGAGGTGGCCTGCTTAATGAGTCGGTGGGTATCCTCCAGGGTAAGAGAGGAAGAATCTATTATCCACGTATCCTCAGATACGTATTTTTTCACCAGAGAATAAGGCACCAATGAGCCTGCATAGATGACCAGCGGTACCCTGGAGAGTATCCTGGCCCCTTTAACAGTAATAAGCTCTTCTTCTCCTGGACCTGCGCCTATAAAATATACCTTTCCACTCATCCTATGCCTTCTTTTCCATGCTAAAGATTATTACAGGATTCAAAGGGACGAATCTCATCCCCCTTCCAAGGGGCTCTCCCCTATCCAGATGGAGGGCCTTTACCTGAAAGGATATATCCCTTTTTTCACAAAATTCCATACACCTATAGAGGGTCTGCATGAGAACCAGAGAGATCACCACCTTTCCACCTTGCAACAACCTCTCCCATGCCATCTCCAGTATCTCTATACCATCTGAGAGACCTCCCCCTATAAATATCCTATGGGGAGAGGGAAGAGAGGGTATCACCTCAATTATATCCCCCCATATCACCTCCAGAGAATAGAGTCCAAAACGTCTCCTGTTCTCTTTTATCATCTCCACCCGTGTCTTCTCTTTTTCCACTGCATACACCCTGGCATTATTGGAGATGGCCATAATCTCCACAGAGACTGAACCACATCCCGCCCCCAGGTCCCATATTACCTTGTTATCCAGAGGAGAGAGGGTGGCCACACACAGGCTCCTCACCTCACTCTTGGTTATCTGTCCCCCGTCAGACACAAAGAGCCCCTCTTCCATACCCAGATGAGGCATCTCAGGAGGGGGCCAAGGGGTGCGCTCCAGTATAACAAAATTTGGCTCCTTAAATGCCCTATTGAGGCATTGGGAAGGCAAATACACCTCATAAGACTCTCCTTTCCATCCCAGACGCTCAAACACATGCATCTTTACATCCCCTCCAGATATGCCCTTATCTAAAACAAGCCCTGCAATAAAAGAGGGGGAATGGATGTGGTCAGTATATACCCCTGTCCACTGGTTCTTGCTAATGGAGTTTAACAAGGGGAATACATCCTCTCTGCCGTGGAGGGAGACCAATTCCATCTCCTTCACGGAAATTCCCAGATATGCACCTGCCCTCTGGGGGATAGAGACATTGGGGAGTATCCAGAGACAAGAAGGGGGAAATTCCCTCACAAGCCTATTTCCAAGACCAAAGAGGAGGGGGTCTCCATCGCACAAAACCACCACCTTTTTCCCATCCTCTATAAGTCCTTTTATAAGGGAAATACTGGATGATAGAGGAGGAGCAAGGACCATCTTGCTCGCAGACATCTCCCCCATCTGGGCAAGAAGCCTCCTTCCACCTATCACCACATCTGCACCTGTCAAAATGGATCTATAGGAAGAGGGGACATCTTCCTTGGACTGTCCCATACCCATGACCACCAAAGGGGCCTTCCACCTCATCCCTGATTCCATAGGGGACCCTCTCCAAACCTGTTTTTCCACCATTCTTCATCGCTCAAATATTTCTCCACCTCTGAGGGGGAAAAGGAGATACGATACCTATAGCAATATTCCTTTAATACCTTATATGCCCATATTATATCCCTGGTCCTCTCCTCACACCTCCCCCTTTCGCACGGAGGGGATGAGTCAGGGTGCCACATCTTGAGGAGCCTCAGATAACTCTCCCGTATCTCTGAAAGAGAGGCCTCCTCTTCTATTCCCAGTATCTCCCTGGCCCTTTTTATCTTTTCATAGGTGTTCATCTCCCACCTTTAAGATAAAATTTTCATCATAGTCAAACACATAGTAGGTAATGGAGAGAGTTGCATCCCCCACAAATCCCTGGGCCACACGCCAGCTCCTGTATGTAAGATCCTCAAGAAAGACCTCTCTTAAAGGCTCTTCCCTTATTATCTCCATGACCTCCCTGGCAGTATTTGCTCTGGAGATGAGAAGGCATCTCTCAGGGGAGATACCTTTCTCCCTGGCCCAGGAGGAAAGGAGAGAAAAATCTATACGACTTTTTCTGGCATGGGTATAGGGATGTCCCTGGGCCATCTTTATCAACTTTCCAGGGAAGACACTAAAACATACCCCCCTAAATCCCTTTGCAATGGCCTCCTCAATGGAAAATCTGAAAAAATCAGCTATCTGCACAAAGGCCTCTTCTCGCCAGTGGCCCAACATCTCCCTCAAAAGTCTCTCACTTCTCCCCCCTGTGGAGAGACCAACATACTCCGCACCGCTATCGCGGGCCACCTGCATGGCAAGAGAGATGGTATCCTTATATGCCCTGGCGGAAAAGGGTATCACCGTTCCCCGGGTCCCAAGTATAGAAATACCTCCCAATATACCCAGCCGGGGATTAAGGGTCTTTCTAGCTATCTTCTCCCCATCTTCCACCTCTATGGTTATCCTTACCCTGAGGTCCTCCCTATCCACTTCTTTGAAGGCCTCTAGTGCGGCGTCCATTATCTGTCTGCGAGGATGAGGATTTATAGCTGGCTCTCCAATGGAAACAGGTAGCCCCCGCCTTGTGACTATCCCCACCCCCCTTCCTCCCCTGATATCTATCCTTTTTTCCCCTGCAACCTCCCTCATGAGTTCCACAATCACCTTTATACACGCCCCATGAGTAGCATCTGGATCGTCTCCTCCATCCTTTATCACTTTAACCACGGCCTTATGGGGAGATATACCACAAATAGAATCAATGGGTATCACAAGCCTCTTCCCCACAGGAGTAGGGATATCCACCTCCTTTACTACTTTCCCCTTAATCAAAAATATAATCCCCGCCTTTGCCCCTGCAGCAGAGGCAGACCCAGTGGTAAAGCCAACCCGCAGCCGTGTTTTTCTCATCTTTTAGCTGCCATATCTAACAGGGCATTTAATGTGGCAGCCACCAGGGTGGAGCCCCCTTTCCTTCCCTTGAGGACCAGATAAGGCACAGGGGAGCGTGCAATAATCTCTTCTTTGGCCTCTGCGGCCCCCACAAAACCCACCACAAGACCTATTATCACTGGTGGCGTCACTTTGCCCTGCTCCATAAGTTCTAACAGACGATATATGGCGGTAGGGGCATTTCCAATAGCAAATAGGGCCCTATCTCCCAGCATCTCCACTGCCATGTCCACTGCAACCATTGACCTGGTACATCCCATTTCCTCTGCCCTCCTGCCCACTTGCTCATCGCTTACAAAACAATACACCTTATTGCCAAAGGCACTAAGCCTCCTTTCACTTATACCCATAGAGGCCATCTTGGTGTCTGTAACAATGGGACACCCCTTCCTTATGGCGCGCAGGGCAGAGGGGATAAAGTGAGGATGAAACAGGATATTGTCAAGTATATCAAAGTCTGCAGTGGTATGAATAAGACGTCGTACAATGCTCCACTGGGCAAGGTCAAAAGGGATATCTCCCTTTCTCTGGAGGGTCTCTTCTTCTATTATTTCAAAGGACCTTTTCTCAATAACAAAAGGGTCTATAATAATCTTCCCCATATATGCTCCTTGACTCTCCACTTAGGTGGAGGACCTTTTGGATATTATAAGGGTCCAGTAAAGTGGTTTATTATTGAGCAATTCTTCCAGATTGTAAATAACCTTCTGATCATCAAAGCCACATCTGGAGACTGCAAGACTTGATTCCATGCGTCCAGTCTCTTTTAAAGATGCCACAATATCCTTGATATGTTTGTACGCCTTTAAAAAGACAATATTGTCAGATAGTTCAGACAGACGTCTGAGATGGTCCCCTCCCTTTGCCCCGGAGAGCAACAAAAGAGACTCTTCCCCTTCCACTAACACTGTCCTGGTTGCCGCGGCTGCAGCCTGGTAAGAGGTTATGCCAGGCACCACCTCCACCTTTATATGAGGAGCTATCATCTCAATCCTCTTCAAAAGATAACCAAAGGTGGAGTAGGTTAGGGGATCACCAAGGGTAAGAAAGGCGGCACTCTTCCCTTTCTCAATTTCCTCTATCACTGTCCTGGCATGTCTGACCCATGACTCTTCTGCCTTTTTCCTGTTCATGGTCATGGGGAAAGACAAAAGCACACAGGGGGTGGTCTCTGGGATATACCTTGAGACGATGTCAAGGGCAAGGGAATGGTCATTTTTGGAGGAAGAGGCAGAGAATATCACATCCACTTCCTCAAGTATCCTCACTGCCTTTATGGGGATAAGTTCAGGATCTCCAGGGCCAACACCTATTCCGTACAAAATTCCCTTCTTTATCATATAACATCTCTCGTGGATTTGTAGTTAGTTACACTCATAGTATTCATTAATAAGGTGGTCTATCTTTCTCTTTAATGAAACGGGATATTTTTTAGGATATAAAACATGTCCTATTTCATATATTCCCAACAACAATCTAAGTGATGGACGAGAGGTTAATTGCTCATCCACAATATATATCTGATTATTCTTTACTGCTTTTATCAAAGAAAATCCTGGCTCATCCTTTATCTGAGAAATATCTACCCTATTCATACGTCCACGCTGAGCAATATATACATCTATCTCATTTGCCTTTGAAAGGATTTTTTCCTTACCATAAGATGCAATATTGCTTCCATGAATACTCTTTGCATCCTGAGCAATATTTATACCTCCTGCTACATGTAGTACAAATACAGGCAGAGAATGTGGAGTAAAGGTCTTCATTTTTCTATGAATAGATTCAAAATAGACCCTCTTTTTATGGGGGATGGACTCTCCTATCCTTTGCAACTGGTATAAAAATCTCTTAAAATCCCTTATAAGTCTGTTGGCTCGTTCTACTTTTCCTGTAAGTAGGCCCAGGATCCTCCAATACACATAGAGGTCTTTTATTGTCTTTGGTTGTAGTGAAATAACTGTTATGCCGGAACGTTCCAGTTTCTCCATAAGTGCGTGGTGACCAAAGTCTATCATGGGCCTCACCAGGACAAGGTCTGGAGATACCGCCACAAACCTCTCCACCCCGAAATGATAAGAAAACCTCTGTTTCTTCTTTACACAGGGAGGATATGTCTCATCCATGGATACCCCTATAAGGGAGTTATATGCCCCCAGGGCAACCAGGTTTTCAGTATGTGCAGGATACAAGGATATTATACGGGTAAAGGGATGGGTAACCACAATTCTCCTGTGACCATCATCTATTATTACATTTCCCTTAAGGGAAAAGGCAGGAGCCCAGGAGGTCCACCCTGTTAAGATAACCATCACCCCTAAAAAGAGTATTATCCTTTTCATGACTTATCCCCCTTTCCTTTAAAGATTACCTGAAAACACCCAAGTTCTTTCTCAAAATATACTTTGGCATCCACCTCAAACACCTCTCCCAGGGTATCTCGGTTCAAGACCTCTTCCACAGGGCCAAAGGCACATATCCTGCCCTCTTTTAAAAAGAGGAGGTGGTCGCAAAATGAGGCGGCCTCATTTATGTTGTGGAACACACACACCACTGTCTTTTCCCCTCCATCTACCATTTCTCTAAACAGGGATAGGACCCGAAGGGAATGTTTTACATCTAGGGAAGAGGTAGGCTCATCCAATAAAACCACTGGTGTGTCCTGGGCCATTGCCCGTGCTATCATAACCCGTTGTTTTTCTCCTCCAGAGAGCTCTGTAATCAGCCTCTCTGACAGAGACCTAAGCTCCATTTCTCTCAAGACCCTCTCAATCATCATCTCATCCTCAGGGGACAGGAATGAAAAACGCCTTAGATAGGGATAACGTCCCATACTCACCACATCCCTCACTGCAAAGGGAAAGTTTATATGATATTGCTGGGGCACAAAGGCAACCTCTCTGGCTATCTCCTTCTTTTTATAGTGGACAATGGGTCTTCCCTTAAGATATATTTCTCCCTTTATGGCCCGTTTATATCCCAGTAGCAGTTCCAGAAAGGTGGATTTTCCACTTCCATTGGGTCCCAGGACTCCATAGAAAACTCCGGGCATAAACTCTCCCCTCAGGCCAGAGAGGACCTCTCTACCATGGTCTCCAGGATACGCAAAAGAGACATCCTTCAGGGAATAAACAGCCTTATCCTCCATCTAGAAACCCACCTGTCTCTTTCTAAATATGTAACAGAAAAAAGGTCCTCCAATAAGGGCAGTTAGTACCCCTATGGGCACCTCTGCAGGGAGCACTGCCCGGGCTGTGGTATCTGCAATCACCATCAATATGGCCCCCACCAAAAGAGACAGGGGTATGAGCTTCAGATGGTCGGGGCCAGTAATAGACCTCACCATGTGGGGAATGAGGAGACCCACAAATCCAATTATTCCTGAAAAAGAGACACACACTCCTGTGAGTAATGACGCCACTGTAAGGAGTAATATTCTCACCTGTTGTGGATTTATCCCGAGAGAGGAAGCCGTCTTTCCGCCGAGACACAGTACATTTAATTCCCTGTAATAAAATATAAATACCACAGTGGAACCAGTGAGACACACTGCCAGGATAAGGGCATTCATCCAGGTGGAGGAAGCAAAGCTCCCCAATAACCAGAAGATAATAATGGCAACCCGTTCCTGGGCCAGATATTTACAAAAACTTATTCCTGCAGAAAGTATAGCAGAGACTATCACCCCTGAGAGGATAAGATTATTAGAAGATATTCCCCCAGAGGAGGTGGATGAGAGGTAAATAACCACCAGTAAAGTAAGGATACCTCCAATAAAGGCAAACAAGGAAACCGTATATATCCCTAAAAAGGAGAACCCAAAGAGCAGGGCAATAGAGGCACCAAATGCCGCTCCAGCAGAGATCCCAAGGGTATAGGGATCTGCCAAGGGGTTTAGAAGGATCCCTTGAAAGACCACCCCACAAATGGCCAGTCCCCCTCCCACCAGTGAGGCACACAATATTCTGGGGAGTCTTATATCCATCACCACAGAGGCGTGAAGGGGTGAAATCCCGGAGAACTTTATACCGAGACAATGGGAGAAAACAATCTTTATCACCTCCCAGGTGGGTATCTTCACAAACCCCATGGAGGAAGATACAAAGATAGTGAGGGCAAGAAGCACGCCCATGCCAAGGAGTTCAACACTAAATCTTTTCATATAACTCCCTTAAAATAAAAAAATCCTGGTCTGTCACCACGACAAACCAGGATGTCCCATTTTCATCCAGGTTTTTTTAACGCATTATCCCCCCCTTTCCCCAACAGGCAGGTCTTCTGACTCCCGGTTCCCTCTACTCACCGCCCCTTCCCGCCACAGACTAAAATGGCAGTGGGCAGATGCGGTTTTCGTCCCCGGTCACAGCGGTGGGTCCGTTCCCGATTCTCACGGGATTCCCTTTTAAGCCATTTATGGCACCTGAAGGGAAAATCTTCCAGTGAGGGTTTATACTCCAAAGAAAAAAAATCTTCAAGTCTGGATAAACCCTTTCCTTTTTACCTCTTCTTTCTCCTCTTTTTGTCCCCAATCACCTCATTGGAAATAACTATCTTTTGTATTTGAGAGGTCCCTTCATATATAGTAAACACCCTCGCATCCCTGTAGAGTCTTTCCACAGTAAACTCCTTAGTATATCCATATCCTCCGTGGATCTGAAGGGCCGAGGCAGTCACCCTGTTGGCCATCTCAGAGGCATAGAGTTTGGCCATTGATGCCTCCTTGGAACACTTCTCCCCCCTATCCTTTTTAGAGGCAGCATTGAGTACCAGCAACCTCGCCGCCTCCACATCCACTGCCATATCCGCAATCATCCATCTAAGGCCCTGATTTTCACAAATAGGCCTGCCAAACTGTATCCTCTCCTTAGAATATTTCACTGCCAGGTCCAGGGCCGCCCATCCAACCCCCAGGGACTGGGCTGCAATACCTATTCTCCCAGCATCCAGACCTGACATAGCCACATAAAAACCCTCCCCTTCCTTTCCCAGCAGGTTTTCCACAGGGACCTTACAATTATCAAAGATGATGTCAGTGGTATCTGAAGCGCGCAGCCCCATCTTGTCCTCTTTTCTCCCTGTGACAAATCCCTCCATGTCCCTGGTTACTATAAAGGCACTCACTCCCTTGTGCCTTTCCTCTGGGTTGGTCTTGGCAAGAACAATAAAGAGATAAGAAGTGGCTCCCCCTGTTATCCACCGTTTGGTCCCATTTAATACATAATAATCTCCTTCTCGTCTGGCAGTGGTGGTCATACTTGCAGGGTCAGAGCCTGCCTCTGGCTCAGATAGGGCAAAAGACCCTATAAAATCACCATTTGCCAGGGGAACGAGATACTTTTGTTTTTGTTCCTCTGTCCCATGATTTAAAATGCATCCACATGCCAGAGAATTGTGCACAGACATTATTACTGCCGTGGAGGCACATGCATATGCGATCTCTGTGAGGGCCAGGGCATAAGAGACTGTATCTACATCCATGCCCCCATATTTCTCAGGAACCAGCATCCCTAGAAAACCTAGCTCTCCCATCAACTTCAAGCTGTCCTTTGGATATTCCTGATTCTGGTCTCGCTCCGCCGCCTTGGGCATAAGTTCCTTTCTGGCAAATTCCCTTGCCATCTTCTGAATCAAAAGCTGCTCCTTGGTAAGAGAAAAACTCATGTGGCATCTCCTTAAACTTATTTGATTTTTTCATAAACCCTGTTTGCACAAACAACTGCGGTATCATAATGATTTCATCTGACCTTGACAAGTACCAATTGAGAAAGGATATTTGATCCTTGTGCCTATGGGGGGATGAAGGAGGAGAGGAAAAATAGGAGGCGCATATGGAACTCCACAGGATATATGAGACCATAAGACCCATCATAGAAAATAGATTAGAGGAATTTAGAGACAACTATGAAAAAGGGGATGCCACTATATTGTGGGAACTGGTATTTTGTCTTCTCACTCCCCAATCTAGGGCCAAAACATGCTGGAGGGCCACGGAGAGATTAAAAGAGATGGAGGTAGAGAGGGGAGCAAAGGCAGAGGATATAGTAATTGCCCTACAAGGGGTAAGATTCAAATACAAAAAGGCTCAATATGTTGAGCAGGCACTACAGAAATTTTCTCCAATAGGGGGACATTCCCTCCAGGGATTTCTTCAAAGACACAGGAACAGCAAAGAGAAACGCAAGGCCCTGGTGAAGGAAATCAAAGGAATGGGGATGAAGGAAGCCAGCCATTTTTTAAGGAATATTGGAATGGGAGAAGACCTGGCCATCCTTGACAGACATATACTGAAAAACCTCGTGAGCCACGGTGTAATCAATGAGATACCACCTTCGCTTAACCCCAGAAGATACCAGGAAATAGAAGATAAAATGATGGAATTTTCCTCTAGAATTAAAATCCCCCTTTCTCACCTGGACCTGGTATTCTGGTATAAGGAGACAGGGGAGGTATTTAAATAATGAAACTCCTCAACATCCCCTACAGTCATAAGGCCATATTCCTGGATAGACCCAATAGATTCCTGGGAGTGGTTAGAATGAATAAGGGAGAAGGAGAGGAAGAGGTTCATATCCACGACCCTGGGAGGCTAAAAGAGCTCCTCTATAGGGGCAATGAGGTCCTTATCCGCACCGCCAAGGGGAAAAACAGAAGGACCAGATGGGATATGCTTGCCGCAAGAAAAAAGAAGGAATGGATATTTATCCATTCTGGATATCATAGCAAAATAGCTCATAGGTTGTTTGAATTATCCCTTATAAAGGCCCTAAATAGAGTGGAAGATATAAGGCCAGAGGTAAAGGTCCCAGATGGCCGTCTAGATTTCCAAGTAAAAATGGATGGTATCTCTATATGGATAGAGACCAAGGGATGCACTCTAATTGATAGAGGGATAGCGTTCTTTCCTGATGCACCCACTAAACGAGGACGTAAGCACCTGCAGTCCCTTATGGAACTAAAGGCCAAGGGAGAGAGAGCAGCCTTGTTAATACTTATATTCTCAAAGAACGTCCTGTGCTTTTCTCCAAATAAAGACACAGATCCCCTATTTGCAGAAGCCTTTTTCTCTGCCATAGAAAGGGGAGTTGAAGTCTACCCTGTATCCCTCTCCTATAATGGAACAGATATATATTTTTACCGGGAGATACCCCTATGCAGGAGGTAGAGATTATGAAGAGGTTAGCTATAGGGATATTTCAAATGAAGGGAAGAGAGGACCCTGAGATAAATCTAAAAATTATTGAACATGCCTTGGTGGAAGCTAAAAGCAGGTCTGCAGATATAGTGGTGTTTCCAGAGATGTCAATGGGTGTATTTTCCAGGGAAAAAACCCCTTCCATGTTTTCGCCTTGTTATACCAACTTTGTGGCCACCATATCTAAACTGGCTCAAACCTACTCTATAGATGTGGTGAGTACAGCTTGGGAACCTGGGAGAGAAAAGGAACACCCCTATAACACTTCCCTATTCATCTCCCGAGAGGGTCTGATTATATCCTCTTACCGAAAACTCCATCTCTTTGATAGCCTAGGATTTTCGGAATCTTCTTATATAAAGGCAGGGGAAGAACCTCCGGAAGCCATTGAATACAACGGGATAAAACTTGGTCTCTCCATCTGCTATGATGTGAGATTTCCTGAGCTATATCGTTATCAGGCCCAGAAAGGAGTGGAGGTGAGTATTGTTTCTGCCGCCTGGTACCAGGGGACCCTAAAGGAAAGACACCTCCATACCCTCCTCCAGGCCAGGGCAATAGAAAATACCATGTTCGTAGTTTGTGCAGATCTATGTGGCAGGGGCTTTTGTGGAAGGAGCTGTGCCTTTGATCCCTATGGGGTAAAAATCCTGGAGATGGGAGAAGAAGAAGGTATGGGAATGGTTTATATAGAAAAAACCAGGCTGAATGAAGTTAGGAAAAAACTACCCTGTCTGAGCCATATAAAGAAAAAGATCTTTTTCAGCTCTTCCACCTTTAATAATGAAAAACTAATTGTTGATGCCCCTTGAAAGGGAAAAATTGGAAAATTAGGATAATGTTTGACAGTAAGTTGCTTTTGCCCCTGTGTTATAATAGAAAACTAAGGGAATTTTCATGCAGTATGATATAGCCTCAAAGGTGATTTTGACTCATTGCCGGGGTCCGGTGTTAAGGGAGTTGTGTGGACTTGATGTTGTGGACTCTGAGTTAATAGATGTCCGCCCCCAGGAGACAGCATCTCTCAGGAGATCAGATTTTGTATTAAGGGCACTTTTTGAGGACAATAAAGAAAGGCTGGTGCTCTTAGAGTTTATAACCTCGTGGAAGAGGTATCTGCCCTTAAGGACACTGGAGAGCAGATGCCGTCACATCCTGGAAGAGGACTTAGATATAATAACAGTGATGGTGGCGTTGAGGAGGATGCCAGGGATAAGGGATTATTATCGTGACATAGAGGTGGAGTTTAGGTATAAGGTAGTAAAGTTGTATGAGTTTAAGGCAGAGGAGATATTAAAGAGGGGAGTTAGGTGCTTATATCCATTTGTTCCTTTGATGTCAGGGGGAGAGGATTTAATAGAAGAGGCAGAGAAGGGCATATACGAGGGAGAGGGGAGCAGGCAATATAAGTCAGATTTATTGACAGGTATGGCGATATTTGGGGGATTGATATCAGAGGAGATACCAATGAG
>CAYRSC010000021.1:0-14449 GCA_964427155.1 uncultured Desulfohalobiaceae bacterium | reverse complement strand
GTTACGAAGGGATTACGACTGCTCTTTTTATTTTTATGTTCCATTCAGGATCACTGATAGAAAAAGACCTGAGTTACGAAGGGATTACGACTATTTTGACAAACACCGTATGGAAATATAGGTGGTTGGAGCATTAACTTTATAAATTCTTTTATAAAAAAGGGAGTTATTATGAGAATTCTGATATCATCTCTTGGAGCAGGTCAAAAATTAAACGAAAATATCAACGGCCCGGGACAATATAGAAAAACAACTTATCAGATAGATGATAAATTATATGAGGAAGAGTTTATCGCAAGAGCTCTAGTTTCTCACTTTAAAATCCAAAAATTATTTTTAATTGGAACTAAAAAGTCAATATGGGACAGTGTATATTTATATTTTGGAGGAGATGATAATAATGCACTAGAAATATATGATAAAATAGAGAAAAATAACTTAAAACAAGAAGACCTATATATTATAGAAAAACAAATTGATAAACATCTTGGCACTAAAGGATCAAAATGCATTATTATATCTTATGGAGTTAATGAAGAGGAACTGTGGAGTAATTTTTATAAATTTTTGTCTATAGGTGATTTTATAAGTAATAGAGATGAAATATATTTAGATATTACTCATTCTTTTAGATCTCTTGCACTTATGTCCTTTGTTATGATTGAATTTTTAAAACTTATTAGAGAAAAGCAAATTGAAATTAAAGGTATATATTATGGAATGTATGAATATAGAAGGGAGAATAATAATATTGCACCTGTAGTTGATTTAAAAATATTTTATGAACTTATGCAGTGGATTATTGCAATAAGTGATTTAAAAAAATATGGAAATGGGAATTTAATATCTCAACTTTTAAACAGTACAGTAGATATTAAAGAATCAAATTTAGAAAAAATATCCCACATATTTAGTAAATTTACTTCTTCTGTTCATATTGGAGATATGAATAATATACGTCATACTATAAAATATATAAAAAGTAAACTAAATGAGATTGAAAAAATACAACATCCTATTGCCAGTCTTATGATTCCAGAATTAAAAAAATTTATATTAAGATTGGATAAAGATAGTATTTCTGAGTTTCAGTTTGAACTTGCAAAGTGGTTTAGAGAACATGAATTTTATGCGCTTTCTTATATAGCATTAGTAGAAAGTGTTATTTCAAGAAGATGTGAAAAAAAGAATAAGGATATAAATGATGGAAGCGCTAGAGAAGAACAAAAAAAAGATCTTAGATTAACCTTAGATAATTTTCAACAAATGAATAGAATTAGAAATGATATTGCACACTTAAATTATTATCATAATTCAAAAGAAAGTGAATTTAAGATAAAAAAATTAAATGAATTTATAAATTGGGTACAAAAAGAATTCTTTTCTTAATAAAATCAAATATAAATTTAAGGATAATCACTTACCACCAGGTGGTGGTTGCCCCCTTCCGGGAAAAGTGATATTTATCCTGCACATGAGAGATCGCACCTCTTCCATTCAGATAATTACCGCCTCAGCAGGTTCGGGAAAGACCTTTACCCTGGCAGTGGAATATTTATCCCTTTTAAGGGAGTTGATTGGGACAGGAAATTTTCAGGCATTGCGCTCCATTGTGGCCATTACCTTTACCAATAAGGCCGCAAAGGAGATGAAGGAGAGGATCCTATTTTTTTTAAAGAAGGTGGCCCTGGGACTGGAAGATGCAGGATATCTTAAGAAACTAACAGGTCTCAATCAAAGGGAGGCCATGAGGATTATTGACCTGTTATTGAATAATTATTCTGATTTTCAGGTAAAGACCATAGATAGCTTTCTCCTTTCAGTCCTAAGGGCCCTTTCTTTTGAGATGGGGCTGGATCCTGAGATGAAGGTGGAGTTCTCTTATCGTCCTGTGGTGGAGCGGGCCTTTTCCATGTTGATGGCTGAAGAAGAGGCTTATCCTGAGGAGATATCCACCCTCCTTGAGACCTATCTCTCTCTAGAGGAGGGGCAGGGTTTTTATCCTGAAAAAAAGCTCATAGACACCTTTTGTAAGATCTTTCCCTTTATGCATGTACCCATGAGGAGAAAGAGGGTATCTCTGCAGAGATTATCCAGGGCAAGAGAGGAGGTGGAGAGGTGTTATAAAGAATTTTGTGAAAGTATGCATGGGCTGGAAGAATTTTTGAATAAGTCTTACCTGAGAGGGATAGATGAAAAAAGGTCAGTATATGATATATTGAACCATAAATTCTTTTCCAGGAGACCAGAAGATCTTTTTAAGAAGAATCAGCTAGAGCGCATCTCTCCCACACGTTTTGAGGTATTTAAGAGATCTTTTGATTCCCTCTTAAGGGCCAGAGAACGCTATCTAAAGCTGGAGGCCCTGGCTGACTATTATAGTCCAGGAGGATATATCCCTTTTTTTAACCTCCTCAGGAGCCACATTGATTTTATCTCCCAAAGGGAAAGGATCCTATTTACCCATGACTGGACTGCTAGATTGAAAGAGGTGCTCACCAAGGAGTTTGCCATCCCCCTTGTGTTTGCATATCTTGGGGGGACCCTTCTCCATTTTTTTATTGATGAATTCCAAGATACATCCAGGGCCCAGTGGGATGCCCTCTTTCCCATAGTGGAGGAGAGCCTCTCTCAGGGGGGGTCTTTATTTGTGGTGGGGGATATAAAACAGGCCATCTATAGGTGGAGGGGGGGAGACTGGAGGATACTGCAGGAGCTTCCCTCTTATTTTTCATGTGCGAGAAATGTGTATGTGCGGACCCTTGAAAAAAATTATCGCTCCCACCCTGAGCTGGTAAAGTTTTTCAATGATCTCTTTGCCCCCCTTACCAGACAGCACTGGGTAGAGCAGACCCTTGCTCCCATGATAGTATCCAGAGACTCCTCCCTTATAAAACAACTCTCCTCTTCCCTCTCCAGGGCATTTTTAAATCATACCCAGTTGGCCGCAAAAAAGGGAATGGAGAAGGAGGGGCGGGTATGCTTTTTTCAGATGGAGGTCTTAAATGATGAAACCAGGTTAGTATTGGAGCGTCATTTTGTGGAAAAGATAAGGGGGATATGGACCCGCGGGGAAAAGGGAAAAAGGGATGTGGCTGTGCTTGTGCGCACAAATGAGCAGGCCCAAGAGGTATCTGCCTGGCTAATAAGGGCAAATCTGCCAGTGCTCACAGAGAATTCCCTGAACCTGAGGAGCTGTCCTGTGGTAAGAGGAATGGTGTGCTTTCTAAGCCTCCTTATAAGGCCCTCCTCTTCCTCTGCCCTATATGGCACCTTAAACTCTGGCCTCATCCCTCCTCCTCAGGGACCACGAGACGAGGGAGAACTTATAGGGGAGTGGGTAAGGTCTTCTCCTGCCTTTTTGAAATGGAAGCAATATCTCCTCTCCCTTGCTGAGGAAATACGCTCCTGTCGGGATATACCCCACTCTCCCTATGATGTGGTAAGATATATTATGGAGCGCCTTGACATACCCAGGCGTATTACTCAGGGGGATTTATTGGGGCAGAAGGATTTTCTGGAGAGATTTCTGGAACTAGTCCATGATTTTCAAAAACAACACGGATCTGCCCTGGTGGACCTCCTCTCTTTTTTGTGGGAAGAGGGGCTTGAGAGCAAGATAGAGATGTCTGAAAATGTGGAGGCCATTAGGGTAATCACCATCCATAAGGCAAAGGGATTGGAGTTCTCCACAGTATTTATCCCCTTCACCAACTGGATATTTTACAATCCTCAATCTCCTCCCCTTATGGTAAAAAATAACAGTCTCATAAGACTTACTAAAAAGGCATCTGGTTTTGAAAAGGCGAGAAACTTGCTCACACTCCATCGTGTCATGGAGATCCAGGAGGTCTTTAACCTCTTCTATGTGGCAATTACCCGGGCTATAACCTCACTTTATTGTTATATAACCCCTTATTCCAGAAGGCCCACCCTGGCACGTATCCTTCCAGTGCTTTTAAAAGAGGGAGGAGTAGATAGATTTATTGTAGAAATGCCCACTTCTATCTCATAATCTTAAGGAAGGTCTTGGCTATGCTTGTGGGCAAGGGAGCCTTGTCCTTAGGAGAGAAGGAGCCTCTTTACCTCTTCAAGTTCCTTCTTTATCTCATTTACCACCTGGTGAAACCTTTCTGTATCCCTGAGCCTCTTTCTGGCCCCCTCAATGGTCATGCCCTCTTCATATAGGAGGTGCTTTATCCGCCTTATCACAGAGATGGTCTCAGGGGTATATAACCTCTGCCCCCCTTTTGTCCGCAGGGTCTTTATTTGGGGAAATTCCTTTTCCCAGAAACGAAGGACATATGGCTCTACCCCCATCATCTTTGCCACCTCACTTATCTTATGGTATCGGCGGCTGGATGTCTGAGCCATGGCCCTTCCCCTCTATTCTGGTGTTTTCCCCCTGGGCTCAGGGAAATCTCACTGGAAGTCTCTTTATAATATGTCTTCCCAGCTCCCCATGGACCTTATCCACCTCGCGGTCAGTAAGATTTTTTCTGGAATGGCGATATGTCATCCTTATGGTAAGGTTCCTCTCTCCTCCCCTGGGTGGCTCATATACATCAATAAGGGATATCTCTTCCAGGAGAGGAGTTTTGGCCTCTTTTACACACCCAAGTATATCTTTAAATCTTACCTCAGGGGGACATACCAGTGTCATGTCCCTATAGACAGGAGGAAACTTTGACCATTCCTTAAATGTGGTCTTATGTTTTATATAATGGGCAAATAATAGGTCCAGGTCTATCTCACAGAGCCAGAGATTGTCCTTTGCATGGTAATGTTCTGCCAGGGAAGGGATTAGTCTCCCCATAAAGCCCATTTCTCTTCCATCTAGCAATATCTTCACTGCCCTATCCACAACCCTCCTCTCCTGGATCTCCTCATATTCATATCCCTCAATCTCAAAGGTGGAGAAGAGGTGTTCCACCATTGCCTTTATATCATAAAAGTCCCAGTTATCTTTTCCATGGGCCCAGGTGCGGGGATGCCGTCTTCCCTCCAGCACAATGGCCAGTTTGTTTGTCTCTTTTACCCCTGTCTCTTCTCTCTCATCCCACACAAATGTGCGAGCCACTTCAAAGAGATGCAGGTCCCTGTTTAGTCTTCCAAGGTTGGTCTTTACCACATTCAAAAGCCCCGCCACCACCACACATCGCATGGTGTCCTGGTCACTGGCAAGGGGATTCTGGATGGATACCATTTCTTCTTCCCTGGCGCCAAAGCGTACCATCTCCTCTCTACCCACAAAGCTATAGGTTATCGCCTCCTGCAGGCCAATACCCCTTGCCCACTGTTTTATCTTAAAGAGAAATTCATATCCCACCTGGGGGCTATCTTCTCCCCTCTCCAGTGACTTTTTTATCCCTGGCAAAACAGCAGGTATCTTTTCCAGGCCATAAAACCTGCCTATTTCCTCCACCAGGTCAATCTCCCTCTCCAGGTCCAGTCTGTAGCTTGGGGGGGATATCTTATACTCCCCCTCCCCTTTCTTTTCCACCTTGCATCCCAGCTTTCCCAGGATATCCAGGCAATATGCCTCGTCCACGTCCACACACAGGAGCCTTTTGGCCCTAAGGGGCCTAAATGGGATGGAGGGAGCAGTCCACTTTTTGGGTTCTTTTTTGGCCACCCCCCTCAAGAGCCTTCCACCGGCAAAACGATGGATAAGATATGCCGCACGATTTATCGCCCGTTCCGCCCCTAGTTGATCCACCCCCCGCTCAAACCGATAAGAGGCCTCTGTGGAGAGTCCCATGCGACGGGCGGTTCTGCGAATCCTGGAGGGATTAAAGATGGCACACTCTAATAGTACATCCTCTGTGGACTCATTTATCTCTGTCTCTTCCCCGCCCATTATACCTGCCAGGGCCACCGGCCTCTCGCTGTCCCATATAAGGATATCATGGGAAGAGACCCTCCTCTCCTGCCCATCTAGGGTCCTGATGCTCACTTCTCTATCTGGCCTGGCCACTGCAATGGTGTTCCCCTTCAGCAACCCCCTGTCAAATCCGTGAAGGGGATGACCAAACTCCAGTAATACATAATTGGTGATGTCCACCACATTATTAATGGGTCTGAGTCCCAGGGCCACAAGCCTGTATCTCATCCAAGAGGGAGAAGGACCTATTTTTACGCCCCTTATCTCTCTGGCCATATATAGGGGACAGTCCTCTGGATCCCTGATCTCTATCTCCACTGATGTGGCCTCCTCTGACTCAATGGAGGATACATCTGTGGAGGGTATATTTAAAGGAAGATCAAAATATGCTGCCACCTCCCTGGCAATTCCCAGGACGCTAAGACAATCTGCACGATTGGGAGTCATTCCAATGTCCAGAACCGTGGTGTCCAGGTCCAGAAAATCCCTGAGTCTCTCTCCTGGCTCAGGGTTTCCCTCCAGTACCATTATCCCTGAATGGTCCTCTCCCAGACCCAGTTCCCTTTCTGAACATATCATACCGTGGGAATAAGTGCCACGTATTTTGGCCTTCTTTATCTTCATTCCACTGGGAAGGGTGCTTCCCACTGGGGCCACAGGAACAAATTGCCCTTTGTCCACATTAGGTGCCCCACATACAATATCCACCAACTCCCCTGTGCCCAGATCCACCCTGCAGAGGCTCAGTTTGTCTGCCCGGGGATGAGGGGAACATTCAACCACCTTTCCCACAATAATGTCCTTTATCCCTTCAAATGGGTCAAATATCTCCTCTACCTCCAGTCCCAGCATGGTAAGTGCATGGGCCAGGTCATCAATAGGGCCCCCATAGGGAGTAAACTCCTTGAGCCAGTTAAGACTTAAAAGCATGGTCCTACCTTCTATAGGATTGTTTTATGGTTTTAGAGTGAATAAAAAAGGATTAAAATACAGAAAAGTCTATAAATTGATTTAAGAACCTCAGGTCATTTTCAAAAAACAAACGCAGGTCATTTATACCATATTTTAGCATGGCCACCCTTTCCACACCAAGTCCAAAGGCAAAGCCAGAATATTTTTCCGCATCATATCCCACGGCCTCAAACACCTTGGGGTCAATAAGGCCACATCCCAGTATCTCCAGCCAGCCAGTCTGTTTGCATACCCTGCAGGGAGCATCCCCCACAAAACCCTTTCCTCCACATATCACACAGCTTATATCCACCTCAGCGCTGGGCTCAGTAAAGGGGAAAAAGCTGGGTCTAAATCTTACCCTGGTCTCTGGCCCAAATGTCTGCTGAACAAAATAGGTGAGGGTCCCTCGTAGGTGTGCCATATTTACATCCCTATCCACCAAAAACCCCTCTATTTGATGAAACATGGGGGTATGGGTGAGGTCAGAGTCTCGGCGATACACCTTTCCAGGGGCAATGGCCGCCACAGGAGGGGTGCGTTTCAACATGGTCCTTATCTGCAGGGGAGAGGTGTGGGTGCGCAGGAGTATATTCTCATTGATATAGAGGGTATCCTGCATATCCCGTGCAGGGTGATCCCTTGGGATGTTCAGGGCCTCAAAGTTATAGAAATCTGTCTCTATCTCCGGACCTGTGACTATCTCAAACCCCAGGGAGACAAATATCCTGCAGATGTCGTGGATGACCCGGGTTATGGGGTGCAATGTGCCCTTCCACAGCTCTCTTCCTGGAAGGCTATAGTCAAATCCCTGCTCTTCTTCCCTTTCCTTGGCCTCCCTCAGGGCCTTTTCCCTCTCCTCAAACAGGGAGAGGAGTCGTTCCTTTGTCCTGTTGGCACTCCTGCCCGCCTCTGGTCTCTCCTCAGGGGAGAGCTCAGGCAGGGATGAGAGGACCCGGGCCAGGGCCCCCTTTCTGCCCAGAAACTTTACCCTTATGGCCTCCAGTTCCTCTCCACTGGAGATGGAATCAAGGGCCTTTTTAAAGGAATCTTCTATCTCTTCCAGGTCCTTTAAAAAATCCCTCAGTGTATTTCCCAATGTCCTACACCTTTGTTTTTGCCAGTTCTGCCAGCTTGGCAAAGCCTTCTCTGTCCTTTACTGCCATATCCGCCAATACCTTTCTATCCAGGGAAACATTTGCCATTTTAAGGCCATGAATAAACTTGCTATAGGATAGCCCATGTTCCCTGGCCGCGGCATTTATCCGCATTATCCAGAGCCTGCGAAAATCCCTTTTCTTTTTCTTGCGATGGGCATAGGCATTACACAGGGCCTTTTCCACTGCACCCCTGGCTATCCTATAGAGCTTGCTTCTCGCCCCTCTGTATCCCTTGGCCAGTTTCAGGTACTTCTTGTGCCTCTTTCTGGTAACTGTTCCACCCTTGACTCTCATTTATAAAAACCTCCTCCTCACATTCTTTTTAAAAGGTAATTAAATCCCCAGGACCCTTTTGATGGCCTTTATGTTAGCAGAATCTACCAGTGCAGGCTTCCTGAGGTTCCTTTTTCTCTTGGGACTTTTTTTGGTAAGGATATGGCTATGATATGCCTTTCTCCTCTTTATCCTCCCAGAACCTGTTACCTTGAATCGCTTTGCCGCTCCCCTATGGGTCTTCATCTTTGGCATAACTCCTCCTCATTATTATAATTGTGCTATTTTTTCTGAGTCCTTGGTGCCAGGATTACAAACATATTTTTTCCCTCAAACTTAGGACCCTGCTCCACCTTTGCAATATCCTCAAGCTCCTCTATAAGGGAACGCAATATCTTTTCTCCCTGTTCCTTGTGCAGGATCTCTCTGCCGCGGAAAAAAATTGTTATCTTGCACCGATCCCCCTTTCCCAGAAACCTCTTAATGTGATTCTTCTTGGTATTTAGGTCATGCTCATCGGTCTTAGGCCTCAGCTTTACCTCCTTTAACTGGACCTGTACCTGTTTTTTCTTTGCCTCCTGCATCTTTTTTTGCTGCTGGTACACATACTTTCCATAGTCCATTATCTTGCATACTGGAGGATTTGCCTGAGGTGCCACCTCCACCAGGTCCAGCCCCTGATCATAGGCAATATCCAATGCCTGTCTCGTTGGCATTATGCCAAGCTGTTTGCCTGAAGAATCCACCACCCTTACCTTAGGTGCCCTTATCTGTTCATTTCGTCTTACTTTAACAGGAGAAGCTATAGCTCATCCCTCCCCGTTTAAAAGGTTCTTCACAATCCTCAATTATAACCCCTGCCACCTCTTCTATATTCATGGCCCCCAGGGATTTGCCCCCCCGAAGCCTTACATTTACTGTACCATCCTCTTTTTCCCTGTTTCCAACCACCAACACATAGGGTATCTTTTCAAGTTGGGCCTCCCTTATCTTGAGCCCCAGCTTTTCGTTCCTTATATCCTTCTCCACCCTGATACCATGTGCTTTAAGTATATTGTAAACCTTGTCCACATATTCTCTCTGCTCATCAGTGATATTTACAATGCGGGCCTGCACCGGCGCAAGCCAGGTGGGAAAGGCCCCGGCATAGTGTTCTATTAATACTCCTAGAAACCTCTCTATGGCCCCAAGGATCACCCTGTGTAACATTACAGGCCTATGTCTTTCCCCATCTGCCCCAATATAGGTGAGGTCAAAACGTGCAGGTAGGGTAAAGTCACACTGAATGGTGGCACATTGCCATTTTCTGCCCAGGGCATCCTTGAGCTTTACATCAATCTTTGGACCATAAAAGGCCCCCTCCCCTGGACAGATATCATAATCCATCTCCAGTACCTCAAGGGCCTGCTTTAATGCATTAGTGGCCCTTTCCCAGTCTTCATCTGTGCCAATGGATTTTTCCGGTCTGGTGGATATCTCTACCTCATACTCAAAACCAAATAGACCCATTATGTCATGCACAAACCGCAGGATATTTATTATCTCCTCCTGAAGTTGATCAGGGCGACATATTATATGGGCATCATCCTGGGTAAACTCCCTTACCCTGAGGAGTCCATGAAGTACCCCTGATTTTTCATGACGGTTTACCTTTCCCAGCTCAAAATATCTTATTGGAAGGTCCCGATAACTCCTCAATCTGGATTTATAGATGAGCATGTGGGCAAGACAGTTCATGGGCTTCAGGCCATATTTCTGGCCATCTATCTCTGTGAAATACATATTTTCCTTATAGTTATCATAATGGCCTGAGCGCTCCCACATGGCCTGTCTCAGGAGCTGTGGACCTCTAACCAGCTCATATCCCCGCTTTAGGTGCTCCTTTATCTCGAAATCCTCTAAAATAGTCCTCACCAGGGCCCCCTTGGGGTGAAAAATGGGCATCCCTGGACCCACCTCATCACTAAAACTAAAGAGGTCAAGCTGTGGCCCCAGTTTTCTGTGGTCGCGGCGCTGGGCCTCCTCCAGCATGTGGAGATATTTTTTTAGTTCCTTTGTTGTAGGCCAGGCAGTTCCATATATGCGCTGGAGCATGGGATTTTTCTCATCCCCTCTCCAGTACGCCCCGGCCACAGAGGTGAGTTTAAAGGCAGTAATACGGGAAGTGGATGGCACATGGGGCCCCCGACATAGGTCCACAAATTCCCCCTGTTCATAAAGGGAGACCTCTGATTCCTCTATTTCATCCAGTAACTCCAGTTTATAGGTCTCTCTCCTCTCTGAAAATAACCTGACGGCATCTTCCTTGGAAAGGATGCGACGACAGATGGGTATATCCTCTGCCACGATCCTGCGCATCTCCTCTTCTATCCTTTCCATATCCTCAGGAGTAAAGGGTCTGGAGGACTCAAAATCATAGTAAAATCCATTTTCCACTGCAGGTCCAATGGCCAGTTTTGCAGAAGGGAAAAGCCTTTTTACTGCCTGGGCCATTACATGGGCACAGCTATGTCTCAGGACCGCTAGGCCTTCAGCAGAGGTGATAAATACTGGCTCCACCAGAGACACATCTGTTGAGGGAGAAGCAGTTAGGTCCACCAGGCTTCCATCTACCTTACATGCCACCACTGTCTTTACACGCCCCTTACCCAACTCCCTGGATAAGAGCTCTTCCCATGTGGTGGCGTTGCCTATTTCTATCTCCCGTGTTTCTTTTCCTGACCTGAGCTTCAATTTTCTTACCTCCCCCAAAAATCTAAATAGGGAGGCAAATAGGCCTCCCTATCAGGTGGATATAGGCGCGAGGAGATTTGAACTCCTGACCCCTTGCGCGTCAAGCAAGTGCTCTCCCCCTGAGCTACGCGCCTATTGCCAGTGATACTTAACAACTAAGTTAAATGGGTGTCAAGGGAAAACCCTATTCTTCCACATATCCGCTAAATCCAGCACCCCTTATGCATTTCAGGATCTCTTCCTCCCTGGAGGCAAGGGATGCATCCAGGGTTACCTTTTTTTCTCCAAGGTTTATATTTACCTCAGTTATATCTATAGAGGAAAGGGCCTCTTTAATAGAGCGGACACAGTGCATGCAATTCATATCTGGGATCTTTATAACGAGTTTTTCTCCCATTATCTCCTTTACCTCCTTTTCCTTATGTGGTCTTACTAACTTTACAATAAAAGAGCGAGCCAGGAGAAGTGCCAGCAAGATAGTGGATGTCTTCTTTACCCATAGAGGTAGCATGGCAGAGGCCGCCACATATTTTAGCTCCCCAGGATGCCATATATGATTTAACACAAACCCTGCAGTGAGGGCGGAAAATACAATAGATGTCAGATAGATGATGACCTCCTTTTTCCCAATCTCCCGGGCAATCACGGTGAGGGTTACTGTATTGGTTGCAGGCCCGCACAGGAGAAATACCAGGGCCGCTCCTGGACTCATCCCCTTTAACATAAGGGCGGCGGCAATGGGGATGGAGCCTGTGGCACACACATATAGGGGGATCCCCACAAGGAGCATGATTATCATGGGCATAAAACCTGGGCCCAGATAGGCAGATATAAGAGAGGGAGGAGCCGCATAACTGATTATCCCTCCCAGGAGGATACCAATCAAGAGCCACCTGCCAATATCCTCCACTAGATCAAAAAAGGCATACCTTAAGATGAGCCCCATCTTTTCAATGAGACTATGGCTATGTTCCCCCTCTTCTCCACAGGCACTACATACCACAGAAGTGGTGGAGAGGGAGGGGGCCTTTGAAGGGGGAAATAAAAGGTTCACAATGGAGCCACACACCACTGCCCCTATAAAAGAGGTAATCACCCGAAATACGGTAAAAACAGCACCTAAAAGGCCATAGGTGGCAAGAATAGAGTCAATTCCCGTGGTGGGGGTGGAGATCAAAAAAGAGAGGGTGGCCCCCTTGTTTGCCCCCTGTTTGTGGAGAGATACTGCTGCAGGGATAACACCACAGGAGCAAAGGGGCAGGGGAATGCCCAGAAGGGAGGCATTGAATACTGATTTTATCTTTCCCTTCCCCAAAAAACGCACCACCTTTTCCTGGGGGAGGAAGACCTTTAATATCCCCGCAAAAAGGAATCCAAAGAGCAGATAGGGTGCCATCTCCTCCATGAGTCTGATGGATTCCATCAAGATCGCCTTAACCATACTAATCTCCTCACATAATAGGGTAAGGTGTCCAGTTTCCTCTATAAACCTGACAGTCCCTTCCTTTCCCTTATAGTTTTACGCATACCCTGATTGTGTCAAGGCACTTGTTAAGCCCAATAACATTTGTATGAAGGGGATTATCCGTCCCAGAGGGCCATGAATTATGATAAGGGATATTCTAAGATGAGATATCTTCTTTTTTCTCCGCAATTTTTCGTATCCCCAACAGTACCCTGTATGGTCCTGGGGTGCCTGGAGGGACAAAGGCCACTCTATCCCCATCTCTTAAGGGAGTATCCAGGGGAGCAATTTTTCCATTTACAAATACGGCCTCTACCTCTTCCTCAGCCAGTTTAAACCTTGTCATTATATCCTCTGGGGTCTCCTGTTCCTTTATCTGCAGAGGGAGGTTGCAGGGATCTATATTCTCCTCTTTTAGCTTCCTTTGTAGAAACCCAAAGGCATTAAAGGTAATTGTAATTATTGCCATGAGATGTTGCCCCTTTTTTCTTATACGTAAGGCCATGTTAGAGATCTGGATTTTTAAGACCTGGTGCGTTTCTTCCTATCTTTTGGAGAGGTTAGTGTATATCCTAATAAGAGTCAAAAGAATTAGATATAGATGGTGCTGAATACAGCAGCTGTGGTTGCAGGAGACCAAAAAAATTGATACGCCTTGATTTAACCAGTAAATATGCCCTTCCCGGTTTAGGGGTTTATAGGAAAAATAGGATATAAGGAGAACTCTTATGAGATATTTCAACACAGCAGGACCAGTTAGATGCGATGAGCACTATTGTTTGCCACCCCTTGAGAGATTTGATCTGGAAGAGATATTGCTTTTAATAGAGCAAAAAAAGTATTTTGTTCTTCATGCACCGCGGCAGACAGGCAAGACAAGCTGTCTTCTGGCTCTTCAGGAGTATTTGAATAATAAGGGGAAATATAAGGCCTTGTATGTGAATGTGGAATCAGCGCAAGGCGCGAGGGAAGATGTATATAGAGGGATTAGGGCTATTTTGAGTACAATGGAAATAATGATTGAACAATTTTGGGGTGAAGAGGTAAAATTAGAAGGGAAAAAGATATTAGATGAAAGCGGAGAAGATGCAGCATTGTTAAAGGCACTTACTTATTTGAGTAAAAGGATAAAAAGACCATTGGTTTTAATGCTAGATGAGATAGACAGTCTTGTGGGAGATACATTGATAAGTGTTTTAAGACAGCTAAGAGCAGGATATACCAACAGGCCAGATGGTTTTCCCCAGAGCATAATCCTGTGCGGAGTTAGAGATGTTAGAGACTATCGCATTCATTCCAGCAAGGAAAAGGCAATAATAACAGGCGGCAGTGCGTTTAACATCAAGGCAAAATCCCTTAATCTGGGAGATTTTAATAAACATGAAATAGGGATTTTATACAATCAGCATACACAAGAGACAGGCCAGGAATTTGAAGATGGGGTAATAGACTATGTGTGGGAGCTAACAGAAGGTCAGCCCTGGCTTGTCAATGCCCTTGGTTATGTTGCATGCTTTGAAATAAAAGAGGCAAGAGACAGAGAGAAAAAAATAACCAAGAAACTTATAGAGGAAGCAAAAGATAGAATAATTTTAGAGCGATATACTCACATAGACCAGCTTGCGGACAAACTAAAGGAAGAGAGAGTGAGAAGTGTTATTGAGTCAATACTTACAGGAGATGTTAATCCAGAGGATTTGCCAGTGGATGATATTTTGTATGTAAGGGATTTAGGACTTATCAAGACCCATCTGAATTTAAGGATATCCAACAAGATATATCAGGAAGTGATTCCAAGGGAGCTTACCTTTGGAACACAACTTACCATAACCCATGAGACCTTCTGGTATGTAAGAGAAGACGGCCGTCTTGATATGGATAAACTTTTGCGAGCATTTCAGGAGTTTTTCAGAGAACACAGCGAGAGCTGGCTTGAGAGGTTTCAATACAAGGAAGCAGGACCCCAGCTACTTATTCAGGCGT
>CAYRSC010000020.1:0-150354 GCA_964427155.1 uncultured Desulfohalobiaceae bacterium | reverse complement strand
TTACCTCCAGAGAGGGAACTTGCAAAGGGTTTTGGGGTAAGTAGGCCAACAATAAAGATAGCCCTTGAGAAGTTAATCAGTCAGGGCTTTATTGAACAAAAGCAGGGACAGGGCACCTTTGTAAGGTCCTCCAGGGAAAGTTTTATGACTAATCCCCTTAGGGCCATCTTGGAAGAGGATGTGACGCTTTATGATTTGCTTGAAGTTAGACTTGGACTTGAAGTAAATGCAGCATCTCTTGCTGCTCTAAGGGCAAGCGATAAGGAGATAGAGACGTTGCAGCAGAGCTATGAAAGGATGGTTACTATTCAAGATGAAAAAGTCTGCTCTGAAGAAGATGTAACCTTTCATATGACTATTGCTTATGCCACTAAAAATCCTGCCCACATATACCTTATGAAGGTGTTTTATGACCTTTTGTTTTTTGGAATTAGAGAAAATAGATTTTATCTAAAGGAGACTGGGAATATAGAAATTGTTGCTTCACAACATAAAGCTATTCTAGACTCAATAAAAAAAAGAAATCCTGTTCTTGCTGAAGAGACAATGAGAAATCATATCAAATTTGTCATGGATTTTTGTAAGAAACTAAATTTATAAAACTCACTCTGTATTATTGCCTTTTAAGAAGCATTTTATCCTGCCAATTTAAATGGTAACGCCTTTTACAATTTTAGAAGATTTATCCAATTTCTTTAGATAGATATAACACTAAATCTCAACTTACTACCAAAATTTTGACCACACCATTGACTTTTTCGCCCCACTAATGTAATTTAGGCACATTGGTAATACCAATTTTATTAATTTTTGGGTTTATATGTTTTTTGTGATCAGGAGAGTTCTTATGAAGGAGTCTTTTATTTTAAAACTTAAGGAGATAGTGGGGGAGGGTGATCTATTTTACGAAGAGGCAGACCTGCATACCTATTCCTATGACTCTGCTGTGCTTGAACCTGTTGTTCCTGAGGTGGTGGTAAGACCAAGGACTCAAGAAGCATTGGGAAAGGTGATTAAATTTTTAGCCGAGGAAGGATATTCAATTACAGTTAGGGGTGCTGGTACAAATTTATCAGGGGGCACCATCCCAGCCAGAGAAAAAGGTGCAGTTATTTTAACCAATGGTTTAAATAAGATATTAGAAATAAATCCAGAAGATATGTTTGCCAGGGTGGAGCCAGGGGTAATTACTGCTAAATTCGCAAACGAGGTATCAAAATTTGGTTTATTTTATCCTCCAGATCCTGGTTCTCAGGCAGTATCAACCCTTGGCGGCAATGTGGCAGAAAATGCTGGTGGACTTCGGGGCCTAAAGTATGGAGTGACCAAAGATTATGTGATGGGTATAAAATTTTTTGATGCCCATGGAGAGATAGTTACCACAGGAGCAAGGACTGTAAAATGCGTTACAGGCTATAACTTAACTTCTCTAATGGTTGGTTCAGAAGGGACCTTGGGGGTATTTTCTGAAATTACATTAAAACTCATTCCTCCTCCAAAATCTTCTAAGGCAATGATGGCCATATTTGACTCAATGGAGGGTGCATCTAATACAGTCTCTGATATTATTGGAAATCACATAATTCCCGTAACGTTAGAATTTTTAGATAATTTTACTATAAGGGCAGTGGAGGATTTTAGGTCAGCAGGACTTCCAAAGGATGCCATGGCCCTTCTTTTAATAGAGGTGGATGGGCATCCAATGCAAGTTGAAGAAGAATTTAGGGAGATTGAAAAGATAGTGAAAAAAAATAAGGTGAAGGATCTGGTTGTTGCGAGGTCTGAGAAGCAAAAACAAAGTGTATGGCAGGCACGAAGAGATGCCCTACCAGCCCTGGCAAGGCTTAGTCCCACCACAGTATTGGAAGACGCCACAGTTCCTCGTTCAAAGATTCCTCAGATGGTAAATGAAATAATAACACTCCAAAAAAAGTACAATTTAAAGATTGGAACCTTTGGTCATGCGGGAGATGGAAATCTTCACCCCACCTTCCTAACAGACATAAGGGACAAAGAAGAATTTTCCAGGGTAGAGAAGGCAATTGATGAACTCTTTGATGTGGCAATCTCCTTAGGGGGTACCCTGTCAGGTGAACATGGTATTGGCCTAGCTAAATCTAAATTTATGTCAAAAGAAGTAACTTATGGTACTATTTTATATTCTAAAAGATTAAAACAGGCCCTTGATCCTAACAATGTATTAAACCCCCAGAAAATTATAGGTGATCAATAATGTCTGTTGATAGGTTGATTGCCCTTTTAAAAGACATAGACAACCAACTTATAAGGTGTATGAAATGTGGCATGTGTCAGGCAGTGTGTCCTCTTTTTAGAGAAACTTTAAAAGAAGCAGATGTGGCAAGGGGGAAGCTAGTCCTACTTCAGCATCTTTTAAAGGATATGATTGAAGACCCTGAAGGCGTGGATAAAAGACTTAACAGATGTCTTTTGTGTGGATCATGTGCCTACGGATGTCCTAGTGGAGTGAATATCCTGGAGATTTTTTTAAAGGCAAGAGCAGTTTTTACTGAATATATGGGGCTTTCTCCTACAAAAAAGCTCATATTTAAAAATATAGTTTCAAAACCAGGAGTATTTAATAGAATTTTTTCTTTAGCATCTAATCTTCAGCCTATTTTTATAAAAGAACAAAATAGTTTTCTGCATACCTCATCTTTCAGATTGCCCATCTCTTCTGTGAAGGATAGACATTTTATTCCCCTTTCTAAAAAGACATTTCACTGTGAGGTGAGTCCCAGAAACGACGAAAAAAAAGGAGACCTCCCCAAAGTGGGAATCTTTGTTGGATGTTTGGTGGATAAGATCTTTCCCCATATTGGATTTTCAATGTTAAATATTCTCACCCATTATAAGGTCCCTATGTTTATCCCTGACAAACAAATATGTTGCGGCATACCTGTAATCTCTTCAGGAGATTTAAAGGACTTTTTGAAGATAATTGAGCAAAATATCTTTATCTATCCTCCAGAGGAATTTGATTATCTTGTCACTCCTTGTGCCACTTGTACCTCTACAATACGCAAAATCTGGCCTATGTTTTCTGATAAGTTAAGTTTTTCAATAAGGAACAGGATGCTTGCGCTCAGTGAAAAAACCATAGATATAAATTATTTTTTGGTTGAGATTCTAAAAATAGAGCTTCAGGTAGTTCCTGCAACTGGTGAAAAAATTAGATTAACTTATCACGATCCATGTCACTTAAAGAAATCTTTAGGAATATATAAAGAACCTAGAAAGCTTATTTTATCTAATGGAGATATAGAGTTTGTAGAAATGAATGAAATGGATCATTGCTGCGGCATGGGAGGTAGTTTTAATTTGTATTATTATGATCTGTCCCAGAAAATAGGAAGGAAAAAGGCAGAAAATATTATTCAAACAAATGCAGAGATAGTGGCTACATCATGTCCTGCGTGTATGATGCAAATATCAGATGTTTTGTCAAAATATAATGCCAAGATAAAAATTAAGCATCCAATAGAGATTTATGAAGCTACCCTAATACATAGAAAATAGGAGCACCTTTATGGAGATAGTAAAAAGATTTGAGAACATGGCTGAAAAATCTTCTGCAAAGGTATTATATTTTAAAAATTTGGATGAGATAATGATGTATTGTATTGAACTTGTAGATAAGAAAAATATGACTGATATACTTATGAAGGATAAGCGGAAATCTAATAGTTTTAAAACAATTGCAATTGATGAAGATGTTGATATTGATATTAATAAGTTTGCTCTATTATGCTCAGAAAAAAATATAAAATTAATACAAAATAATTTAAGAGACTATGTTGGAGGTATTGATGTTGGCATAACAAATGCTGAATTTGGAATAGCAAGAACTGGAACAGTTGTAGTTAACACCGCAAGAGAAAGTACTAGATTATTATCAATGATAAGTGAGATACATCTTATTCTCTTAAAACAAAAAAATATTTTAATGGATTTTTCAGATATAGTTTCTAATTTGTCAAAGTATATGGAACAAGAGACAAGTTATATATCTTTTATAACTGGCCCTAGTAGGACAGCTGATATAGAGAGGGTACTCACCCTGGGTGTGCATGGACCTGAGGAGGTTAATATTTTGATTTTAGAAGAATTATAACTGAATTTTTAGTTAGGAGAAGAGAGATGGATATGGGTTTATATAAAAAAGAGCTTGTAAAGCATATTCAAAATAAATTTCAGAGAAAGGCACTTGCTACTTTTGCCTCATCTTATAAACAGGCCAGAAAGAATGCTTTTTCTGAAATAGATGTAGATGAGTTAAAAAGAAAAATTCACAAAATAAAATCCAATGCCATAGAGAGGATTGAAGAGCTTTTTGAAGAGTTTAAAAAAAATGCTCAAAAGAAGGGAATACATGTGCACTTTGCAAAGGACGCAGCAGAGGCCAGAAGGATTATTTTAAATATTGCAAAGGAAAATTCATGTAAAAATATAGTAAAATCAAAATCCATGACCTCAGAAGAGATTTTCTTAAATTCATACCTGGAATCTAATGGCCTTGAGGTGGTGGAAACAGATTTAGGAGAGTGGATAATCCAGCTTAGAAAAGAAGGCCCATCCCACATGGTCATGCCAGCTATCCACCTATCCAGAGAGGATGTGGCTAAGACCTTTTCTGAGACATTAAACCAACATATTGATTCCTCTATCAATACTCTTGTTAAGGTTGCCAGAAAAAATTTGAGAGAGAAATTTGCCCTGGCTGATATGGGCCTCACAGGAGCAAATTTTGCCATAGCAGACTGTGCAACCATTGGCATTGTAAGTAATGAGGGGAATGCAAGGTTGGTGGCAACACTCCCCCGCATTCATGTTGCAATTATTGGAATTGATAAACTGCTCCCATCTCTTAGTGACGCCTTGATTATTTTAAATGGACTTACCAAGAACGCCACTGCACAGAACATATCTACTTATGTATCCTGGATTACAGGTTGTGTTGAAACCACTACAAATGAGAATGAGAAAAAGATATTTCATATAGTTTTTTTAGATAATGGACGCCTTTCCCTCTCTAAAGATCCTGTATTTAGAGAGGCTCTATATTGTGTAAGGTGTGGGGCATGTTCTAATATTTGTCCTATTTATAGGATAGTTGGTGGCCATGGATATGGTCATATATATATTGGGGCTATTGGGCTTGTACTGACTTATTTTTATCATGGTATAAATAACGACAGGTCTCTTGTGCAAAATTGTTTAAATTGTCATGCATGCAAAGATATATGTATTGCCGGAATTGATCTGCCCAGGCTTATAAAAGAAATAGATTTTGTTATTAAGAAACAGACAAAAGAAAAAAGATTTTCTAAATTTATTGCAGAGATACTTAAAAATAGGACATTATTTCATTCAATACTAAAAACAGCAAGATATATGCAGTTCCCCTTTAAAGATAAGGAGCAATATATTAGACATTTGCCACACATTTTATTTAAAGGACAGGAGTATAAAAGACTTCCAGCTCTTTCCAAAACTCCATTTAGAGATAAGTTTTTTAAATTAAAAAAACAAATAAAAAATCCTGAACTAAAGGTGGCTTTGTTTACAGGGTGTTTGCAAGATTTTGTGTATCCATCCCATCTAGAGGCTGCACTTTCTATTTTACAAGGAAGAAATATAGAAGTAGATCTTCCTCTTTCCCAGGGGTGTTGTGGACTACCTGTGGAGATGCTGGGATATAGAGATATATCAAAGGAACTGGCACTTAATAATCTATCTGCAATTGATCCATCAGATTATGACTATATATTGACTCTATGTGCATCGTGCGCATCTCATTTAAAAAATGCATATCCCAAAATATTAAGAGAAGACATTGGACTTTCTGTAAAGGCAATAGAATTTTCAAAAAAGATAATTGATTTTAGTTCCTTTGCATGTGATGTTCTCAAGATAAAAGATGTGCCTAATAAGAGAGGGCTTAAGGTATCTTATCATTTTCCATGTCATCTTATAAGGGGGCTTGGTGTCAGTTCTGCACCAAAGAAACTTATAGAACTAACAAAAGTAGATTATATCCAGCATCAGGATGAAGATACATGCTGTGGATTTGGAGGGACATATTCCCTCAAATTTCCAGAAATATCAAAGGAGATAATATATGAAAAGCTTGAAGCAATAAAAAAATTAAATCCAGATATAATAATTACAGATTGTCCTGGTTGTATAATGCAGATAGATGGAGCACAAAAAAAGATGGAACTCAATATATCTGTTATGCATATGGCGGAGTTTTTGTATGCTTTTTTAAAATAACGGAAAGATTTTCCCATCTTCATTCCATGCACGTTCTTTATAGTACTCACTTAATACTCATTGAGCATTTGTTCCATTCCCCATGATCTCATCCCCTAGGGGATGAGGCAAAATTTTTATAATAGCTGTTTGAATTCCTCAACTGTCAATGAATCCAGCTTGTTTTATAATCTTTCATAACGTACCTTTGGCAATTTCTTGATGATCTGGAACTAGAGTGCGTCTATGAGGATATATCACTTGCCGTAGAACTATGTGGCTACCTTTCTGCCTGTCTTTTTCATAACCAACTTTCAACAAGGCAGACACAACTTCACATCCTGAGATTTGTGGAAGTGTGCTCACACTGCCACCTCTATAATTTCTTCCTCAATAGATGGTGGAATAGGTTCATTATGTGCCTTCAGACTTTCAATATAAGGTTTCATGTTAATCGCTTCTTGAATATTTTTTAATGCTTCCACGCGTGTCTTCCCCTGAGAGATACAACCAGGTAGAGAAGGAACTTCGGCTACAAAAATACCACCCTCATCTTGTCCAATAGTAACTCCATATTTCATGGATTTATCCTATTTTTCCCCTTTGTCTCACAGGAGCATAATAATAAAAATTATCGCTAGTTGGTTAACACCCTCGGATTTTTTTACAAAGAAATCTCTCCCCCATTATTTTCAAGAGGATCAAGGGAGTTTTTGGGCCTTTTCTATGGCAAAGAATACACGAGGTCTATCGTATTTGCCCCTGGAAAAGGGTGGATCTGTGATCTTTAACCTGTAACCAAAGGTGATATATAGAGGTCCTGGCCCTCCAAAACGCTGGGGCCTTATGATAAAGGTAAAGGGGAAGCCATTGGATGTTATCTCCTGAGGTGGAAAGATGCGTATATCTTTTGCTAGAATGCTCCCCCGTGCATCGCACAAATATACCCCTAACCATATCTCATCTGCCCACCTGCCCCAGGGGGGGATCTTGTTTTTTCTGGGATAGGCCCTCCCTATCACATATATTCCCCCTGAGTCCTGATACACCGTGTAGGTAAATCTCATATAACTCATGGTAAGGGACTGGGGCCTATTTATTACCCAGGGATTCTTCTTTAGATGGAATACAGAAGGAGAAGTACATCCAAGTGCCAGAGATATTCCCACACATGCTATCCAGATAAGGATTTTTTTTGTCTTCATAGATCTAATTGTCTCATCTTAGGTGTTAACTTGTCAATTTCTTTGTGAATCCTCTCCTGTATGAGGGTGAACTGGTTAAAGGTACTGGGAGGATCTATGGCCTTTTTATCCTTTTAATGTATTTTTATCCAGATGTGAATATTTTTAGTGTAGAAAAAAATGGAATAGGAGGAGAAGGTTCGCCACAGGGAGAAGTCAATCTCCCTGTGGGGAGCAAGGAATTATTTGTCTCTGGATCTAAACCTGAAAAAGGCATCCCCTGCGGCCCTAACCACATGATATGCTATTGGGGATCCAGTTAGAAGGGGATGGGTGGCCACCTGCATAAAGTAGAGATCCTCAACCTTAAGAGATGCCTGAATAGCAGTGGAAATAATATTTATCATCTCAGCAGCAGTATCTCCACCTAGCACATGGCCACCAATTAATCTTTTGTCATGTTTTTTAAATAATAGGATTACCTTCATGTCCTTGAATGTATTTGGAAGTGTGGCAGGGTGCTTGTCAGGCCCCACAAACTCCCCTTTGATATATTCAATACCTTCATTTTTACACGCATACTCTGTAAGTCCAGCTGCACCTATGGCAATATTGCCTATCTTTGTAGAAAAGGCACCAATGGCTCCCTGATTTTTCACATTGCCTCCCAGCATGTTGTTTGCCGCAATAATCCCCTCATATGCCGCTACAGAGGCCAGCCTAATGTTGCACGTCCCTTTGGTGAGAAAAGAGAATTTTGTAGCACAGTCCCCAGCCGCATAGATATCCTCTACTGGGGTTCTCATATATTCATCCACCTCAATCCCTGCCCTATTATCACAGGGGATATTGCACCTTGCAGCAAGCTCCACATTGGGAGCAGCACCAACTGCCATTATCACCAGATCCGCCGCTAACTGGGTTCCATCCTGTAAGATGACCTTCTCCACTCTCCCTTGCCCTTGAAATCTTATAACCTGGGTCCCTGTGAGGATATTGATGCCCATGGCCCTTAGCTCATCCTCTGCCCTTATACAAAATTCCTCTTCCAGAGCGGTCATGAGACAATGGGGGAGCATTTCCACGATAGAGATCTTTGCCTTACCATCCTTTAATTTTGCGGTCTGTTCCGCCATCTCAACACCAATAAATCCTCCTCCAATAATTACTATATCTTTGGCCTGCTGGAGTTTCTTGTTTATTATATCTAAATGTTCAGGGTTCTTCTTTATAACAAAGATCCCTTTAAGGTCCACTCCTTCAATTGGAGGTACAAAAGGAATTGACCCCGTGGCCAGCAATAATTTCCCGTAAGCTAGTTTTTGTCCCCCATTATATGTAATTGTATGTCTGTTTTTATCTATATCCATGACTTCAGCAACTTTTATATTTAGCCCAAAGGATGCAAAAGGCTCATCTGGAATAAGATCCTTGCTTACATCCTTTAATGTACCATATATGTATGGAATTCCACATGGGACAGGAGTCCTGGAAACCTTTCTAAATAATACTATCTTTGTAGAGGGAGACCTCATTTTTATGGTAAGCGCTGCAGCCAGTCCTGCTGCAGATGCTCCTATAATTGCTACATCTGCTTTTTCCATAACAACCTCCTTTTTAATTTATTTGAGAGTTATATTAAGGCCGTGCTCCCTAATACAACAAATATGCCAGAATAATATATTAAAGTCTCTTTAAGGTATGATTGTTTTATATATGCTATAAGTGACTTGGGTTCACAATATACAGATAACGGGATTAAATAAAGATAACAATGTTTTGTTTTTCCTTTTATTAATTAACGTAGTATTAAGGTTAACATTTAACTTAACATCCCTGGGCGTCTGTTTTTATCTATCTTATTTGCAAATATAGTTCATTGTAATAGACAACACTATATTTTCTTGATAATATTTATTAAAAATACATGTGAGGGAGATTAGGGATATGAACAGGAGACCAGATTGTGCAAACTGCTCTATTGAGCTTGGGAAAAGGGTGTGCAGGACAAAGGATGGATTGCATCCGAGAAATTGTCCCACAGTAGAAAAGGCGACTCTTATTGAAAAGAGTCTGGAGGAGTACAAGAGAGAGGATATCCTCTCCCTTGCCTACAATGCATCCCTTCAGGAGGCTCAGGGTTATGGGAACAGGGAAAGGGGTTATGAAGTGGTGGTCCCTATAAAACCCAGGATACTTGAGATAGCGGAATTTGCCAGAAAGATGGGATATAGCCGGCTTGGACTGGCCTTTTGTATTGGTCTTAGAAAAGAGGCAAGGGTGGTGGAACAGTTCTTTTTAAGACATAACTTTGAAGTGATCTCTGTTGTTTGCAAGGTGGGGAGGGTGCCTAAAGAGACCATTGGAATAAGGGATGATGAAAAGATATCCATTGGTAGGTTTGAATCCATGTGCAATCCCATCCTGCAGGCCATGGTGTTAAATTCAGAAGAGACCCAGCTAAATGTATTGCTTGGCCTCTGTGTGGGACATGATACCTTGTTTTTAAGATATTCAAAAGCCCCATGTACTGTGCTGGCGGTAAAGGACAGGGTCCTTGGACACAATCCCCTGGCGGCCATTTACAATATTGATAGCTATTACAGGTACCTGAAGGTTCCAGGATAGCGCAAAAAGAGTGGCCTTTTCTTTTTTGTCACCCCTGGGGTGAGGGGGAACAAAAGTCCCTATCTCATCCTTCTCCTTTCAGGGGGGGTGGTCCCATGAGGAGGAGCTGGGAAAGGGTGTGGTCCACCTTGGGAAGGGGGGCTCTTAAAAGATCCACAAACTCCCTTTCCAGGGATGCCAGTTTTACATAAAAGGGTGTGCGGTCCATTACAGGGAAGAACCTTTCCTTCGCTATAAGCCCCCTGCACCTTATACAGCCTGAAAACTCTCTAGTGGTTCCATCTGGCATATGCACCACATTGGGGACCCCATGGAGCCTGCATATCATGAGCCGATGGCTATATAGCTGACATAAACCACCCTCATTTAGGGGACACATTATCTCTATCCTTTTACCCCTCTGTATAAGGGCTTGGACCTTTTCTTCATATTCCCTTGCCCGGGCCAAGAATCTCTCTCTTTTCTCAGGTTCAAGTCCCTTAAGGCCCCTCCAGAGATAGGCCCATTCAATATGTGTATGGTGCTGAAAATAACTGGTGCAGCAGTTGTGTTCACATCCTGTGCAAGATAGTCCTATCTCTCCTGCCACTTTTGCATATGCCCTCTCCATCTCCTCATAGAGCCTTTTGAGCTCCTCAAATATTTTCTCTGCCCCTCTATGTCTTGATGTTTTTTTTCTGTGTTTCTTTTTCATTGGTTAAACCATCTCAGGATTTTTTTCACGCATTCCTGGGGGGAGAGGATATCTGTTTCTATGATCAGGTCTGCAAACTTCTCGTATAGGGGAGTGCGTTCTCTGTATAGGTCCTCTATGCCCTGGCCCTTTTTGATTATAAGTCCCCTTTTGGGATTTGGCCCTATCCTGGCCTTGATAGCGTCCAGGGTACACCTTAGATATATTATTCTCCCAAGCTCCCTTAATCGTTCCATGGCCATATTGCTGTAGATGACACTTCCCCCGGTGGCGATTACACATCTCTCCACAGAAAGATGGGAGATGAGATATTCCTCTGCCCGTAAGAAGTCTTTATTCCCCAGGTGGATCTTTATCTCCTCCAGGGGTGCCCCAAACCATGCCTCAATAAGCAGGTCTGTGTCCACCCAGGTATATTCCAGGGCAGTGGCAAGGGGCCTTACCAGGGTGCTCTTCCCTGAACCAGGCATCCCTATCAGAGAGAGACAGCTAACATTCTTATCCTTTTTCATAGGGTATCTTTCCCCTGACTCCAGTTGGCGGGCAGGGGTGAATAGTAGCAGAGGGCCTTTAAGTTGTAAACCCAAATGGGACATCTGCCTTATTTGACAGGGGATGTGTTTATGGATACAACCCCTGTATGAGATCTTTTATCTTTGGTCTAAATAAGGAGGCGTGATGTTCCAGAAGGAGCTTTCCCTTATAGATGACCATGCCTCCCGGGGGGCAGAGCTTCGCATAGGCTTTTTTAAAGAAAATTCCCGGATTATGCTGGATGTGGCGGGATGTATTGCGGCATCTCTGGTAAAGGGGGGAAAGGTGCTTATATGTGGAAATGGAGGCAGTGCAGCAGATGCCCAGCACATGGCCGCGGAATTTGTGGGGAGGTTTCGTTTTGACCGACCAGCACTTCCTGCGGTGGCCCTCACCACAGACACATCCATCCTCACAGCGGTTGCCAATGACTATTCCTTTAAGGATGTCTTTAGCAGACAGGTAAAGGCCTTGGGAAGAGAGGGGGATGTACTTATTGGATTTTCCACCTCTGGCAGGAGCAGAAATGTGCTTGAGGCCATCAAGGTGGCAAAGGAAAAGGAGATAATTACAGTGGGTATTACCGGGAAAAAGGGCGGTGGAATGATGGAGATGTGTGATTATAATCTCCACGTACCCTGTGACAGCACTCCCCTTGTCCAGGAGATACACATTACCATAGCCCATCTCTTGTGTGAGCTAGTGGAGGTCTTTATCTTTGAATCTGTAGAAAAATTGGACTTATATATGTAGGAGGGATGACTTATGCCGATCTATGAATATGTTTGCGAGGATTGTAGATGTGAGTTTGAGGAACTGGTGTTGTGTGGGCAGGAGGAGGTGTCCTGTCCCCAGTGTAAGAGTCATAATGTGCAAAAACAGATGTCTGTATGCAGGGCAAAATGGGGTTCTGGGTCTGGAGGAGATGGAGGCCCTTCTTCCATAGGTGGAAGCTCATGTTCAGGCTGCAGTGGTGGAAATTGTGCAAGTTGTGGTGGTTAGCTATATGGGAGAGAAGATAATTATTGCAACCCGGGGGAGTAAACTGGCCCTCTGGCAGGCCAATTTTGTGGCCTCTCTTATTAGGGAGCGTTATAGAGGGATACAAATAGAACTAAAGAGGATAAAGACCTCAGGGGACAAGATACTGGATGTGCCCCTGGCACGTATTGGGGGAAAGGGACTGTTTGTTAAAGAGATAGAGGAGTGTCTTTTGAGAGGGGAGGCGGATATTGCAGTGCACAGTATGAAGGATGTCCCCGCCCAGCTTCCTGAGGGACTGGAGATAGCAGTTATACCCCCCAGGGAAGAGCCCTGGGACTGTCTTTTGAGCCTTTCCTATCCCTCTCTCAAGGACCTCCCTCCCCAGGCCCAGGTGGGCACCAGTAGCCTCAGGAGACAGGCTCAGCTTCGTGCCCTTCGCCCTGATATAGAGATCAAGATGCTGCGAGGCAATCTAGATACCAGGGTGAGGAAACTAAAGCAGGGGGAATTTGATGCAATAGTGGTTGCAATGGCAGGTTTGAGGAGGCTTGGAATAGTGGCCCCTTATATGCAAAAGCTATGCCTTCCAAAGTTTTATCCCGCTGTGGCACAGGGGGCCCTGGGTATAGAGGTCTCCTCAGAAAACAGGAGGGTGAAAAGGCTCATTTCTCCCCTCCAGGACCCTGTCTCCAGGATATGTGTGGAGGCAGAAAGGGGATTTTTGTTTGAGATGGAGGGGGGATGTCAGGTGCCCCTGGGGGCCCATGCGCATATTGAGGGAGAGGAAGTGGTTATATCTGGTTTTGTGGGGGACGTGAATGGAGAAAATATAATAAGCTCCACCCATAGGGGGGCGGCCTCTGATCCCGTGGCTGTGGGAAGGTCGCTGGCCCATTACCTCTTGAGTAGAGGGGGAAGGGAGATATTGGATAAGGTATATGGGGGTGGTGAGAAATGATGAGGAAGTGGTGTTTAATCTTTTTGATAATGTTTTTGTGGCTGAGGGGAGGAGCGGCCTTGGCAAAAGAGGGAGTGTTGACAAAGGTGGAGGGAGAGATAACAGAGTTTACCCTCCCAAATGGGATGAAATTTATTGTGATGGAGAGGCATAATGCCCCTGTGGTAAGTTTTGTAACCGTGGTGGGTGTGGGGAGTGTATGTGAGAAGACTGGGGAGACGGGCATCTCCCATATCCTGGAACACATGGCCTTTAAGGGTACTACTCATATTGGGACAAAGGATTGGCCAAGGGAGAGGATACTTTTAAAAAAAGAGGATGAGGCATATAAAAAGTGGTTTCTCTGCTCCTTAAGACATGGAAAGTCCTCGTGTAGTAAAGAGAAAGAGCAGTTTGAACGCCTTAAGGCGGAGGCGGATTCTCTGGTAATACCCAATGAATTTTCCAAGATAATTGAGCAAAATGGGGGAGAGGACCTAAATGCCCAGACCTCCTCGGACTACACCATGTACTTTTGTAGCCTCCCTGCCAACAGGGTGGAGCTATGGTTTTATATGGAGTCTGATCGCCTTAAAAATCCTGTGTGGAGAGAATTTTATACAGAGAAAGAGGTAATCAGGGAAGAGAGGCGGATGAGGATAGATACCTCTCCAATGGGAAAGCTCATAGAGGCCTTCAGGGCCACAGCCTTTATTGCCCATCCTTACAGACATCCCACCATTGGATGGGATAGTGATATCCAGGCCATTACCATCTCTGATCTCAACAGATATTACCAGAAGTACTATGTGCCTGAAAATATTGTGATAGCCATTGTAGGGGATGTGAACCCTGCGTATATAAAAGGACTTGCAGAGAAATATTTTGGGGACATAAAAAGGCGTCCCATGCCTGAGCCCTTCTATACCATGGAACCCCCTCAGGATGGCCCCAGGGAGGTAGAGGTATATGATAATGCCCAGCCCATTTATCTAAGGGGTTATCACATCCCTTCTTATGGCTCTAGGGATTATCTTGCCCTGGAGGTCCTCTCTTCCATCCTATCTGAGGGGAGGAGTTCAAGACTCTATCGGGACCTGGTGCTCAATAAGAAACTTGCCCTCTCCATATCCGCCTCTACTGGCTTCCCTGGGGAGAGATATCCCTGTCTGTTTGTGATATTTGCCATCCCTTCAAAGGGGGTTTCCCTGGAGAGGTTGTCCCACGCCATAGATGAAGAGATAGCCTCTGTCCAGAAGGAAGGGGTGACGTCCCAGGAGATACACCGGGCCTATATCCTGAGCAAGGCAGATATCCTTAGGAGTATGGAGTCTAATCTGGGGATGGCTCAGGAACTGGCCTATTATGAGGTGATAGGGGGTAGCTGGAGACACATCTTCTCTGATGTGAAGGAAATGGCAAGGATTACCCCTGAGGAGATAAAAGAGGTGGCGTGCAGGTATCTTGTGAGAGAGAATATGACAGAGGCCAGACTCATATCAAAATAAGGGGTTATGGTTATGAAGCATTATGGTTATCTAGTGGTTATCTTTTGCCTTTTGGCCATGGTAGCAGGGGGATGTGCGGAGAGAAAGATGAATACTAATGAGACAATAAAGAGATTATGTGCCAGGGAAGAGGTAAAATGGCCTTCCTATAAAATAGAGTCCCTTGTCTTCAAAAATGGGGTAAGGGTATATCTCCTTCCCAATCATGAATTGCCCCTTATTCACGTGGAAATAAAGATAAAGGGCGGGGGATTTTTGGTGCCAGAAGGAAAGGAGGGGCTTGAGAATATCCTCTCTCAGATGTTGAGACTGGGAGGTAGTAAGGATTATCCTGGTGAGGAGATGGATACCTTTCTGGAGGATAGGGCCGCAGAGTTATCTATAGATTTTGGACTGCTCTTTGGAACCATAAATCTAGACTGCCTCTCAGAAAACTTCGCCCCTATTCTCCATCAGGTAGTGGAGGTCTTATCTTCCCCCAATTTCAATGAGAAGGACCTTATGCTTGCAAAACAGAGGCTCATGACCATTATCCTCAGGCGGAATGACAATCAGGATGAGATTGCCATGAGGGAATTTAAACGCCTTATTTATGGAAGAAATACCATCTATGGGAGACTCCCTTCCCCAGTAAGTGTATCCAGTATCACCCTTGAGGATGTGGAGCAACTATATAATAGGATATTTGTGGGTCCAGATATCTATGTGGGGGTGGTAGGGGACTTTGAGCCTGGGGAGATGACATCCCTTCTTGAAAAGGAATTTGGGACCCTGAGAAAGGGAAAACCAGTGGAGATCTCCCTGCCTCATCCACACTTTTCCCCCCATAGAAGATATGTGCTCATAGACAAAAGGGGCACCAATCAGAGTTTTATCGTAATTGGCCACAGGGGTGGCTGGAGAAAGAGTCCAGACTTTGCCCCCCTTCAGGTGATGAACATGATACTAAGTGGTGGTTTTTCAGGAAGGCTCTTTCAGGATATAAGGACCAAAATGGGACTTGCCTATGCCATATTTGGAAGATTTGGCTGTAGATGTTTTTATCCAGGGGTCTTTTTTGTTGGTCTCAAGACAAAGAATCCTTCCACTGCCAGGGCCATTGAGGCAGTAGAGGGGGAGCTTGAGAGACTGTACACCAAGGGGGTTACTGAGAAGGAGGTGGAGGAGGCAAAGATGCAGTTCTTAAATACCCTGGTCTTTAGATATGATTCTCCCCAGAAGGTGATGGAGAGGTGTCTATATTATGCCACCAGGGGAATGCCCCTGGATTCCTTTAAGAAGCTCATAAGGGATATAAAAGCTGTTCACAGGGCGGATGTGAACAGGGTGGCCAGGTTATATATCCATCCCCATAGGCTAAAGGTACTGGTGGTGGGAGACAGACACTCACTCCAGAAGGAACTCTCTTCATTTGGCAAGTGGGAATACTACATCCCTGCTCCTTAACATAAGGAGAGACCCTGCTTATTCTCCATGATACGTCTCTCCCAGGGAGGCAGGGGGATTCACCTGGAGAAATCGGAATATGGGTCGCAGCATGGGATAGCGTTCCAGAAGATGACCTATCCTCCTGCCACTGGAGAGGTGGATGAGTACCAGCATAAATATCATCATGGGAAAGGGTGCCACCTGAAACACCTGAGCAGGAATAGATGGCCACCATCCCTGAAAGACTATCCCCATTATTTGAAGGAAGCCAAAGAAGTATGCGCCAAACGCCACCTTTAATGGGTCCCACCCTCCAAATATTACAATGGCAAGGGCTATCCAGCCTATTCCCTCTGCTCCCTGGGGTCTTCCCCATCCCGGCTTTACACTGAGAGAATATAGGGCTCCAGCTATCCCCACCATGGCCCCTCCCAGGGTTGCATAGAGGAGCTGGAGTTTTTTTACTGGAAATCCCCTTGTATATGCGGCACGGGGATTCTCTCCAATGCATCTAAGCACCAGTCCTCCCCTGGTGTGATAAAAGTAGAACCAGGTGATCCCAATACACACATAACTGAGGTAGGTCATAATATTATGTTGGAAGAATACATGGCCTATAAAGGGGAGTCTATCCAGATATGGGATGGGCAGGGGCATTAGTTGGGGACCCTGGATGCGGGTATAGGGATTTCCTAGAAAATAGGCCAGGTCTCTACACATGAGGGTAAGGACAAAACCAATTGCCACCTGGGATATCCTGAAAAACAGGCTTGCAGCCGCAATAAAGGCAGCAAGTGTTGCCCCCACCAGGGCGGCAGAGACAAATCCCAGAAATATGTTTTTTGTGTTATATGCCACTGCAAATGCCACCATTGCAGAGAGCAGGATACTTCCGTCAAGGGAGAGGTTAATGATCCCCGCCCGCTCTGAGAATGTCTCCCCAAGTGTGGCAAATATAAGGGGGGCAGAACCACTTACTACACTTGCCAGGAGTATGGATAGGGAAAGGTCCATAATTAGTTTACCCCTTTGTACTTTTCATTCGCCATCTATAGGCGAATAGAAATATTACCACAGATATTCCCTGGATAACCCCGCTTAATGAGGAATCTATCTTTAAAATAAGTGGAAGCTGGATACTTCCCACGTTAAGGCATGCAAAGAAGAAGGTGATAAAGGGGATGGGCCACCACTTGTAGTTTGCCAGCATTACCACCAGGAGGGCAAGGTATCCATAGTTACTGGAGATAGAGGGAATGAGGCGATGATAGACCCCACATACTTGAAAATAGCCCGCACATCCCGCAAGAGCCCCCCCCAGGAACATCCCCAGAAGGATGTATCTTTCAGCAGATAGTCCAAAGAGGGTGGCGGCATGTATGTTCTCTCCCACTGCCTTGAAGAAGAGTCCCCATCGGGTATATTTGAGCACCATAACAGTGAGGGTAAATAGAAAAAGGGTGGTAAGAAGGGCCCAGGGGGATATGCGAAAACCCTCAAGGGTGTGTAACCACAGGGAATAATCAAAGGGTTGGGTCCCACTCATAGATGCGATACCAGGACGTTTCCACGGTCCGAAGATGAGCCAGAGTATCAAGCCCTGGGCCACGAAATTGAGCCCTAGTCCAGCGAATATCTCATTGACCCCTCCCCTGGTCTTGAGAATACCTGCAAAGAGGGAATATAGCCCTCCCAGAAACATGGCAAAGACAAAGGCGATTACCAGGACCCAGGAAGGAGCAAGGGCAGGAGATAACCACCTTAACATGGCAGTTGCCCCCACCGCTCCCAGCATCACCTGGCCTTCAACCCCAATGTTCCATAGTTTCATTGAAAAGGTATAGAGCAACCCACAGGAACACATGGTGAGGGGAATCCACACCTGGATTACCCTGGCCACCTTGTTTAATGATCCTAGAGAGCCCTTTAAGAGGAGCATATATGCCTCAAAGGGTGGGGTTGAGGTGGCAAGCAACAGGAGTGTGGTAATGGCAAAGACGAGAAACACAATAAAGAACCATCTAAGAATAGAGGCAAAGATGTATCTATTCACTCTACCCATCCTGGTTTTATATATAAGGGACTTATGTTGTAACCTCGTCGGGACAGGTCCCTGCAATGGCCATGCTCACCTCCTCCAGGGAGGTCTCTTGTATTGGCCTGTCCAGTACTATCCTTCCATTGAAAAATACCACTATCCTGTGGGCCACGGCAAATATCTCATCTAGCTCTGCTGAGCTAAAGATAAGCGCAGTCTTTCCTCCGCAGTAGGATGTGAGGTGTTCCCATACCCAGAGCGCAGATTCCATATCCAGCCCACGGGTTGGCTGTTCCAGTAAGAGGAGCCTGGTAGAGTCAGGGATAAGAGAGAGGAGCAGTCTCTGCTGATTCCCCCCAGAGAGAGAGGATGCCCTGTTGGATGGTGTCCCTTTTATCCTGAATTCCTCTATCCTCTCCCTTGCTGTCTTTTCCACATTTCTCCAGGGGACAAAGAAATTACTCTTGTGAAAGGCTATACCGTAGTGCTCCAGTAAACTCATCTGGGGGAATAACCCCTGTTCCAGCCTTGCCGCGGGCACAAAGCATATCCCCTGACTCCTCATATATTCATGGCCCTTTCCATTTATCTGCATCTCTTTTAAATAGATCTCTCCCCTATCGGGGGGGATGAGACCTGCGGCCAGCCTCAGGAATACCTCCTGACCACTCCCCTCAAGCCCTGCAAGTCCCACTATCTCACCTTCATGTACCTCAAAGGAGCAGTGATAAAGGCCTGAGCGTCCCCCTGGGGCGGATACATCTTTAAAACTCAGAAGGGGCAACCCCTGAGGTTGCCCCTCTCTTTCTGGAGTGTCCCCCCTTGCGGAAGGGGGGGCAGTAAAGTGGTGCCCAAACATCATGGAGAGGAGGCTAGACCTCTCAAAAGGGGCTTCCATTTCCCCTGCCACCTCTCCATCCCTAAGCACAGTAACCCTATCACATAGGGCCTCCACATCCTCCAGTTTATGGGACACAAGCACAATGGATTTCCCCTCTCTGGCCAGGGACCTGAGGGCATCAAACAACATCCGCTTTTGTCTTAAGGAGATCCCTGTGGTGGGCTCATCCAGTATAAGCACCTTCACCCCTATGGTGAGGAGCCTGATTATCTCCAGTTGCTGCCTCTCTCCCACTGTTAGTGTGGAGACAGGGAGAGAGGGGGAGATCTCAAAACCCATTTTCCTGGCCGCCTCACTAAATATATGGCGATAATATGTCCTGTTGATGTGCCAGGAGCACGACAGACCCAGGATGAAGTTTTCCAGTACAGTCATTGAGAGAAAATCCTGTGGGTCCTGATAGAGCATCCCAATTCCCAGGGCAGTGGCACTTGCAGGGGATGTGTATTCTACCTCTTCTCCATCTATAAATATCTTTCCCTTAGAACGAGGCGTAAATCCTGCAAGTATCTTCATGAGAGTACTTTTGCCCGCCCCATTTTCCCCCAATATTCCGTGAATGGAGTGGGAATGGATGGTAAAGGTTATATCTTTGTTGGCCACAACATGGCCATAGTATTTGTATATGTGCTCAACCCTTATTTCCATATTTACTTTTCGCTACTTTGACCTTCCATTCCTTTAAGGAGTTGCTTCATATACCAGATTTGTCTGTCTGTGGCCACCTGGCCCCGTTTTAGGAATATAGACCCGTCCTGGTAATAGAGGGGGCCTTTGAAGAGCTGGATCCTGCCAGAGGCCAGTCCCTTTTGGAATTTTTTAAGGGCCCTTCTGGCCTTGCTGGAGAGGGCTGAGCCAGGGATGAAACCAACAGAGCTGGTATCTGGATTGTTTATGTCCTTCCAATCAGGCCCAAGCCAGAGCCACTGTTGTTTCCATCTTCCTGACATTGCCATCTTTATAAAGTGCTTGTAGCCAGGTTTCCAGTTAAAGTATGGCACCCCTAGACAGGCATCAGGTGCCTCTGCACATGCCCCTTTGTAATCATAGGGGATGGCCCACACCTCTTTACCCTTTTCCCGTTGTTGCTTGGCAACCACCAGGGCCTCTGTGGTATCTATGCCCGAGATCACCACGTCATAGCCACTGTTGAAGAAGTTTTGAGTAACCTGGGTGGGGTCTGCAGTAATACCAGGGATGTTAAACCAGAAACCGATCCAGGTGACCCTGAAATGAAGTTTTTTTGGATCCCTATGAAGTACATGGGTCCATGCATACCTTGCCCCCAGATAGGCAGATACAGCCAGACGGCGTGTCTCATCGTTGATCAAGGGACCAAGATACCCTATCTTTCCAGTTCTGGTTGTAAGTGCGGCCACAAAACCAGCCATCATCTTACCATATTCCATGCGACCCATAAGATTGGATAGGTTCTTTGGGGCCTTTCCTGTAAGGGCATCGTCTCCAGAGATATGGAGAAAATATGTGTGAGGATGTTGAAGGGCCGCTTCCCTTATGCCGTCCTTCATGTCATCTGAATTGGCGATGATAAGCCTTGCCCCCTGAGAGATCATCTCATCCACCAATTGTGGCACGGTCACCCCTGGACGGTCTGCAGGATTTACCTTGTCAATGTAGATCATCTTTACGCCCTTTAGTTCTTTCTGTAAGGCCTCTCCCGCCTCATAATGGGCCTGACTCCAGCCGTGGTCATTGTAGGGACCCACTAGCAACAGACCAAAGATAAAGGGCTTTTTTGAAGACCCTGCCCATGCAGGGCCACACCATATAAGCACCCATAAAAGGAAGAGGACCAGACATATTCCCCTTCCCCTTCCAGAAGACCTGAAACTTGCCGCTTTCATTTCCTCCCTCCTGTGGGTTTAAAAAGGATATAAAAACAAACTGGCCAGAAGTTAATGATAAAAGGGGGAGTGAAACCACCTCCCCTTCTCCCCCTAAAAAGTGGGGTTAGTTTGCCTGAGGATGGAGATTTTATCAAGGACTTAATTGCAGGTGAAAGATGTAGAGTTAAATTGCACATGGAGAGGTGGACCTATGATGGGGCCACCCTGCATAGGAGATAAGGCTATTCTTCATGGACCTCTTCACCGTCCACCTCTTCCCTTAGATGTCTTTTTAGCACCTTGCCCACAATGGTCTTGGGGAGTTCCTCTCTTATCTCTATCTTTTTGGGGACCTTGTAGTTTGCCAGCTTTTGTCTGCAAAAGGCAATTATCTCCTTCTTATCTATATCCTCTCCAGGCTTTGGTACAATGTAGGCCTTTACCACCTCTCCCCGATGTTTGTGGGGCACTCCAATACATGCGGCATCTGCTACCTTTGGATGCTCATATAGTACCTCTTCTATCTCTCTGGGGTAGATGTTATATCCCCCGGAGATTATAAGGTCCTTTTTCCTGTCCACGATAAAGAAATATCCCTCCTCGTCCATATAGGCTATATCTCCAGTATATAACCACCCATTCCTCAGGGTGTTGGCGGTTTCTTCTTCTCTTTTCCAATAACCCTTCATCACCTGGGGCCCCCTTATGATGAGTTCCCCTGGCTCATTTGGGGGAAGTAGTTTGTCCCCATTCTTTATATCCACAATAGCGGCATCTGTGTCTGGAAAGGGAAGTCCAATGGAACCAATCTTTCTCTTTCCCCTCAAGGGATTTAAATGGGTTATGGGCGATGCCTCAGTGAGGCCAAAGCCCTCTATTATCTCTGCACCTGTGATCTCTTTAAATCTTTTCATAAGTTCCACTGGCATAGGGGCAGAACCGGTAATGCAATAATTTATAGAGGTAAGGTCAAATTGGTTTATGTTTTTTTGCTGTAGGAGCACATTAAATACAGCAGGTGCCGAAGGAAAGATGGTGGGCTTTATCTTGTTTATGGCCTTTAATACCTCCTGGGGAACAAATTGGGGATAGGGGGCGGTGGTAGCCGCCAGGATGGTTGGAAAATTTAGACATACAGTTAGCCCATAGACGTGAAAAAATGGGAGAAGGGAGAGGAATATCTCTCGTTTTTCTCCTCCCAGATGATTGAGTACCTCTGCCGCCTGCTGGATATTGCAGGTGAGATTGTCATGGGTGAGCATTACCCCCTTGGATATCCCTGTGGTACCACCAGTATATTGAAGCAGGGCCAGGTCATTTGATGGGTCTATGGATGGCTCTCTCAGTGGGGCCTTGGGACCCTTGATAAGCTCTTTCCAGGGAAGAATGACCTCTCCATCAAAGGGGACCTTTACATAGCTACCTTCCCTTCGGGCCTTTAAGGGATATAGGAGGTTTAAGGGGAAGGCCAGGCTTTCAGATATACTGGTAAAAAAGATCTTCTCCAAGGAAAACTTTGGGAGGAGAGGGGATAGCTTGGGCCAGAGTCTATCCAGTGTTATGAGAAACCTGCTCTCAGAGTCATTAAAGTGATGGACCAGTTCTTTCTCCATATAAAGGGGATTAGTCATCACCCCTATGGCCCCGGCCTTTAGTACTCCCCAATATGCGATTATGGTCTGAGGGAGATTGGGTAACATTATAGCCACCTTGTCTCCCTTTTTTATCCCAAAATATTGAAGATTGGCGGCCACTGTGTCCGTGAGCCTTTTTAGCTTTGCATAGGAGATGGTGTTGTTTTGAAAGATAATGGCCTCTCTGGATGGATAATTTCTGGCCGCCCTCTCCACATATTCAAAGAGCGGGACATGTTCATACTCCAGGTGATATCTGACCTGAGGGTCATAGCTCTTTAACCACGGTCTTTCAATGTTTTCAAACATATTTTACCTCACCTTCTGTTTTTTTCTGATAAACACCCCTCTAATAAATGTTCCCTTCCCTCCCTGGCTATATCCTTTGATGGATAAATTTCATGAGACCCAAAGTCAAATACTTTTCAGATAAGAAGGAATAGTCAAGAATATATATGCTAGCCATTTTATGGCTTTTTTGATATAAATCAAAGCAAAAAAAAGATGTATAGACTATGTTTTAGTCAACAAAGAGCATAAAGATAACCATTTAACCAGAAAAAGGAGGCACCATATGTTTTGTAACCAGTGTCAGGAGACCGCAAAGAATCAGGGATGTACCGTAAAGGGCGTATGTGGAAAGCCCGAGGATCTCTCCAATCTTCAGGACCTGCTCCTGTTTGTATGTAAGGGGATAGGTATCTATGGAGAGAGGTTAAAAGACCTTGAGACAGTGGACAGAAAGGTGGGGAGATTTGTCTGTGAGGCCCTATTTAGCACCATTACCAATGTGGGATGGGATAATGAGAAGTTTCATGAGTGGATAATAAATGCCCAGAAGGTGAGAGACGAGTTAAGGGATAAATTTTTAAAGGTGTATAAGGAGAAGCAGGGAAGAGAGTTTGACGAGCCCCTTCATGAGTCCGCCACTTGGTCCAGTTCTGATCCAGCAGAGTTTTCTGAGAAGGCAAAAGAGGTGGGGTGGTTGAGTATTGAAAATGAGGACGAGCGTTCCCTCAAGCAGATAATGACCTATGGTCTAAAGGGGATATGTGCGTATGCGGACCATGCGGCTATCTTGGGCTTTGAAAGTGATGAGATCTATAATTTTGTATATGAGGCCCTTGCCGCCCTCACCAAAGACCTCACAACTGAGCAGTTGTTTGACCTGGTCATCAAGACCGGCGAAATGGGGGTAAAGGTGATGGCCCTGCTGGATGAGGCCAATACCTCCACCTATGGACATCCTGAGATCAGTGAGGTCTATATTGGGGTGAGGAATAATCCAGGGATACTTATAAGCGGTCATGACCTCAAGGACCTAGAAGAGCTTCTGGAACAGACAAAAGGCACAGGTGTGGATGTATATACACATGGGGAGATGCTCCCTGCCCACTATTATCCAGCCTTTAAGAAATACGACCACTTTGTGGGAAATTATGGGAGCTCATGGTGGCATCAGAACAAGGAATTTGAGGCATTTAATGGTCCTATTATCCTCACCACCAATTGCCTTATCCCAGTGAGGGGTAACTACCTGGAGAGACTCTTTACCACAGGGGTGGTGAACTACCCAGGTGCAAAACACATAGCCAACAGGCCAGAGGGAGGGAGTAAGGACTTTTCCCAGGTGATAGAGATGGCCAAAAAGTGCCCTCCTCCCACCCAGCTTGAGGATGGAAAAATAGTGGGAGGCTTTGCGAGAAATCAGGTCCTTGCCCTGGCAGATAAGGTTGTTGATGCGGTAAAATCTGGTGCCATCAAGAGATTTGTGGTGATGGCGGGATGCGATGGAAGACAGAAAAAGAGGGAGTATTTTACTGAGGTGGCAAAGAATCTTCCAAAGGACGCAGTTATATTGACTGCAGGATGCGCCAAATACCGCTATAACAAGCTGGACCTGGGAGATATTGGGGGCATTCCCAGGATATTGGATGCAGGTCAGTGCAATGATTGTTATTCCCTGGCGGTGATTGCCCTTAAATTAAAAGAGGTATTTGGGGTGGAGGATATAAATGACCTTCCCATTTCCTTTGATATTGGATGGTATGAGCAAAAGGCTGTTACTGTGCTCCTTGCCCTGCTCTATCTGGGATTTAAGGGGCTGAGGATAGGTCCAACCCTGCCAGGATTTCTATCTCCAAATGTTGCCAAGATACTAGTGGAGAAATTTGATCTCAAGCCCATTGGGGATGTAAAAGAGGATATTGAGGCAATGATGGCAGGAAAATAACACCTCACCAAAAAAGAGAGGAGGGCCCAGACCCTCCTCTCTTTTCCCCTTCATCCCTTCTCTGACCTATCTTAGTGCCATATACATCAATATTAATCCCACAACTATTACTCCAAGACCCATATTACGAAGGGTATGAGAACCCATATTCTGCATCTGTTCCAGGAGCTTTTTCATATAATCTGGAAAAAGAAAATAAAGAGAACCCTCTAAAACAAATGCCAGTCCCAGGGATGCTATAAAAAGGCATAGGGGAGAAACTGTCATTTTCTATTTTGCCTCTTTTATATATCTCTCTTCATATCCGTATTGAAATATAGTTCTCTGAGTTTGATTTTTCCACTGCATGATTGGATATATTTTTCTGATATCTTCTAATCTATTTTGTTCTTTTAAACGATGATATATTTCATACCAGGCACATGGTATATCAGGATGAACTTCACACATTCCGTGATTAGTACCTCCACATGGTCCATTAAATAGTCCCTTTGCACATCTTGTTACTGGACATATTCCACCTGTATAACCTATTACACAATGACCACAAGCCCTGCATCTCTCCTCATAGACACCAATATCCCGATCTATTCCTATGGCTACAGTATTAACTGCAGGATATACAGGGATGAGCGGGAACTTTTCTGCAATGAGTTGTGTCCCAGCTGAGCAGCACATGGTAATTATACAGTCATATTTTCCTGTTTCCACCACCTTCTCCAGGTTTAAGAAGCACTTTTCATTACATGCCCGCTCCACTGTGTATCCATCCAGCTCCTTGGAAGAGCCCTCTTTTTCCAGAAAGAGCCTTATTTCTTCATTGAGAATGTTTACCTCCTTTTGTCCCCCTCCAAGGCACACTGAGGCACATCCCCCACATCCCACATTTAATATCCGGTTATATTTTTCAATGAATCCCATTATCTCTTCAAATGGTTTTCTCTTCACCTTGATCATAAAGATTCCTCCTGGTGGAATAGTTATATGTGTTACTTAATTGTCATAGGTTCTGTAAACACCTTTGAGTCTGCAGAAATCCCTGGCCAGGGAGATGAGATATGGAATATCTATTCCCAGAGAGCAGTAACATCTGGTACAGAGTACACACTTTTCCCAGGCGATTTCCTTTATCTTTTCCATCTCCTCTCCCTCCACCTTTCCCTTCTTTTTAAAGATGATTCCAATGGAATTTAGCATCTTATAAGAGGGCATGTAGGTGGGGTCCTTGTCCTTTGCCATGTAGAGGAAACAGCTCTCTGCACACATACTACAGTGGGCACACACAGAGAGGGCCAGTTTGATCTTTCCCCTATTTTCCCTGAGTATCTCGTTGGGTGTAATCATTTTATTCCTCCCTAACTTCCCTAGTTCCAGACCCTGTTGCCTATCTTAAAGAAATTATATTCCCCTCTTACGAAAAATCTGTTCAGAAAATAAAATATCATGTGTTTTAACCTGGTAAAGGGGATACATACCAGCATGAGCTCTCCTGTTAGCATATGGATAATTATCATCTTTTTATATGCAAAAAACTGGTGATATGCCAAAAATCCAGTAAGATAGGGGACAAATACCAAAAGAAAGAGTATGTAATCCCCCCCAGTGGTAATTGCCCTTACTTTAGGGACAAATAGTCTTCTATATAAAAAGAAGGCCCCAAATGCCAGGATAACAATGGTGAGTATATCGGAGAACCTTTCCGCAAAAGAGGGTGGGGCTACCCCCCAGGACTGCTCTATGAGGATGTTATGTGCCAGAAGGAATATAGGGGTTAAGATGAGGATGATGTGAAATATTGAGGTCAAGATGGCAAAGCAGGGGTCCATCCTAAACACTGTGCCCTCCCACCTTGCCAGTCTTCTTATTTCTTCAGAAGGGGCATATCTTTCTATCTCTTTTCTGGTGGGCCTTGGTCCTGTTATGCGGGTCCCTTCCAGCTTTTTTGTATGGGAGAAAAACATCACTATCTGCCAGGCTATCCCAGCAAAGAATATGATAAAAGACGAGAGTGCCAGGGGACCTCTCACAAATTCATAAATTTTATCAAATTGATACATGCCACTAACCCCCTAAAAGATTTTAGAATTCAGAAAATCATCTCACCCCATAAATGTTAACCCGAAAAATGTCAAGGCAGGGGAGGAGCAAAATGGGTTTTATAAGGTTATATTGTGCAAGCGAGTTTTATACACATCCATTCCAGGACCCTAGATGGCCTTATGTTTTGCTCCAGCATTTCCTGGGCCCTTTCAAGGACCTGGGAGATCCTCCAGTAGCTGAGGGGAGACAGGGACCCTTCCAAGAGGACCTCAATTAGGCCATCCCTGGATGATTTTTCCCTGGATAGGGAGAGGATGAGCCTTGTGGAGATGCCAAGGATTATGCCCCTTACAAACTCTGGATCCAGTTTTTTTTCTGTGAGGGAGAATATCCCCCTCTGGGACCGCAGGAACCTGGCAATGGTCTCTATGGCCTCTGTAATCTCAGGGGCCTCTTTCTCAAGGGATGGGAGTTTCCACGCCAGTGTGAGGATATGGGAGCGAGATATAAGGGTGGGGAGAAGCATGCTCCTGTGGGGAGTGAGGAGGACAAACAGGTTGCCTGGAAGGGGTTCTTCTAGGGTCTTTAGGAGAAAATTGGCCGCCGCTGGGGTGAGTCTATGGGCCCCTTTAAGGATAAAACAGCGGTATCTGGCCTCCTTTGGTCTCTCTGGCATGTTAGTACTTATCACGTGTACATCCTCTATCTTGATGTTCTTTTCCCCCTCAATAATATGCACATCCACTTGCTTTCTGGTGAATATCTCTTCACACAAGGTACATCTCCCACAGGGGGGAGTAGATGAGCTGCAGTTTACCAGTGCACACCAGTACAGGGCCACCTCATCCCTTTGTTGTTCATCCCCCCCCTCAAAGATAATGACCCACGGGGGAGAATGGGCCAGGCCCTTTAAGAGGGAGATGATTCTAGGGGAAGGTGCAGGATTGGTGGCCATGGGATTTCCTCTATGGGCGTATTATGGTCTGGGACCTATCTGGTCCCACAGAAATGAGGGATATGTCCTTGCCCAGGGTCTCCTCTATAAATTCTATGTAATTTTTTGCCTGGGGAGGAAGTGCTGAGTAGCTGGATACCCTGGAGATGTCCTCTTCCCACCCCTCTAGGGTCTCATATACAGGTTCCACCCTAGAGAGGGCATTTTCCCGCTGGGGAGGATATGTTAGGGAAGAACCCTCAAAGGTATAAGAGATACACACCCTTATCTCCTCAATCCCACTTAGGACATCCAGTTTGGTGAGTACCAGGGAGGAGATATTATTTAACCGCACAGACTCCCTCACCACCACCAGGTCCAGCCATCCACATCTCCTTTTCCTCCCAGTGGTGGCCCCAAATTCCCCTCCCTTTTGTTGTAGATACTCTCCTGTTGAGTCGGTTAGTTCTGTGGGAAATGGACCTCCCCCCACTCGGGTGGTATATGCCTTTACCACCCCTATTACCTCCTCCACTGTGCCCATGCCACATCCAGTGCCTGCACACAGGTTAGAGGCCACAGTATTGGAAGATGTCACAAAGGGGTATGTTCCGTGGTCAATGTCCAGGTGTGTACCTTGGGCCCCTTCAAAAAGCAGGGACCTGCCCGTGGAGATGGCCCTCTGGATCTCGTGGGAGACGTCCGTGAGATAGGGTATAAGGGCCTCTAGATGGGGTTCTATCTCCTCCATCACCTCCCTGGCTGATATGGTATCTTTTTGAAAATAATGTTTAAACAGGATATTTTTCTCTTCAAGTGCCCTTTCTATCTTGGAGAAGAGCATGTCTTTGTCCAGGATATCGCATGCCCTGATCCCTATTCTGGCGGCCTTGTCTTCATAGGCAGGACCAATCCCTCTCCCTGTGGTCCCTATCTTGTTCCCCCCCGCCTTTTTTTCTTCCCTGAATCTGTCCAACAGCTTGTGATAGGGCATTATGAGATGGGTCTTGTAGCTTATCTTTATCCTCTCTGGAGAGATGGGGATCCCGCTATTTTTGAGTTCTTCCAACTCTGAGGAAAAAACACAGGGGTCCAATACTACTCCATTGCCAATGAGACATTTTTTTTCAGGATGCAGGATCCCAGATGGTACCAGATGGAGTATTATCTTTTTTCCCCCCACTACCAGGGTATGGCCTGCATTTGCCCCTCCCTGAAAACGGATAATCACATCTGCCTCTTCTGTAAGGAGATCCACGATCTTGCCCTTACCTTCGTCTCCCCATTGGGTTCCAATTACCACCTTATTTTTCCCCATCTTTTCTCATCTCCTCTTTATTTTCTGGTTTTAAAGGAGGTGAGGTGGATTACCTTCCCCCCCTCTCCTTTGTCCCTGGGATGTTTTTCTCCCTTTTTTTCCTTTTCCACAGGCCCTGCTATCTCTTTCTTTGTCTGGGCCATAGCGGGAAACCGCCTGTTGAATTTCTTTTCCAGGGAGGTGAGCTGCAGCCATTTTACATTGAATAGCTGATTCTTCCATCTCATGGCCTGGATCATGGAGAGGATGATCACGGCCCTCTCCCACCTCTTTGTTGGCTCAAACCTCTGTACTGTAGAATAATATTTCTCCCACAACTGGGTAAGGGAGGCCTCGTCCAGGGTAAGTAGTTTATCCGCCAGTTTTTCCAGTATCTTTTCCACGCCACATCCCCCTTATCTTATTGGATTCCCTATCTCTAACACCCCTTACCATGCCCATTAGCCATATTTAAAGGTCCTTTCCTGAAGGGATATTGTTTCCATAGGGTTTGTAGAATAGTCGCAGATATAGATCTCCCTTAAATGGCCCTAATTTTTTCCCCAGTCCCTTTAATCTAATAAGTGTGCCAATTCGGTAGTTCTCAGGGATGCGTGTCACTATGGTTATGGGCCTGTTCTTAAACTGTCTTATCTGAAACTTGAGTTTTGCGCCAGGCACCAGTTTTTCTGGTGGAAGATAAATAGTGTGTTCATGATCCAGTTGGGAGCGGAGCCATGAGCGGAGCCTGGAGAGGGAAAACCGCCTCCCCACCATCTGATGAAGGGGGCGTCTCTTTTTTTTCCCTCTAGTTTTAGTGGGAGCGAGGGTTGACGAGCTCTTTCTCCTTACCTCCCTAAATATATCCTCAAAGACCTGACGAGCAAATGGATCGTTTAAGATGTTTCTTAATATCTCTTCTTGTGAAGGGGCATACTCCCCCTTTATCACCCGTTGACCCTGGGGACCTGTCTTCTTCTTTTTCTGTTTGTTAAAGACCCTTTTTTTCTCTTCTGCCTGCCTTTTTTGCTGTTCCTCGTATCGTTGGTAGGCCCTTCTCCTCTCCCCTCTGGGTGATGCAGTATCCTTAGGGGAGCCCTGTCTCAGGTATTTGGTTATAACCACATAGGCCTCATTTATCTCTTGAAATCTCCGGGCGGCATCCGGTAGGTTGGGGTTTAGGTCCGGGTGATAGGCAAAGGCCAGCCTGCGAAATGCCTTTTTTACCTCAGCCTCTTTTGCCCCCCTGGAGATCCCAAGGATGGTGTATGCCCTCTCCAGATCCACTCTGCTTCACCCCTTAGTCTTTTATTAAAAGGGCATTTGGTGCACCCTTTTCTTTTTTTATGAGCCCATGGTCCTTCAGATATATCCTCCCCATGAGACAGAACTCCTGGAAACTTACGTCTCTTGCTATGCCTGGACATGCCTGCTTTGCCATCTCTAGGCTTGACTCATCCACCATATTCCCCCGAAAAAATGGCCATGCCCTGCATATATCTGGTTTAACTGGATGGATGCTACATCCTCTCCCTTTTTCAAAAAAAACACAATATCCATCTTCTCCACAGGTGAGGGAGTATTTGCCTCCTCCCTCTTCTGTGAGATAGATGGAAGAGAATTCCTCTACAGTTATCCCCAGAAAGTTACAAATTCGTTTTATCTCTTCTGGGCCCACCACTATGCCCCCCTTTCCATAACAACACTCTCCACACATTTTGCAATCAAATACCTTAGTTATGTCTCTCTCCATGTGTTTTTAATCACCTCTGGATTTAATCATTGCCCGTTGACACAAAATTGTATAGGATATTTCCCTGTAAGATTATAGTGCCCCTGCATCTGCAGGGGGTTATATTATGGAATTTTGTCCCATGAGGCAAATGGATTTATAAGGGATAAACCAGAGGGGAGGGGATATGTTTGAGGCAATGGAGATAATTCCCTTAGAGGAGTTGAGGTCTAGGTGGGAGAGACTTCGCAATATACTAATGAAAATGCAACCTGAATCAAGGGGTATAATGCTCCTTTCCCGGGTGCATATCTATTGGGCGTCAGGACATTTTGGGAGTGGCGTCTTTTGGCTCCCACTGGAAGGGGAGCCATTTTTGTTTATCAGGAAGGGGATTGAAAGGGCCAGGATAGAGAGTCCAATAAAAAATATCCTGCCCTATCGTTCCTATTCAGATATCAAGGCCCACCTCCTGGATGGAGGTGCTCCCCTTCCAGAGGTCTTTTCTGTGGAGATGGGTGGAATCTCCTGGTCGCTTGGTCTTCTCTTCAATAGAAAATTTTCTTCTCACACCCTCTTGTCTGGAGATGAGGTCATCTCCAGGGCAAGGTCGGTTAAGAGCCCCTGGGAGATAGAGAAGCTCTCCCTTGCTGGCAAGAGGCATTTTGAGGGAATCTATAAGAGGACCCCTCATGGTATAAGGCCCCTGATGAGTGAGCGAGAGATGGCCATTGTCATCTTTAATATATTTTTTGATCTGGGTCATTGTGGGGTAATCAGGATGCAGGGTATGGGAGAAGAACTCTTTATGGGACATGTGTGCGCTGGGGATTCTGGAAATTATCCCACGTGCTTTAATGGGCCAGTGGGGGCCAGGGGGATTCATCCCGCCATTCCTCACTTTGGATATGCAGGCAAGATATGGAAACCTGGGGAGGTCCTCATGGTGGATACGGTCTTTTCGCTTGAGGGCTATCTTACAGATAAGAGTCAGGTCTTTTTTGCAGGTAAGGAGTCACAACTCCCTGAGGAGGTGAGACGGGCCCAGGAGACTTGCCTGGAGATACAAAGTCAGTGTGCCAGCATGCTCAGACCAGGCAATACCCCTTCAGATCTCTATCTATTTGCCATTGAGAAGGCAAAGAAAGAGGGGATTGAAGATGGATTTATGGGGATTGGAGGGAATAAGGTCCCCTTTATAGGGCATGGTATTGGTCTATATCTAGATGAGTGGCCCCCTATTGCCAGGGGATTTAATGAGCCCCTTGAGGAGAATATGGTGATTGCCCTGGAACCCAAGGTGGGTATAGAGGGAATTGGGATGGTGGGGGTGGAAAATACCTTTGTGGTAACTCCAGAGGGAGGCAGATCTCTTACCGGGGATAGGTTTGATATAATATGTGTGGAATAGGGGATATGGAGGGGATATTTTCGTATAATGACCTTTGGGCACTCTATGAAATCGCCCGGGTCCTCTCCAGCAGGGATGATATACGGGAACAGCTAAAGGGGGTGCTGGATATCCTGAGTGAGAGACTGGGGATGAATCGGGGGATGATATCGGTGCTGGACCTGCAATCAGGGGAGGTATGGCTGGATGTGGCCAAGGAGGTGGAGATAAATGGAGAAAAGATAACCTATCGTCTGGGAGAGGGTATTACAGGAAAGGTGGCCCAGACAGGAAGACCAATGGCCATTGCCAATCTGGGTAAGGAGACCCACTTTCTTGATCGCACTGGTGCCCGCCGAAGTCTAAACAGAAAGGAACTTTCCTTTTTGTGTGTGCCCATATTCTATCGCGGAAGGGTGGTTGGGATCCTCTCAGCAGATAAGCTATCCAGGGAGGTGGAGGACCTGGACAAGGAACTCCATCTGCTCTCCTCAGTTGCAGAGCTTCTGGGAAAGGTGGTATATTTTCGGGCAGTAGAGGAAGAAAACCGAAAGCTCCGGAAACGCCTGGCCACTGCCACCAGACCAAAGACCGACATAATTGGTCGTTCAAAGGGGATCTTAAATGTCTTAAAACTCATAGATCAGGTCTCTGAGACAGATACCACTGTTCTCATTTATGGGGAGACAGGCACAGGCAAGGAACTGGTGGCCAAGGCCATTCACGAAAACAGTAGACGATGCAAGGGCCCTCTTATCAAGGTAAATTGTGCGGCAATGCCTGAAAGCCTGCTGGAGAGTGAGCTCTTTGGGCATGAAAAGGGGGCCTTTACTGGAGCCGTGGCCAGGAGAAAGGGATGTTTTCAGGAGGCCCAGGGGGGCACCATCTTCCTGGATGAGATCGGAGAACTATCTCCCATGGCCCAGGCAAAGCTCCTTAGGGTCCTTCAGGAGAAGGAGATCCAGCCAGTGGGATCTTCTCGCACCATAAAGGTGGATGTCCGTGTCCTGGCCGCCACCAACAAGGACCTGGAAGAGGAGGTCTCGCGGGGAAATTTTCGCTCTGATCTCTATTATCGTCTCAACATCTTCCCTATCTACATCCCACCCCTCAGGGAAAGGGGCTCTGATATATTGCTCCTGGCGGACTTTTTTGTAAACAAGTATGCCCAGGTCTTTAATAAGGATATAAAGAGGATATCCACTTCAGCCATTGATATGCTCATGTCTTATCACTGGCCCGGCAATGTAAGGGAACTGGAGAATTGTATTGAGAGGGCAGTGTTACTTGCAGAGGGAAATACTATAGAATCTCACCACCTTCCCCCCTCTTTGCAGATAAAGAGTAAGAATGATAAGGGAAAATTCAGGGGCAAGTTTGACATACTGGTGAGTAATTTTGAGAAGGACCTCATTATAGATGCCCTGAAGGAGACAGGGGGAAATCAGAGTGCTGCAGCCAAGATATTGGGCACCACCAAGAGGATAATTCAATATAAGATAAAGAAGTACAACATAGACTCATCTCGCTTCAAGAAAAAGAGGACGTAGAGGATGGAGGAATTAATAAGGGGGATAGAAGGTCTTTGCACCTCCCTTAAGAAGAAGAGAGAGGATTTTGTGGAGTTGTGTGGGAGGGAACTGGTGGGGGCCAATGGGGTCAGGGCCTATGCCAGGGAGATAGTGAATATATTCTCGCAATACTTAACATCCCTTAAGGTCAGGAAGTTTTGTATTGTTGGATGTGGTGGACTGGGACGGGGAGAGGTGAGTTTTGATTCGGATCTGGACATCCTTTTTCTCTATAAATCCAGACTCTCTTCAGAGCAAAAGACTGTTATAGAGACATTGGTATCCAAGCTGTGGGATGGGGGCTTTGAGGTTGGCCAGCAGGTGCATACTCCAGGGAGGCTCCTCGCCCTGGCAAAGGATGACTTTTCTGTATGCACCACTTTTTTGGAGACTGTCTTTTTAGGGGGAGATAGGGATTTTTATGGGAAATGGAGGGGGGATTATCTCAAGAAGGTGAGGGGTTCCAGATATAAAAAGCGCTTTTTCCAGTCCCTGAAGGCCCACAGAGATATGAGGATGAAGGCCTTTGGGGAGAGCATTTATCTTATTGAGCCCCACATTAAGGAGGGCATTGGGGGAATGAGGGATGTGCATACCCTGAGATGGGGCTCTATTGTATTCTTACAGACCAGTGAACTGGAGAGGGTGAGGGATCTTGGTTGGCTCAATGAGGAGGAATTGAAGTGGATAGAGGATGCCTATGATTTCTTGTGGAGAACGAGGATACAGCTTCACCGGATAGGGGGACGGAAAAAGGAACAACTCTCTGTGGAGGACCAGCGTCAGATCGCCCAGTGGTTTGGATTGCAGGGCTCTAGTCATATCTCCCCTGAAGAGAGTTTTATGCGGCTGTATTATACCCATAGCTCTAGGATAAAAAGGGTAACAGGCTTTTTTATTGAGAAGATAGGAGAGAGGTTTTATCCCGGCAGGCGAAGGAAGAAGAGGAAGATAATACCAGGTCCCTTTATTGTGGATGGGAACCATATCTATTTTAAGGACCCTGAGGATGTAAAGATAAAGCCAGAATTACTCATGGACCTCTTCTGGAATGGGGCCAGGCTGGGACTACATTTTCACCACGAGACAGGGAGGATAGTGAGGGAGAACCTCCCTTTGGTGCGGGAATTTGCCTCCAGGGAGGAGGTGGTAAAAAAGTTTTTTGAGATACTTTTAAATCCCAACTCCGCATTTGATACCCTCAAAACCATGCATGAGACAAGGTTTCTAGATGCCTTTATACCAGAGTTTGCCCCCTTAAGATACAGGGCCCAATATGACACCTATCATATCTATACGGTTGATGAGCATTTGCTTAGGACGGTGAAGGAGATGCATGAGCTCAAGACAGGGGAATATGGGGCTATCTTTGAGGAAGTGGCAGATGAGAAGGTCCTATTTCTAAGTGCCCTTTTACACGATATTGGAAAGGGGCAGGGAAAGGGTCATGCCAGGAGGGGGGCAGAGATGGTGCGCCACATGGGAGAGAGGTTTTATCTTTCCCCCTCCCAGGTGGAATTGTTGAGTTTTCTAGTGGAGAATCACTTGCTTCTTGCGGAAATAGCCTTAAAAAGGGACCTTGAAGAGGAAAAGCCAGTGGAGATGTGTGTCTCCAGGATAGGAAGTCGTAAAAAGCTGGCCATGCTTTTTTTGTTGACCATTGCCGATTCCAGGGCAACAGGTCCCAGGGTGTGGAATAGTTGGAGAAAATCCCTTCTGGAAGAGCTTTTTATCAAGGTGGAGAGGTTTCTAAGACAGGGGGACTTTAATGGGGAAGAGGTCTCCCTTGCAGTGGAGAGAAAGAAGGAAGAGACAATAAAGATAGCGGGCCAGGATGCAGGAGAGGTGAGGGCATGGCTGGAGGACCTCTCCATTAAGTATTTACTGACCCATAGCCCTGAAGAGCTATATCTTCACTTTGCCCTTGAGAAGAGACTCTCTAGTGAAGAGGTGGTGCTGGAGGTGAGGCCACTTTCCTCTGGTTTGTGGGAGTTTATAATAGTGTGCAGGGACCATGAGAGGCTCTTTGATTTTATTACAGGGGTATTGTGGGTAAATGGGATAAATGTACTCTCGGCAGATATCTATACCCGTCGCTATGGGGTGGCAGTGGACATTATTACAGTGGAAAATATTCCTGATCCCTTCAGGGTTGAGGAGTTCTGCGACAGGATAAAGGAACAACTCAGGGCCCTTATATCTGGAGACCTATCCCTGGATCAACTCTATGAGACCATCTCTTATTCCCGATTTAATACCTATCCGGTAATCCGCAAAAAGGATAGGGTGATAATAGATGAGGAGGCCTCGGATTTTTATACAGTGATAGAGGTATATACCTGGGAAAGACCAGGTGTATTACACGCCATATCCCGGGTACTTCATGAATTTGGGCTGAGCATAAACATGGCAAAGATAACCACTCCAGGGGCGCAGGTGGTTGATGTTTTTTATGTTACAGATAGAGACGGGGGAAAGATAATGGACCCAGAGCTTAACCACAAGATTGAGGCATCCCTTTTAGGTGCCCTGAGAAAGGTGGGATAGTCTTTACTATGGGAAATATGTGGCTTCTTATTATATCCTTTAGTCTGGCAGTTGGCATATCTGCCCTATGTTCCCTCACCGAGGCGGTTCTCTATTCGGTCTCCTGGAGCTATATTGAGAGTCTGAGAAAGAAGGGAAGATATCCAGGAGAACTCCTCTATAGGCTCAAGAGTAATATAGATGAGCCTATCACCGCTATCTTGACATTAAATACCATAGCTAATACTGCTGGGGCATCCATTGCAGGTGCAGCTGCTGCGGGGGTCTTTGGCAGGGAAAATGTGGTATATTTTTCCATTGTGTTTACCCTCACCATCCTTTTCTTTTCCGAGATTATCCCAAAGACTGTGGGGGTGTTATATAATCGTTTCCTGGCCACTGTGCTGGCGCGACCATTGAGGTTGCTGGTATTTGTCTTTTTGCCGGTGATAAATGCCATTGGTTTTTTAATAAGGTTCCTGGAGAAGGGGAGCAAAAGGCTGGAGACCTCAGAGGAGGATGTGCTGGCGCTGGTTAGCCTCTCTAGAAAGACAGGGGTGTTAAAACGCTTTGAGGAAAGATATATTCACAATGTCTTGGAACTTGACAAAAAGAGGGTGGCAGAGGTGATGACCCCTCGGACGGTGATGTTTACCCTGCCCGCAGAGATGGAGATAGGGGATGCCCTTAATGTGGAGGATATGTGGTCATATAGCAGGGTCCCTATTTATTTTAACAATGACCCTGAAGACATACGGGGGATTGTCTATAAGGTGGATGTATTGAAATATCTGGTGAAGGGAGCTTCTAAGAAGAAATTGGGAGAGCTTTTAAAGAATGTCCATTTCTTTCCAGAGGCAGTAACCCTGGATAGGGCCCTTTTGAGGTTTCTGGAATCCAGGATACCAATGGCCATTGTGATAGATGAATACGGGGGAATATCTGGATTGATCACCCTGGAGGATATATTGGAGGAGATTTTGGGCAAGGAGATAGTGGATGAGACAGATGTTGTGGAGGACATGAAGAGTCTGGCACTTAAGAGAAAGGAGGAACTCCTCATGGATGGGGAGGTCTCTTATGAGACAGGAGGAGATAGGGGTGCCAGAGAAGAGGGGCAGGAGGTGGCCCTGGTAAAAGAAGAAAGGGAGTAGAGGTGATGAAAGCAAGGGAGAAAAATCGGTTGATATATGTAATTGTCTTTCTTTTGTTGGGGGGGGGATTTTTATATCTCCTTATCAGCTCCTTAAGCTCCAATGGGATGTATTTCTTGAATGTGTCTGAGGCCCTGGCAAAGGGATTGGGGAACATAAAACATGCCCGACTATTTGGAAAGGTGGGGAGGCAGGTGAAAGAGACACAGGGGGGGGTTAGATTTTCCCTCCTGGACAAGAGGAACCCTTCCCTATCTATCCCCATTTTTTATAAGGGAAAACTCCCTGACACCTTTGCCCCTGGTATAGAGGTAATAGTTGAGGGCAAGATGAAGGGAGGGGTATTTCGGGCCTATAATCTTATGACCAAGTGTCCTTCCAAATATAAAAAGGCTGGTTCTTAATCCCTGCAAATCTCATATCTTTTAGGAATAGTGGAGATGGCGATAGTTGGATTTTTTTCTCTAATGTTTTGTTTTTTTTCTGCCCTGACCCTGTTGGGTTTCTCTATCTACTCTTCTATTAAGGGGGAGGGATTTGAATGGATAGAGTATGGTGAAAAGGCCATATTCTTTTTTGTCTCTATCTCCTGTCTAATCCTTTTAGTGGCCCTCTATAATAGGGACTTCTCCTTTAACTATGTATGGGAATATACTGATACCTATCTGCCCTGGTATTATGCCCTTAGTGCCCTATGGGCTGGTCAGGAGGGGTCTTTGTTGTTGTGGACTTTTTTTATGGTCTCAAGTGGGGTCCTATTTATTCATTCCCGCAAGTATTCTCGCATCCCCCTGGATGTGAAGAATACCTTCTGGATCTTTTTCTTCGCCATAGAGGCCTTTTTTTTTATGCTTCTTATCACCGTGGCAAATCCCTTTTTGCTCCGCTCCCCTGCACCTGCTCAGGGTAACGGTCTCAATCCTCTTCTGATGCATCCTGGGATGGTGTTTCATCCCCCTGCATTGTTTATGGGATATGCGGGTTTTATGGTCCCATCTCTGCTGGTCCTTGCAGAGAGGATCTCCCGAGGCTCTTCTATGCATGTCTCTTCCTTGATTCGCAGGTGGTCCCTTGGTGCATGGCTATTTCTGAGTATAGGGATAATCCTGGGGGCCTGGTGGTCCTATTTTGAGCTGGGATGGGGGGGGTACTGGGCATGGGACCCCGTAGAAAATGCATCTCTTATCCCCTGGCTAAGCGCCACTGCATTTTTGCATGTCTATATAATAAGGAGGAGGAGCGGGGCGTTGGATAAGACCTGTGGGCTTCTGGCATCCCTTACCCTTGTGTTTTGTTTTTTTGCTACCTTTCTTACCAGAAGTGGCATTGTGGAGTCCCTTCATGCCTTTGGAAAGAGTAATCTGGGAATGCCCTTTTTGTTTTTGCTGCTGGTCTGTTTGGTGGTGGTGATATACGTGACCCTGTTTTATCCCTCCCGTTCCACAAAGGGGGTAGCAGGAATATCCTCCAGGGAGGGGATGCTCCTTTTAACTGCCTGGGTCTTTATGGGCCTTTGTGCAGTAATAGTTATAGGGAGCTTGTATCCCCTTATAAGTGGAGTCCTCCTTGGCACCACCAAGGGTGTTGGGGCCTCCTTTTATAATCATATCTTCCTTCCTATCTTCTGTGGAGCACTTCTGCTTCTAATCCTCTGTCCCTGGGCAAAATGGAGACAAGGGGGCATTGGACCGTATGCCATTGCTCTTATTTGTCTTACGTTGCTACTGGGAATGGTGCTGTGGTTTAAGGGGGTGAGGGATAAGATATTACTTTTTGGGATAGTCTCTTCAGGGGTCTCTCTGGTCTCTGTCTTCTTATATCTTATTCTCTTAAGGGGGATAAAGAGGTGGTATTATCCTATGGCCAGATGGGCCATTCATGGGACAGTTGCGCTTATGGCCATCTCTATTGCCATATCCTCTGGATATAAGCGGAGTGCAGATTTTATTATCTCCAGAGGACAGACCATCCATTTTTGTGGATATTCTCTCACCTATAAAGATTTTTCTACCCTGAGAACCCGGGAGTGTGTCCATTATAGGGCCACCTTTTCCCTCTCTTATAAAGGGGTTCCCATTGGGTCCCTCTCCCCAGAGAAGAGATTATATCTGGTCCAGAATAATACCTTCTCAAAGGTGGCAGTGTTAAATAGGCCCATAGATGAGATATATCTCACCATATTGGATACTACCCCCTCGGGGGTGTTAAAGTTAGAGGTACAGATAAACCCCATGGTACACTGGATATGGATAGGGGGCATACTTCTGGCCCTATTTGCCCTTATTGCTATTAAAGGGACCAGATATGGTTAGGGCAAGGGAATTGTGTAAGTTTTACGGGGATAGACTTATATTTAAATCCACCTCCTTTGAGGTTGGAGAGGGGGAACTCTGGTTCGTGGTAGGGCCAAATGGATGTGGAAAGTCCACCCTCCTGAGGATAATTGCAGGTCTATGTAGTCCCTCGGCTGGGGAGGTGGAGAGGGAGGTGGGAAAGAGGGATATTGGCTATGTGGGACATTTTTCGCATCTATATGGGGGACTCACTGCCCTTGAGAATCTGGATTTCTGGAGAAGGCTATATGGAAAGGGAGAGGGTGATCTCCATATAAAAGATATACTTGCCAGGGTGGGACTTTCCCTCTTTGCCAGAGAGAGGGTGGCCACCTTTTCAAGGGGGATGCTTCAGAGGTTGAATGTGGCCAGGCTCATGCTCCTTAGGCCAAAACTATATCTTTTGGACGAGCCCTCTTCTGGACTGGACGAGGATTCCCGTGCCCTGCTCTATGAGTTTGTATCCAGGGAAAGGGCAAAGGGAAAGGCCATTTTATGGGTGAGTCATGAGAGGGGGGAGTGGGAAGAGATGGGAGACAATATGCTTGTTTTTTCAGAGAAAAAATTTGTGGTAATCCCCAGGAGATGCTCCAGATGATATACACCATCTGGGCCATGGTAATAAAGGATCTAAGGCTCTTATACCTTAGAGAGGGAGGGGTTATTCAGGCGGCTCTTTTAGGAGTGGTTCTTATCTTTACCTTTTCCCTGGCCAGTAGTAATCTGGGGCCAATAAATCCCATATGGAGTGGAACCATCTTCTGGATATGCTCCGCCTTTTGTGGGATATTGATATTTGCCCACCTGTATTCCCTGGAAGAACAGGAAAGGACAAGGGATATACTGCTCCTTTCCTGTTCAAGTCCAGAGGCTATATGGCTGGCAAAGTCCCTGGCGGGGATACTTTCCCTCACAGGGATTCAGGTAATCTTTCTGGGGGCAATGTTTATATTTCTGGAGATGGGTAGGTGTTATTTCCCTTTAAAGGGGCTCTTAATGGTTTTTATGATAGACTGGGGACTTGCTGTACTGGGCTCCCTCTTTGGGGCGGTTTCCCGTTGTGGACAGGTGCGGGAATCCTTACTCACCACCATCCTCTTTCCCCTTCAGATACCAATAATACTTGCAGGGATACAGATGTGGGGGGTACTTTTCAACTTAGGGGGAGCAGAGGGGTTTTTTTCATGGTTTAAGATGGCATTATCTTTTGACCTTATCTTTACGGGGACTGGAATATTTTTATTTCCCTTTCTCTATGGAGAGGACTAACTTGAGGATGTAGGTGTAAAAATATGATTATCTTATGCGTGGCCACCTTTCTCTCTCTGGTATTTTCCATGTATCTTATTTTTATCTATGCGCCAGTAGAGCAGACCATGGGGATTGTCCAGAAGATATTCTATCTCCATGTGAGTTTTGCATGGTGGGGGCTCTTTTCCTTTTTTCTGGTATTCCTTTTTGGCTTGCTCTATCTCTGGAAGAGGAATTTCAGATTCCATATAATGGCAAACGTGAGTGCTGAGATAGGGGTGCTATATTCCACTTTTGTATTAATCACAGGGGTTATATGGGCAAAGGCCTCCTGGAATACCTACTGGACCTGGTCCCCCCGTCTTACCACCACCTTGATCATGTGGTTTATGTATGTGGTATATCTGGTGGTATTAAATCTGGATATGCAGGAGGAGAAGAGGGCGGTGGTGTGTAGTGTATTGGGGATTGTGGCATTTGTGGATGTTCCCTTGGTCTTTTTTTCTGCCAGGATGTGGAGGAGCATTCATCCTGTGGTCTTTGGAAAGGGAGGGGGAATGCCCCCTGAGATGATATATACCATGCTTTTTTCTCTGTTTTCCTTTGGCCTTTTTTATCTATGTATATTTTTATTGCGTTTGCGACAATATAACTTACAGAGAGAGATCTCTACCATGAGCAAGGAGATGATGAAATGAAATATCTCTTGATGGCTAACATAATAATCTGGGGGGGGATACTCCTCTATCTCCTCTTTATCTCCCGTAGACAAGGGGATCTGGAGGAGAGGCTTCATCAACTGGAAGGGGAGCTTAGGTCCCATGAGGATTAAAGGATTACGGGACATCCTCTTATTTGCCCTGATGGGGGTGGTGGGAATAGTGATGTTTTTTTATGTGATTGTATATAAACTGGAGAATCCTTCCCTTATAATAAATGCCAATCCCTCTCCTGCCACCACCATGAAGGAGAGGGCCAAGGAGATGCGGGAGAGAATAGCGGGCTTTATGATGCGTCTCAAGAAGGATCCCAATGACCTGGAGGCCCTTGAGAATCTTGGTTCCATCTTTCTCCAGATGGGGGCATGGGACAAGGCCTGTTTCTTTTTTGAGAGGGCCCTTAAGATAAAGGGAGGGGATGCTGATATAGAGTGGGACCTGGCCACGTGTTATTTTTACATGAAAAAATACGCAAAGGCATCTTCTATGCTTGAGGATGTGGTTAAGGAGCGCAAGCAGGACTATGCCGCCAGGTTTAATCTGGCCCTTATCTATGGGTTTTATCTTCACAGGAAGAAAGAGGCCCTGACCATATTAAGGGGACTTTTGGAGGATAAGAGAACCCCTTCTGATATAAAAAAACAGGCAGAGGAGAAGTTGAGAAGTCTTGAACATAAATAATTCAGGAGGATGTTAGGGATTATGAATTATGAGGATAAGATATTAAAGGTGGCCCTCACCTTTGACGATGTACTCTTACTACCTGGTTATTCTGAGGTGGTCCCTTCAGAGGTGGATGTAAGGACTCACCTTACTCCCCAGATATCCCTGAATATACCACTTATAAGTGCGGCCATGGATACAGTTACTGAGTCCAGGATGGCCATTTCCATGGCGAGACAGGGGGGTATAGGTATTATTCACAAGAATATGTCCATAGAGGACCAGGTCCTTGAGGTAAAGAAGGTAAAAAAATCAGAAAGTGGGATGATAATAGACCCTGTTAGCATAGAACCTGAAGATAAAGTGGGACATGCCCTTCAGATAATGGCCCAATATAGGATATCTGGTCTGCCAGTAGTAAAGGGGACCAAGGTGGTGGGTATAGTCACCAACAGGGATGTGGCATTTGTGGAGGATATGGAGACCAGGGTGGAAGAGGTTATGACTAGAGAAAATCTTATTACAGTGCCCCCTGGAACTGATCTGGAAAGGGCCAAGAAAATACTCCATGAAAATCGCATTGAGAAGTTGTTGGTGGTGGATGAAGAGAATAACCTCAAGGGCCTTATCACCATTAAGGATATAAACAAGATAAAAAAATATCCCAATTCATGTAAGGATTCCTTTGGGAGACTGAGGGTTGGAGCCGCAGTAGGTGTGGGCAAGGACCTGGAGGAGAGGGTGGATGCCCTCATTGGTGCAGATGTGGATGTGCTGGTGTTGGATTCTGCCCATGGGCATAGTAAGAATGTGATTGAGGCGGTGAGGTTAATAAGGTCCTCTCACCCCCACACCCCTCTCATTGCTGGAAATGTTGCCACCTATGAGGGGGCAATGGCACTGATTGATGCTGGTGCAGATGCCATAAAGGTGGGGATAGGACCAGGCTCCATCTGTACCACCCGTGTGGTGGCAGGTGTTGGTGTGCCCCAGATAACCGCCATTATGGATGTATCCAGGGCCTGCAGAGAGAGGGAGAGGTGTCTTATTGCAGATGGAGGGATAAAATTTTCTGGAGACATAGTAAAGGCCATAGCCGCAGGTGCTGATTCTGTTATGATGGGAGGTATGTTTGCGGGGACAGAGGAGAGTCCAGGGGAGACCATCCTGTATCAGGGAAGACGGTATAAGATTTATCGGGGCATGGGTTCGTTAGATGCCATGAAGGAAGGAAGCAAGGACAGGTATTTTCAGGAAAATATGGACAAACTGGTCCCAGAGGGTATTGTGGGAAGGGTCCCCTATAAAGGGCATGTGGCAGAGACCATCTTTCAACTGGTGGGAGGACTGAGGGCTGGAATGGGGTATTGTGGGTGTGGAAGTATCGCTGAGCTCAAAGAGCGGGCCCGTTTCATCCAGATTACCCAGGCTGGTTACAGGGAAAGTCATGTGCATGATGTAATAATAACCAAAGAGGCCCCTAACTATCAGATTGACCTCAGCTAGTGAGTTTAATTTAAAGAGGAGATGGGATATGCAGATAAAACAACGGGTGGTAATCCTGGATTTTGGTTCTCAGTACACCCAGTTGATTGCCAGAAGGATAAGGGAGGCAGGGGTATATTCTGAGATACATCCCTGTGATATCCCATTTGAGGAATTGGTCCAGATGCGTCCCTGTGCCCTTGTGTTTTCTGGAGGACCGGCAAGTGTGTGTGAGGAGGATGCCCCTGATGTGGATGAAAGAGTTTTTAATATGGGAGTCCCAATCCTGGGGATATGTTATGGGATGCAACTTATTGCAAAGAAGCTAGGGGGAGAGGTGGTACCCTCCAGGGACAGGGAGTATGGACGCTCTGTGCTGTATCTTTTAAAGGATAGCATACTCTTCAGGGATGTGGCAGAAGAGGGCAGGGTTGTTGTGTGGATGTCCCATGGAGATAAGGTCCTCTCTGTGCCACAGGGTTTTTCAGTGGTGGCCCGGACAGACAATATTGAGGTTGCGGCCATGGAGGATGTGTCCAGGGGGATATATGCCCTCCAGTTTCATCCTGAGGTGGTGCATACCACCGGAGGAGAAAAGATAATACGTAATTTTTTATTTGATATAGCACGCCTCACCCCTTCCTGGACCATGGCCTCCTTTGTGTCCTCCACCATCTCGGAGGTAAGAGAGAGGGTAGGAGATTCACAGGTGGTATGTGGTATAAGTGGAGGGATTGATTCCACTGTGGTGGCGGTACTCCTCAATAAGGCCATAGGAAAGAGGCTCCACTGCATATTTGTGGATAATGGTCTTTTAAGACAGGGAGAGGGAAAGGAGGTGGTGCACTATCTCACAGAGCACTTTGACCTTAACCTCAGATATGTGGATGCCTCTCACACATTTCTCTCCAGGTTAAAGGGGGTGGTGGACCCAGAGGAGAAGAGGAAGATAATAGGCAATACCTTTATTGAGGTGTTTGAGGGGGAAGCAAGGTCCATCCCCGGGGTGAAATTTCTGGCCCAGGGTACTTTATATCCAGACGTGATAGAGAGTGTTTCCTTTAAGGGCCCCTCTGCGGTGATAAAGAGTCATCATAATGTGGGGGGTCTTCCAGAGAAGATGAATCTCAAGCTCATTGAACCCCTCAGAGAGTTATTTAAAGATGAGGTGAGGAGGTTGGCTTCCCAGCTTGGAATCCCGGATTTTCTGGTGTGGAGACACCCCTTTCCTGGACCTGGTCTGGCCATCAGGATTATTGGAGAGGTTACCCCACAGCGGCTGTCAATCCTCAGGGAGGCGGACAAGATAGTGGAGGAAGAGCTAAAGGATTCAGGCTGGTATTATAAGGTGTGGCAGGGTTTTGCTGTACTCTTGCCCCTTAAGACCGTGGGGGTTATGGGGGATGAGAGGACATATGAGAATGTGATTGCCCTAAGGGTGGTGGACAGCCTTGACGCCATGACTGCAGATTGGACCAGACTTCCCTCTGAAGTGCTTTCTCGCATCTCCGGAAGGATAATAAACGAGGTAAAGGGAGTAAATAGGGTTGTTTATGATATATCTTCAAAACCCCCAAGTACCATTGAGTGGGAATAGTGGTGCTTCTGGGGAAACTAGACGGGGGGTTAGGCCATGTTTGGAATAGGGACTTCAGAGATACTGGTGATTTTGCTCATTGCACTTCTGGTTATTGGTCCTTCAAAATTGCCAGAGATAGCCAGGGCCCTTGGAAAGGGGCTTGCAGAGTTTAGAAAGGTTACCTCTGATGTGAAGAGGCAGATAGACCTGGAGGTGCAACTGGCAGATATGGAACAGCAGAGGCCTGTGAGACCGCCAGAGACAGTGGAAAAGAGAGATGCCACCTCTGAGAAGACCTCTGCACAAAAGGAGGAGCCTCCACAACCGCAGAAGATAGGCCAAGAAAAGGAGGGAAATAAGTTTTCTGAAAGGGTTGTATCACAGGAGGAGACAAGGTCCCCTGAGGCTTCAGAGACAGATAATTAAGACAAACCAAGGGATAAGGATAGGTGAATATGGAAGAGAATACCTCTGAGAGGAAGGTGGAGAACCCAGAGGAAGTGGATGCCTCTACCTCTGGAGGGGAGGAGGAAGTGGCGGAGATGAGCCTCCTTGAACACCTGGAGGAGCTGAGAAAGAGGCTCATCAGGAGTATTGTTGTAATCTTTGTGGGGATGCTTTGCTGTGTTCCCCTCTCCAAGGAGATATTTAATTATCTCATGTTACCTCTATTCAGGTCCCTCCCCCCACACTGTACCATGATCTATACCTCCCCCCATGAGGCATTTTTTGTGTATTTGAAGACTGCATTTATATCTGGATTTTTCATTACTCTTCCATATACCTTTTATCAGATATGGCTCTTTGTAAAACCAGGACTTTATCCAGAAGAACGAAGGTTTATTGTCCCCATTGCCCTATGTTCAGCGATATTGTTTCTCCTGGGTGGAATGTTTGGTTATTTTATTATCTTTCCCTTTGCCTATAAGTTCTTTCTTGGTTTTGCAAATGTCCATATTAGTCCCATGATAAGCATGAAAGAGGGCCTTGCCTTTGCAGTGAGGCTCCTTTTGGCCTTTGGAATAGTGTTTGAGTTGCCCATTGTGGTATTTTTTCTTGCGAGGTTGGGGCTGGTTACAGCATCCACACTGAGACGTTTTAGAAAATATGCCATCCTTATAGCCTTTATCGTTGGCGCTGTACTCACCCCACCTGATGCCATGACCCAGTGTCTCATGGCAGGACCTCTGGTAATCTTATATGAGGTGGGGATATGGATAGCTTATATCTTTGGGAAGAAGGAGAAGAAAGGATCAAGGAAGGACGCTTCCCCTCAGCGAGAGAAGGAGGAGATGGCTGAGGTGGAGGGTACAAGAGAGAAAATGGGTGAAATTGAAGGAGAGGTGGATGGAGAAGAGGATAAAGATCACTCGTAATACCACTGAGACCCAGATTGTAATGGAGTTTGATGTTCAGGGAGAGGGGGAGGTGGATGTCTCCACCTCTCTGCCCTATCTGGACCACCTGCTTACCCTCCTGGGATTCTGGGGGCGGTTTTACCTTAAGGTGCGTGCCAGTGGAGACATAGATGTGGATGCCCATCACCTTATTGAGGATATTGGTCTGTGTCTAGGAGATGCCTTTAGAGGGTCTTTGGGAGAAAAAAAAGGCATCTCCCGTATGGGGTGGGCAAAGGTCCCCATGGATGAGTCTTTGGTGGAGGTGGTGGTGGACCTGTCTGGGAGACCATATCTGGTGTATAACAATGACGAGATCCTCCCGTGGTTGATATTTGGAGAAGAGAGAGATGTCTGGAGGGAATTTTTTAAGTCCTTTTCCACCAGGGGAGGAATGAATCTTCATATTGGCTTTGTCTATGGTAAAAATGGTCACCACCTTATAGAAGCGGCCTTTAAGGCCCTTGGGATTGCCCTGAGAAGGGCCCTTAGTCCCATGGGAGATGGGGTGGCAAGTACAAAGGGGATGGTGGAATGAGACGCTTAGGTTCTTTTTTGTGGGCATGGTCCTTTCTTCTCCTGATACTCATTTGCGGATGTGGTCCAAAACAGGGACCCTTTCCAATAAGGCCGGGAAAGACCCTTGCCGTGGCTCCCATTACCTGTCCCTCCCTCCCGTGGGAGGTGATCTCTGGGTGCCTATTAAAGGGGGCCTCCAGGCCCTCTCCTTCGCAGCTCAAGAAGCTAGATGCCTATCTTATGAAGCAACTCACCTCTTCATGTGATCTCCATGTCCTATCTCTTCATATTACCCGGCAGTGTATGGAGATATTGACCCGAAGGGAAGAGGCGAACATATCCAATCCTATTTTGTTCTGGAGTAAGATAGGTGCGTGTATCCCCGCAGATTACATCCTGGTCCCTCAACTCCTTGAGTTCAGGGAACGAGAGGGGGGTGATTGGGGGGTGTTTGTCCCTGCAAGGGTGGTACTTTCCATGAGTCTTATAGATGTTCATAAAAGGTCCCTTGTTTCTTCCTATATATTTGAGGAGGAACAAAGGCCCCTTATGGAGAATCTATTGTCCATCAAGAAATTTTTAAGACGGCGAGGGAGGTGGGTAAAGGCCATTGAGCTGGCAGAGGAGGGAATTAATCAATGTCTGAGAGGACTTCATTTGTGTAAAGAGAAACGTCCCTTTAAGGGCGGGGCACTTCCCTGAAGAAATACCACTTTTTTACTATCTTTTCTTCCAGCAGAAACCTGGCAATCTCCCTCACCCCCATAATGGTCATCTTTACGGAAGGAGATGTTGCTATGAGAAGGGGAACCCCCTGAAACCTGTTCCATTTGAAGAATAGCTGGGTGGCCTTTAACCTCTTTTCCACATAGGGAGGAATGGGGATGGATCCCACCTTTTCCATATCCCTGTATTTCAGGATGACCTTAAAGGGATGCTCCTTTAGGTCCTTGTCCGCCAGCATATGGGCTATCCTTTCTTTGTCCTCTGGGGAGCTCGCCAGAAAATAGATATTCCACTCCACATCGTTCTTTTTCTTGAGGTGGGCCAGATTATAGAGGAGATGATAGCAATGAATACAGTGTAGGCTCACAAAGAGATTTGCCCTGAACTTTGCTACCCCTCTGGATGGTATATGTATCATTATCCCCTTTTCCATGCGAGGGGGAGGTGGTGAGATGGGTTTTAGGATATATGTTGCAGAGAGGCTAGATAACCATATTGCTGTGCCTAGGGCCAGGGCCATGGGAGATGACTTGTATAGGGAATAGAATATTAAGAGGAGAAATAGGGAGATGGCCATGGAGATGCACAGATAACACAGGGTGTGGGTCTTTATTAGATGTCCAATAAGGACCCCATCAAAGGCCAGGGATGCGTATATGAGTAGCCAGGAGATACGGGATAGTATTTTTTTCTCATATCTTCCTTCAAAGAAAAAGAGGAGAAAGAGGAAGAGGTAGAGACATGCCCCTGCAAGGATGAGCAGGGGTTCCCTGATGGAGAGCATGGTGGATGCCACCTTGCAACCAGATGTGGAACAGAGCCCCCCACGTCCCCGTGCCATGAGATAGACATCTGTCAGGAGAATAAGTCCAGAGACAAGAGCAAAGAGGCACAATAGGTATCTAAGGATGGTATTTTTTTTATGCTCCATTATCCTTCTCCTCATAAATTCCCTTGCATAATGAATCTCTCTAGACTACACCTTATACAAAAAGTCAAGGAGTATCCACAGATGGATAAATTTGGTCACGGGGGGAATGTGTTTTCTTTTGCCAGTGGTGTGGGATGTTCTGTGGTGGAGGTCCTGGATTTTTCAGCCAATATAAACCCTGTGGGTCCGCCCCTGTATGTAAAACAGATTCTGGAAAATGCCTATGAGGAGGTGGTGCATTATCCCCCCATTGATAATGAGGGACTCATCTCCAGGGCATGTGAGGTATATAAAGTAGAGAGAGATGAAATCCTCTTTGGCAATGGATCCAGTGAATTGCTCTATCTTCTTCCCCGCGCCATTGATATCCCCAAGGCGCTTATCCCTGTTCCCTCCTATGTGGACTATGAAAGGGCATGTGAGATAGGTAAGAAGGATATAACCTTTGTGTATCTTAAGGAGGAAGAAAATTTCTCTTTGGACGTGAAAGTGCTGGAGAAATATCTTTCCTCTCCATCTCTGGTATTTTTGGGACGACCCTCTAATCCTGTAGGAGGGGTTTTCCCCCTTGAGGACCTCTATCTCCTTGCCCATTCTCATCCACACTCATTGTTTTTGATAGATGAGGCATTTGCAGATTTTTGTCCACAAAAGGGTAGGGCATATGAAGATAGACCCCCTAATGTGGCAGTACTTTTGTCCTATACCAAGTTCTTCTCCATCCCTGGATTAAGGTTAGGGGCCCTTATAGGGGAGAGGGGCCTCATTGCCCGGATAAGAGAGATGTTACCTCCCTGGTCTGTTAATCTGGTATCCCTGAGGTGTGGGGAGAGGTTCTTGGTGGATGGGGAATTTAAGCAAAAGGCCGCAGAAGAGGTAAGGAGATTAAAACAGGAATTTTTCAATGGGCTCATAGAGATAGAGGGGATAAGGGTGTTTCCCTCAGATGCGAATTTTTTTCTTATAAAACTTCTCAGTAGGGGGATAAATGCCCCTCTCCTTCAACAAAGGCTCTTTGAATATAAGATACTTATAAGGGATTGTTCCAATTATAGGGGGCTTACAAGGGATTTTATCCGGGTGGCAGTGAGAGGGAGGGAGGAAAACAGATTTTTCACAGGTGTCCTAAAAGAGGTAGTGGAGGCTAAGAACAAGGTCTTTTCTACCCTGCGACCCACCACTTCAATTTCCACTCCAGCTATTATGTTTGTGGGTACATGTTCCAATGCAGGCAAGAGCATACTTGCCGCTGGGATGTGTCGGATCCTGCTTCAGGAGGGCCTTGGGGTGGCCCCTTTTAAGGCCCAGAATATGTCTTTAAACTCTTACGTTACAATAGATGGGGGAGAGATGGGAAGGGCCCAGGTCCTTCAGGCTCAGGCCTGTAAACTGGAGCCCGATGTGAGGATGAATCCAGTGCTCTTGAAACCCAGCTCTGATACTGGATCTCAGGTGATTGTCATGGGTCGGCCTGTGGGTAACATGGATGTGGAGGAGTATATAAAATTTAAGAAGGAACTCCTCCCCATAGTGAGGGATGCCTATGATTCCCTTGCCCGGGAATTTGATGTAATAGTGATGGAGGGGGCAGGTAGTCCTGCAGAGATAAATCTGAAGTCCCACGATATAACCAATATGGAGATGGCCAGATATGCCAGGGCCAAGACCTTTTTGATAGGAGATATAGATAGGGGGGGAGTATTTGCATCCTTTGTGGGTACCCTCTCTCTCATGAATATATGGGAGAGGGAGTTGATTGAGGGTCTTATAATAAATAAATTCAGGGGCGACGAGGAATTGCTGGGGCCTGCCCTGGAATATACCACTTCTGTGACTGGAAAGCCTTTCCTGGGGATAGTCCCCTATATAAGGGAACTGGGATTGCCAGAGGAAGATTCTGTCTCTTTTAAGGGAAGATGGGACAAGTTGTCTCAAAAGCAAGATGCCCCTGTAAGGATTGCATGTATAGACCTGCCTCATATCTCTAACTTTACAGACCTGGACCCCCTGTTGCTGGAGCCAGATGTATATGTGGAGATAGTAAGAGATGCCTCTGGGTTAAGGGAAAAATCCTTTGATGCCATAATAATTCCTGGTAGTAAGAGTGTTATAACGGATTGCCAGTTCCTTTTCTCTTCTGGAATCGCCGGCGTATTAAAGGAGATAGCATCTAAAGGGGGATGTGAGATTATAGGGATATGCGGAGGTTTTCAGATGCTGGGGGAGGTAATCCATGACCCTTATTGTCTGGAGTCATCACTTGATACCATGAAAGGGCTTTCCCTGTTACCCCTGGTATCTGAACTGGAGAGGGAAAAGACATTGACTCAGACAGATGCCCTCCATATCCCTTCGGGAATAAGATTAAAGGGATATGAGATACACCATGGAAAGACATATCCCGTGGAGGAGTCGGTGGTGGCAGTGGTGAAGAATGCAAGGGGAGAAGAAATTGGATTTGGCCGAAAAGATATGTATATCTGGGGAAGCTATCTCCATGGAATATTTGATACAGATACATTTAGACGCTGGTTTTTGGACAGACTCAGACAAAACAAGGGGTATCCTCCCCTCTCCCGCATACAGGTGATTTTTGATATAGAGAAGAAATTGGATGAACTTGCCCAGGTCCTGAGAGACTCCCTTGACCTGGAGAAGATACTTTCTCTTATCTCTTAAAATGTCCTTTTCCAGCCTGCGCCCACAAATTCAAACCTGTCTCCAAACCTCCTGTGGCAATGGGCGGCGGCCACAGGACCAGTACAATGACATGGGGCTATAAATTCCAGAGAGAACCTTTCCATTTCCTTTAATATGTTATCAAGGGCATCCCCCGGGGGAAAGAATCCCAGGTGGGTGCCTCCGATTATCCCATGAAATTTTTTTAGACCTGTCTCCCTAGAGAAGTGACGCAGGATATTTACCACCCCTGCATGAGCACACCCTAACACCACAATGGGTCCTGAATGGGTCTCCACCAGGAGGGAGATATCGTCTTTAAAGGGATCAGGTTGTATCTTTCCATCTATCTCTGCAAGGAGTCTTGGGTCCTTGATGGAGAACTCTTCTTCCTGCTCTATCTCCCCAGAAAAATATATCCCAGGAACCACCTCCTTAAACTCAGTGATGGTATTTATCCTCCCTCTCCTTCCCTCTATATATTCTTTTGACAATTTCATCCCGATAAATACCTGGGCCTCGGGGCTCAGGGAGGCATATTTGGGTTTAAAGCAATGGGGATGAAGATGGATGGAGATCTCCCTGGAGGGATGTAGCACCTCTTCCAGGCCCCCTGTGTGGTCGTAGTGGCCATGACTTATGACCACATGGGATATTTCTCTGAGATCTACGCCAAGGACATGGGCATTGTGTGCCAGGGTAAATCCCTGTCCTGTATCAAAGAGGACTTTCTCTCCTCCCCTTTCTATGAGCATGGAAAATCCATGTTCACCTAGTACCCCAAAAAGGGCAGATGCATTGTTATCACACAACAGGGTGAATCTTGTCTCTTCCATCGTTCATCCCCTCATCATTTTATTATTTTTCCAGAGCTAAGATGGCCTCCAGGACCTTTTCCATGGCCTTGGATGCCTCACATTCTGGGAAGTGTTTTATAAAGACATCCCCTGCATCCCCTGCCTCCACCAATTTGGGATCAAGGGGTATCTTTCCTAGAAACGGAACGTCCATCTCCCTGGCGAGCCTCTCTCCTCCGCCACTTTTAAATATATCTACCTTCTTACCGCAATTGGGACATACAAAACCACTCATGTTCTCAATGATGCCCACCACTGGATTGCCTGTGTGACGACAAAAGTTTACAGATCTCCTTACATCATCCACTGCCACGGCCTGGGGAGTAGTCACGATTACTGCACGGGCATCCTGCCCCAGGAGCTGCATTACCGAAAGGGGCTCGTCCCCTGTGCCTGGAGGGCAGTCCACCACCAGGTAATCCAGCATCCCCCATACCACATCCTCAATAAACTGTTTTATAAGCCCCATCTTGAGAGGGCCCCTCCATATCACAGAGTCCTCTTTGGAGGGGAGGAGGAAACCCAGGGAGATCACAGAGAGGTTTTTTGACCACGCTATGGGATACATGCCTGCTCCTCCCACCTCTGGCCTGGCACCTTCCAGTTTCAGTAGCCGTGGGATACTGGGGCCGTGTACGTCCACATCCATGAGACCCACCTTTTTCCCTTTTAAGGAAAGTCCCACTGCAATATTGGTTGCGATACTGCTCTTACCAACTCCTCCCTTTCCCGAGAGGATGACTAGCTTGTGTTTTATCCTGCTCAGGGTCTTTTTTAGTTTTTCGTCCTTTATCTCCTTTTCCTTGCAGGTTGCCCTGCTGGAACAGCTCTCACAATCCTTTACCTCTTTGTTGCAAGAAGTCTCACTCATAGGCTCCATACCTCCATTTTCAGTTTAGTATTTTTCCCTGCTGCACCAGGTGGCATATAAGGTTTTATTCCATATTGTTTTTTGTCAAGTCCAATGTAATATCCTGCTCCATATTCCTCCCTGGAGTACACAAAGAGGAGAGATCTCCCCTTTTAAGGGCAGATATTACATCCTCCAGTTGTCCCCCCAGCCAGTCCTCCACCTGAATCCCCCTGTGGATAAGAAAATCCTTACTTTCTTTTTCTATGGCGCCGCATAATAGGATGTCCGCTCCCCAGGAGGAAATAAGGGATAGTATGGAGGAAGGGGATATGTTTTTATCCAGTTTTATTTCTCCTGCGAAGCGGACTTCTCCCCGGCAATAATAATATAATCTTAAACAACGGGCATTTTCAAAAACCGAAGAAATACGATTCTCAAATAGGGCAATACATATCTTCATATCCCCTCCTTAGCATATGTAGTGCCACCTTTAAGGGACCTTATAACTCAGGGACCATTCATCCCCCTCTTCCTTTGTTTGGGCTTATAATAAGCCCACAAGAAGGATATATGACTTATTATTTGTCCTGTTTCGGTCTTGCAATAGGTTATGGCTTTTTGGTATTGAGGCACATACATCTTTCAATGCAGGGGGTATCTTGGTCAGGGTAAGGTTTGTTGTAAGGGGACAGGTACAGGGGGTGGGCTTCAGGCCCTTTGTGTTCAGGTTGGCTAAGGGGTTTGGTCTCACAGGGTATGTAAAGAACCACTATGAGGGTGTGGAGATAGTGGTGGAGGGAGAAGGGGAGGCGGTTGAAGACTTTGCCTGTGCCCTCTCCACGAAATATCCGCCTATGGCCAGGATAATTGGGATAGAGAGGGAGGAGATTGTAGGTAAAGATGTGTTTGAGGGGTTTACCATAGAAAGGAGTGAGATTGGAGAGAGACACGAGGTATTGATCTCTCCGGATATAGCCACCTGTACTGATTGTCTGAAAGAGTTATTTGATCCCGGGGATCGCAGGTTCCTCTTTCCCTTTATAAACTGCACCAACTGTGGACCCCGCTTTACCATTACCCGCTCCATTCCCTATGATAGAGGTGTTACCTCTATGGCATGCTTTGAGATGTGTGGAGAGTGCAGGGAGGAGTATGAAGATCCTCTGGATAGAAGGTTCCATGCCCAACCCAACTGTTGTCACCTGTGTGGACCAGAGGTTTGGCTCCAAGACAGGAAAGGCAGGGTAATAGATAGAGGGGTAAAGGCCATTGAATATGCCGCCTCTTATCTTAGTCAGGGAAAAATCCTGGCCATAAAGGGACTGGGGGGTTTTCACATCTCTTGTTGTGCAGACAGTGAAGAGGTTATAGCCCTACTTCGCAGACTAAAAATGCGTCCCTCTAAACCTCTTGCCATAATGGCCGCATGTATAGAGGACCTGAGGGGGTTAGTGTCTTTTTCAGATGAGGAGAAGGGCCATCTTGAGGGTCATATTCGTCCCATTGTCCTGTTAAAAAGGGCCCCCTCTTCTCCTCTTCCTTCAAATATTGCCCCCGATACTGATGAGATTGGGGTGATGCTTCCCTATACTCCCCTTCACCATGTCCTGTTTTATTTCTTGAAGAAATATTTACCCCCTCATAGATTGCCTCTTTTGATAATGACCTCTGGTAATAGGGCCTCAGAGCCTATTTGTATAGGCAATAGAGAGGCTGTGGAACGTCTTGAGGGTCTGGTTTCTTTTTTCCTTCTTCACAATAGGGACATCCTTATCAGGTGTGATGATTCAGTGGTGAGGGTCAAAAAGGGGAGGTTATTTTTTTATAGGAGGGCGAGGGGATTTGTCCCTTCTCCTATTTCCTTATCAAAGAGATTTCCTTGTGTGCTGGCCGTTGGGGCAGAACTCAAAAATACCATTTGTCTTATAAAAGGGGCTCATGCCTTTGTCTCCCAGTACATTGGAGACCTCAAGAATCTGAATACCTATGAATATTTCCAGGAGACCATCCAGCACTATCAGAAGATATTAAAGGTCTCTCCTAGGGCCATTTGTGCGGATATGCATCCAGACTATCTATCCACCAGATTCGCCATGGAGCAGGGAAAAGAGGTGATAAGGGTGCAACATCACCATGCCCATATCCTTGCCACAATGGCAGATAGGGGGATTGAGGCACCTGTTATAGGCCTTGCTCTGGATGGAGTGGGCCTGGGCACAGATGGGACCGTCTGGGGAGGGGAGGTGCTTTTTGTGGAAAAGGACCTCAGTTTTAAACGCCTTGCCCATCTATATCCTGTGAGGATGCCAGGGGGGGATGTGGCCAGTGTGGAGATATGGAGGATGGCCCTATCTTATCTCCTGGAGATTGGAGGGGACGTGGATAAATTTATTCATGAAGTGCAACCGAGGAGGGGGGATGTGATCCTTGAAATGGTGAGAAAGGGGGTTAATTCTCCTATAACCACCAGTTGCGGTAGGTTATTTGATGCAGTATCCTCTCTTCTTGGGATTAAAAGGGTGGTGACTTATGAGGGGGAAGGGGCAGTGGCCCTGGAGCACATCCAGGACAGGGGTGTTGACTCATCTTATCCCATGGGTATATGTGCCCAAAGTGGTGGGTATGTGATGGATAGCAGAGAGATAGTGGCAGCGGTGGTGGAGGATATAGGTAAGGGAGAGAAACCCTCGGTTATAAGTAGGAGGTTCCACCTTGGCCTTGCCGCCTCCCTGGCGCAGACTGCATATCTCATCTCTAGGGATGTGGGGATAAAGAAGGTGGTGGGTGGAGGAGGGGTTTTTCAGAATATGGCCCTGGTGGAGGCACTTGAGAGAGAGATGACAAAAAGGGGAATGGAACTGGTTCTCCCCTCTCACCTCTCTCCAAACGATGAGTCTATCTCTCTGGGACAGGCCTATCTTGGTGTTCACCGTTTAGGATGATAGAGATAAGGCCCAGATGGGTTGTCAAGAGAGATATTTTGGTATAAGGTTAGGTATAGAAGGGGGTAGTTTAACTATTAAGGGAGTGTTTAGGGAGGATAAATAGTATGGGAAAACACACAACAAAGGTTTTACTTTCAGCTGTACTTACCCTTGCAATCTTTTTGGTGGTAAGACTTATGTGGGGTAATGTGGTTGTGGAGATGGGGATACTTATCTTGGGTTTTGCAATCCTGGTGGTGTTGGGATTAAAAAGTGGAGGCCAGGTGGACGAGCTCCTCACGGCCTTTGATAAGATAGCAGAGGAGGGTCTTTTTACTACAGACATTTCTAAGTATGGAGAGGTAATAAGACATAAAGAGGTTACCCAGGCCCTTGAGAGGATAATAAATGCATTTTGTGAAAAGGTGAAATGGAGCTATGGGGTAGTGGAAAATGTCCCTATCTGTCTCATTATAACTGATGAAGAAAACAAGATCGTCTTTGTTAATAAACCAATTATAGAACTTATAGAACAGGATGGAGAACCTGAGGATTTTGTGGGAATGAGTACAGCAGAGTTTTTTTATGGGGATCCCAATCATCCCACAATTACTTCTAGGGCTTATCGTGAAGAAAAGAAATTAGTGGGGATCAGGGTAGAGGTTACTGGACGAAAGGGAAGAAAGGTTTATAGTGAAATAAATGCGGCCCCCCTCTATGACCTTTCGGGGAAACTAATAGGCTCTTTTGCCATATTTTCAGACCTCAGTGAGCTTAAGAAGCATCAGGAAAAGATAAAGGAACAGGCAGATAAGCTGGCCAAGGCAGTGGAACATGTAAAGGGGATCTCTGAGAACCTTACCTCCACCAGTGATGAGATCTCCTCTCAGATTGATGCAGTGAACAGGGCAATGGAAGACCTCAGGTCAAGGACAGAAGAGGTGGCCACAGCCATGGAAGAGATGAACTCCACCGTGCTGGAGGTTGCACAAAATGCTGCTTCTGCAGCAGAGGCCGCAGAACATTCTATGAGAAAGGCAGAGGAAGGGGCCACGGCCCTTAATCAGGCCATTGAACTCCTTAGAAAGATAAAGGAAAAGGCCCAGCACCTTCAGAGGGATATGGAAGAGATGGAGAGACAGGCAGAGGGTATTGGAGAGATTATAAATACCATCTCTGATATTGCGGACCAGACCAATCTTCTGGCCTTAAATGCGGCCATTGAGGCGGCACGGGCAGGAGAGGCAGGAAGGGGTTTTGCAGTGGTGGCAGATGAGGTGAGAAAACTGGCAGAAAAGACCATGACCGCTACCAAGGATGTGGAGGAATATATCATTACCATCCAGAATAGTGCCAGGGTAAACATGAATAGCACCAGAGAGGTGGCCCAGTCCATTGCCAAGAACATGGAGATAAACGAGCAGGCAGGCGCCCTTTTGAAGGAGATGGTGGAACTCTCCACCAATACCCTTGATCAGGTGAGGTCCATTGCTACAGCAGCAGAGGAACAATCTGCTGCCTCAGAGCAGATAACCCGCTCCACTGATGAGGTGAACAAGATATCCCAGGAGACCACAGAGGTCATGAGACTTTCCTCAGAGGCCCTTATGGAACTCAATCAGATGATCCAGGAACTGGATTCCATCATAAAGGAAATGGAGACCTAGAAAGGCCTCCTCCACTCCCAGGGCCTGCCTTTTATCCAAAAGGCAGGCTTTTTTTTGGCATGTTTTTGAGTTGAATTATTTTTTATTGTGTATTATTTCACAAATCCATTGGCGTGTTTGTTGTCTTTGAGAACGCATTCCGGCCTCCTTTGCCTCCCTTAATGGAGGTGGTGAGAGGGAGATGGATTTGGGCTTCATGGTGAACTAATCAAATACTCATTGGAGAGATGTCATGCCAGAGAAAAAAGACCAGGAGAAGAAGCAACCAGAGGAAAAGGAACACATGGATGCCCTCCATGAAGAGTTTATAACCATCATGGAGGAATGGGCGGAAAAGAGGAAGGAACTTGCAGAAGATAGGACAAAGCTGTCTCAGTATAGGACAAAGCTTGCAGAGGACAGGACCAATCTGGCCAAGACCCGCAGTGAGCTTGCTGATAAGAGGACTGATCTTGCGGTAAACAGGACAGATCTTGCCAGGACCAGGACAGAACTTGCGGATACCAGGACAGAACTTGCGGATAAAAGGACCTTTCTGGCCAGTAAACGTACGGACCTGGCCCATAAGCGAACAGAACTGGCCAGTGCCAGAAGTAGTCTTGCCAAGGATAGGACAGACCTTGCTAGGCAGAGGTCTGACCTGGCAGAGAGGAGGACAGAGCTTGCTGATAAACGCACTGAACTGGCAGATAAGCGTACAGAGCTCTCTCTAAAGAGGAGTGAACTTGCAGATAAACGTACTGAGCTTGCAGTACGACGTACAGACATCGCAGAACATAGGACCGAGCTCTCTGAGAAGCGGACCACCCTTGCTCAGGAAAGGACCGACCTTGCAGACAAGAGAACAGATTGGGCGGATATAAGGACAAAACTTTCAGAGCTCAGGACCCGTCTAGCAAATGGAAGGACAGAGCTTGCCCGTAAGAGGACCAACTTTGCCCAGTACAGGACAATTATGGCCAAGATACGGACAGAGCTCTCCTATCTCAGGACAGGGGTTGGTTTTATTGCCTTGGGTTGTGGTTTTATCCGCTATTTTGGTATAGGATGGTGGACTTTTTTGGATTTTGGACTTATATTTCTAGGTCTAAGTGTAATAGCCATAGCGGCCTTTATGTTTAAGGACACCCTATTTCATGAGAGAAAGATACTCAAACAACTTGAAAAGGAATTAACGCACGAGGCCCTCGCAGAGAGAGAGGAGGAAATAAAGCAACTGTTGAGGTTTAGTTCCTTTAGAAGGGGTGATAAAGAGCAAAGGAGACGGGATGGCTAATATTCCCTTTTCCCGAAAATTCTCCATTCGCCAGAAGATAAATATAGCCCTTACCATAGAGGCGGCCATCATCCTGGGGATCTCTATCTTTATCTTTTTTACCTTTCGGGTATTGCTTTCAAAGATACATTTTATTGAGGTCTTTGACGATATAAATATCTCCTTTCTGGAGATGAGGAAGGCAGAGAAGAATTTCTTTTTATATCATGACATCTCTGCCCTGAGTGAGGCATATACCAAGGGGGAAAAGGCCAATTATACCCTGGAGCACAACAGGGAAGGACTTATAAATGTACTTGGGAGAAATACCTATCTTTCTATTATGGCCAGCCTGGACAGGTATCTCTCTGCCCTTCAGAAGATAAAAAAAGACCCTGCCAATCCTGTATATGAGACCCATGTAAGGGACCTGGGCCATGAACTTACTCAGATGTGTGTCCATCTCATCAGAAGGGAGCATCACAAGATAAATCGCATTATTCAGCGAAGTGCCCTGATGCTTATCCTCTCTTTTCTGGGGATATTTATATCTCAGTTACTTATGTGGAACTATTTCTCTTCCTTTCTCTCCAGAAAGCTCTCCAAGATGGAGTCCCTTACCTCTATGATAGCCAGGGGGCAGTTCAGAGAAGTGGCTGAAAAACGCACTGAGCCAGAGGATGAAGTGGGGATGGTTATAAATGCCATTACCCGCATGGCACAGGAATTGGAGAAACGGGAGGAACAGGTGCTCCAGGCCAAGAAGCTTGCATCTCTAGGGGTGTTAATCTCTGGGGTGGCCCATGAACTGGGAAACCCCCTTAACAATATCTCCATGATAGCAGAGGGCTATCTCTCCTATTATGATAGTCTTAGTGATGAGGAGAGAAAGAATTTTATGCAGGAGGTGCAGATCCAGGGGGAGAGGATAAAGAAGATAGTGCGAAACCTTCTGGATTTTGCCAGACAGAAGAAACCAGAATTTAAGGTCTCTAGTCCCACAGAGGTGGTGGAAAAGAGCATTTCTCTGGTGGAGAATCAGCTAAAGGTGTCTAAGATAAGGCTCCATCGGTCCTATGAAGAGGATATTCCGCCCATATATGTGGATGAAAATCAGATCCAGCAGGTATTGATTAACCTCTTTACCAATGCCATCCACGCCATGAGTACCGGAGGGGACCTGTTTGTGGATGTGTATAGCTCCTCAGATAGGGGAAAGGTGTATATAAAGATAAAGGATACAGGTACAGGTATCAATCCAGACCTGCTTCCCCATATATTTGATCCCTTTTTTACCACAAAGGGCACCAAAGGTACTGGTCTGGGCCTCTCTGTGAGTTATGGAATAATAAGGGAACATAACGGAAAGATATCCGTGGAGACAGAGGTAAATAAAGGTACAACCTTTACCATTGAACTTCCTGCATGGAAGGGAGAAAAGGAGGAAACACATGCCTAAGAGCATTATTGTGATTGATGATGAAGAAGTGGTATGTAAGATGACAAAGATGATCCTGGAAAAAGAGGGATATGAAGTGGAGACCTATACAGATAGTACTCAGGCCCTTGCGAGGATAAAGGAAAAGAGATTTGATCTGGTGATAACAGACCTTAAGATGGAAGAAGTGGATGGGATGGAGATACTCAGGACAGTAAATAAGCTCTATCCTGACACAGAACTTATAATGATTACTGCCTACGCCACCCTGGATACTGCCCTGGAGGCCCTCAGAGAAAGGGTATTTGACTTTTTCCCAAAACCCATAAAGATAGAAGAACTCAAAGAATCTGTGAAAAAGGCCCTGGGAACATAGAAGGCCCCCAGCTTTTGGGCTAGAGGGGCCCCTCCCAGGAGATGGGCCTTTCAGCCCCGGGGATAACAGTGATATCCATTATCCTGTCTTCATCTCCTGCAGTTACGGTGATGGGGCTCATGCTGGCGCGGGCCCTGGAATAGCGTGCCATCAAATAGGCCGCTTCCTCTATGAGAGGAGGGGGCCATTTTTTTCCCTTTTGTCTTCCGATCCCTAAAGGCCCAGGTATGTCCTTGAGTTTAAATAAAAGGTCCCCTTTTTCTCTAAGGCCTAGGAGGCGTTGATTGTCCTGGTGATGTCTTCCTATTATGAGCCAGTGGTCCTTATGCCAGAGCTGTCTTCCCACCTTTGCCAGGGAGAAATCCAGGAGGGAGGGCTTTTTTAGTCTTGTGAGCAGGGGGGTAAATCTCTGGACGTATTGGGGGTCAGTGAGGAGACAACCTCCAGCAGGGGTTGGGATGGGATGGATATTATATCTTCGTGCCAGGGCCAGTTGCCTCTTTCTTCCCCTTCCCCGAATGTCCAGGAGCAATTCCCTGTGAACCATACCCTCCCTCTCTGGTCTGGAGGGAGGGAGGTTTTTGGCTGTAAGGGGCCTTAGGAGGATATCAGAGGTGTTGGAGTATCTCATAATGATCTCCATTGGGTCCCTTCTCTGGGACATGGGCCTTTGTCCCACCACCTCTCCTGTGATAATAAATGAGGCAGAGAATAGGGGGAGGAGCTCTTTGGTCTGTTTTAACATAAATACCTTACAGTCAACACAGGGATTCAACCCCTTACCATGGCCCCACCTGGGTCTTTTTATTATCTCCAAGAAATCCTCTCCCACATCCAGGGCGATTATATCCACATTATATTGTCTCTCCCAATGCTCTATCTTTTCGGGATGGCCAAAGAAGGGAGAAAAGAAATGCACCCCCAGGACCTTAAGCCCCTGGGATTGGATAATCTTTACCGCCAGGATAGAGTCCAGGCCCCCTGAAAATAGAGCAAGACAGTGATATTTACCACCTGGCTTTTCTATGTTTCCTTGTGTAAGGTCCATGGCCCTGCTTTAATATTCTTGGAGCATTAGGGCAAGTTCAAAAAAGTTGCCCTAAAGGATTGCTTTTGATATAGAGGGAACATCTCTGCCTAACCATAGTAAAACCCATAGATGGAGAACAACAATGGCTACAAAGAATAATGTGGATCCGGTCCAGCTAAGAAAGGAGGCCCTCAAGACTGCCCTTAGCACCATAGAGAGAAAATATGGTCAGGGCTCTATTATGTATCTTTCTGATGAGGCCCACCAGAGGGTCCCTGTTATCCCCACTGGTTCTATATCCCTAGATATGGCCCTTGGGATAGGGGGTATTCCCAGGGGAAGGGTAATAGAGATATATGGGCCTGAGTCCTCTGGAAAGACCACCCTTGCCCTTCATATCCTTGCAGAGGCCCAGAAAAGGGGGGGAGTTGGGGCATTTATAGATGCGGAACATGCCCTGGATGTACATTATGCCAAGAGACTGGGGGTAAATACAGAGGAACTTCTTATCTCTCAGCCAGACTATGGGGAGCAGGCCCTGGAGATATGTGACCTCTTGGTGCGCTCAGGGGCCCTGGACGTTATAGTCATAGATTCTGTGGCCGCCCTTATTCCCCAGGCAGAACTTGAAGGAAAGATGGGGGAGTCCCAGGTGGGGGGACAGGCCAGGCTCATGTCTCATGCCATGAGGAAGTTGACCGGTTCCATTCACCGTTCCCGGACTGCGGTTATATTTATTAACCAGATAAGGATGAAGATAGGAATGGGGGGATATGGATATGGAGGCCCCCCTGAGACCACAACCGGGGGCAATGCCCTGAAGTTTTATTCTTCTGTGAGGATGGATATTAGAAAGATCAATACCCTTAAAGACAAAGATGAGGTTTATGGAAACAGGGTAAAGGTAAAGGTGGTAAAGAATAAACTGGCCCCTCCCTTTAGGGAGGCCCAGTTTGATATCCTCTATGGTACTGGTATCTCCAGGGAAGGGGAGCTCATAGACCTGGGGGTGGAACAGGGGGTTATAGAAAAGAGTGGTTCGTGGTATGCCTTTGGCAAGGAAAGGCTGGGGCAGGGAAAGGAGAATGTTAGGGCCTATCTGCAGGAGAATCCTGAGCTAAGGGAGAGGATAGAGAATGCCCTTCTCATTGCCCTGGGGCTCAGGGAAGAGGAGGCGGTGCAGGCCCAGGAGAAAGATCTGGAAGGGGAACAATAATAACAAACAAAAAGGAGAGATGGCCTTGCTTACTTCCAAGGAGATCAGAAGCAGTTTTTTGGATTTTTTTAGGAAGAATGGACACCAGGTGGTAGCCAGTTCCTCTCTGGTACCAAAGGATGATCCCACCCTGCTTTTTACAAACGCCGGAATGGTCCAGTTTAAAAAGGTCTTTTTAGGACAGGAAAAAAGGCCCTATGTGAGGGCCACCACCGCACAGAAGTGTCTGAGGGTGGGAGGAAAACACAATGATCTGGAGAACGTGGGAAGGACCAGAAGACATCACACCTTTTTTGAGATGCTGGGGAATTTTTCCTTTGGGGATTATTTTAAATCAGAGGCCATTGAATTTGCCTGGAAATATCTCACCTCAGAGCTTGGGTTGGAAAGGGAAAGGTTGTATGTAACGGTATTTAAGGACGACGATGAGGCCATTGAGCTGTGGAAGAAGATAGCGGGGATACCTGAAGAGAGGATATATAGGCTCGGGGAAAAGGACAACTTCTGGGCCATGGGAGATACAGGACCCTGTGGTCCCTGCTCTGAGATATTGGTGGATCAGGGGGAACACATGGCATGTGGTCCCAACTGTGAGATAGGGGTCTGCGACTGCGACAGGTACCTGGAGATATGGAATCTGGTGTTTATGCAGTTTAACAGGAGCGAGGACGGAAGATTAACCCCTCTTCCTAAGCCAAGTATTGATACAGGCATGGGACTGGAGAGGATTTCGGCCATATGTCAGGGGGTATATTCCAATTTTGATACAGACCTTTTTACTGGACTCATAAACTTTACCTGTGGGCTATGTGGAGTTGAATATGGCTCAGATGAGGAGATTGATACCGCTCTCAGGGTAATTGCGGACCACAGCAGGGCAATCACCTTTATGATCACAGATGGCATAGTGCCCTCTAATGATGGAAGGGGGTATGTGCTCAGGCGATTGATTAGGCGGGCCTTTCGGTTTGGACGGGTCCTTGGCCTTGGTGATCCCTTTCTTTCGCAGGTGTGTGAAAGGCTATCCAAGGAGATGGGAGATGTCTATCCCGAGATATCTCAGGGACTGGATTTTGTAAAAGAGGTGGTTGTCACAGAGGAGGAAAACTTTGGACGGACCCTGGATAGGGGACTGGGGATATTGGAAGATGAACTCAGCCGCCTCTCTTCTCAAGGGATAAAGATAGTGCCTGGGGAGGTGGTGTTTAAGCTCTACGATACCTTTGGTTTTCCCATTGATATTGTAAGGGACATCTCTGAGAAAAAGGGATTTTCTGTGGATGAGGCAGGGTTTGAACGTCTCATGCAGGAGCAAAAAGAGCGCTCCAAGGCCTTCTGGAGTGGCTCCGGGGCAAAGGATGTGACACATCTCTTCAAAGGGGTGCTGGATAAGGATATTACCTCTACTTTTATAGGTTATGATACCCTTAAGGGGGAGGGAAGGGTAATTTTATTACTGGACCCAGATGGGAGAGAGGTCTCTCTACTTGGAGCCAGCAAGAAGGGATATCTTATATGCGATAGGACCCCATTCTATGGAGAATCTGGGGGACAGGTGGGAGATAAGGGCAAGGTGATTGGACCCTCTGGGAGGGCAGATGTGGTGGATACCCTGCGTCTAAATCCTTCCTTAATAGTTCATGAGATTGATGTGGTTGAGGGGGAGATCCAGGTGGAAGATAGGTGTGAGCTCTTGGTGGATGAGGAACTTCGTATGGCCACTGCCAGAAATCACACCTGTACTCACCTGCTTCATGCCGCCCTGAGAAAGGTGCTAGGGGAGCATGTAAAACAGGCAGGCTCTTATGTGGCCCCTGATAGACTCCGTTTTGACTTTACCCATGTGAAGTCCCTCTCTAAGAAAGAGGTCCTCGCCATAGAGGAGATGGTAAATGAGGCAATAGTAAGGGATATAAGGGTGAAAAAGGAAGAGATGGGATATGAGGAGGCAATAGAGAAGGGTGCCATTGGGCTTTTTGAAGAGAAGTATGGTGATAAGGTGAGGGTGGTGGAGATAGAGGGTGTGTCCATGGAATTGTGTGGCGGGACCCATCTTGAGCGTACAGGCGAGGCAGGGAGTTTTTATATAGTTACAGAGTCCTCTGTGGCCTCTGGGATAAGGAGGATAGAGGCGGTAACAGGTTTGAACGCCATCTCCCATGTGCGGTCCTATAGGGATATTGTGGAAGGATTGACTGACCTTTTGAGGTGTCCCCCCTTCAGACTGCTTCAGAGGGTGGAGGAAATGCAGGAAGAGATAAAGAGGCTCAACAAGGAAAAGGAGGAGCTGGCCCGGGGAGGACTATTTTCCTCTAGCAGGGATATTATGGAGGAGGTGGAGGAGATAAATGGGATTAAGGTCCTTACAAAGCTGTTGGATATCTCAGGGGACATGAAGACCCTTAGACACATAATGGATGGTATCAGGGACAAGATGGGCTCTGGAGTGGTCCTGCTAGGTAGCAGGGATGATTCAAAGGCCTATTTATTGCTGTATGTGAGCAAGGATCTGCACCATCGTTTTACTGCCCCTATGCTTATCAAGGAGGTGGCAAAAGAGGTTGGCGGCGGAGGTGGGGGAAGAGAAGATCTGGCCCAGGCCGGTGGAACCAGACCTGAGGGCTTGAAAAAGGCCATGGAGAGATTGAGGGAACTGTTGGCCACAAAATAAGATTTATGGGATGTGGATCATGGACAGGTATGTGGGAGTCAAATTTCAGGAATATGGACAGATATATTTTTTTAGGACCCATCGTGGAGATATGGGGAGAGGTGATAAGGTGGTAGTGGTCACAGAGGAGGGTGTTGGTCTAGGTGAGGTGGTGGTGATAAGAAAGTCCCCTCCCAGGGATATTCCCCCTGAAGAGATAAAGGTCATTGAGAGGAAGGCCACCTCTGAGGACCTGGCACAGGAGGAGGAAAACAGGAGATTGAGTAAAGAGGCCTTTGATTTTTGTAAGAAGAATATAGAAAAGCTGGGCCTTGATATGAAGTTGGTGGATGTGGAGGTGAGATTTGACAGGAGTAAAATGATATTTTATTTCACCGCTCCCATGCGGGTGGATTTTAGAGAACTGGTAAAGATATTGGTGAGGAGGTATCACACCCGCATAGAGCTTCGTCAAATAGGGGTGAGACATGAGGCCCAGATGGTGGGTGGCATTGGAAATTGCGGAAGGATATGCTGTTGCAGGCTTTTTCTGCGCAGGTTTGAACCTGTGACCATCAAGATGGCCAAGGAACAGCAATTATTTTTAAATCCATCAAAGATATCCGGCACCTGTGGGAGGCTTCTGTGTTGTCTCAACTTTGAAAAGGAGATATACACAGATTTTCACAGACGGTGCCCCAGGATAGGAAAGAAATATGAGACAAGGCTTGGGGAGGTGAGGATATTGAGGGCCAATATCTTCAGGGACTCCATTGTGGTGGATACAGGTCTTGGGGTGGAGAGGGAGATATCTCTGGTGGAGTGGCTAGAGCTTTTGGAGGGAAAAGGAGACCTCAGGGATTATGAATACCTCTTTTCTTCTCGCCTAGGGATGGAGGGAAAGTTCTCAGCAGTGGTTATGGAACATGGATTGGAGAATGAGGACCTGGAAGACCTGAAACGGCTCATGGAAGAAGAGGAGGGACAGTGTGGTGTGGAAGAGGTGAGCTCCTCTTCTCCTGCTCCTTCCAAAAGGGAGGTCAGGAGAAGACGCAGGAACAGGAGAAAGACAGAGAGGCTCAACAATAAAAAGGGGGCAAGAGGTGAGTAATACCTTTTTTATCTCAACACCTATCTACTATGTAAATGCAAAACCCCATCTGGGACATGCCTATACCACCATACTGGCGGACTGTGTAAATAGATTCCATAAGCTTCTTGGAGAAGAGACCTTCTTTTTGACAGGGACAGATGAGCACGGGGATAAGATAATGCAGGCGGCCCAATCCCAGGGGAAGAGTCCCAAGGAATATGTGGATGAGATAAGTGCGCTCTTTAAGGGACTGTGGCCCAGGCTCAGGGTGGAAAATGATAGATTCATAAGGACCACTGATCCCTATCATATAGAATGTGTCCAGAGGTTTCTCCAGAGGGTGTATGATAGGGGAGATATATATTTTGGAGAATATGGAGGATATTATTGTTTTGGGTGTGAGAGGTTTTATACAGAAAAGGAACTCGTAGATGGACTCTGTCCAGACCATCAAAAACCCCCCACCTATATACACGAAGAGAATTATTTTTTCCGCATGAGTAAGTATCAGGACTGGCTTGTGGAGTACATAAAAGACAATCCATATTTCATCCAGCCTGAGCACTTTAGAAATGAGGTCCTGGCCATGCTCAGGGAGCCTATTGGAGATCTGTGTATCTCCAGACCCAAAAAAAGGCTTACCTGGGGTATAGAACTCCCCTTTGACAGGGATTATGTGACGTATGTGTGGTTTGATGCCCTGATAAATTATATAAGTGCCCTGGGATGGCCAGAAGGTGAGGAATTTAAGAGATTCTGGGGCTCAGCCCATCACCTGGTGGCCAAGGATATTTTAAAGCCCCACGCCATTTTTTGGCCCACCATGTTGAAATCCGCAGGGGTGCCCCTCTACCGGGGCCTTAGGGTCCATGGTTATTGGAAGGTGGACGAGACCAAGATGTCCAAGAGCCTTGGAAATGTAGTGGAGCCCATGTCCTTGAAAGACAAGTATGGCGTGGATGGGTTTAGATACTTTCTCATGAGGGAGATGCGTTTTGGTCATGATGGTAATTTTTCAGAGAAGAATCTCATAGAGAGGTTTAATGCAGACCTGGCAAATGATCTGGGAAATTTGTTTAATCGTTCTCTATCCATGGTTCATAAGTATTTTAAGGGGATGCTTTCCCCTGAGATGGAGCTTCGGGAGGAGGATGAGGTGCTTATATCCCTTGGGAAAGAGTCCCTTAAGGGGTATATAGCCCATTTTGAATCCTTTAATACCTCTTCTGCCCTAGAGGCATTGTGGGAATTTGTAAGAGGAGTAAACAAGTATATAGATTCCACTGCACCCTGGTCTCTTTATAAGGGAGGGGATGAGGCTCGTCTAAACACGGTACTGGCATTGGTGATGGTGTGTATGCGGAAGATAGCCATTGCACTGTGGCCTGTGATGCCAGATGCCGCTGAGAAGATGCTGGAACAACTCAGATGCGAGTTTGATCCAGAGAAGGTGGAGATGGAAAAGGAGATGGAGAACTGGGAGTTGTGGACCCTGTCTTCTCCCCTGGCACGGCGTTCCAATCTCTTTCCCAGAAAGGAGAGTTTTGAGAAACAAGAGGAGAAAAAGCCACGTGAGGTTGAGTCCCGGAAAGAGGAGGAGAGCTCCTGGATAGAGATTGAAGATTTCTCTAAGGTGGAACTTCGGGTGGGAAGGGTGGTGGAGGCAGAAAAACACCCCAATGCGGACAGACTCCTGTGTCTAAAAGTGGATATAGGGGAGGGGAGTGTTAGACAGATAGTGGCAGGTCTTGCATCCCACTATTCACCATCTCAGCTTCTTGACAAAAAGGTGGTGGTGGTGGCAAATCTTCGCCCCAGAAAGTTGCGGGGGGTATTGTCTGAGGGGATGATACTGGCTGTACACTCCCCTGGAGGAGGGATTAGTTTGTTGTGTGTAGAGGAAGATGCTGAGGTGGGAAGCAGGATTTCCTGATGAGGGACATTACTGAGAGAAGAAGGAAAAAGATAATATCTGTTCTATCTCGTAGACAAAAGGACCTCACCCTTATAATTGATAACATCCACGATCCCCATAATGTCTCTGCTATCCTCAGGAGCTGTGATGCCTTTGGTGTTCACTGTATTCACCTCTATTATACCACAGAGGAATTTCCCCAACTTGGAAAGAAAAGTTCTGCCTCTGCGGTTAAATGGGTGGAGAGGAAGAGGCATACCAGTGCAGAAGAGATGATTAAGGGCCTGAGAAGGGAGGGGTTTCATATTATAAGGACAGGCTTTGGAGAGAAGGCAAGGCCTCTGGGAGAATGGGACCTTACTCTACCAACTGCCATTATCCTGGGAAATGAGCATAGGGGCCTGAGTCCAGAGTTATGTGAACTGGTGGAGGACGAACTCTATATTCCCATGCAGGGGATGGTGGAGAGCCTCAATGTCTCTGTGGCCGCAGCCATAATCCTCTATGAGTCGTGGCGGCAGAGGTCTGAGAGGGGAATGTATGACCGTGCTTCATTTGGAGAGGAGGAGTTGGCCAGACTCATAGAAGAGTGGTGCAATAAATAGGAAGGGGCCCTCTGTGCCCTGGAGAGGGGGATGTATGTGTGGCAATACCTTTGGACGGGTCTTTCGGTTAACCACCTTTGGAGAGTCCCATGGTCCGGGATTGGGAGGGGTGGTGGATGGATGTCCTGCAGGCATGGACCTTTCAGAAGAGGATATTCAGAAGGAACTAAATAAGAGGAGACCTGGCTCACATGTGGGTTCCACTAGCCGGGTGGAGCGTGACAGGGTAAGGATACTCTCAGGGGTATTTGAGGGACGTACTACAGGTACTCCAATTGGCTTTTATATTGAAAATGAGGACCAGAGACCCAAGGACTATTCTCACATAAAGGATATCTTTAGACCAGGACACGCAGATTTCACCTATCACGCAAAGTATGGGATAAGGGATTATCGGGGAGGAGGAAGGGCCTCTGGGCGAGAGACCGTATGTAGGGTTGTGGGTGGAGCCATTGCACAAAAATTTTTGTCCTCCAGGGGGATAGAGATAGTTGGCTATACCCGAGAATTTGGGGGGATTGCAGCAGAGGTGATAGCTCCCCAGACAGCAGAAGAGCTTCCTTTTTTTGCGCCAGACCCTTCTGTGATAGATCTGTGGAAACAGAGGGTGGAAGAGGTAAAAAAGGAGGGTGATTCCATTGGGGGTATAGTGGAGGTGCAGGCCATGGGGGTGCCCCCTGGGCTGGGAGAGCCTGTATTTGATAAACTGGATGCCCGTTTGGCTTATGCCCTTATGGGGGTTGGGGCAGTAAAGGCGGTGGAGATAGGAGTGGGGGTGGAGGCGGCTCAACTAAAGGGAAGTGAAAATAATGATTATATGACCAAAGAGGGTTTTGTCTCAAATAATGCAGGGGGGATACTAGGGGGTATCTCCAGTGGACAGCCCATTGTGGTGAGGGCCGCCATAAAGCCCATACCCTCTATATCTATCCCCCAGCGTACCATAAATACCAGGGGACAGGAGGTCTCCCTTCAGATCAAAGGAAGACATGATGTGTCTGCAATTCCAAGGATAGTCCCTGTGATAAAGGCCATGGTGGCCTTGACCCTTGCGGATATGTATCTTTTACAATTTGGATACCAGACCCTCAGGTCTGAGCCCTCATAGGAGATGCTATCTTTTTCTCCTCCATCCTAAAGGGGGCTGAAAAAATATAAAAGGGTGCTAATAGATCCCTTGTGGGGCATAAGCCAGAAAAGCTATCACCTGGCTAGGCATAAGGGAAGGGAGACCTTTTAGTTGAAAGACAGAAAGCGGAAACCATCTCATGGCTGAAGATATGAGGAGATAGAGGTGTTAAATCCCTATCCTACCTGCCGTCAGGACAATCCCTTCTGTATGGGAGGTAATAGGTCCCTTAGGATATGTCTCTTGAGCTACAGGAGCAATCCCTTTTGTGGGGGACAGGGGGTATATGTGCGTTATCTTTCCAGGGCCCTGGTGGAGCTGGGACATCATGTGGATGTGATAAGTGGAGAGCCCTATCCTGAGCTGGATCACAGGGTAAATCTTATCCCTTTGCCTGGTTTGAATTTTTACGGATATTCCAGGACGTTAGATGCGGTAAGGGAGAGAGGAATACGCTCTTTCACAGATATGGTTGAGTTTTTGAGTTATAATACTGGAGGATTTCCTGAGCCATATACCTTTGGAAGACGTGTTAGTGCCTATTTTAGGGCCCATATTCCCCCTTATGATATTGTTCATGACAATCAGAGTCTCTCTTATGGTATCCTCAACATTGCCAGGAGTTATCCCCTCGTTGGGACCATTCACCACCCCATAACCATAGACCTTAGGTTTGCCCTTTCCCAGGAAAAAGGGCTTTTAAAGCGATTACTCCTTAAAAGGTGGCATTCTTTTCTTGGGATGCAGATAAAGGTGGCCAGGTCCCTTCCCCTTATTATCGCTGTATCCAAAAGCTCCTGTGAAGACATTATACGAGAGTTTGGGGTCTCTTCTCTCAGGATAAGGGTGGTGCACAATGGAGTGGATCTGGATCTCTTCAGACCCCTGGAGGAGATAGGGCCCAGGCCCTTTTCCATAATCTCCACCGCAAGTGCAGATGTACCCCTTAAGGGTCTTAATTTCCTCATATCTGCACTTGCCCTGTTGAGACATAGATTTGAGGAGGTGAAACTGGTGGTTATTGGTTCTCCCAGAGAGGATGGACCAACTCATAAGATGATCCAGAGACTCCATCTGGAGAACTCTGTTGAGTTTAGGCCTGGCATCTCTCATGAAGAGTTGGTGAAGGAATATGCAAGGGCCTGGGTTGCTGTTGTCCCCTCCCTTTATGAGGGTTTTGGCCTTCCTGCCCTGGAGGCCATGGCCTGTGGTAAGGCTGTGGTGAGCACCACGGGAGGGGCCCTCCCTGAGGTGGTTGGAGATGCAGGTATCCTTGTGCCCCCTGCAGATTATAGGGCAATTGCAGGGGCCATAGAGAGATTGTTCCTTGATGATAGACTACGCCAGGAGATGGGAAAAAGGGCAAGGAAAAGGGCCCTGGAGAGTTTTAACTGGATGGATGCGGCCAGGGAGACAGTGGAGGTATATAGAGAGGCGATTAGGTGTCATGCTCACAGTTAAGTTTTCATTGCTGAAGATAGAGAGGGGAGACAGGATCCTGGACCTTGGATGTGGTCAGGGTAGGCATATTCATCACCTGTTCCTGGATAGAGGGGTAATGGTCTATGGCCTTGATAGGGACCTTTCTTCCCTAAGGATAGTGGAAAAGACATGCAGAGAGTTTTCCCCTCATGGGGAGGAAGGGCGCAACTGGCTGGTGCTGCAGGGAGTATGTGAGTGTCTTCCCTTTAAGGAGAATAGCTTTGATCATATTATAGTGAGTGAGGTGCTGGAGCATATCCAGGACTATAAGGGGGTGCTTAAAGGGATCTCCAAGTCCCTGAAGGGGGGTGGAAATCTGGTGATAAGTGTCCCCAGGTTCTGGCCTGAGAGGATATGCTGGGCCCTTTCCCCAAAATATCACGAGGAAGAGGGAGGACACATAAGGATCTTCAAGGCATCCTCCCTCAAATTAGAGGTGGAGAAAATGGGTTTTAGATGTTTTAAGGTCCATTATGCCCATGCCCTTCATACCCCTTATTGGTGGCTCAAGTGCATGAGATGGGAGAGGAGGGATAGGTGGTGGCCTGTTAAACTATATCATAGATTTCTGGTGTGGGACATATTGAGGTCTCCCCGTCCCATGAGGTGGCTGGAGGGACTGTTAAATCCCATTATTGGGAAAAGTGTGGTCTTGTACTTTAAAAAGGTGGAATAGAGGTGGTAAAAAGATTATTTGCCCCTTCAGGGTTGTTGTCCAGGAAAGAGATGGAAGACACCGCCCGCTATATAAAAGGGATACAGCTTCCATCAGGGGGTATCCCCTGGTTTAGAGGTGGTATTTTAGATCCCTGGGACCATGTGGAGTCTGCCATGGGCCTTGCTTCTTTGGGATTTTTAAAGGAGGCCAGGAGGGCATATCTATGGATGATGAGGGTCCAGGAGCCAGATGGGGGGTTTTATCCAGGATATGACGATATATTCCCTGTGGATACCTCCAGAAAGGAGAGCCATCATGCCCCTTATCTTGCTACAGGGATATACCACTATTTTCTGATTACCAGGGATAGAGATTTCTTGAAAAGGATATGGCCCAGTGTGGAAGCGGCAGTGGAATTTGCCCTGGATCTGCAAAGCCCCCATGGGGAGATATACTGGGCCTCCCTTCCTGGAAATAAGGTTTATAAAGATGCCCTTATAACAGGATGTAGTTCCATATATAAGAGCCTGGAGTGTGCAATCCTGTTGGCAAAGGAGATGGGCATGGAGAAGGAGAGGTGGCACCAGGCCAGAGAGGCACTTGGGAATGCCATTGTGTATAGAAGGGATCGTTTTGATAGGACATGGGAGAGCAAAGAACGTTTTGCCATGGACTGGTTTTATCCAGTACTCTGTGGGGTGTATAGGGGACAGATGGCAAGACGCAGACTCAGGCAGATGTGGGGGGTCTTTGTGGAAAGGGGGCTTGGGTGCAGATGCGTCCAGGAAGAACCCTGGTTTACTGTGGCAGAGAGTTGCGAACTGGTAATCTCTCTGTTGTGTGCAGGAGAGTATATAAAGGGGATTGAACTATTCTCCTGGCTCATGAGAAACAGGGACAGGGATGGGGGTTACTGGACAGGGTATCAGAAGGAGGAGGATATCTTCTGGCCCAGGGAGAAACCCACCTGGACTGCAGGGGTGGTGCTACTGGCCTGTGATGCCCTCATGAGGCTTTCCCCTGCCTGGGATATCTTCTTAAAGCTAAGGGTGCCTCCCTCTTATGTAGCCCAGGAAGAACTCCCCCCCTTAGGTAGATATGCGGCGAAGTAGGGCCAGGGTATTTATTAGGCTCATCCTTTCAAACAGACCTGATGCCAGGGCCATTTCATATATACGGCGAGGGGCATCTCCTCCCTCTTTGGGGTCAAAGAAGACATCGTGAATGGCCAGTATCCCTCCAGCAAGCACGTGGGGGGCCCAGCAGATATAGTCTCTCCTGGCAGAGTCAAAGGAATGGCTTCCATCTATAAATACCAGCGACAAGGGGGTGGACCACATCCTGGCCACCACGTGGGAGGATGAAACAATGGGGATGACAGTGTCTAAAAGGCAAGCCCTCTCTATATTTTTTAGGAATTCAGGAAGGGTGTTTACCCTGTTGTTTTCCCTGTCCCAGAGGTCTGGGTCAAAATATTCTTCTCCCCTCTGGTGCTCCTCTGAGCCTCGGTGATGGTCTATGGAGAAGAGAACTCCTCCCTCTTCTTTTATCCCTGTGGCAAGACAGATGGTAGAGAGTCCACAATAACTACCCACTTCAAGACATGGCCCCAGGGGGGCACACATCCTGCCAGCCTCATATAGGGCATCCATCTCATCTTCTGCCAGAAATCCCTTTACTTCCCCTATGAATTTTATCTTATGTTCAATAATGCCCATTTCACCTCCATCTCCTATAAATAAAAGGGGAAGGCCCTTCTCCTTCCCCCTTTTTTATATCTTTCCAGCCTCCTTAAGGGCAAGCACCACTATCTTTTGAAGGAGTTTTTCCTTCATGTTTGCAGGACGTTCAAGACCCATCCTCTCCAGATACCTCATTGCCTCACGTGGGATGTCCCTTTTCCTTGAGAGTATCTTTGTCCCCAGTTTTATCTTGGAGAGGGGCCTTTTTTTACTCAGGGCCTTTAGGGCACCTGCCAGGACTATCTCCTCTTCCGTGAGTTCTGTTCCAAAGGGGAAATTGGGGAGTAGTCCCTTTTTTCTATAAGGAGCAAGCATGTCTTTTAGACGTTCTGGAGTATTATACTTAAAGGCATCAGGTATCTTCCATTGAGCTGGTATCTTGCGGTGTTTTTTTGCCTTTTTCAATAGTTTTTCCTGGAACCTAGAGTCTGTTATCTTTAACAACTCCATAATCACCTCTTTGTCTGTCCTTCCTCTAAGGTCCGCAGTTCCATATTCAGTAACCACTATATCCCTTAGATGACGAGGTACAGTGACCTCTCCATATTCCCATACAATATTAGAGTGTACCCCCTTCCCATCTTGCCTGGTGGTGCGTACCATTATTACAAACCTCGCATCGGGAAGTGCATGGGCCATTGCCACAAAGTTGTACTGGCCCCCTGGCCCACTTAACACCCTGGAGTCCTTAAGGGTATGGGAGATAATAGCACCATTTAACATGACCATAAGGGCGGCATTTATAAACCTCCCATCCCTCCTCTGTAACCTGCGTAGCTCCTCATCTCCATATAACTGATTTACCTCATCTACGCCCCGCATATTTATCTCTTTTAGCTTCTCCTCTGGCAGGGAGCGCAGATATTCATAAAACCTATTGGGACCAAAGAAGAAACTGCTATTTATGACTATGCCATTTTTTAACCTATCTCCTAGACAGTATTTTGCCACCTCCCTGAGATTTTCCCTGTCCCCTATGTCCCTTGATAGCCTTTTCCCCTCCACTATCAAGTTATCTCCCTCTAATATTACACCTTCTTTAAATATCCCAAAGTGAATTAAAAAATCTACATCCCTCTGAGTTAACCTCTCATGGATGGCAAGCTCCTCCACCAGAAATCTGAGGGCATCCTCTGTTATCTTGTCTTTTATTATACCCCTATCCACCATCTGCTGGATCTTTAGGTGGTCATATACCTTTCTCTTAACTATCCCGGCCTTATAGAGTTCAATCATGGTATCCACGAACATCTCAGAGGAGATATGTAACCCCTCTTTAAAGATATTACATCCTCCCACCCTATCCACCAGCCTTCCCTTTTCAAGGGAGACCCCCATATCTTTCAAGAGGTTTTTATACTCTCCATTGTGGGTATGTCTCATGAGTAGCCCCCCTATAACTGCATCCCCCAGGGAACCAATGCCCACCTGAAGGGTCCCCCCATCCTTTACCAGGGCACTTGCCCTGAGCCCTATACTCCAGTCTGTTAGAGATACTGGCTCCTTTGGGACATGAAAGAGTTCAAAATCGTACATCCTGTTATCTATAACCATGTCGTAAAAATCTTCCTCTATTACTGCCCTGCCATACATAAAAGGGGCCCTCTGATTTGTTTGGGCAACCAGGGTTGCCTTAAGGCCCTCTTCTATTTGTTTTCTCATTATCCTTCCCGCCTCAAGGTGGGTATCTGGATCTGAGCTCATACTGAAGAAGTTCCTACCCTCAATTTGTTTTTTACATACCTGTTGAACCAGTACATTTACTCCCTGAATCACTCCATCTCTCACTGCATGTGTATAGTTTGAACAGAGAAAGTTTTGCTGGGAATGTGGGCAGTTTAACCGGGCGCCGGGTTTAAAAAAGAATTGGATGAGCTCAAAGTTTTCAGGGGGATTGGATAGTTCGTCCACATATATAAGGTCAGGATAGTCAGGCCAGAGTCTCTTTACCATTGGTTCAAGGAGCCTTTTTTCCAGCTCATTTTTCCATCTGGGCTTATTTAGGTGAAGGGCGGTGATGAGTTTCAGGTGAAGGGATCTATCTTTTTTTATGCGTCTGTATAGGGCATTCAAGAGGTGATTTGGTTTTCCAATCCCAAAGGGGGCCGCAACTATCAGCTTCTTCCCAACCCTTCTTATTATTTCGTCAATACACTCCTCTATGTCCTCAAAGTAGATTGGTCTCTGGTTCTCATTCCCTCCACTCATATCTCTTACTCCTGATCTTGTTTTCTATTCAGGTTAAAACACCGTTTTTCTTTAAAAAAGAGGTTGCATGGGCATAAAAAAAGGGGGCGTCTGCCCCCTTTTCGCATCTGTGTTTTTTTATCCTCTGGCTATATCTTTTCAAATATAGCGGCAGCACCCATTCCACCGCCAATACACATGGAGACAATACCATATTTTACGTCCCGTTTATGCATTTCATGGAGCAAGGTAGCAGTAAGTTTTGCACCAGTACATCCCAGGGGATGTCCAAGGGCAATGGCACCCCCGTTTACATTTACTATATCGGGATTTAGCCCCACCTTTCTGATGCAGTAGATGGCCTGGGAGGCAAACGCCTCATTGAGTTCCACCAGTCCAATATCTTCCAGTTTGAAGCCAGTCTTCTCAAGTACTCCAGGGATGGCAAGAGAAGGTCCAATACCCATTATCTCTGGAGGACATCCCTTTACATCATATCCCACAAATCTGGCCATGGGTTCTTTGCCTATCTTCTTCAGGAAATCCTCTGAGACCACCATACACAGGGCCGCTCCATCTGTCATCTGAGAGGAATTCCCTGCTGTTACTGTTCCTCCTGCCCTGAAGGGGGATTTTAATTTTGCCATTTTCTCAAGAGAGGTATCTGCCCGTGGTCCATCATCTATATCCACTATCTCCTCTTCCTTTACCAGCTTATCGTCAACCACCTTTGTCCTTACCACCTTTACGGGAATTATCTCTTCCTTGAATTTTCCCTCTTTTATCGCCCTTACTGCCTTCATGTTACTTTCATACCCGAATTTATCCTGATCCTCTCTGGAGATATTAAATCTCTCTGCCACAAGTTCTGCAGTGATGCCCATGGAGGCATAGGATTCAGGCCATTGGCTCATGAGTTCTGGATCGGCACAGAACTTATTTCCCCCCATGGGGACCTTTGTCATGGACTCTACACCTCCTGCCACTATACAGTCAGCAAATCCTGCCATTATCCTTTCAGCGGCCATGGCTATGGTCTGGAGACCAGAGGAACAAAATCTGTTTACAGTAACTCCTGGTATCTGATAGGGGAGTCCTGATTTTAGTATTATCATCCTGGCTACGTTCATTCCCTGTTCTGCCTCAGGAAAGGAACATCCCACTATTACATCCTCTATGAGCTCAGGTTCTACCCCGGTCTTTTCCAGTAATCCCTTAAGACATACTGAGCCCAGATAATCTGGCCTTACATTGGCGAATTTTCCCCTTTTTGCCTTGCATCCAGGGGTCCTAACAGCCTTTAATATATATGCACTTCTCATATCATTCCTCCATTTTTGGTTAAGTTAGTTTCTAAGGGGTCTGTTTGTCTTGAGCATGTGATTTATTCTCTCCACAGTCTTTTCCCTTTTGCACAGTTCCACAAAGGTTTCCCTTTCAAGGGTAAGGAGATATTCTTCAGTTATGAGGGTGCCAGGGTCCACATCTCCACCGCAGATCACATCCGCTATCATTGAGGCCATCTCATACTCATATTCGGTTATGAAATTCCCCATCTTCATGTTCCACAACTGGCTCTTAATAGAGGCGGCAACATCCCTTCCTGGAGCCTTAAAGGGCATGGGCTTTTTGGGTCTGTAGGTCTTGGCAAGGGTGAGTACCATCTGTTTCGCATTTCCAAGGAGGCTATCAATATCCATGGTTATCTGGTCTCCTGGCCTCATGTACCCCAGTTGAAAGGCCTCTGCCGCTCCCATGGAGACCTTTGCCATGGCAATGTTCTGGAAGTATTTGAAGATAAGGGGTTGTACATCAATCCCCAGGCGTTGGGCATCTTCCACTGCCCTCACACACATCTCTTTTGTGCCCCCTCCAGCGGGCAGGAGCCCCACTCCCACTTCTACCAGTCCCATATAGGTTTCCACATGGGCACAGATTGCATCGCAGTGCAAGCAGTATTCGCATCCCCCTCCAAGGGCCATTTGAAAAGGAGCGGCAACCACAGGAACTGCTGCATATTTAAGGGCCATAGTTGCATGTTGTATCTTATTCACCATGGCCTCAATTACATCAAACTGTTTTTGTTCAATCCCCACTGCCAGAAGGAAGAGATTGGCCCCTACAGAGAACCTCTCTCCCTGATTCCCAACTACCAGACCCACGCCCTGTGTTTCCGCTATTTCCACTGCCTTGAATGTCATGTCCATCATGTCGTCGCTTATGGAGTTCTGGGGAGAGTGAAACTCAAGACAAAATACACCATCTCCCAGGTCCACAATGGAGGAATTCTCATTGGATTCCACCACCTTGTTGGCCTTTTTGAGGAGCATGAGGTTTATGGTCCCTTCCCTTGCGGGGACCTCCTTGTAGGTCTTATTCAAGATGTCATAGTAATATCTCTTGCCACCCTCTATCTTATAGAAGCTCTTGATGGTCTTAAGAGAATCTGGCACCTGGATACCATCCTTTTCTGTCCTCTCCACAAAATAATCAATCCCAATGGCATCAAAAGTCTCAAATGGTCCCAATTCCCAGTTGTAGCCCCATTTCATGGCATTATCCACATTCACCACATCATCTGCAATCTCAGGTATCCTTTTGAAGGAATAGAGGAGGGTATCCCTGAGCATCCGCCAGGCAAACTCTGCGGCCTTGTCTTGTCCCTGGATAAGTGCCTTAATCCTTTCCCCTGTGCTCTTGGCCATTTTGGCTATCTTGATGGATTCAAATTTGGGTTTTACACAGGGCTTGTATTCCTCGGCCTTGTAATCCCAGTAGTATTTCTGTCCCTTTTCTTTTTTATAAAATCCCTGCTTGCTCTTTCTCCCAAGCTGGCCATTTTTTACCATCTTGACTACAAATTCAGGCACCTTAAAGACATCCCTCTCCTCATCATCTTTTAGGAGCTCATAGGAGTTGTTGGAGACGTGTACCATGGTATCCAATCCCACCAGGTCTGTTGTACCAAAGGCCGCACTCTTTGGACGACCAATGGCCTTTCCCGCAACCACATCCACCTCCTCTACGGTCATATCCAGCTCTAGCATGTGTTTCATGCAGTTCATTATGGAATATACACCTATCCTGTTTCCTATAAAATTCGGGGTGTCTTTACAAAATACAATACCCTTTCCCAGTCTCTGATTTATAAATTCTGCCATAAAGTCTATTACTTCCCTCTCACATTCCTTACATCCCACTATCTCCATGAGTCTCATGTACCTTGGGGGATTGAAGAAATGGGTCACCAGAAACCTCTTTTTTACATCATCTGGGAGGACAGTGGCCATCTCGTTTACTGAAAGACCACTGGTATTGGTTGAGAGTATGGCATCTTCCTTGAGGTGAGGAACAACCCTTTTAAAAAGGGATTTTTTGATCTCCATATTCTCTATAACCACCTCTATCACCCAATCACAATCCTTTAACTTGTCCAGGTGGTCTTCAAAATTTCCTACCTCTATTAGCTTTGCATACTCCTTTAGTAAAAAGGGAGCAGGCTTCATCTTAAGCAGATTCTCCAGGGCCGTCCTGGCAATACGATTTCTTACCTGGGGACTTTCCAAGGTGAGTCCCTTTGCCTTTTCTTCCTCTGTAAGCTCCCGGGGGACTATGTCCAGAAGCACCACTTCAATCCCTGCATTGGCCAGGTGAGCGGCAATGGTGGCACCCATGACACCTGCGCCTAACACCCCTGCGCGTTTTATCCTTTTCATAATCTACCCTCCATACTTTGTGTAAAAATGGTTTGTATTCCTTAAGTGACTGACCAGTTAATCAATGAATGAGTATTCATTCAGGGTTCTTAACAGAAGTTAAAATTTTATGTCAAGGGGATTTAAAAGAATGGGTTTGTGAATTTGCATCATAGAGGAGAACGCCATTTTATACCTTAAATAATGTGGGCTGCTGTTCTTTCCATAATGGATATGAGGGTATGATCCACCTTTGAATAGGTGGTTGACAGGAAGCCTTCTATGTTTTTGAGGGTAGCGTAGATGTCTTCCCCTGCAAGTCCCTCTCCGGGAGATACCCCTATTCCCCTTATGGCGAAATTACTTGAGTCCAGGGCACACACAGAGGCGTTTGCCAGTTTAAGGGCACAGGAGGGCTTGGCCCCATCACACAGGATCCCAAAAAGGGTGAGGATATGGTTTTCCACTGCCCTTTCCATTACAGAGATCTCCTGGTTATAAAGCATACACATCCCTGCAGCCGCGCCTGCACCAGCACAGAGGCTGCAGCTACATATAGGAGTCACCCTCCCCATGTGGGCCTTTAGTTTTGAGGTAACCAGGTGGCTCAGGGCAGTGGCCTCCAAGAGTGCTTCATAAGGGAGGTCTTTTGTCTGGTTTTTCCATATGGCCCAGAGGGGAATGGTGGCCACAATACCGTTATTTCCACTGCCTGCAGAACTCATGGCAGGGAGAGGGGCCCCTGCCATCCTGGCATCCACTGCTGCTGCTGTATGTTTTTGAATGGTGAGGGCAAGATGACCTGTATTATTCCCCTGGGGCTCAGTGAAGCTACACCCTACTGTGGACCCTGTGGGTCTCTCAAGGGCGTATCTTGAGAGCCTTAGATTCATCTCTATACTATCTTTCAGTAGCCCTATCACCTCAGGGTCCTCTCTGGCCTCCTTTGCCAGGAGATATAGGGTTTCAAAGGAGACATTTTTTAGCCATTTTTGCAGGTCCTGTGGTTTTCTTGGAGAGGGGGAAGACCTTCTCTTTACCTCCAGGGGAATCTGGTTTCCATTTAGAAAAAGGTGTGTGAGGGAGGTGTGGAAGTCCTCTATTATGGCCTCGGCCACGTCTCTTTTAGAGCGCACCAATGCATGAACATATATCCCAGAGAGGTCTTTTTTGCTTTTGACTATCACCTTTTTTTCGGCAATTAAGACCCTTGCCCTTTCTATGTCCTGAGGTCTTATCTTTGCCAGCACCTCCATCTCCAGTCTTCCATCCCCTGCCAGTGCCCCAAGGGCCGCGGCCATAAAGAGTCCCCTTTCCCCGTGGGTACCGGGGATAAAGACCCCCATTCCATTTTTATATATTCCTGGAGAGACCAGGACCCTTATCTCTTCTATCTCCTTGTTTTTTTTAAGAAGAGAAGATGCATGGGCACATGCCAGTGCCACTGCCACCGGTTCCGTACATCCCAGCGCAGGTCTTACCTCCCTCTTTAGTATTTCTTTTAGCCCCCACATCCTATGACCCCTTGCTTTTTCCCTTCCTGTTAAATTCCTTGTATAAAATCCCCATGCGTGATATAGCCCAAAGGGGATTATGATGAGATCTGCAAAAGGACTTTCCCTGGTCCTCTTATACGAGAAGATAAACCGCTATTCCATAAATGCCCTCTTAGGGGCCCTTCAGAGGTATGAGACGATTTTCCCCCTGGAGATCTATCTCTCTCCCTCAAATCCCCTTTTGCTTTTAAAAGAATTGCTCTCCCGGGGCAAGAGGGTGGTGGTGGGATTTTCCTTTTTTACCCCCCAGGTCCCTCACATTATTTCCCAAGTAAGGGAGATAAAGAAGAGGTTCCCTCAGGTCATATTGGTGGCAGGGGGTCCACATCCATCTGGTGACCCCAGGGGTACCTTGGCCATGGGATTTGATGTGGTGGTGAGGGGAGAAGGAGAGGAGACCTTTCCCCAGTTACTGCAGGCAATTATGGAGGAGATCCCCCTTGATTCAGTTTCAGGTGTATTTTTCTCCTCTCCCAAAGGGGAGGTCTTTTCCGGGAAGAGGGAGAGGGTGGATCTGGACATATATCCCCCCTTTTCCGAAAGGTATCGTGCCTTTGGCCCCATAGAGATAAGTAGGGGATGTCCCTTTGGGTGTTTTTTTTGTCAGACCTCCTATCTATTTGGAAAACAGGTGAGGCACCGTTCTCCCTCCACCCTTTTCTCCTATGTGGAGATATATACCAAACGGGGGATGCGGGATATAAGGTTTATCACCCCCAATGCCTTTTCCTATGGTTCCAGGGATGGGAGGAAAGTAAATGTCCAGGCCCTGGAAGAGCTTTTGAGGGGAGTTAGGTCTATTGTGGGAGAACAGGGAAGGATATTCTTTGGGAGTTTTCCCTCTGAGGTGAGACCAGAGCATGTGACAGAGGAGACCCTTTCTCTGGTGAGGGAGTATGCAGACAATGATAATCTGGTAATAGGGGCCCAGTCTGGGAGTGAAAGGATACTTGAGATATGTCACCGCAGGCACAGTGTAAAGGATATTTACAGGGCCACTGGACTTTGCCTAAAATATGGGCTTCTACCTAAGGTGGACTTTATATTTGGACTGCCTGAAGAAAGAGAAGAAGACATAAGGGCCACAGTAAAGGTGATGAGGGAGCTTATAGAGATGGGGGCAAAGATCCATGCCCACACCTTTATCCCCCTGCCTGGAACTCCTTTTTCCAGAAAACCACCAGGGAGATTGTCTTTAGAGATAAAAAGTTTTATAAAGCAGGTGCTCCCCTTTGGACGTGTGTTTGGAGAGTGGGAGCGACAGGAAAAGATGGCCCAGAGGGTGTGGAGGGTATTGAATAAGGAGAAGGAGAAGATACGATGAATGACCACAAGGAACACCTAAACCAATATGTGGGGGAGATAGTCTCCACCATAAATTTTTTGGCCCAGACCCAGGATGTGGATATCCTTATGGAGAGGATCCTCACAGAGGCCAGAAAGATAGCCAATGCAGATGCAGGCTCCATCTACAAGAGGGAAGAGGGATTCCTGATATTGAAATATGCCCAGAATGATACAAAACAAAAGGAGCTTCCTCCCAATAAGAAACTCATATACGAGACCTTTTCTTTTCCCATAGATGAATCTACTATTGCGGGTTTTGTGGCCAAGACCAAGACCCCCTTAAACATAGACGATGTCTATTGTATCCCTTCAGACCTACCCTATAAGTTTGGGAAACAGGTGGATGAGATATCGGGATATAGGACCAAATCCATGCTCACTGTGCCCCTGTTAAATCCCTCCAAAGAGGTGATAGGGGTGCTTCAGCTCATAAATGCAAAAGATGAGCAGGGTAGGATAGTACCTTTTGCCTCCAGATATGTCCCCATTATCTCCTTCTATGGGGAGTGCGCCTCTATTGCACTGGAGAGGGCAGAACTTGTGCGTACCATGATATTGAGGATGATAAAGATGGCAGAACTGCGAGACCCGGAAGAGACAGGGGAACATGTAAACAGGGTGGGTGAGTATAGCACCATCCTCTATGAGAAATGGGCTATAAAGAGGGGAGAACCCCTAAAGGTGATGGAGAAAAATAAAGATGCCCTGAGGGTGGCCGCAATGCTTCACGATGTGGGAAAGATTGCCATATCTGATGTAATCCTTAAAAAGAAGGGAAGACTAACAGAGGAAGAATATTCCACCATGAAGCAACATACCTATCTAGGGGCAAGGCTCTTTAAGGAGACCAAGTCTCTAGTGGATGAGATGGCCAGGGAGATTTCCCTTGAACACCATGAGAGATGGGATGGTCTCGGGTATCCTGGATACATTGACCTTGATACAGGGGAGCCCCTCCCAGGTTATGAAAAGGGGGATGGGTCTGCACGGGGTAAGAAGGGAGAGGAGATATCCCTTTGGGGGAGGATAGTATCTCTGGCAGATGTGTTTGATGCCCTGAGCTCAAAAAGGAGTTATAAGGAGCCCTGGAGCAGGGAAAAGATAGTAGAGGAGATATCTTCTCAAAGGGGAAAACAATTTGACCCTGAACTGGTGGATATATTTATTGAGAGTCTGGACGAGATATATATGGCAATGGGGAGATATTCTTAAAAAGGTAGGGTTGAGGTATGGAAATGGATATAAGGATCATCTCTGGATTGAAGGAGGTGCTGGAGGTAATTGAGAATAAGTACCTCCCCCATATGAATGATTATCTTGCCATGTATTCTTCATGGTATGGAGCTATAATTACAGATCCTAGGGCCATGCTTATCCCCATGGATGACCATATGGTGCACAGAGGGGATGGGGTGTTTGAGGCGTTTAAGTGTGTGGAGGGTAACATCTATCAGCTGGATGCCCATTTAAAGAGGTTAAAGAGGTCCCTTGAGGGTATAGGACTCTCTTCCCCTGTGGGAGATAAAGGGCTTGTGGAGATAATATGCCGTACTATTTACGCAGGGGGAGAAAAAAATTGTATTATAAGGCTCTATATCTCCAGGGGACCAGGGGACTTTTCTCCCAAGCCCCATATGTCTATTGGCCCTCAGCTCTATGTGGTGGTTACCAGACACAGGGAGGTAGAGGAGAGGAAGAGAAAAAAGGGGTGTTCTCTTGTCCTGAGCAGGGTACCATCAAAGGGTGGATTCTATGCCACCATAAAGAGTTGCAACTATCTTCCCAATGTCCTTATGAAGAAGGATGCCCATGAGAAAGGGGCAGATTATGCCATAGGCATAGAGGAGGATGGGCGGGTTACTGAAGGGGCCACAGAGAATTTTGCTGTAATTTCTCCAGAGAGGGAATTTTTGACCCCTTCTTTTGAGGATATTTTAAGGGGAACCACCGTCTCCCGTGCCCTGGAGATGGCCAGGGAAATGGTGAGGGAGGGCCTACTTCGCCGGGCAGAGGAGAGGCCCCTCTATTTGAAAGACCTTCAGAGGGCCAGGGAGATACTGGTATTTGGGACCACCATGGATGTGTTGCCTATTACCCTGTTTGAAGGGGAGAAGGTGGGCAGTGGAGAGGTTGGAGAATTCTATAGGTTGTTTTATGAGAGACTCCAGAGGGATATGAGGGAAAACCCCCATGTCCTTACCCCTGTGTGGTAGGATATGTTGATAAAGAGAGTGCTTATCCTCACTCCCCTATTCCTGTGTCTGATATTGTTTGGCTCCTATTTCTGGGTCCCCACATATGAGGAACAGACACGGGGAAATCCAGCCAGACTTGAGGAATTTATAACTGCATCTACTGGTGATGCGTCCATCTTAAACCCCATACTTTCGGCAGATTCTGCCTCTGCAGAGATAGAATCAAAGGTCTTTGAAGGATTAATTGATAGGGACCAACACCTCCATTTTCGTGGGAGGCTGGCGAAATCGTGGCGGATATATGAGGAGGCCTATCTTTATCTGAACAAGAAGTGCTTTTCTTCCCCTTCTCTTTTGCTTTCCAGGATTGTACCTAATCTTAAGGAGATACAGAGGGTAGAGGTGATACCTCCCCATGAAAAGGTGGTCTCCTATAAGGAGGGGAAGACATTATTTAGACTTAGGATAACCTTACCCTCTAGAATAAAATTTACCCTCTCTCGTGTTGACCCCCAATTTTTTCACAGGATAAGGTCTATTGTGGGGAAGAGGTATTTCTCCTCTTTCAGGCCCACTGAATTTGTATTTCCCATGGGAAATGGTCATATCCCTCTAGGTGTGTTGAAGGGGGCCGCAAAAAGATTTGTCCCACTTACAGAGCACAATCCAGTGATACTCTTTCACCTGAGAAAGGGAGTAGTCTTTCACGATGGTCATCCCTTTACTGCCAGAGATGTAAAATTTACTTATGAGGCCATAATGAATCCCCGAAACCTATCCCCTCGTATCTCTGATTTTGAGCCTGTAAAAGAGGTAAAGATAATAGATAGATACACTGTGAAGGTGATCTATAAGAGGTTGTATTCTCCGGCCCTTGCCTCCTGGTCCATTGGTATATTGCCCGAACACTTATTAAATTCTTCTGCCCTGAGAAGAGAGGCCATTAAACGGGGGATGGATCCCGCCACTTTCACCATCCGTGACAGCTCCTTTAATCGTCATCCAGTGGGATGTGGACCTTTTAAGTTCAAGGAGTGGAAATCTGCCCAGTATATTATCCTCACCCGTTTTGACAGGTATTGGGAAGGACCCCCAAACTATAGGGAATATATATTTCGTATAATCCCTGACAAACTCACCCAGGAGATGGAGTTTTACGCTGGCACCCTGGATATATACTCCCCTGAACCCCATCAGGTAGATAGGTTCAAGCACGATAGTCGCTTTCAGTGTTTTTCTGGCACCTCCTTTGGATATACCTATATTGGATATAACATGAGGAGATTCCCATTTAAAGACAGGAGGGTGAGGCTTGCTCTTTCCATGGCAATAGATGTAAACAGGATAATAAAATATGTCCTATATGGTCAGGCAGAGCGCATTACAGGTCCTTTTGTGAAGCAAACAGACTATTATGATAAGAGCGTAAAACCCATTCCCTATGACCCTGAAAAATCCCTGGAGATATTAAAGGAGGCTGGATGGCATAGAGGGAAGGATGGATGGCTGGAGAAGAATGGGAGACGGCTCCAGTTCACACTGATTACCAACTCTGGAAATGAGATCAGAAAGGCGATTCTGGCCATTGTTCAGGATGAGTGGAAAAAGATAGGGGTGGATGTATCCACTGACGTGCTGGAGTGGTCGGTATTTATCCAGCAGCGGATAAACAAGCTGGACTTTGATGCGGTGATACTGGGATGGATGATGTCTATAGAACCAGACCTATATCAGATATGGCACTCTTCCCAGACACATCCATATCAATTAAATTTTGTGGGATTTAAGAACAAAAGGGCGGATATGCTCATTGAAAAGATAAGAAGGGAATACAATCATAAAAAGCAGGTGGAGTACTGCCATGAACTTCATCGTCTTATAGCGTATGAGTGTCCCTATACCTTTTTGTTTGTTCGCAAGTGGACAGTGGTCTTGGATAGGAGGATAGTAATAATGGAGAGGGATAAACAGGGAAGGGTCCTCTATAAGAGGATTACTCCTACTCCCACGGGAGATTTTTCCTATTACTTTAATAAATGGATAAAGCTGCCAAAGGTGCCTGAATTTTCTCCATAAAGAGGAGGGAATTTAATGGTGGAGTTTATAATAAGAAGTGTGTTTCAGAAACTCATTACCCTGTTTTTTGTCTCAATTATCTCTTTTTTGATAATATATCTTGCCCCGGGAAAGCCCTCTCAAATAAATCCCATGAATCCTAAATTTACTCCACAGTTGTTAAAGAGGTTTCAAAGATATTTTCATCTTGATAAACCCCTTTATGAACAATACTTTTTATTTTACAAAGACCTGTTTACAGGAAAGAGCGTCTCATGGCAGGACAATAGACCAGTGTTAAAAAAGATATGGGAAAGGTTCTTAAACAGCCTCCCCCTCTTTGTGGTGGGCACCTTACTCACCTGGACCATGGCCTTCCCTGTGGGGATAGCAGGGGCCATCAAAAGGGGATCGGTTTTTGACCGCACTACCACCTTTTTTGCATATTTCCTTATTTCCATTCCTGGGTTCTTTTTTGCCTATGTGCTTATTATACTGGTGGTAACCCTTTTTCATGTGCCGGTTATTGGGATAAAGACCTTTGGATTATCCTCCTCCTCATTCCTCCAGAACATTATGGATAGGATATGGCATCTTATGCTACCCTCAATACTGTCTGCAGCAGGAGGGATTGCTATATTGTCTCGCTACGTGAGAAATCAGATGTTGGAGGTGGAGGGGGCTGATTATATAAGGACTGCCCGGGCAAAGGGCCTGAAGGAGGATGTGGTGATATATAAACACGCCCTTAGAAATGCCCTCCTCCCCTTTGTGACCATGTTTGGACTCATCCTGCCAGGGCTCATCGGTGGATCTGTGATAATAGAGACAATCTTTTCCTGGCCAGGGATTGGAAGACTTGCCTATCAGGCAATCCTTGCAAGAGACTATCCTGTTATACTCACCTTAAACTTTATCTCTGCTGTACTTGTCCTTATGGGGACATTTATATCTGACCTGTTATATATGGTGGTGGACCCCAGGATAAGGGTATAGAATTTTGTTCTTTGTGCTTGACTTGTTTTTTTGAGCCAAGCTATATCTATATATAGTGGAGGAGCGCAAGGGTTATATGGTGTCCCTTTAAAAAAGAGATGGGAGAGGCATGGAGATGAAGAAAATTATAAGGCCAAGAGTGATGATATATTGTCTTATGGGGAGTATCCTTATCTTTATGAATCTGGCCCATGCCAGGATGTCTACCCCCCTTTTGCGCCATAGGGAGAAAAGGTCCCCCTGCCTCAGCTGGGAACAGGAGGGCCTGGTGAAAGAAATAAGGCACCATCATATATATCTTTTTATGGGGGATAGGATTGGACGGTTTCCCGTGGGAAAAGATGTAGTTGTAGTATTTCCTTCCTCCCCTATAGGAGGTCTCGTGTCTTCTTCCAACATGTCTAGCCCTCCTCCATCCATGAAATTTAAGTTTGGAGGAGAGATGTGTCCTCCCATCCTTCCTTTCTCAAGGGTAAAGCTGGTTATGTGTAAGGGAAGCAGGAAGGTAATAAAGATAATTGTGGAGGAGGTCCCTCAATGAGAAAAAAAGTGATATGGACCCTGGGTATTATATCCTTTCTTCTGGGTTATGTCCTAAATGCACCATGTGCATATCTTGATAAATACTGTGCCACCCCTCCTTTCTTGAGCCAGGCAGTTAGCCCTAATGTATTGATATTGTTAGATAACTCTGGCTCCATGAATGAGCTGGTATATAAGAGTAGTGAAGGTTTTAATAGTTCCAAGAGATATTATGGTTATTTTGACCCAAGTGCTCATTATAAATATAACTTTTATCTCAGGGCGTTTGAAAAATCCCCTACTGGTAGGTGGAATGGAAATTTTCTCAACTGGCTCACCACCCGCAGGATTGATATTGCCAAAAAGGTATTGATAGGAGGTAAGTATATATCCAGTGGTTCCAGGTATATTTTAGTGGGAAGTGCCCCTGATAGGGACTTCTACAGGTGGGCATCAGATGGAGTTGCCCCCTATAATACTCCCTATCATTATTCAAGGCTACTTTTTTATTTTTATTCCTTGGGGGGATATGAATATTTTAGGGTATATAGGGTGCAGAAAAGTTTTTTTTCCACTTACTATTATCTAGTTGCATCTAACCGCAGGGTGGCAGTGGTGGTAGATGATGAGCCCAAGGGGGTGATACAGGATTTATGGAATAAGGTGAGATTTGGTCTGGAGACCTTTAACCTGGGTGTAAGGTTTGAGAGAAGTAGATATTACCTTGATGGTGGTTCTGTGGTGGTGCCCATAAGTGGGCCTGGTCCAAATGTCACCCTTATAAATTCCATTTCTTCTGTTACTCCAAGCACCTGGACCCCTCTGGCAGAGAGCCTCTATGAGGCTGTAAGGTATTTTAGGGGGGGACCATCTGCATATTCATCCAAGAGATATTCCTCTCCCATTGAGTATTCCTGTCAAAAGAATTTTGTTATAATAATAACAGATGGTGAATCTACCATGGACAGGAATGTCCCTGGAACATATTTTCATGGTCTAGTGAGGGCAGTTACCGATAGTAATTTTAATGTAAGGTCCTATATGGATTCCATTGCTCAAAATGAGGGATACGTCTCTCAATGGAGGACTTCGGCCAATACAATGTATGGAACCTACTATTTAGAAGGGGTGGCCTATTACGCTCATACTAATGATATTGACCTTTCTATGAGTGGGAATCAGCATCTTAATATCTACACTATTTATTGTTTTGATGAATCCCCTGTGGGTCTTCGTCTCCTTAAGACCACTGCAAAGTATGGGGGATTTAAGGATAGAAATGGGAACAATCTCCCTGATTTACAATCCGAATGGGATGAAGATGGGGATGGGGTACCTGATAATTTCTTATATGCACAAAATGGCTATGAATTGGAGACATATCTGCATAATGTGCTAAGCAACATACTCAAAGAGACTGCATCAGGGACCTCCGCATCTCTTCTCACAAAAAAATCTCAGGTTGGGAAAAATCTTATCCAGGCGGTATTTTACCCAAAAAAGCAGTTTAGCTTAAATACCCTTACCTGGGTAGGATACCTGTATGCTTACTGGTTCTTCTATAGTCCTTCCACAACAAATATACGAGAGGACACCATCCAGAATAAGGCCCTGGATGTGTGCGGTGGGAGTTCAGGGGGAGGAGATTACATCATGGACTTTCTTATTGACAACTCCACTGGCCAGTTAAGAATAAATGCCTATAATAGCTCTTGTAATGGTTCTACTGCCTCTCTGGCCACCACATATAACTCGCTGGATGATATCCATCCCGTATGGGAGGCGGGAGAATATCTCTATGACCACTATAATGGAGCAAATGCAACCAATCGCATTATATATACCTATACAGGCAAGTTAGAACCTTCCAGTGAACAGGATATGGTAGAGTTAAAAGATGTAAACGCCTCCCTCTCTTATTTGTTTGGAGATGAAGACAGAAATGGGATTATAGATGATGAAACTGGATCCAACGATACCCTTATAGAAGAGCCCATCTCTTTTTCTGACCTTATAGAGTATATCTATGGGGTGGATAAGAGTGGATTTAGGGTAAGGAGTGGAGATGGCACAAGGACGTGGAAATTGGGAGACATCATTTATTCCACCCCTAAGATAGTGGATTATGGGGATTATTCTGTGGCCTTTGTGGGGGCAAATGATGGAATGCTTCATGCGTTTAAGATGGGGGCCTTGAGATATGATGGACTTTCTGCCTATCAACAGGTAAGGCTGTGTAATGATAAGGGTTCCAGTTCGTGTCTCTCAGATGAATTGGGAAAGGAACTATGGGCCTTTATTCCCAAAAATAGTCTTCCTTATTTAAGGGCCCTGGCCGATCCTCACTATTGCCATTATTATTATGTGGATCTGATGCCCTATATCATAGAATTAGATACTGACAAGGACGGTAAAATAGATAAGAGGATATTGATAGGAGGAATGAGGTTTGGGGGGGCGGTTGGCTGTAGTGCCAGTGGGTGTGTAAATCCTCCTCCTGATACATGTCCTTCTCCCTCAGATTATAATGCCTCTTCTAATAACTGTATTGGCCTGTCCTCCTATTTTGCCTTGGATATCACCAATGCCACCTCTCCCAAATTCTTATGGGAATTCACGCGGCCTGATCTTGGATTTACATATTCTGGGCCTGCCTTTATAAAAAGAGATGGGAATTATTATATCCTATTTGCCTCTGGACCCACGGATTACAAAGGGGGTGCGGCCCAGCCACTCAAATTCTTTGTACTCAGTCTAAACAATTCTCCAGGTTCTCCTGACTTTTTCACCATAGACAATGTTTTTGTAATAGATAAAAAGGTGGATCCTGCCCTTTCCTCTTTTATTGATTCTTTTGGGGGAAGGCTTTTTACCAATGGAATTGACTATAATGAAGATGGCAATACAGATATGGTATTTTTGGGTGTAAATCAAAAGCAGGGAACTACACGGTGGCAGGGTAATTTGATAGGGATTTTTATAGATTCCACAGATCCCCTTTTCTGGGATTATCAGGTGGTATTTAACAGTGCCATACATCCAATAACTGCTAAAGTAGAGTATATGAAGTGTTTCGGCCTGGACTATATCTATTTTGGCACTGGGAGATACTTCTATCCCACAGATGAGCCTGGGGTAAGTAAGTCAGACACGGAGAGGCTTTATGGGATACTTATCTCCACCTGTTTAGATGGAACTCCATGTAAATTAAATTATGCACATGGTCAAAAAGACGTATGTCGCTTTTTACCTGCAAATAAGAATAGGCCCAATACCCTTGTGGGGTGGTATAGGGACCTGGATCCCATATCTGCTGATTATTTTAAAGAGAGAATGATATCTGATCCCACCACTACAGATTCAAATGTAATATTCTTCTCAACTACTGAACCAACCACTGACCTATGTAAGTTTGGAGGACGGTCCAGGGTATGGCAACTCAATTGTGCCACAGGGGAGGACCTCTTTGATCAGGAATGTAATGGATACACTACTCAGATAGATCAGGGAATTCTTTTCCTTCAGCTCTCCAAGGGTAATCTGGAAAAGATTAGCGTGGGCACAGGTCCAGTTACAAGTTTTACCAACTCAACTACCACTAATTGGTCTCCAGGGATTACCCCAGAGTCACCAACTCCTTTTGTGGGCCCAGGTAAACAGGGAAAAGGGAAGATCTTGTTATGGATAGAAAAGTGAGGGGTGGATTTACCCTAATTGAGGTTATAGTGGTAATCGCCATTATGGCGATTATTATGGCTATTGGGATCCCCTCTTATACTAAATGGAAGAGAAAATATAATATAGAATCAGATACTAGGGAGATATTTTTATTATTAAATGAGGCCAGGAAGAGGAGTCTATTTGAGAAGAAGGTGTGCGGAGTAGTGTGGAAGACCAACCCCATCACCTCTCTCTCCCTTGCCTGTGACACCAACAATAACGAGAAAATAGATGACGATCCATCAGGTGCAAAGGTCTATTCAGTTGTGAATCTAAGGGATAGTTTTAACATAAATATCACCCTATATAAATATGTCCGTTTTATGAAGAACGGGATGGCAAAGGACTGGGGAAGGGTCTTTTATTGTCCTTCCAGTGTGGATGTCTCCTACAATTGTGTTGTGGTTTCTAACCTTAGAATAAATATGGGACACTGGGATGGAAACACCTGCACTCCAAGATAATAGGGGATTTTCCCTGGTGGAACTTCTGGTTAGCATTGTAATACTTACCATTGCCCTTTTAGGGATACTTCAATCCCTTACTATTTATACCAGGCACAATTTACATAATCTGGTAAGGGAAGATGCAGTAAGGATTGCTCAGCAGTGTCTGGAGGATATAAAAAATAAGGTGGATTGTCCAACTGTGGTTAGTCGGCGGTTCCGGGATTTTTCCATAAATTTTTATATCTCCGCACCCTTAGTATCTTCTCTGCCTCAGGGAAGCAATACACCTGTCTCTATAAAAGTGAGCTTTAAATATCCCTTTTCAGGGGCAAGCAATGCCACCTATACCTTAACCTCAGTGGTATATATACAATGAGAGATAGAGGAATCACTCTTATTGAGATCTTAATAGTCCTTGGCATAATAGGACTTATTCTGGCCGCTATATTTGAGACCTATATGAAGGTCCTTTTTTCTTATACTCGTCAGACATCTATAGCAGAATCCAACATTGAGAGAATAGTTTCTCTGGAGATCCTTAGAAAGGACATTGCAATGGCGGGATTTGGTATTCCTGTCAATAGGCCCCCCTTTGCATATGATGGCACCACTCTTACTATCCGAACCACAATGCTCGCTGGCAAAGATGAAACCAAATGCTGGGGATATGCCTATAAAAATATTACACAATATTTTTTTGCAGGCCAGGGCAACAGCAGTATCTGCTCCAGTACCACCGCATGTTATGTGGCCCTGGACACCGACTATAATCTGGTTGCCAGTCCCTGTTATAGGGGCACCCCTTCTAAACTCTATCTCCTATTTGGGGTTGATACATCTTTTTCTCCTTATGATGAGATAAAATATACCATAACAGGGACTCCCCCCTCTTCGTGTTGTCCCTCTACCTCCTGTCTTTCCCGCCAGGACCCTTCCACAGGTACTGCCTATCAGCCAGTCCTGGATTGTGTTAAGGCCTTTAAGGTGGCCTTTGGGCTGGATACCAATGGGGATGGGACCATTGACTCATGGAGTCAGACACTTCCCTCTTCTGCCCAGCAGATAAGGGATGAGGTAAGGGAAGTGAGGGTCTTTGTGTTATATCATGAGGGGGGAAAGGACCCATCTTTTACCTATACAGGTAGCATTACCCTGGGGGATAGCTCCACTGGGACGCTCTATTCTTATACCCCAACAGGAGATGAGGTCCATTATAGGTGGAAGGTGGCCACCCTTTCTGTTACTCCCCTCAATCTCAGGAGGGTGAGTAGATGAAGAAGTATAGGGAAAGAGAGGAGGGTATTGCCCTGGTCAGTGCGCTGGTCCTTACACTGCTTTCCCTTATCCTGGTGATGATAGTTATGAAGATGGTGTTAGTTAGCACCTATTCCTCGGGGAGTCTAAGGAGTTATACCTCTTCTTTGGCCTCTACCAAGGGTGGAGTAGAGGATTTTGTAATGGATCTAAAGGGATCATCCTGGATTCAACCTATTGGTTCCAACTGGCTCCCCTCTCACTTCTGTAAACTTCAGAGGGAGACCAATACCTGGTCTTCTGTATGCAGTTTTTGTAATCCCTTAACCTTGTGTACTTCAGATAGTACTCCCCAGGATATAATAAATTATGCGGATTGGAAAAAGAGTTATGGAAATTGTACTGTTTATGTAAAGATAGTGGATTGTACTGCCTTTTCTGATGGATATGTATACACCATAGATGTGGTGGGAAAATATCCATCTTCCCCTGAAGTGGCTTGGGTAACAATAGTGTTTGAACAGAAGTTACAATAAATAGAGATTAACTAAAAAGCACTGGAGGTGTACATGGACAAGAGCCTGAATCCCTTTGCTATTGCCCAGAGACAATTGGATGAGGCCGCAGAGTATTTGGGGTTGGACGAGGCCACTCACAAGCTTCTGAGATGGCCCATGATGGAACTTCATTTTCGTATCCCTGTGCGGATGGATGATGGAAGTACTAGGGTCTTTGATGCCTTTAGGGTTCAATATAATACTGCACGGGGACCGGCAAAAGGGGGTATCAGGTGGCATCCAGATGAAACCATAGATACAGTGAGGGCCCTGGCTGCATGGATGACCTGGAAGACCGCTGTGGTTGATTTGCCTCTTGGTGGTGGAAAGGGGGGAGTGGTGTGTAATCCTAAGGAGCTTTCTGTTTCTGAAAAGGAGAGGCTTGCCAGGGGATATATAAGGGCAGCGGGCAAGCACCTTGGGGTGTTTCAGGATGTTCCTGCTCCAGATGTCTATACCACTCCTCAGATAATGGCCTGGATGATGGATGAATATGAGACATTGGTTGGAGAAAAACACCCTGGGGTTATCACTGGGAAGCCCCTACCCCTGGGAGGCTCTCCAGGTAGGGGAGGAGCAACCGCCCGAGGGGGGATATATATTGTGAGGGAAGCGGCAAAGACCTTTGGGATAGGACTTGAGGGACAACCTATGGCAGTACAGGGATTTGGTAATGCAGGACAGCATGCTGCCATATTGGGAGAAACCCTACTTAAGATGAAGGTTGTGGCTGTTTCAGATTCAAAAGGGGGCATATATAACCCAGAGGGACTTCCCATAAAAGAGGTGATTGAACATAAGAGGGCCACGGGAACAGTGGTTGGTTTTAAGGGGGCAGAAGAGATAACCAATGCGGAGTTGTTAGAGCTTGAGGTCACAGCCCTTTTCCCTGCGGCCCTGGAGAATGTAATTACTGAAGACAATGCTGACAGACTCAGGTGTAAGATATGCTGTGAATTGGCAAATGGCCCCACTACACCTGAGGCAGATGAAATATTATTTGAGAAGGGGGTGATTGTGCTCCCTGACTTTCTGGCAAATTCAGGGGGGGTAACGGTATCCTATTTTGAACAGGTGCAAAACGCCTATAATTTTTATTGGAATCTTAAGGATGTTCAGAGGAGACTCAATGACAGGATGACCAGGGCCTTCAGAGGGGTATATGAGATGCATAAAAAGGAAAATATACACATGAGAAAGGCTGCGTATCTTGTGGCAGTCTCCAGGGTGGCTGAGGCGTGTAGATTAAGGGGATGGGTCTAAAAGGGATATGCAATACAACTCAGGTAATATAAAGATGTCCAGGGAAGTTTTTGAGATAAAAGATAACCTCCCGGCCTTTATAAAGGGATACAGGCTCTTTCAGGCCATATCTTGTTATCCAGAGATAAGGGCCCTGGTTCCAGGGGTATTTTTAAAGGTAATGGAACAAAGGCTGGGACTGGATAGGGCCTTTTTTTCTGATCAGGCATCTTCTCTCAAAGAGTCTATAAAAGAAATGGACCTGTCAGAGGAAGAGATAGAGGATATCCTTATCCTCATCTATTTTGCCTATTATTTTGAATTCAAGGAGGTAGAAAATTATATCACCCTTGCCCGAAAGAAACACGCATTTCGCCAATTGAGCAGGATAGTAAACAAGGAAGGGGCCACCTTTGGACAGATACGTCAGGCGTTAAAGGCCTTTTGTGAGATCCCTGAGGGGGAATTATATATCTCCCCAAATGAGGCAGAAGGGGTGAGGGTGGCCCTGATAAACTATTTTATATCCAACCAGCTCGCCTTTATCAGTGTTGCAAAAAAACATATTACCATAAGGGATATTGAAGACATACTTCAGAAGACATATCGGAGTCGTAGACGGCCAGGGAGGATTGGGGGAAAGGCCGCAGGCATGTATCTGGCATATCGTATCCTGGTTCCCCGTCTTACCCTTGGAGACCCTGAACTAAAAAGATATATATCTATCCCAGAATCTTATTATTTTAATTCTGGGATCTTTTCAGAATTTATTGACTATAATGAGCTCTATGAATTCCATTCTCAGAAATATAAGACCTTGGAGGAACTGCAGCGAGGATATGAGGAGATTTCCTTTTTGTTTGAAAAAGCACGATTTCCAGAGGATATGGTGGAGACCTTTAGAGCATTCCTCATAAGGGTGGGAGAGCATCCTCTTATCCTGCGCTCTTCCAGCCTGCTGGAAGATAATTTTGGCTATGCCTTTTCCGGGAAATATGACTCTGTATTTCTGGCAAATCAGGGACCTGTGGAGGAGAGATTGGAGGATTTTATAAGGGGACTTAAGAGGGTCCATATGAGCACCTATAGTCCTGCTGCTATTATTTACAGGAGGGACCACAACCTTCTGGACTTTGATGAGAAGATGAGTGTACTGGTGCAGAAGGTGGTAGGAAGAAAATTCGGCAGGTTTTTTTTCCCTTTTGCCGCTGGCGTGGCCTTTTCCTATAGTTCATATACCTGGAGTCCCAGGATAAAAAAGGAAGAGGGCATGGTGAGATTGGTCTTTGGCCTGGGCACTAGGGCAGTGGACAGGGTGGCCACTGACTATCCTCGCATGGTATATCTCTCTCATCCCCTGCTAAGACCAGAGGTAGAGGCAAATGAAATATGTAAGTATTCCCAAAAATTTGTGGACGTTATAGACCTTCAAGAGAGGGGGTTTGCCACTGTTCCTCTGGGAGATTTTTTGAGGGAGGTAAAACATCCAGACTTATTTTATGCGGTATCCATGAGGGAAGGAGATGGCCTATATGCCCCTATGTTTAAGACGGAGAAGATAGATCCAAAACGGGTATGTATTACCTTTGAAAATTTTCTCACCAAGACCCCCTTTGTGAGACTCATGAAAAAGTCCCTCTGTCTCCTGGAAGATGCCTATGGAAGGCCTGTGGATGTGGAATTTGCGTGGGATGGTAACAGACTCTATATACTTCAGTGCAGATCTCTCTCTGTTACCCGCCAGATGGATGCAGTGGAGATACCTTCAGATATTCCCCAGGAGGACATAGTATTTACCACCCATAAGGTGCTGAATAATTGTAAGGTGGAAGACATTGAGATAGTGGTATATGTAGACCCAAAGGCATATGCGGGAATAGACAAAATAGAGGAAAAGATAGAGGTGGGGAGAGTGGTGGGGAGATTAAACAGGAGGCTGGAGAACAAAAGGTTTGCCCTTTTTGGTCCAGGCAGATGGGGGTCAAATGATATAAATCTAGGGGTGAAGGTCAATTATGAGGACATCAATCGTACTACTATTCTGGCAGAGGTGGCCTTTGAAGAGGGGGGCTCCACCCCTGAGGTCTCCTTTGGTACCCATTTTTTTAGCGACCTGGTGGAGGCCCATATAATCCCCATTGCCATATTTCCTGACCATAAGCAGAATATATTCAAGGAGGATTTTTTTACGGGATCCAGAAACATACTTTCAGAGATATTGCCAGGGGATAAAAGATTTGAAGAGGTGATCCATGTGATAGATGTCCCCCATACCTATGCTGGCAAATTTCTTCATGTATATCAAAATAGTGTGAGACAATATGGTATGGGATTTCTACGGGGAGCCTCTGGCAACTAATCTAACTTAAGGAAAAATTCACTTTTTTACGCACACTCTCCCCAGGAGAGATAACTATAATTCACTGCCCAATTGACAAATATATGATAACCATTTAAATAGAGGGAAAACCGACTGAAAGGCATCTTGTGGGGATTTTTTTAATTTTTTAGTTTTTAAGGAGGACATCATGTCTGAAAATGCCTTAAAGATAGGCAGAGAGTCCAAAAAGACCACCTTCATGGATAAGGTCATGGAGATACTACCAGAGGGTGGTAATTTGAATCTCTGTCTCACCTGTGGAGCTTGTTCCTCTGGGTGTCCTGCTGCCGGAATAGATGGAATGGATCCCAGAAAGTTTTTGCGCATGGCAGCATTGGGCCTGGATGAAGAGGTTACAAAGTTGGGATGGGTATGGTGTTGTACCCAGTGTAGAAGGTGTGTTCATGCCTGTCCCATGAATATTGATATTCCAAGGTTGGTCTATTATGCCAGGCAGGCCTGGCCCAGAGATGAGAGACCCAAGGGGATAAGGGGCTCCTGTGATCAGGCCCTGAAGAATCCCGGCAATAGTGCTATGGGTGCCAGTTCTGAGGACTTCAAGTTCGTGGTGGAGGATGTCCTGGAAGAAGTGAGGGAGATGCAGCCCAAATTCAAGGATATGGAGGCCCCCATTAATAAGAAAGGGGCATATTTTTTCCTAAATCAGAATTCCAGGGAACCAGTTACTGAGCCCGATGAGATGGTGCCCTTGTGGAAGATCCTCCATACGGTTGGGGCCGATTGGACCTATAGTACCCAGGGGTGGGCCGCTGAAAATTACTGTATGTTCTTATCAGATGATGAGGCCTGGAAAAAGATTGTTCAAAACAAGGTGGATGCAGTTCACGAACTTGGATGTAAGGTGTGGTTAAATACCGAGTGAGGTCACGAGTTGTTTGCATTCCTGGAAGGAATGCGTAAGTTCAATATCCCCCATAACTTTGAAGTCCGCTCCATTATTCAATATTATGCCCAATGGATAAGGGAGGGGAAGCTCCCTGTATCTTCTGACTGGAATAAGGAACTGAAGATAAAGTTTACTGTGCAGGACCCCTGTCAGCTCGTTAGAAAGAGCTTTGGAGACCCAGTGGCAGAAGATTTGCGTTTTGTGATAAAGGCATGTGTGGGAGAAGAGAACTTTGTGGATATGTATCCAAATAAATCTAACAACTTCTGCTGCGGAGGTGGAGGTGGATTCCTCCAGGCAACTGGTTTCCAGGAGCAGAGGAGACAGTATGGGAAGGTCAAATTCAATCAAATAATGGAAACAGGTGCCCAGTATTGTATTACTCCATGTCATAATTGTCATTCTCAGATCCATGACCTCTCTGAGTATTATGAGGGGGGATTCCATGCGGTACATCTGTGGACCATTATCTGTCTTTCTATGGGAATCCTTGGAGAAAATGAGAGGGAATATCTAGGAGATGATTTGAGGGATCTGGGATTGGAATAGCTCTTTTCCTCTTTATGCGTCTCCAGGGGGCCTTTCTTTAATTTGAGGAGGCCCCCTTTTTTATATAAGCCCTATTAATCACTGAGTGGGAGGGGATGTGTGTGAAGGACAATATGATTAATATTGGCATTATAGGAGGAGACAGGTTTGCCCAGGAGGTACTGGAGACCCTAACCACATATTATGGAGGACACAGGAGGGTAAATGCCCGTATAAAGGCAGTGGCTTACCCTGATCCAGAGGCCCCTGCCATGAAATTAGGCCGTTCCCTGGGAAGGGAGACCATATTGGACTATCATCTCCTATATGATCCGCGCCTGGATATAGATGTGATTGTGATATTAGATCCAGATCCCTCTATCTTGGAAGATGTCTTGGCGTCCTCTCCCCGTTCCATAAGAGTGGTTTCTTATCTGGTTTTCAGATTATTCTGGGATGCCCTTAAATCAGAGAGCAATAGACTCAGGGAACAGGCTCAGGAACTGGATGCCATATTCCAGAGCATTCAGGATTCTATTTTGGTTATCTCGCCAGATTTTTATGTGCAGGAGGTAAATGAGGCCTGTCTTAGACAGATGGGTTATGAGAGAGAGGAGGTTATAGGTAAAAGGTGTTACGAGATATTTCAGCGGAGTAATAGAAGGTGTGAAGAAGATGAGATATTCTGTCCTTTGAGGATAGTAAAGGATACAAGGTCCCCCTGTAAACGCATTCTGCCCAGGATAAACAGGAAAGGAGAGGTTGTCTATCTGGAGATCTCCATATACCCTATTTTGGACGAGGGAGGGGAGATAGTAAAATTTGTGGAGATAAGCAGAGATGTTAGTGACAATTTTAAGAAAAATGAAGAGATAAATCGTCGTCTAGAGGACCTTTTAAAAAAGACTAATGAAGAGCTGGAAAGGAGAAAACAGGAGCTAATCCATCAGGACAAGATGGCCTCCCTGGGAAAGTTGGCCGCGGCAGTGGTGCATGAGATAAATAATCCCATCTCGGGGGTGTTGAATCTGGTCCTTTTGATAAAGAGGATACTTAAAGAAGAGGGGCTTAATGAGAAGGATATTACTCTGTTTAAAAGACATCTGGACCTTATGGAGTCTGAGATAAGAAGGATTAGCAGGATTACCTCAAATTTGCTCACCTTTTCTCGGGAAAAAAAGGGCGAGATGAATGTGGTAAATCTAAATTCCCTTGTGGAGGAGGTTTTGTTTTTATACTCCAATATGCTTAAGATAAACCAGATAGAGGTAAAAAAAGAGTTGACTCCCAATCTCCCTGATATAGTGGCAGATGGGGAACAGATAAAACAGGTGATGATGAATCTTATATCCAATGCTGTAGAGGCAATGGAGTCCAGTGGGGAAAAGCTCCTCACCATATCCACCTATGAAAAGGGAAAAAGTGTATGTCTTAGGGTCTCAGATACAGGATGTGGTATTCCTTCCAGGGTAAGGGATAGGATATTTGAACCTTTTTTTACCACAAAGAAAAAGGGAAAGGGCGTGGGACTTGGACTCTCTGTGGTCTATGGGATTATAAAACAACATGGGGGCGCCATTGAGGTCTATCCCAATGAAGGAAGGGGATGTAGTTTTGAAATAGAACTTCCCCTTACTCAACCGTTAGAGAAATATCACTAGAGGGGAGGGTATGCCTCGGACAAGGATCCTTATAGTTGACGATGAATTGATTTTACGGGAATCTCTGGCTGCATGGCTGGAGAGGGATGGCCATGAGGTTACTGCAGTGGCAGGGGGTGAAGAGGCCATAGAGCTTATAAAGCGAGAGGGGTTTGATATTGTTTTTCTGGATATAAAGCTGGAAGGGATGGACGGCCTTGACGTCTTGAGGGAGATAAGAAAGATAGACCCTGAGGTAAAGGTCCTTATGATTACTGCCTATGGCTCCATTTCCACTGCAGTGGAGGCAATGAAGCTAGGGGCCAGTGATTATCTATTAAAGCCATTTGAACCTGAAGAACTTTCCATGCTCATTGAAAAGATACTTAGACAGAGGGCATGTGAGTGGGAAAATCTATATCTCAGGGAGGAGATTCGGGAAAAGAGTCGCTTTGAAAGCCTTATTGGGCAATCTACGGCCATGCAGGAGGTGTTTAAGCTCATAAAAAAAGTGGCCCCCATGGATTCTACTGTCCTAATAACAGGCGAGACAGGTACAGGAAAGGAACTGGTGGCAAAGGCCATCCATTCCCACAGCAAGAGAAGAGAAGGTCCTTTTGTGGCACTGAATTGTGGAGCCATCCCCGAACACCTCATGGAAAGTGAACTCTTTGGCCATGAGAGGGGGGCCTTTACTGATGCTAAGCAGATGAGAAGAGGAAAGATTGAACTGGCAATGGGAGGGACCCTATTTTTAGATGAGATTGGAGAGATTTCTCCCAGGATGCAGGTGGATTTGCTCAGGGTCCTGCAGGAGAAGATATTTTACAGGATAGGAGGGTCTAAAGCAATCCATGTGGATTGCAGGATAATAGCCGCAACCAATAGAGACCTTAGAAAGGAGGTGGAGAAAGGAAGGTTCAGGGAGGACCTCTACTATCGTCTCAATGTTATTACCATTCACATACCCCCCTTGAGGGAGAGAAAAGAGGACATTCCCCTGCTTGCCTCTCATTTTTTAAAGAAGTATTCCCAGGAGACCAATAAGCATATGGAACGTATAAGTAGAGAGGCTATGGATCTTATGATGCTATATGACTGGCCTGGAAATGTGAGGGAACTGGAGAATGCTATAGAGAGGGCTGTGGTAATAGGTCATGGAAGGGTGATACAGGCCCAGGACTTGCCTATCTCTATTCAGGAAGAGGGTAATAGAACTCGGGGACAAAGAACCCTCCAAGCAGTGGAGAGGGAACATATCCAGCGCATCCTCACAGAAACCAACTGGAATATAAGTCTTAGTGCCAGGATATTGGGCATTGACCGTTCCACCCTTTATAAAAAGATAAAACGGTATCAGTTGAAGAAAGGTGTGTAATCCTTCCTCCCCTACCATTGGGATTACCCTTATTGATTTTGAGGATGATTGGATAGTGGAGGAGTTGGAAGGGGTTATCTGGAAAGAATTTCACTGTAGCTGTAGGCTGGTTGAAATATTGAGGGATATAGATTTTGCCTATCATGAGGGGAGAGATCAATATTATTCCACTGCCATCTTAAAAGAACTGGACAAAAGGGCCCCTGAGGACCTTTTAAAGGTGTTGGCCATTACTGGAGGGGACCTGTTTATCCCCATACTCACTTATGTGTTTGGGGAGGCCCAGCTAGGGGGACGCTGTGCCCTTCTCTCCTCCCATAGGCTCAAACCACCTGATAGGAGTCCTGCAAGTCTAATGCTTTATAAAAGAAGGATGATAAAAGAGGCCCTTCATGAACTTGGCCATACCTTTAATCTTAAACATTGCAGGGAAGAAACATGTATCATGCACTACTGTCGTTCCATAAGGAACGTGGACTCTAAAGATGAATCCTTTTGTAGATATTGTATGACCTTTTTAAGAGATGAGTTTAAAAGGCTGGGTCTAGACCCTTCTTCTCTCAAAGAGCTTACTAAATAGCATCTTCCAGTCAAGATGGGGCATTGCTTCATATAAGACGCCTCTGATTAGGCCTCCATCTGCGGCCAGGGGACCATGTATCCTTTCTATGTGTTGAATTATAAACTCAAGATCCCTTTTCATAAGGTCCACACCTTCTTCTCCCAACATGAGGGAGCCTATCTCCTTCACCAGGGAGGGGGAATTTATTCGCACAAGCCATTCTCCATAGGGGTTTTCTGGCCTCCATCCCCCTGTGTGCCACAGGGAGGGATTTGTTTCTAGGACCACTCCTGAGAGGGGAAAGGGTAGACGAGCAGAAAAGGCCCCTTTATTTATGGTGATATGCCTTTTGTCCTTGCGCACCTCTTTTCCCATAAGCGGGACCTTTATAGAGTCTAAGGGTCCTATTATCTTTAATACAAAGTCATCCAGTCCTATAAGGGCCTCGGACCTTCCCTGAAGTCTTACCCAGAGATGAGAGGGATATAGATAGTAGCCCTGGGGAAAGGTTATTCCCCAGATATTTAGCATCTCCACTGGCGAAATAGTGGTATTCACCTGAAATATATCTTCAAAATATTCATTTACCTCACAACAAGAACACTGGTAGTCATTTATACATCTTCTGAATCCTATCCTTTTTTTCATACTGTGGATGCAGGGACGTCTATAAGAAGGGAGAGACCTGAGGGCATCCTTCCAGTGGATAATCTTTTTTTTCCTCCATGCCCTCAGCATCGCCTTGTCAAAATTGCATTCATAACAGTTATAATGGTGTTCACACCTCTTTTTTTTCACTACTCCCGCCTGCATCCAGATGCAGGGGGTATCTGGGATATGGGTCCTGGCGGATGAATGCATTATCTCTCTCCCTCTGGGTCTGAAAGAGGGGCCCTTTTTAAAAGGACCCCTTTTTGAGATGGGCGTGTAGGTTTATGGCGTCCTTAAAAAGGTCTTGGTGAGCCTCTCCCATCCAAGGGAGGGGAGGTTTCCGTAAATATCTTCACCAAATACACCTCCATCTGCGGCTAATGGGCCAGCTACCTCCTCCACCATCTTCTCTAGGGTGGAGATCTCCTCATTCAACCAGGAGGTGGAGGTGTTGTCGTCCATGAGTCTCCTCATGCTCTCCTTTATGTCATTGGTCCTAACCAGAAAGAGCCATCCATCTTCATATGGCCTTTTGTTTGCAAGTGTTGGATATTCTCTCACCCTTGAATTTACCTCCACCACTATACCTCCCACAGGAGAGAGTACATCTGCCTCTTTGTCTCTCCTCTTTATTCCCCAGGATGGCTCAGCATGCTCTACCACTTTCCCCATTACAGGTAGCTCAAAGCCATCCATCTCTCCCAACAGTTTGAGGGAAAAGTCGTCCATTCCAATCCGGATGAATCCCCCGCTTTCTATCCTTGCCCAGGTGTGGCCTGTGTGAAAGTAATAACCCACAGGGAGTTCAAATCCCTTTATGTTAAAGCTCTCTTTTACATATCCACCACTTTTAAGATTAAGGGTATCCTCAAAATACTGATCAAAGTCACAGGTCTCACACCTATAGTCATAGGCACATAGCCTATGAGGTATCCTGTTGGTAAGGGTGTGTCTGCATATCCGTCCCATGGGTTCCCTCATCCTCATGGCATCCTGCCAGGATGGGTGTTTTCCCTCTCTGGCCTTTTTCTGCATGGCCTTATCGTATTTGCAGGTTACGCAATCATAAAAATTGGTGCAACTCTTTCTCTTAACCACTCCTGCTTGCATCCAGATACAAGGATTGTTTAATTTCTCCTTCTCATCAGGCCTTATCTTCCATATCTGTCCCCCAAGTACCGCCTCTATGCCTTCTCCCTTTTTTCCCCTTGTATAGGTGGAGCCATATCCTGACCACTTGGTTTCACTATTTTTTCTCTGCATGTTTAATCCTCCTTAAATTATGTGGTGTTATTCCCATAAATTCTTACCTTTCCTTATGCCCTCTCTTATACAAGCTATGTGCCATCCATATAAAATCCATTTTTTTAAATAGGTTACAGAATTCAGGGACAGATTTTTCAGGTGGATTTTTCAGGTCCTTTAGAGGTGATGTGGTGTTTTTCTACAGAATATCCCCTTTGTTTTTGTAATCTTTTTCTAAAAAGCTATAATTTTAATAGGTTACTGTGATAAGGACTTATGTTGCAAAAAGCTACATCAAAAAACACTGTTCATGGTGCTTGTGCCTTTTATCAGTCCCTCCAAAACCTGAATCTTTGTTGACAAGCCTGGCTTTATCCTTTAAGTAGAGGGAAAAAAGTGGATTTTTGATTAGTAAAAGATATAGGGGGGTAGCTCCCTGAACTCAACCCAGATTCAAGCAAAGGAGGATATTTTATGGAGAGCAAACTAACCCCATCCCAGATAAATGGTTCTGTGATGGTTGTGGGAGGTGGAATAGCGGGAATGCAGTGTGCTCTCGATTTAGCAGATTCTGGATTTAAGGTCCATGTGGTGGAAAAGACCACAGGTGTGGGAGGGGTGATGTCGGAGCTTGACAAGACCTTTCCCACTAATGACTGTGCCATGTGAATAATCTCACCTAAACTGGTCGAGTTCGGCCGGCATCCAAACATCAATATTATAAGTAAGGCCACTGTAAAGAAGGTAGAGGGAGAAAAGGGGAATTTTAAGGTCCTGGTGGACAAGGGGCCCAGGTATATAGATCCCACCAAGTGTACCTCTTGTGGAGACTGTGCAGAGGTATGTCCTGTGGAGCTTCCTGATGAATACAATCAGGGAATGTCCACCAGAAAGGCCACATTTAAAAAATATGCCCAGACTGTGCCTTCTGCATTTGCCATTCAGAAGTTGGAAGAGAAGGCCCCATGTCGTCTCACCTGTCCTGCAGGATTAAATATTCAGGGTTATGTGCAGATGGTAAAGAAGGGTAAGTTCAAGGAGGCCCTGGAGATAATAATGGAACAGCTCCCATTGCCAGGGGTGCTGGGGAGGATATGTCCTGCAGGATGTGAGAGTGCCTGTAGGCGCTGTAATCTGGATGAGCCTGTCTCCATAAGGGCACTTAAGAGGCTTGCCGCGGACCAATATGATCCCCGGGATGTGGAGATCCCCTGTGAGCCTGCTAGAGATGAGAAGGTGGCAATAATTGGATCTGGACCTGCGGGTCTGTCTGCCGCCTACCATTTAGCAAAGAGAGGGGTGAGGTCGGTTATCTTTGAGGCACTTCCAAAGCCCGGAGGAATGCTCAGATATGGTATTCCAGAGCACAGATTACCTAGGGATATCCTGGATAAGGAGATAGAGGTAATAACCAATCTGGGAGTAGAGATAAAGACCAACCAGAGATTGGGTAAAGACTTTAGCATAGATGACCTATTTGCGCAGGGATTTAAGGCGGTATATCTGGCAATAGGGGCCCATAAGGGAATCTCCCTGGGGATACCAGGAGAAAAGGCCCAGGGAGTGAGACAGGGAGTGGATTTTCTCAGGGAACTCAATCTCAAGGGAAGTGTAGAGGTAGGTAAGAAGGTGGCGGTGATTGGAGGCGGGAATGTGGCAGTTGATGTGGCCCGTTCTGCCATCCGTTTAGGGGCAGAAGAAGTTACCATTGTCTATAGACGAACCCGCGCAGAGATGCCAGCCCTGGACGAAGAACTCAAGGCTGCAGAGGAAGAGGGAGTAAAATTCAGGTATCTGGCCGCCCCACAGGAGGTACTAGTAGAAGATGGAAAGGTGGTTGGGTTGAGGTGTATTGAGATGGAGCTGGGAGAGCCTGACTCTTCTGGAAGACGTCGCCCAATCCCTGTGCCTGGAAGTGAATTTGATATGGAAGTAGACCAGGTGGTGGCTGCCATTGGTCAGAGACCAGATATAAGTGCATTGGAGGAGGTGGAAGGGCTATCATTTTCCAAATGGGATACCATAGAGACAGACCCCATTACCTATGCCACCCAGAGAGAAGGGGTATTTGCTGGTGGTGATGCCCAGACAGGACCGTGGGTGGCCATTGGTGCCATTGCCGCTGGTAGAGAGGCCGCTATCTCCATTGTGAGATATCTGGATGGAAAGGATATGGCAGAGGGGAGAGAGCCCAAGAAGATAGAGGAGATGCCAGAGTATCGTCCCATCCCTGAAGGGGAGCCTAGAAGGGCCAGGGCGAAGATGAGAGAGCTTCCTGTGGAAGAGAGAAAGGGAAATTTCAAGGAGGTGGAGCTTGGCCTGGATGTGGAAGAGGGCATGAAAGAGGCGGAGAGGTGTCTTAATTGTTCCTATTGCTGCGAATGCTTCCAGTGTGTGAAGGCGTGTGGGGCAGGTGCAGTTACCCTGGAGACTCATGCCCAGAAGAGAGAAGAGGAAGAGGTAGAGGTAGGGGCAGTGGTCCTTGCTCCAGGATTTGAGCCGTACAATCCAAAGGGACTGGACACTTATGGATATGGAATACTTCCCAATGTGGTAACGTCTATGCAATTTGAGAGAATACTCTCTGCCTCTGGTCCAACAGGGGGACATCTGGTGAGGCCATCTGATCACAAGGAGCCCAAAAAGATAGCATGGCTCCAGTGTATTGGATCCAGGGATATAAACAGATGTGGAAATGGATATTGCTCCTCTGTATGTTGTATGTATGCCATTAAAGAGGCGGTAATTGCCAAGGAGCATGCGGGGTCAGACCTTGATTGCTCCATCTTTTATATGGATATGAGGACCTATGGAAAGGATTTTGAGAGGTATTATGAGCAGGCCAGGGACAAACATGGAGTAAGATTTATAAGGGCCAGGGTGCATACCATATATCCAGTGCGTGGCACTGATGACCTTGTGTTAAAATATTTTGATGAATCAGGGGAGATGAAGGAAGAACAATTTGATATGGTGGTCCTCTCAGTTGGATTAGAGACTGCAAAGGATACTATTGAGCTGGCCCATATCCTAGGTATAGATCTTACAAAGGGGAATTTTTGCAATACCTCTAGTTTTGCTCCTGTGGCCACCTCTAGGGACGGTATTTATGTATGCGGTGCATTTCAGGGACCAAAGGACATTCCCCAGGCCGTGGTGGATTCTTCTGCGGCTGCAGCTGCAGCAGGAGAGATACTCAGTGCTGCAAGATTCACTCAAACTGCAAAGATTGAGACAGTACCTGAGAGGGATATTCAGGGTGAGGTGCCAAGGATAGGGGTATTTGTATGCAATTGTGGTTCCAATATTGGTGGAATCATTGATGTTCCTGCAGTAAGGGACTATGCCGCTACTCTTCCCTATGTGGTTCATGTGGAAGACAATATGTACAGTTGTTCCCAGGATACCCAGGAGAAGATAACTCAGGTGATAAAGGAGAAGAATCTCAACAGGGTGATCGTTGCCGCGTGTACCCCCAAGACCCATGAACCCCTTTTTCAGGAGACCCTGATGAATGCAGGGCTCAATAAATATATGTTTGAGATGGTGAACATAAGAAATCAGGATTCCTGGGTTCATAAATATAATCCAGAGATAGCTACAGAAAAGGCCAAAGACCTGGTGAGGATGGCTGTTCAGAAGATAGTATTTAAGGAACCACTCCAGGAGACTGAACTGAACATAGATCAGCGTGCCCTGGTGATAGGTGGAGGGCTGGCAGGTATGAATGCGGCCCTTAATCTGGCGAGACAGGGCTATGAGACTCATATTGTGGAAAGGGCAGATGCCCTTGGAGGTCAGGCCAGAAAACTCTACCGCACATGGAAGGGTGAGGATGTCCAGGAAGGGTTAAAGAGGATAGTGGCAGAGGTAGAGGCAGAAAAGAATATCCATTTACATCTAAACAGTGAGGTGGTGAGTGTAGATGGGTTTGTGGGTAACTTTAAGACCACCATTGAGAATGGTAAGGGTAAGGAGACCATAGAACATGGAGTGGTGGTAATTGCTACTGGTGCCTATGAGTATCGTCCAAAGGAATATCTCTATGGAGAAGATTCACGGGTCAAGACTGCGCTGGAGCTGGATAAGATGTTTATAGAGGACGATCCCCTTCTCAAGGATGCCTCCTCTGCTGTGTTTATCCAGTGTGTGGGTTCCAGGGATAAAGAGCGTCCATATTGCTCCCGTGTATGTTGTACCCATTCCATTGAAAGTGCACTGGAGTTAAAAAAGAGAAATCCAGATATGCGGGTCTATATCCTCTACAGGGATATCAGGACCTATGGGGAGAGAGAGACCCTATATCAGGAGGCCAGGAAGGCAGGAGTTATCTTTATAAGATATTCCCTGGAGAATAAGCCAGAGGTAAAGAAGTCCGGGGACTCTTTAGTGGTTTTGACGAAAGACCACGTTACAGGTTTGGACTTGGAGATAGAGGTGGACCTTGTGGTACTTGCAACTGCTATTGTACCCTATAAGGATGAAAAACTGGCTCAATTCTATAAGGTACCCCTTAATGAAGATGGTTTCTTCATAGAGAAGCACGCAAAATTGGGACCCTCTGAGTTTGCTATGGATGGTGTATACCTGTGTGGTCTTGCCCACTATCCAAAACCAATAGATGAGGCCATTGCCCAGGGACTTGCCGCATCTTCCAGGGCCATCACCCTTTTGGCCAAGAAGAAGATATATGCCAGTGGTGAGATCTCTGTGGTGAACCAGTGGAAGTGTGTGGGATGTGGTGTATGTGTGCAGATCTGTCCATATTCTGCTCCATCCATTGTGCAGGAAGGTCCCTTTGCTGGAAAGGCAGAGATAAATCCCGCCCTTTGTAAGGGATGTGGTCTCTGTATGGCTTCCTGCAGGTCTGGAGCCATTTCCCTCAAGGGGATGGATACCCAGCATGTATATGCCATGATTCAGGCCCTGTGATTTTGAGGTGTGAAAAGGATAACACTATAAAATATGGGAAGGAGTAAAGGAATGTCCAATTGGGAACCAAAGATAGTTGCCTTTTTGTGTAACTGGTGTAGCTATGGGGCCGCTGACCTTGCAGGGGTGAGCAGGATGGAGTATCCTGCCAATATAAGGATTATTCGAGTACCCTGTTCTGGTAGTATGAGCCCCAAGTTTATCCTCCAGGCCTTCCGCCAGGGGGTGGATGGTGTATGGGTCTCTGGCTGACATCCAGGCGACTGCCACTATATAAGTGGCAATCTGTTCGCCAGACGGCGGTTCGCCGTCTTGAAAAATTTGCTGGAGTACATAGGGATTGAGCCAGGGAGGCTCCATTTTACCTGGATATCCTCTGCTGAGGCAGGGAGATTTCAGGAGAAGGCAAAGCAGATAGTGGAGACGGTAAGGCAGCTTGGTCCTGCCACCAAACTTATAAAAGACATTCGTAAGTCGTAGCCAGGATATGGGAGGGGAGATATCCCCCTCCCTTAAGTATATAAGGGGAGGATATATGGAGGTTAAAATTACACAGCAGATAAGGGAAGCTGCAAAACGCCTTTTAAAAGAGGGGAAGGTGGATTGTGTCCTGGGATATAGAAAGGGCACTATCCCCATGGTGGACGCTCCCTATTTTGCCTATACAGAAGAGGAGGCGGATAATCTTATCTGGTCCAGCTTCTGTACAAAAAATCTGGCAAATTTTCTTATTGGGAGAAAAGATAAGGTGGCAGTGGTGGCCCAGGGATGTGTTAGTCGGAGCATCGTGGGACTTATCAATGAGAATCAGGTAAAGAGGGAAAATGTTTATATCCTGGGGCTCTGTTCCCCTGGAATGGTTGATAAGAGAAAGGTAGAGGCTCGTGTTGGGGGAAAGGAGATACTGGAGGTGGTGGAAGAAGGAGAAGAGCTTGTTGTAAAAGGAAGGGACTTTGAGGAGAGGATCCCTCGCAGGGAGGTGAAGAGGGACAATTGTTACACCTGTGTCCAGAGAAATCCCGTAATATATGATGAGATGATAGGAGAGATGGGAGAGGAAACAGGGGGTGGAGATATAGATAAGGTAGCCGCCCCGTGGGAAAAACTCTCTGCTGATGAGAGATGGGAGGCATTTAGGGAGACATTTAAAGAATGCATAAGATGTTATGCCTGCAGAAACGCATGTCCCTTATGTTATTGTACAGAGTGTTTTGTAGATGAATCCAGACCCCAATGGTGTGGTAAGACCCAGGATGAGGCGGATGTGCTTACCTTTCATATCCTGCGGGCATTTCACTGTGCAGGAAGGTGTGTGGACTGTGGGGCGTGTGAATCTGCGTGTCCCATGGGCATTAAGGTAAGGGTGCTTACATCCAAGATAGAGAAGGATATTCGCAAATTGTATGGATATAAACCAGGGATGGAGATTGGTGCAGTTGCTCCTCTTTCTCTGTATAAACCCAATGACCCTGAAGAGTTTATTACACCGTAAGGAGAAGGTAACAAACAATGGGTGGATTTTAAGAAACTCAAAAAAAGGATTCAACCATGGGAGAAAAAATTCTAACAAAAGATAAGTTAGATGAATTCATAAAGGGACTTACCTCTGAGTATAGTGTGTATGGTCCCACGGTCTCTGGGGGGGAAGCGAGGTGGAGCAGGATTGAGGATGCAGGGAAACTCTCCTTTGATTTCTCCAATACCTCTCTATCTCCTAAATCTTTTTTCTTTCCCCAAACCGAGTGTATGCTGGAGTTCAAGAATGACCCAAGGGACAAGGAGGGACTTATAATGAAAGAGGTCCCTCCCCTTGATGAGAGGCGGGTGATAGTGAATATGCGTCCCTGTGATGCAAGGGCCTTTAAGATCTTGGACAGGATATTTTACAGGGACGACGATGCCAGGGATGTTTACTGGCTGGATAAAAGGGAGAAGACCATAATAATAGGGCTTGCCTGTAATAATCCCTGCTCCACATGTTTTTGTACATCTGTGGGATCAGGCCCATTTGATGAAGGGGGTGTGGATATATTGTGTGTGGATCTGGGGGAGAAACTGGTGTTAAGGCCCGTAAGTGAAAGGGGAGATGCCCTTGTAAAGGGATTGGAAGATGCCTCTGCAGAGGACCTTTCCCAGGTATCTGCCTTGAAAGAGAAGGCGGAAGGGGCCATTGAAAACAAGATAGAGATGGACAATATCCTCTCCAGAGAGGTCCTGGAGGTATATGAACTCCCCCTCTGGGACAGGATACATGAAACCTGTCTTAACTGTGGTGCCTGCACCTTTTATTGTCCCACATGCCACTGCTTTGACATTCAGGATGAGACACAGGGGGATTATGGCCGCAGGGTCAGAAACTGGGATACGTGTATGAGCTGGCTCTTTACACAACATGCCTCTGGACATAACCCCAGGGGAACAAAGAAGGATAGGGTGAGACAGAGGTTTATGCATAAATTCAAATATATTCCCTTTAAATTAGAGGGGATAATTGGGTGTGTGGGTTGTGGTAGGTGTATAAAGGTTTGTCCGGTAAATATAGATGTGAGAGAAGTAGTTAAACAAATGAATGAATAAATAAAAAGAGAGACAGCCATGAAGAACCCATATTTACCATATCCAGTAAGGATAAAAAAGGTAGAGATAGCCACAGAGGATAAGAGTCTGAGGACCTTTACTCTGGAATTTATAAATAAAGAAGATGCCCAGGCCTTTGACTATCTGCCAGGACAGTTTGCTGAACTGAGCATTCCTGGTTATGGAGAATCCCCTATAGGTATTGCATCCTCTCCAACTGAGGGGGATGACCTTATTTTTACTGTCTTTAGGATAGGAAAGGTTACCACCAAGCTCCATAGTATGATGCCAGGGGAGGTCATGGGAGTGAGGGGACCCTTGGGCCATCCCTATCCTCTCAAAGAGATGGAGGGGAAAAATATAGTAATAATTGCAGGGGGATATGCAGTAACTACCCTACGCTCCACCATGGTATGGCTCTTACATCCTGACAATAGAGATAGGTATGGAAAGATAACCTTTATCTATGGTGCCAGGACACCGGGGCTCCTTTTATATCATGACCAGTGGAGAGAGTGGCAAAAGAGGGATGATGTGGATTGTCACATCACTATAGACAGAGAAGTGGAGGGGTGGGATGGCCTAGTGGGTTTTGTTCCTACTATTACTGAGCAGGTGGCCCCTGATCCTGAAAATTCAGTGGCTATTATCTGCGGACCTCCTGTTATGATAAAGTTCACACAACCAGTTCTGGATAAGCTGGGATGGAAAGGGGAGCAGATAATAATGAGTTTGGAGAATAGGATGAAATGCGGAATAGGTATCTGTGGAAGATGTAATGTGGGACCATATTATGTATGTAAGGATGGTCCTGTCTTTACTAAGGCCCAGTTGGATAGATTACCCAAGGAGTATTGATCTAAAAAAAGGAAGAGGGGAGTGTTCCCCCTCTTCCTTCTATATCCCTCTCATCTTCTCTATGGATTTATATCTTTCAAGTAATTGAAGGGCCAGTCTAAGGGTTGCCCCATCTATCATACGTCCATCTACTGCCACAGATCCCTCTCCTTTTTCTTTTGCATCATAATAGGCACGGGCTATTTCTTTACACCGGTTCACCTCTTCAGGGAGGGGAGAAAATACTTCATTTATTACCTCTATCTGGGAGGGGTGTATGGCCCATTTCCCATCATAGCCCAGATAGCGGCTCAAGAGACAGGATCTTTGGAGACCTTTTTTATCCCTGAAATTTCCATAGGGGGCGTCTATAGCCATTATACCCCGTGCCTTTGCAACCATGGCCATGCGACTTAGTGGGAAATGGAATCTATGCCCTGGATAAAATTCTTCTTCTTCTCCATGTCCGCTATATCCTTTAAAAAACATCCCCAGGGAAACACTATAGTCTGCTATGCCAAATACCAAGGAGATGATCCTATCTGAAGAAAAGGCTATCTCTTTCACATGTAACATCCCTTTTGCAGTTTCAATGGATGGCTCTAGGTATATAGGATCACTAAATCCACATGCCTTTTCTATCTGGGAGATAAGTATCTCTACTGCCTTTATTTCATATGCCTCCTCCACCTTGGGCACCACTATGGAATGAATGGTCTCTCCCACCTTTTCCATGACCTCAATTATGTCACGATAGGCAAAGGGGGTATCCATGGGGTTTATCCTGTAAGAGATAAAGGGGGCTCCAGGCCGCTCTTGCTCTAGAAATTTGATGAGAGCAGCCCGGGCCTTGTCCTTTTCCTCCACAGGCACACTGTCCTCCAGGTCAAACATCACCACATCAGGTCTTAGCTCCTTGGACTTTAGGAGCATTTTTTCTCTATTTGAAGGGATAGACAAGACGCTTCTGTGAAGGTATGAGAGGAGATTATTCATAACTTAGTTCCTCCTATAGGTTTTTATGGTGAGTTTTAAGGATGGAAGCCTCCATATGGCCTCAATACATCCATTCTTTGAGGTAGAATAGAGATGTGTTTTGAGCCTATTTAAAAAAGAGATTACCTGCTTTGAGGGAAATCCAAATCTATTTTTGTATCCACAACTAACCACTGCAATCTGGGCCCTTGCCTTTTTATAGAGCCTTGGATCAAAACTTTTTTTGCTACCGTGATGGGGCACCATAATGACCTCACTGGATATATCCCTTTCTATCAAATAGGATATGGCCTTTTTTTCTATATCAGAGGTTATAAGGAATAGACCCCTTCTCTCCCGGGAGAGAGGGGGGACAGAGACGAGCCTTAGTACCAATGAGGAGTCGTTTTCTCTGCGGAAAAAATAAGGTGAAGGGGGAGATAATATCTCCAGATAGAGATGATCCCCCACCTCTAGCCTGTCTCCTGCCCTTAAAATGGAGACAGGTATTTGTCTTGAAGAAAGGACCCTTTTTAACTCCCTTCCCCTCTCTCCCGGGGGCCATCTTCCTGAAAAATAAAATCTACCCACGGAAAAGTGTCTTATGATAAAGAGCAATCCCCCTAGGTGGTCAATGTCTCCATGGGTGAGGATTATCTTTTTTATGCGGGGTGGATGCATAAAACAGAGGAGGGGGGATAGGACTATTCTGCCAAAGTCAAATTCCTTATTCCATGAGCCTCCTCCATCTATGAGCGTTCGTCCCCTAGAGGTTTCCAGGACAATAGCCTCACCTTGTCCAACGTCCAGAATGGATGCCCTCATGGTGGGATAGAGGGTGGAACGGATGGATATATACCCCCAGGGGAGAAGGAGGCAACACAGACCTGTTACGATTATTTTTTTATAAGGCTGTTTTTTAAAGAAGAGATATATCCCATAGAGGAGAATATAATAACCCGCAAGTTGAACTGGATGGGGCCTGAAGATAGGGAAATAATATATGAGGTGATGTTTTTTGAAGAGGGTTAGGATCTGGAAGCCCTTCTCCAGAAGATGGTCTGAAATGAGAAAGGGGTAATGGGCCAGGGAGGGGAGCCATATAAGGGATAATCCCAGGAGCAGAAGTGGCATGAGAAGAAAGGCAACTGCTGGTATGAATATGAGATTAGTGTAGATACATGGTGAGATATAACCAAACCTCCATATCAAGATGGGGAGAATAAGGAGATTGGCGGAGATGCTTATGACAATTATGGAGAGAAGATAAGTGAGGACCTTGTGAGGAGCTTTTTCCTTTATCTTGCCGAGGATGGGAGGGGCAAATAATATTATCCCAGTGAGGGCCAGATAGGACAATTGAAAACTTATCTGATAGGGGGAAAAAGGGTCTAGGAGTAGGAGGATGGCGAGGGATAGAAACAGGGCATCCAGTATTATCCCTCTATGTCCCAGGAGAAAGAGTAGGGATATGCTATAGAACATAATGATTGCCCGCTCAAGAGAAGGAGAAGGAATGCTTATGAGAAAGTATATTGCCACCACACACATGGCCAGCATACACCCCAGTCTGGGACGGGGAATGTGAAGATATAGGGATGGATATATGAGAGAGGGAAGATATGCCAGGAGCCATCCAAGCAGGGCAACAAAACCTATGTGCATACCTGATTGGGCTATTATATGGGAGATCCCCGCCTGCTGGAGTAGTTCCATCTCCCTGCATGGTATCTTTCTCCTGTCTCCAGTTAGCAGGGCAGATATTATCCCTTGATGTCTAAAGGGGGATAAGACCTCTGAGAGCCTCTCACCCATTATTTCCTTTATTCTCCATATAAGAGGAGCCTGCCCCACTACCTTTATAGAAGCTGGAATCCCTCTGCTCCAGCTCACAAGGGATATATCCTGAATCCTGTAATAGGAGGTTAGATCAAATCCCCCTGGATTGGTCAGGGGATGCACCTCCTTTAATCTTAACCTTCCTTTTATTTCCTGCCCAGGTTTAGGGAGAGTCCCCTGGCCCCTTATGTGCCATAGTATCTTTCCTTTAATATCTTGCCATATTCCAGTGGTCTCTACTTTTACTCCTTTGAGAATTATTGACGCCCTACCACCGGGATAGGTAAATAGTCTCTCCACTCTTGCCATAATGGAGACAGGATGGGAAGGTGGAGAAAATTGGTCATCTTTTTTATAAAGGGCGTGGAGGCATGTTATAGAGCCTATGAGGAGTCCTGAAAGTAGCCAGGAGAGAGGGACCTCCTTTTTAAGGGGAGATAGAAGTACTGTCCCCAGGCAAAGGGATACTAAAATGGGGCTCATGGGCAAAAATATTCCCATGATAAGGCCTAGAATAAGGTATTGCCAGGGCAATAAAGGTACCAATATGGAAGTATTGTGACAACTCATTTTAATTTCAGGATATCCTTGAACTTTTTTTTCTCTTTAGCTACAACAGATGCTACATAATAAACTCTATTTTTGTCCAGTATGGGCGATGTAAGGTGGAGGAATAAGGATGGATGTATTGTTGGTGGAAGATGATAGGGCCTTTCGGGTATTTTTAAAGGACCGCATAAGGGAATGGGGGCATAGGGTGGAGGAGGCAGAGGATGGTCCTGGAGGGCTGGACAAGATCCTCAATGGAAATTTTGACATGCTTATCCTGGACTGGAATATATCCTCTTTGCCTGGATATGATTTTTGTAAGAGCGTGAGAGAAAAATTTGAGATGAGAGGCCCAGATGAGCTTTTTTTGTTAAACCAATCTTCCTGTGAGAGGGTTTTAAAGTACCTCTATATCATTGTGCTGGAGTCTAGAACCAGTGCAGATGAAAAGATAATAGCCCTGGAGAGCGGTGCAGATGATTATCTTAAAAAACCCTTCAATGTAGAGGAATTACGCGCAAGGATAAGGGTTGGGGAGAGGATAATCTCCCTTCAGAATAGATTGGTGAGGGTATATAATACCCTCTGCAAGATGGCCTCTTATGATTCTCTAACTGGTATATACAACCGTCGCACCATCCTGGATATCCTGGAAAGGGAGATACTCAGGAGTAACAGGGAGGGAAATCCCCTGTGTGTTGCCATGGTGGATCTGGATGATTTTAAAAAGGTGAATGATACCTATGGGCATGCCACCGGGGATATAGTTTTAAGGGAGGTGGCCTATCTCATCCAGTCCAATCTCAGAAAGTACGATTATGTGGGTAGGATTGGAGGAGAAGAGTTTTTGATAATATTCTCCAATCTGGATCTCCAGGAGGCAGTTAGGGTATGCGAGAGGTTGAGAAGGGTTATGGAAAAACACCGGTTTGATCTAGAGGATGAAAAGATAGGGGTGACCCTATCCATTGGAGTTTCTTCCTGGAGGAGTAATATGGGGATAGATGGGCTCTTAAAGAGTGCAGATGATGCGTGTTATAAGGCGAAATTTACAGGGAAGAATCGGGTGGAGGTGGGTATATGAATATGATGGATATTCCCCTGGAGAGACGCATTATCTTTGCCCTGGATGTTGAAGATCCAGAAAAGGCCCTTGAATGGACCTCCCTGCTAGGTGATGAGATAAAGATATTCAAGGTGGGATTGGAACTGTTTTTGGCAGGTGGTTTTTCCCTGGTGGAGGAGATAATCCACAGGGGGCTGGAGGTGATGTTGGATCTAAAGTTATATGATATTCCAAATACGGTCTACAGGGCGGTTAGGCAGATAAAAGATAAGAATGTCACCTACTTAACAGTGCATGGTCATACAGAGATACTTAGGGCCGCATGTGAAGCATCTAAGGACAGTGAGCTAAAGATAATAGCAGTAACTGTGCTCACCTGTCTCAATGAGGGAGACCTAAAGGAGATGGGATATGGGATGAGTTTGAGGGACCTTGTGTTAAAGAGGTGTTCCCTGGCCCTTGAGAGTGGATGTGCAGGTGTTGTCTCTTCTGCCCTGGAGGTGAAAGACATAAAAGAGAGGTTTGGAGAAGCCCTTTTAACCATTACCCCTGGAATAAGACCCCTATCTTTTAGGAGAGGTGATCAGAAAAGGGTGATGTCCCCTGGGGAGGCCATACGACAGGGGGCCCATCATCTGGTCATAGGAAGGCCAATAAGGGAGGCAGAGGACCCCTTATCTCTGGTTTGTGGCATAAAAGAGGAGATAAAGAGGGTGCTGGAAGAAAAATAGAGTGAGTATAAGGGATCAACAATGGGGACCATACGCAAGAGTCTCATCCAGATGATATTTTCGGGATCATTTATGAAGAGATGGAACGATAAAATACGACCCTTTGAGCTATGGGAGGTGGACAAACAGGCCCATAAGATGATTGTGGCGTGGGTATTGTTTTTTTTGAACTCCAGGGACCTCCCCCTTGGCGAGCGCATCTCTCTTGGTCTTAAGATAATTGAAGGGGCCATCTTTGAATATCTATATCGTTTGGTTATAACAGATATAAAGCCTCCTATATTTTATCGCATAAAATCAAATCCCGTGCATTACAGCCAACTTACCCATTGGGTCTTTGAACATCTTGAACCTAGAGTAAGACCTGTGGGAGAGGATTTTTGGAGCAGATTAAAGAAATATTTCCTGGAGCCAGAGGAAGAGGGGTTGTCAAAGTCAATCCTTGAATTTTCTCATCTCTTTGCCAGTCAATGGGAATTTGAACTTATAAAGGGGATGAATAAATGGGATGAGGAAATAAAAGAGATTGACCTCTCATTTAAAAGATCCCTTTCTCGTTTTACCCATATCCACGGTGTGGCTGAGCTTGTGGAAGAGGTCTCTTCCCCCCTCAAGAACTTTATCTATCAGACGGCCCAGCTTAGATTTCAAAAGAGGTGGTCCCAGACTCCAAGGATACCTGAAACCTCTGTGTTGGGACACATGTTTATAGTGGCATGTTATGCCTATTTTTTCAGTATGGCCATGGGTGCATGTGATGCCATGAAGATGAACAATTTTTTTTGTGGGCTATTTCATGACCTGCCAGAGCTTCTCACCCGCGATATTATTTCTCCTGTAAAGCGTTCTGTGCAGCGTATAGGGGACCTTATAAAGGAATATGAAAATATGGAGTTGGAGAGACGTATATTCAGTGTGCTGGAGGGGGGAGGTTTTGGAGAGATGTCGCGGGAGCTTAAATATCTTCTGGGGATAGAGGTGGGATCTGAGTTTGTTCCAGTGATTCTCTTGGATGGAGAGGTAAAGGAACTCACATGGGATCTGTTATACTCCAGGTTTAATGAGGATAGGTTTTATCCAAAAGATGGAGAACTCCTTCGCATCTGTGATAATATCGCCGCCTTTGTAGAGGCCTATACTGCCCTTAGAAATGGAATTACCTCAGACCATCTTCAACAGGCAGTGTGGAGGATAAGAAACGACTACAACCAATTTTCCTTGGGAGACAAGCTCCACGTGGGGAGCCTCCTTGCGGACTTTGACTAAGTTTTAAGAAAAGTTATAAAAAAGCCCCTTACCCACTTTTAATTCAAGGTAAGAGGCCAGATAGGCATAGGTGTGCTATTGAGAAAGTCTATTTACATGAGAGGTGAGACGGGATATCCTTCTTGCAGCATTCTTCCAGTGAATAACTCCTTTGGATGCAGCCTTATCCAGGAGTGATGTAGCCTGTCTCAAAGCCTCCTGGGCCCCTTCTCTGTCCTTTGCCTCCAGGGCCAGACGTACCCGCTTAATGGCCTTCTTTACCCGACTCTTCATGGCCCTATTCCTGGCCCTTCTCTTCAAACTCTGTCTGTGTCTCTTAAGTGCCTGTTTGGTATTCGCCAAGGTCTTCCCTCCTCTTTTTTGAAATCTCATGCCCCCGGCAGGATTCGAACCTGCGGCGCCAGGATTAGGAATCCTGTGCTCTATCCTACTGAGCTACGGGGGCATACTCAAAGGCTGATTTGACCTGATATTTTTTTTGGTGGAAAATGTCAAGTCATTTTTTCTCCCCATAGAATCCATGAACAAAGGACAAACCATCCAACTGCACTTTCACTCTTTATGTAATACCTCCCTTGAGCAGGCTTGAGAAAAAATCCTTTTTAGGTTAGCATGTATTTTTTATGGTTTGGATATAATCCAGCATGGAGGATGGGTATAATGGCAGTTAGGATCTCCAGGAGGGACTTTTTGTTGGGCTTTAGGAAGAGGTTTACCTCCTATAGTGTAGAGGAGAATACATCCGGGGTTGGAGACCTCGCCAGAGAAGGAGATGAGGCCCTGCGCCAGGGGGATTATAAGGCTGCCATTTCTGCCTTTGAGAGGCTGTTACAGGTACAAAAGGAAAATCTGGTGGCCAGACAAAAGCTAGGATATTGTTATTATAGGAATGGAGAGATAGAAAAGGCGAAAAAAGAATTTTTGTTACTTATGGAAAGAGGGGTGGAGAGCAATTTTTTATATTTATATCTTGGTCTGTGTTTTGCCCATGAAGGGAAATTAGATAAGGCCATTGAGGTCTTAAAGGGATTTTTTGATGTGACAAAACCCATTGTACAGAGGGCTATTAATCTTCAGATCGCACTATATCAATCCTCTATGGCAGAGAAAGACGATTTTATATCCACCATTGAAGAGGCCATAAAAGAACAGGCCAAAATGGACAGAAATAGTTAGGTAAGAAGGTGGAGGGGCCACCATGGATAGCCTGGAAAAACTAAGGAGTCTTGCCCGCAGGATAGGAGAGCTGGATGATAGGGTGGTAGAGGTCTTTGTGCATTCAGATGTCCCCCGGGACCCTTTAAAGGGCGATGAGGTATATCTGGTATGTCACCTGCTGGACCCGGAGATAACACATGATATGGAGGTCTTTGACGATAGGGGTATGCTTTGGAGTCTGGACCTCTCGGAGAAGTTGCTCCCAGAGATAGAACAATTGGGCATTGAGAAGGAAGTGATAATCATGCCCTTTAGCTATCCCCTCTACTTTCAGGGAGAATATGGAAAATATTATATGACCCTTTATCTAAAAGAGGGATATTCTCCCATATTGGAGACAGCAGACAAAAGACAGGAGGAATAAGTTTAGTGGTGTTCCTCCTCCTTTTCCAGCTGTTGTTTTACGCGATATATACCAGAGCCAACCATTGTTATCAAAAATAGAATTATTCCCGTTACTCCAATAAATCCCTCTATGGTGGAATGACTCATGGCCTTAATTACTTCAAACAAGGTATGCATCTTATTCCTCCCTCTTGTGTGTTTTATGAATGTCTCCCTCTATCTTAAATATTATCCCACCCTCATAACTTTTTGAGCAAGTTAAAAACTCATGTGATATCTCTTTCCCCTCTACCTTAGATATGGTGCGTAGATAAAATAAAAATTTCCCCCTTCCTTGGGGGGAGGAGAGAGTTCTATCCCCATAATCCTCTTCAGGAGAGAGGTCTTTTGAGCAGGTCCCTGTTTAAATTTGACCTCTCCCTGAATGTGACACATTTTCTTCAAGACTTCAATGGCATCGTCAATATTTCCCAGTTTATCCACAAGTCCAAGTTGTTTTGCCTCCTGGCCTGTATATGCCCTTCCATCTGCCAGGGAAAGGACCTTTTTAACTGATAGGTGTCTTCCATCTGCCACGGCCTTTACAAATTGGTGAAAGAGATTGTCTACCAGATCCTGGAAATATCTTCTTTCTTCAGGGGTGAGTTTTTTGAAGGGAGAACCTGCCGCCTTTAGTTTTCCACTTGTTATGGTCTCATCCTCTACTCCTATTTTCTTCATAAGCTCTTCTATAGATTTCAGACTGGCAAGGACCCCAATACTTCCCGTTATAGTGCCAGGGTTGGCCACAATTACCCGGGCCCCACATGAGATATAATATGCCCCTGAGGCGGCCAGGGAACCCATTGAGACCACAGTAGGTTTTATCTTACTGAGTTTCTTCACCGCCTCATATATCTCCTGGGAAGGGGCAACTATCCCTCCTGGAGAGTTTATCCGTATGAGGACCCCTTTTATGTCTGGGTCTTTTTTAAGCTGATCTATCCACTTTACTATATCTTGAGAGGAGGTAATGGTCCCACTTACTTTGACTATTCCAAGATAGGGTTTGCTAAAGAAGGGGAGACGGATATGGGGTTTTATAAAATAGAAAAAGGCCATGGCCCCGAAAAACAGGACCACAGCCATTAGTATCAACCCCATGCCAAAGAAAAAAGGGTGTCTTTGACTAAAGGTAAAGGTTACATTATCCTTCCGCATCTTCTAATTTTTTCTTGATGAGTTCACCCAGGTTGCTTCCTGTTTCAGTCTTTCTCCGCCTTTCCTCTTCCATCTTTCTCTTTGCCTCTTCCTCCAGGTATTGTCTAATGGAAAGTCCCAGTCTGCGCTCCTCTGCACTCACCCGGATCACCTTGGCAGTAACCTCCTGGCCTACTTTATATAACTCATTGGCATCTTTTATTTTTTTCTCGCTGGCCTCCGAGAGGTGAACCAGACCCTCTATTCCCTCTTCTACCTCCACAAACATCCCAAAGTCAGTGATATTGGTGATCTTTCCTTTTACATAGGAGCCTTCTGGATATTTCTCAGGTATCTTGAGCCAGGGGTCTTCTGTGAGCTGTTTTATGCCAAGGGTGAACTTCTCATTTTCCTTGTCCACAGTGAGGACTTTGGCCCTTACTATGTCCCCGGGTTTATATAGCTCTCCAGGATGATGGATCTTTTTGGTCCAGGATATATCTGAGACATGGATAAGGCCATCTATTCCCTCTTCTATACCCACAAATATACCAAAGTCTGTTATATTTTTGATAGGGGCCTCAATTACAGTGCCTTCTGGATATTTTTCAGAAACAATATCCCAGGGATTGGGCTTCACCTGTTTCATCCCCAGGGAGATGCGTTTTTTCTCTGGGTCAATGCTGAGTACCACCACCTCCACCTCATCTCCAAGTTGGACCATCTGTGAAGGGTGTTTTAACTTTCTGGTCCATGACATCTCAGAGATATGGACCAGGCCCTCTACTCCAGGTTCAAGTTCCACAAAGGCCCCATAATCTACAATATTAGTAACGGTTCCCACTACCTTTTTCCCCTCTGGATATTTTTCATGGATATTTTCCCATGGATTGGGAACCAGTTGTTTGAGTCCCAGGGATACCTTTTGTTCCTCTCTGTCATAATGAAGGACCATGAGCTCCAGGGTATCCCCAAGCTGTACCATCTCTTTGGGATGTTTTATCTTCTTCCAGGACATGTCCGTGATGTGGAGGAGTCCATCCAGCCCCCCCAGATCTATGAAGACCCCATAGTCTGTGATGTTTTTTACTTTTCCCTTTACAATACTTCCCTCCTCCAGGGTCTCCAATAGCTCTTTGCGCCTCTTTTCCCTTTCCTCTTCCAGGATGACCCTCCTGGATACTATTACATTACTCCTCTTTCTATTTATTTTAAGGACCCTGAACTCAAAACGTTCCCCCACCAGGGCATCCATATCTGGTACAGGTCTCAGATCCACATGGGAGCCTGGTAAGAATGCCTCAATTCCCAGGACCTCAACAGTATATCCCCCTTTTATCCGTTTTACTATCTTACCAGGTACATTGGCGTTGTTCTCCTGGAGTTTCTCAAGCTCATCCAGCACTCTCATCTTCTTTGCCCGTTTGTAAGAAAGGGCAATGGTCCCCTCCAGGTCATTTTTGTGAATCACATAGACCTCAATCTCATCGCCTTCTTTGATGTCCAGATTCCCATCGCTGTCCTTAAATTCCTCAATAGGGATCTGGCCCTCTGACTTGAAATTTACATCTACCAAAACCTTTTCCGGGTCAATCTTGACCACCTTTCCCTTTACAATATTACCGTCCTCTACATCTAAAAAGTCCTTTTCAAGATAGTCCTCCAGGATGGCAGCAAAGTTTGCATCCTCTGCTACAGGAATATCTCCGTTTAAAAACTCACTGTGTTTTACTGGTTTTGTATTAATCATTAATAAAGTACCCCCTAACCAAAATTTTCGTCCTTGATAGCAAAATGTTTGACTCAAGGCAATATTATTTTTCGGGAGAATCTGGAAATATGACTATACTATACCACAGAGGTCATAGTCCCAGCTATCCTCTATCTGTACCTTTACTAGGTCTCCTGGCCGTATATTCAGACCAGAGACATAGCTCTTTCCATCTATCTCCGGGGCCTGAAACCAGGTGCGTCCTTCAAAAAGGGTGGGCCATTGCTCAGAGGAGTGATCTATAATTACCTCCATCTCCCTTCCCACAAGTCCCTGGAGGTATCCTCTGCTTATCTCCTTTTGGATCTCCATGAGCACCTGCCTCCTCTGTTTTTTTATCTCTTCATCTACCTTTGGTCTCATGGAATATGCCCTGGTCCCTTCTTCGTCTGAATAGGTAAACACCCCCAGATGGGTAAATTTCGTCTTTTCTATCCAGTTTACAAGGTGATTAAAGTGTCTCTCCTCTTCCCCAGGAAATCCCACTATAATGGATGTGCGTATTGCCGCATCTGGGAAGAAGGAGCGAATATCCTCTATAATGGATTGGGGCTCTCTCTTAAAGGGACGTCCCATCTTTCTCAATATATCTGGGTGAGAGTGCTGGAATGGGATGTCAAAGTAAGGAATAAATGGGGGGGATATATCTTTTAACACCTCTAAAAGCCCTCTGGTTATACCAGCAGGATAGAGATAGAGCAGCCGGAGCCAGTGGAGTCCCTTTATTTCACTGATTCGTTTTAGTAATTCCAGTATAAGGCCCTTATTGCCCAGGTCTGTTCCATAATAAGTGAGGTCCTGGGCCACCACTATCACTTCCTTGATCCCCATATCCACTATCCTCTTTGCCTCATCTAGGACTAGATTTAATGGGAGGGATACAAATGGGCCCCTTATAGATGGGATGGTGCAAAAACTACATCGGTGATTACACCCCTCGGCGATCTTGAGGTAGGCATAGGAGGGTCCTGTGGTGATTATCCTTGGGATCTTTTTGTCTTCCTCCTCTGGTATCTTTTTCATTTTAAGGAGTATCTCTCCTAACTTGTGCTGTCTCTCCAGGGGAATCCACAAATCCACCTCAGGTATTTCCTGTATAAGGGCATCTCCATATCTCTTTAATAAACACCCTGTTACCACTATAAGGGGGGGAGGAGTTATGGCTTTTACCTCCTCACACACATTCAATATCTCCTCTATGGACTCCTCCACTGCCTCCTGGATAAAGCCACAGGTGTTTATTAGTACCACATCTGCCCGCCATATATCTGCCACAGGGGTAAAATAGGGTGAGACAGTTCCCAGCATCCTTTCTGTATCCACCAGGTTTTTGGGACAACCAAGACTTATGGTATATATATGTTGTTTTTTCATAACGTTCAGGAATAGGACTCCAGTTTGGGATTGAGGTTGAGAAAAAAAAAGACTATACCTAACCAGATAGGCCTTCAGGGATTCAACTGGATGTAAGGGTTGGTAATTTAACCACTCCAATGTGTCAATACCCTGGGGTAAGCAAGGGAATTATAAGGAGGTAAAAAGGTGCAGGAGCTTGTGGTTGCCACGAGAAATAAGGGGAAATTAAAGGAAATAAAACAGATGCTTCATAAGAGGGGGCTTGAGATAGAGGTAAGGGGACTGGAGGAGTTTCCCTCTATTGGAGAGGTTCCAGAACCTGGGGAGACATTTGAAGAGAATGCCATCTTTAAGGCCAGATTTGTGGCCCAGCGTCTGGGTAGGATTGTATTGTCTGATGATTCTGGTCTGGAGGTGGATGCCTTAAATGGAAGGCCAGGGGTATATTCTGCCCGTTTTAGTGGTGAAGGGGCCACAGACGAGAGGAATAATGCAAAACTCCTGGAGATGTTGAGGTCTGTCCCTCCTCATAAAAGAGGAGCCCAGTTTAGGTGTGTAATGGTGCTGTATTCCCCTGAGGGGGATTATGTGCTCACACAGGGTATATGGAGGGGAAGGATTGCCACTGAGCCTTCTGGAGATGGTGGTTTTGGCTACGATCCCATATTTATAGATGAGGAAAAGGGGATGACAGCGGCTTCTATGGATATGGAGACCAAGAATAGACGTAGTCATCGGGGCAGGGCACTTTTGAAGATCTCCACATTGATGGAGAACTTTTTTGCTATGGTACAAAAAGGATAATCCTTGCCAGGGAGGGGAGATATGTGTGGAATTATCGGTTACATAGGACACAGGCCAGCAGTTCCCCTATTGATAGAAGGGCTTAAGAGACTGGAGTATAGGGGATATGATTCTGCGGGAATTGCCTATATCCAATCAAATAAAATAGAGGTCATAAAGTGCGAGGGGAAGATATCAGACCTGGAGCAAAAGGTTTATTCCTGCGATCCCCTCCATGCAACCTGTGGAATAGGACATACCCGATGGGCCACTCATGGGCTTCCCATTGAGAAGAATGCCCATCCTCACCTGGATATGGAGGGTAGAATTGCCCTTATTCATAATGGGATAATAGAAAATTTTCAGTCCCTTAAACAGATGCTCCTTGAAGAGGGATATAGATTTGTATCTGAAACAGATACTGAGGTGATTGCCCATCTTATTTCCAAGGGGTTAAAGGAGACAGGTTCCAGGTCCCAGGCCATAAAATTTGCCCTGGATAGGATAGAGGGGTCATATGCCCTGGGGGTGTTATTTTTGGACCATCCTGATGAGATATGGGCGGCAAGATGCTCCAGTCCCCTTATTCTGGGGGTGGGTGTGGGAGAGAACTTTCTGGCATCAGACCTACCTGCATTTTTGAGTTATACCAAGGACGTTATCTTTCTGGAGGATGGGGAGATGGCATGTCTTACCTCTGACTCCATAGAAGTAATACGATGTAAGGATTTGAAGGTAATAGAGAAAGAGGTAAAGACCATTCCGTGGGATGTGAGCGTTGCCCAGAAGGGTGGATACAGGCATTTTATGTTAAAGGAGATAATGGAGCAGCCCCGAGTGATTAGAGATGCCCTTGCAGGGAGGATAAGTGGAGATAGATCTCAGGTCATCCTCAAGGAGATTGAGGAATTAGATGTCCCTGAGAGGGTCCATATTGTGGCGTGCGGTACCTCTTATCACGCTGGTTTCTGGGCAAAATATCTCTTTGAGAGGTGGGCCTCTATCCCTGTGGAGGTGGATATTGCCTCGGAATTTAGATACAGAAGTCCCATTGTGAGGAAGGGGGACATGACTATTGTAATAAGCCAATCTGGGGAGACTGCTGATACCCTGGCGGGTCTAAGGATGGTCAAGGAAATGGGGTCAGTGGTAGTGGGACTGTGCAATGTGGTGGGTTCCTCTGTTGCCAGGGAGTCACACAAGGTGCTTTTTACCCAGGCAGGTCCAGAGATAAGCGTGGCCTCCACCAAGGCCATGTGTTCCCAGATGGTGGTTCTTTTATTATTGGCCCTATATTATGGTGAGAAAAGGGCCACCATCTCCAGGGAGGAGGTAAAAAAGGTCTTAGAGGGACTATGCTCCCTCCCAGAGATACTTAGATTGGAGTTGCCCAGGATGAGGGAGAGGGCCAGAGAACTGGCCATGAAATATAGCTTTGCCAGAAGTTTTTTCTTTCTGGGCAGGGGACTTTATTATCCCCTTGCCCTGGAAGGGGCATTGAAGCTCAAGGAGATATCCTATATCCATGCAGAAGGATATGCAGCAGGGGAGATGAAACATGGGCCCATTGCACTCATAGACCCTGAATTTCCCTCCTTTGTGATAGCAGTAAACGACGGACTAACCCAGAAGGTGATATCAAATATAAAGGAGATCCAGGCAAGAAAGGGGCCTGTGATCTGCGTTACCCATCCAGAGACAGAGATCTCAGTGGACCATAAATGGGAGGTGGTGGATATGGGGGAAGTACTTACTAGTTTTTTGGTATTACCTGTGGAGCAATTATTTGCCTATGAGATGGCGGTATATCTGGGAAAGGATGTGGATCAACCTAGAAATCTGGCAAAAAGTGTTACTGTTGAATAATAGAGTAATAGATGTCCCTTAAAAAGATCACAGCCATCATCCTATTTTTCTTTTATCTCACGGGCACCTGTGCCCTGGCAAATACCCAGCGGGCACATATCTATTTTAAAAAGGGATATATTCTGTTTCATTCCCTTTTGAAAAACAAGAGACGGGCAAGATATCGTTCCAACTGGTATCGGGTGCGAGACCTCTTTTTGAGGGCATATGAAGAGGATAAAAAGGGTCCCTGGGCCCCCAAATCCCTCTATTATGTGGGACGCACCTATTATGAACTTGGTCTTCGCTCCCATTTAAAAAGGGATTATGAGAGGGCCCTTAAGTATTTTAATGCCCTCTTAAAACACTTTCCATCCCACCCATGGTGTGATGATGCCAAATTATATTGTGCCAAGATAGAGTTATACCACCTCAATAAAAGGGATGAGGCCTACATTGACCTGCTCTACATAGTAGAGGTCTATCCCAAGGGGGATAAGGCCCCAGAGGCAGAACGACTCCTCAAGAAACTGGATGAGAAGTATCTAAAAAAGATTGGTTATTCAGCCATCTCCTCCCCCCACAGGGTCTCCTCCTCTTCCAAGACCCCTTCCTTAACAGGGACTTCAACCCTCAAGGAGATCAGGAGCTGGTCTAATCCCGATTATACCCGGGTGGTGCTTGAACTGGATAGAAGTGCACCTTTTAGGGAGTTTTTGTTGCCCCCTTCCAGAAAAAAGGGGCACCCTTTCTATAGGGTGGTGGTGGATATCTCCCGCACAAAGATCTCTCCTCATCTTGATAAGAAGATGGAAAGCACTCCAGATGGTGGTATGTTGCATGGATTGAGGTATGCAAGGCATTCAAGAGGGGTGATAAGGGTTGTCATGGAGTTTAAGCGGGTGGGAGAATACAAGGTCTTTTCCCTACATGAGCCCTTTAGGATAGTGGTGGATGTATTTAAGAATAGAGAAGAGAAAAAGACCCAGGTGATTGCCAGGGGGGAGTATGTAAAGAAGAATATTGGAAAGTTTTCTGCCAATCTTGTGGAACAACTGGGATTAGATATAAAGACCATTATGATTGATCCAGGTCATGGAGGAAAGGACCCAGGTGCCACCTGGGGGAGACTAAAGGAAAAGGATATTAATCTGGAACTGGCAAAGATATTGGGAAAGATGCTTGAGAAAAAAGGATTCAGGGTCTTATATACGAGGACAAAAGACGTTTTCATTCCCCTGGAAAAGAGGACTGCCATGGCCAATTCCATGGGTGCAGACCTCTTTATCTCTCTTCATGTAAATGCCCATCCAAATCCCAGGGTGCATGGCATAGAGGTCTATTATTTAAATCTGGCGAGTTCTAAGGATGCGGTGAGGGTTGCGGCCAGAGAAAATGCCATCTCCTCTAAAAAGATAAGTGACCTCCAGGTGATCCTCACGGACCTGATGCTTAATTCAAAGATAAAGGAGTCTTCCGCCCTTGCCTCTCGTGTACTAAAGGGGATATTAAGGGGGGTAAGGAGATATAAGATGGAGGACAATGGGGTAAAAGAGGCCCCTTTTTATGTGCTTATGGGTGCAAAGATGCCGGCTATTCTCATAGAGATAGGATATATTACCAATCCAGGAGACAGGAGAAAGCTCACCTCCCGGCGTTATCTCACCAGGCTGGCCAGAGGTATAGTCAATGGAATATTGGCCTATAGAAAAGAAATAAAGAGATTTGCAGGACTCTAAGGAGGGGTAGATGGGAAGTTCTGGATATGATGTGGTGGTGGTGGGTGGAGGACCAGCTGGGCTGTTTGCCTGTTATTACCTCTCCAGGGAGAGGGGACTTAAGGTCCTGTTGTTAGAAAAAGGGCTTCCTCCCCACAGGCGTTTTTGTCCCATAAAAAAGTATAACAGGTGTGTTAAGTGCAGACCCTGTAACATAATGAGCGGAATAGGGGGAGCAGGTTTATTTTCCGATGGTAAACTGAATTTTATTCACAAACTGGGCAAGACAGACCTTACACAGTTTATGGAAGTTGAAGAGGCAAAGGCCCTGGTCAGGGAGACTGAGGAGATATTCACCTACTTTGGTATGGATTCAAAGGTCTATCCCCTTGATATGGAAAAGGCGAGACAGTTCCGAAAGGAGGCGCGAAAGGAAGGAATAGAACTCCTCATTATAAGGCAGAAACATCTGGGCAGCGATAAGTTGCCAGAATATATTCAGAGGATGGCCAGCTATCTTGAAGAGAGGGGAGTAGAGATAAGATGTGGGGTGGAGGTGGAAGATGTGATTGTAGAGGGAGAGAGGGTAAGAGGAGTGGTGTGCAGGGGAGAGGTAATAGAGGCCTCCTATGTTATACTTGCCCCTGGGAGGGTAGGTGCCGAGTGGATGGTCTCCCTGGCAAAGAAGTATGGACTTGGGATGAGCCAGAGGGGAATTGAGGTGGGGGTAAGGGTGGAGGTCCTAAACGATATTATGGAGGAGATAACCTCGGTAATATATGACCCCACCTTTTTTATCCAGACCAAAAAATATGACGATGAGACCAGGACCTTTTGTACCAATAGGGGGGGATATGTGACGCAGGAGACCTACCATAGCTTTGTTTGTGTAAATGGACATGCCTATATGGATAGAAAGTCTCCCAATACCAACTTTGCCTTTCTCTCCAAAGTGGTGCTCACAGAGCCAGTTACAGACAACCACAGTTATGGAGAATCCATAGGGAGCCTGGCTACATTAATAGGTGGAGGCAGACCAATATTGCAGAGGTTTGGAGACCTGAAAAGGGGTAGGAGAAGCACGTGGAAGCGGGTAAAAAAGGGATTTATCGTCCCCACCCTTACAAATGTGGTGTGTGGAGATATTGCCATGGCCCTGCCAGAGAGGATACTCACCAATATAGTGGAGGGGCTGGAAAAGTTAAACAGGGTTATCCCTGGTGTCTCCAATGACGAGACACTGTTATATGCCCCAGAGATAAAATTTTTTTCCACCCAGATTCAAACCTCCTCTCACCTTGAGACCTCTATAAGGGGACTGTATGTGGCAGGGGATGGGGCAGGGGTGGCTGGAAATATTGTGGCCGCAGCAGCCACAGGAATTATCCCTGCAAAACATATATTAAACACACAACTAAAAAGAGGGGGACAGTGATGAAAAGCCTTCATTGTCTCATTTCAGGACGGGTACAGGGGGTAAATTTCAGGGCATGGACCAGATCTGAGGCCCAGAGATTGGGAATCAAAGGATGGGTGAGGAATCTAGACGATGGGAGAGTAGAGGTCCTGGCCCAGGGAGAAGAGGAGAAATTAAGGCTCCTGAGGGAAAGACTTACCCAGGGTTCTCCCTTTAGTAGGGTTGAGGATGTGGAGTGTCGCTACATAGAATATGACAAGACCTATACTAGCTTTGAGGTGAGATGGTAAGAGGTTATCCCTCCAACCTTTCAACCAACTGCATGAGCTGACGTCCCTTGGGGGTATCTCTATATATCTCTTTTTCCATGTTGGTTATACCCTTGATCACTGTGGAATGACGACGATTAAACCTCTGGCCTATCTCCTTGAGGGAGAGGTCAGTAAATTTGCGGGCAAGATAGAAGATAGAATTTCTGGCAAGGACCAGATGCCTTCTACGGGACTTAGAGGATAGGAGCTGGGGGGAGACCTCAAAGACCCTGCATACCATCTCCACTATCTCCTCCAGGGTGGGTGCAGGAGGATGGGAGATAAAGTTTTCAATCACCTCCCGGGCAAGTTCCATGTCTATGGCCCGATTGAACATCCTGGCCTTTATCACCATGTTGCCTATACAACCTTCAAGCTGTCTGATGTCCCCTTTTATGTGAGATGCAATAAAACGGGAAACCTGAGAAGGGATGTGTATGTTGTATTTTTTTGCCTTTCTCTCCACTATCTTGACCCGGAGTCCCAGTGTGGGCTTGTAGATGGGGGCCAATAGGCCTGAACAAAAGTGGGAGGTTAGCTGAGAATCCACTCCCTTCAACTCCTTGGGCAAGAAGGAGGAAGAGAGTATTACCATCTTTCCGGTGGCCTCCATATCCTTGAGTAGAGATAGGAGTTCCTCCTGCATCTTTTCTTTGCCCTGAAAGAAATGTACATCCTCTAGAAGCATGAGGTCCACACTTTCCCTGTAAAATTTCTTAAACTCCTCCATCTCCCTTGTCTTTATTGCCCACACCAGATGATTGGCAAACTGCTCTGAGGAGATGTAGAGGACCCTGGGACCTTCCTTTTTGGAGTCTGACAGGAGCTTACCTATAGAATGGATAAGATGCGTCTTCCCCAGTCCTGGAGAGGAGGACAAAAACAGGGATGGGAAGTCAAACCCATCTCTCTTGCATACACTTTTGCATGCCGCAAATGCCAGTTCATTCTCCTCTCCCACTACAAATTCTTCAAAGGAATACTTCCATATAGGGGTATTCTTATAGAGGGGATGCCTTACAGGCAAAAATATCTCCTCTCCCCTGGGGCGTGAAGATGAGGATGTATCAGATACAGAGGAAGAGGGAGCAGACCTGGAAATGGTGGAGATTACTACATCCACCTCTGAGCCTGTTACCTCTAGGGCCGCCTTTTTTATGGTATCTAGGAGCTTTTCTTTTATCCCTGAGGTGATAAATCCATTTGGACTATATAAAAAGAGCGTCCCCTCCTCTATCCTACCTTCCAGGGGACGAATCCATACATAAAATAGGCCAGATTTTACTGTTTTTTTCAGATATTTTTTTATTTTTTCCCACATGGCGTCCATGGTGAGTAGCATAAAGATTTTGTGTGATTTTTCAATCTCGTCTATCTCACAAAATGCGTGAAAAAAATCTCTAGAACCTTTATTTTTTAACATATTAATTTTATTGAATTTATTCTTAAATAACCGCAGGGTAAGGACCCAGACCCTCTCCATAAATCTCTTGGGATTACAATGGATTTAGATTTTTTCTACACAGTTTTCAACAAATGTTACTAAAATTTTCAACGGGTAAATTTTAATTTTTCTTTAAAAAACAGAAAAAATCTAAAATTTTTGGTTATGGCTGGAGTCCAGGGAAGATAGGAGTTGTCTATAGGGGATCTTATCTGGTCTGAGTTCAACGCTTTTCTGGATAAGGGAGATGGCGGTATCCTTATCCTGTTTGTGTTCAAGGTATATTTTCCCTAACATAAATATAGATTCAGCATCCATGGGGTTTAAGGTTATTGCCTCCTCCAGGTATTCCTGGGCAGTGGAGATATCCCCCTCTCTTATAGAGAGGCTAGCCAGATACCTGAGTATTGGGGGATAGGAGGAGGGGAATATCTTCTGGTACCACTTTTTTGCCCCCTCCATATCTCCTTTGAGTTCACATAGTTTCCCCAATCTAATGAGGGTATATAGGTGTGAGGGGTCTAATTCAAGGCACTTCAATAGGAGTTTTTCTGCCTTTTCATGGTTATTGATTTTTATATAGAGGGAGGCCAGATTATAGAGATAGGTAAGATTTTCTTCCCTAGAGATAAGTCTCTTAAACTCTCTTATGGCCTTATCCATTTGACCCAGGTGGGCATAACAGATCCCCAGGGAATTTCTGGCAATAAGGTTTTCTCTATCCAGTCCCAGGGCCGCCTTATATTCTGAGATAGCAGATAGTATATCCCCCTTTAAGAATGCCCTATCCCCTTTTAGGGTTAGAGTGATGGAATCAAATATGGCTATCTTTGGAGGAGATAGGAGAGATGCGTGTTCCAGGGCAGATCTGGCATGGGAGATGGTTTCATATCTGCTAAAATTCAAACAGGGATAATTACTTATCCCTGCAACTAGATGGGGAAGAGAGAGGAGTCTCTGTTGGAGATCTAGATATAGGGGATGATCACGGCAGATGTTTATCTCTGGAAAGAGCAGAATATATCCTTCTGTACCATATCTTCCCATGAGTACTGCCTTCTCACAAAGCCCTTCCACTATCCCTTCCACGTCTGTAGCTGGATGGGGCCTGGTGTCTTTTATGAGTAACAGGGCAAAGTGCTTATAATGGTTACACATGGTATAGAAGGCGTTTATAAACTGGGGCATCTGCAGGCAACATCTTGGATTTGTAGGCAATGTCAATTGATGAATACATACCTCTTCATCTCTTAAAAGGATGAGTTTATCCCCTTCCCTTATTGGGTTTCTGGGGTCTTTCAGGAATAAGGTCTCAGCCAGTGAAGAGCCCCTTTTGCAGTGAATAACCACTACTTCCCCTTTTAGGAGTAACGAGAGGTCCTCTCTGTCCACGGGAATAGGCTTTCCCCTGTCTATGACGCCAAAGTATGTGCCCACTCGTATCCCCATCTCTTTCCCAAGGTTTATAACCAGAGCATTGTCCTCCATTACCCTGGTTACTTTACCTGCCCATCGTATGGTCTCCTTTACAGGGAAGAAGTTCAGTTTGGGCGTGGTGCTGGCCATTATCTGAAGGGCCTGATCACACATGGCTATAAGGTGGAGGGCTATCTTGTGGGGCGATAGCTTGAGGGTGGCCCCATCTAGGTCCTTTGGATAGGAAAGATAGGTAAGGGAGATATGAGGGGTAAGGATCTCTTCTTCCCATGGAATGGATTTTTCAAGATGGGTTTTTAATCCACTCAAGGACCTTTCCCATTCCCCCCTGCCACCTCTTACATATATATAAAAGGTCTCCATGGGACGAAATCCAATATAACCACGTCCACCGAGATAACTGGAAATTACCTTATACACCCTTGAGAGGAGGGAGCGTATCCTCTCCAGCCCCAGGGAGGTAGAGGCCTCCTCTATTCCCCTTATCTTAATTGCCCCCAAGAAGGATTCACCTCCTCCAATCTCCCCGTTTTCAGGAAGGAGGGGGGATGGGGTCTTGCCTATTAGGGAAACAAACTCTTCTATGTGATATTCTATCTTCTGGATAAAGGTGTATAGATTATAAGCCCCGCAGAGCATATCCCGCTGGGACTGTCTCCTAAGTTCAGTATTCTCCAGGATAAGATTCACAATGCGGGGTAGGAGAGAGAATACCCCATTATCCACCTCCCTGCCTATACCTTCCAGATATAACATACACCCTGTCTCTCCCTTTATCTTCAAGGGGAGAAAGAGCTTTCCCTCCTCTGGAAGATATACCCAGGGAGACGACTTTAATAGGTCTTCTTCCTCAATGTGGTATATACATAATCGCTTAAAGGGGAGTATGGTGGAGAGATGACCTTCAATCTCTCTGCGGTTTAGAAGAAGTTCCTCTAAAGGATGGGTTATTTCAAACATCTGATACCATGGCCCCCCGGGGATGCACTTGTAATTTTTCTGAAAAAATAATATGTTTTTTAGATATTGTCTACTATCATGAAAAGATGTAGTTTTTTCTAACCTTCAAGGGGAAAACAGGGGGATAAAGTGTATGGAAGTCCTTAAGGCCATAAGGGAGAGAAGAAGTATAAGAAAATTTACAGAAGAGGATGTAGAGAGAGAGGCCATAGAGACCATCCTGGAGGCTGGGAGGTGGGCCCCCAGTGGTCTCAATAACCAACCTTGGCGGTTTGTATTGGTCTCAAGGGACCGTAAGAAAAAGGAGGCCATTGCCTCATGTACCAAGTACTCCAGGATAATCCTGGGTGCTCCTGTGCTGATAGTGGTGCTTATAGATAGAGAGGTGATGTACAATTCCACCAAGGATTATCAGGCCATTGGGGCGTGCATTCAGAACATGCTTCTGGCCATTCACGCCCTGGGGCTTGGAGGGGTATGGCTGGGAGAGATATTGAATAGGGCAGATGAGGTCCTTTCTATCGTGGGAGTGGATAGGGATAGGTATGAACTCATGGCAGTGATTGCCTTTGGTCATCCTGCCAAGGGGGGAAGTTCCACTAGAAAACCCCTAAACGAACTTATTTTGGAGGAATATTGATGCTTAAGGTTTCATGTTTTCCCTTAGGTCCTCTTCAGACCAATTGCTTTGTGGTCCACAATCGTGAAGATGCTCTGGTGATAGACCCAGGAGGAGATCCAGCTCAGGTAATAAACTTCTTAAAAAAGAATAGACTCTCGCTAGTCTATATCCTGAATACCCATTTTCACTTTGATCATATCCTGGGGAATAAGTCTCTGTCCCAGGAAACAGGTGCCCCTATCCTTGCCAGTGAAAAGGATGACTTTCTCCTCAGGGCGCAGGTGGGAGGAGGAGGGGGTCTCATGGGATTCCCCAAGGTTCCCCCCTTTGAATATTCCCCTATATCAGAAGGAGAGGTTACCTGGCTGGGGGAGACATGTCATATCCTCTCCACCCCTGGTCATACCCCAGGTAGTTTGTCCTTTTATTTTCCCGAATCCAGGATGCTCTTTTCCGGTGATCTCATTTTTCAAAGGTCAATTGGGAGGACAGACTTTCCTGGAGGTAGCCTTGAGGAACTTATTTCCTCGGTAAAGGAGAAGGTCTTTACCCTTCCTGGGGAGACCATAATCTATTCAGGTCATGGTCCTGCTACCACAGTACATGAGGAGAGACTTTTTAATCCATTTTTTCAGGAAGGTGCCATCCTTTAAGGATATTTGCTCTCCCTTCTCTCTAAGGAGGTGTTATGCTTGCTCCTCCCCCCTCAAAGAGGGGTGGCTGTGTGAGAGATGTATGGGGGAGATGAGGGCAGGGGAGCAGGTATGTAGAAGGTGTGGGATGGTGTTAGAGGGAGTAGATGTGTGTATTGGGTGCCTCTCGTCTCCTCCTCCCTGGAAGGGACTCTCTTTCTGGGGAGGCTATAAGGGGATATTAAAGGAGATGATTGGAAGATTTAAATATAGGGCAGATTTTTCCCTCCTGAGTATCCTCCAGGATTTTTTGTTTACTGCCTACTGTAAACTTGGACTGGAGGTGGATATGGTGGTAGCGGTTCCCCTTCACCAGGAGAGACTCAGGAGACGGGGATTTAATCAGGCCCTGGAAATAGGCAAGGTATTCAAGAAAAAGGCCGTGGCCCCCATACATTCCCATGCCCTTATCCGTATTAGAGAGACCCCTCCTCAGGTGGGTTTGCCCAGGAGAGAGCGTCTCAAAAATGTAAGGGGGGCGTTTATAGGTAGGGAGGAGTTGGTGAAAGGGAAGAGGGTCCTTTTGGTGGACGATGTCTATACCACAGGTGCCACATTAAGGGAATGCACTCACGTGCTCTTGCAGGCAGGGGCCAGGGATGTGGCTGTGGTGGTGGTTGCCCGGACCCTGGAATAGAAGGGCCTATAAGGAGGGATTGGTAGAGGAGAAGAGGTGTTTTATGTGGACGTTAGAGGAGAAATGAGATATATCCCCCTTTAAAAGCTCAGGTGCCCAATGGGCTTAAAAGGGAAGCCAGTGAGAATCTGGCACGGGCCCGCCGCTGTGACAGGGGACGAAATCCACAAAGAGCCACTGCTATTATATCTGGCGGGAAGGCGTGGAGAGTAGGAAGATCCTGGAGTCAGAAGACCTGCCTGATGAAAGAGAGAATGGGTAAGGGGATAAAGACGGGAAATCCCTGGATCAGATCAATGGTCCGGGGATTTTTTTTAGTAGGGAGGGTTATCTATGGACATGAGAAAGGGGACATATCCCTTTTGTGGGGTGGTGGGACAGAAAGAACTGAAACTCGCTCTCATATTAGCCCTAATAAATCCCTGTATCTCAGGGGTCCTCATAAAAGGGGAAAAGGGGACCGCAAAGTCCACGCTGGTGAGATCTCTTCCATGGATCCTTCCCTCTCTGAAGGTGGTGACCATTCCACTCTCCACAGATATTGAAGCACTAAGGGGTTATCTGGATTGGGAAGAGGCATTGAGGAAGGGAGAGATGAGATGGGTTCAGGGGTTGCTTACAGGAAAGGGAGAGAGGGTGATATATGTGGATGAGGTAAACCTTCTGGAGGAACACCTAATGGATTATCTCTTCTGGAAGCTCTCCTCTTCTCATGGGCACAGACCTATTCTTATTGGGACCATGAATCCAGAAGAGGGGGAAGTGGGGCCACACTTTTTGGATAGGTTTGGGTTGTGTATCCAGGTAAGGGGAGAGAAGGATAAGGAAAAGAGGATAAAGATATTGGAGAGAAGACAGGCCCATGATAAGGATCCCTACTCTTTTGCCAGGTTGTTTGAGCGCTCTCACTCCTTGCTTCATCACAGGATACTTATGGCAAGAGAGAGATTAAGCTCGGTTTCACTCTCCAGAGATATAAAGGGACTTATAACTAATATTTGTGTGGAGAATAGGGTAGAAGGACATAGGGCAGACATTGTAATGGCAGAGACTGCCCGGGCATATGCCGCCTTTAGGGGCTCTCATGAGGTGAGCCAGTCCCATGTGATCAGGATAGCCCCCCTTGTGCTTCTCCACAGGAAAAGAGGCCCTTCTAAGAAGAACACCCCTATTTCTACTCCCCCGGTGAAAAAAGGACCTCCCTCCCCCCCAAGGGGAAGGGGTGAGGATTCAAGTGCTCCTTTAACCAAGGGAAGAGAAGATCTCCCTGGAGGAGGAGAAAGAGGGAGAGGAGATGAAGAGGGGGGAGGGAATACAAAGGGGCTTCCTCTCCCTGAAGACCAGGTTTTTGAAGTGGGGGACCTCTTTAGGGTAAAGAGGATCAGCAGTCCTAGGGACAAAAGGATGCGAAAGGGATCTGGAAGACGGTCTCGCACATACACCTGTTTAATCCAGGGAAGGTATGTGAGGGCCAGACCTACTGGGGTGTTTAGAGATATTGCCTTGGATGCAACAATCCGTGCCGCAATTCCATACCAGGTTTTCAGGGAGAAGAGGTCAGAGATGGCCATCACCATCTTCCCCTCTGATCTCCATAGAAAGATAAGGGAAAAGAAATCGGGGAATCTCCTTGTGTTTGTAGTGGATGCAAGTGGTTCAATGGGGGCCCGCTCTCGTATGGTGGCCACCAAGGGGGCCATCCTCTCCCTTTTGCTAGACGCCTATCAGAAGCGTGACAGGGTGGCAATGATCTCCTTTAGGGGGAGGGGGGCAAGGTTAAATCTTCCCCCCACCCGTTCTGTGGAAATGGCTGCCAGGATGTTGTCGTCTCTCCCTGTGGGGGGGAGGACCCCTCTGGTGAAGGGCCTTATAAGCGCAAGGGAACTGGTAAGGTCCCAGAGGATAAAGGACCCCTCTCTTCGTCCCATTGTAATAGTAATCACAGATGGGAAGAATAATGTCTCTGTGTATGGGGCAGATCCCTGGGAGGAGATGAAAAAGGTCTCTTCCCTCATGAGGGAAGAGGGAGAGGTGAAGTATCTGGTTATAGATACAGAGGAGGAGGCAGTGGTGCAATTACAGATGGGAAAGGTGCTGGCCCAATACCTTGGGGCCAGTTATTTCAGACTGGAGGAGTTAAGGGCGGACAATCTGCTTGAGGCAATAAAGGAGAGGCTATGAAAAGGTCATTATATCCCTTTTGTGCAATTGTGGGCCAGGATATGATGAAATTGGCCCTTCTATTAAATGTGATAGACCCCTCCATATCTGGTGTGCTTATAAGGGGTGAGAGGGGAACAGGTAAATCCACAGTGGTTAGGTCCCTGGTGGATATACTCCCATCTATCAGGGTGATAGATGGGGACCCATTCAACCTCTCTCCAGATACAGAGATGGATGTTTATAGAGAATCTCGCAAGGTATTGGGAGAGGGAGAGGAAGAAGAGATTCATATAATTACTCGCAGGGTGAAGGTGGTGGAGCTTCCCCTGGGAGTGACTGAGGATAGGGTGGTTGGGAGCCTGGATATGGAATATGCCCTGAGGAAGGGGATGAGACGTATTCAACCTGGGATTCTCGCTGATGCCCATCGGGGAATACTATATGTGGATGAGATAAATCTCCTTGAAGACCATATTGTGGATATATTATTGGACTGTGCCGCCATGGGAGTAAACACCATTGAGAGGGAAGGGATATCCTTTTCTCATCCCTCTCGTTTTGTATTGGTGGGGACCATGAATCCAGAAGAAGGGGAACTCAGGCCCCAGCTCCTGGATAGGTTTGGTTTGTGTGTTAATGTGTCCTCGGTGGAGGAGATGGAAAAGAGGATAGAAATAGTGGAGAGGAGGCTGGCCTTTGAGGCAGACCCCTGGAGCTTTTGTAAAAGTTGGGAAAGGGAACAAAATCGTCTTAGAGAGAGGATAGAGAAGGCAATTCACCTCTATCCCAGGGTAGAGATTAGCAGAGAACTTTTGGTATCCATTATCTCCAGATGCCTGGAGATGGAGGTGGATGGTCATAGGGCAGATATTGTGATGTTAAAGGCCGCTAAGGCCCTGGCTGCATATAATGGACGAGAATGGGTGGAAGAGGAGGATGTGGAAAAGGCCTCTCTTTTGGCCCTGCCCCATAGGATGAGGAGGTCCCCCTTTGAGGAGGTGGATATAACTAGAGGGAAGTGAGGGAGGGCGGCCCAGGGGATGGGGAGTCTATGGCCGTCCTCCCTTTGATAGGGCTTTCTAAGGCCATGCCATCAATATACTAGGGTGGCATGGGCCTCCAGGATTTCCTGTGTTACCCCCCCTGCACCAGTGGGGATTGCCTTGTCTATAAGGTCTGAAACATCTATCTTTCTCTCATTTATACAGGGTTGACATACCAGGAGTTTCCCCCCCATTTCCAGAAAGGTATCCAGCAGGGTCTTTAGGGGAGTGAGTCCACAGGCGGCAACGTGTTCTGCATATCCTTTTTTTGCTATAAATACTGCAGGCCCCTGGAGCACAATGGTGGCCTGTACATCCATGGTAAGGGCACCTGTGGCAAGGGTAAAGGGGAATGTTGCCCTTTCAGGGTCTTCCCCTGCATAAGTGAGGATATAGACTATTTTTTCCTGTTTGCTCATGAAACCTCCTTTGCTTTTTTATTGTTTTTTCCCCTGGCCTCCATTAAAAGAATGGATATATCTTCAATATTGGATGTGGCCTTTTTTAGATTTGCAAGACAGATGGGACACATGGTGACGATGGTGGAGCCATTGTGGCTGAGTTCCTGGAATCTTCTTTCTCTCACCTCTCGGGAAAGGGAAGGAGATATAGATTCTGCAGGACCACCACAACAATGGGTAAAGGCTCCATTATAGGGGATGTCCTCCACCTCTATCTCCAGGTCCCTGAGCAGGGCCCGGGGCACGTTGGATATCTTTAGATATCTCCCATAAAAACAGGGGTCGTGTAGCATTACACTCTTGGGACCCTTTCCCTCAACTTTAATGAGTTCCAGATATGTCTTCACCTCAAAGACCTCTCCCACATATCTGGGATAGAGCACCTTCAGGGCATAGGTGGTGTGGGGATCCACAGTTATGAGCTTTTGAATGTTGTTCTCTCGGAGTTTATTACATACAAATGAGGCGTGTTCTTTAAAGGCCTCTATGTCTCCCAGGTCATAGAGGAGTATTCCACTGTAGAAATCCAGGTCTTGTCTATAGAAAAAATCTACTTCAGAGTAGGAGAGAAGGGAGGTGATGTTTTTTAATATCTCTGTGGACAGGTCTTTTTCCTCTTTGGATATAAGGGAATCCAGAGATCTTGCAGTAAAGAAAGAAGGGACATACTTGAATAACCTAGTATAGTTGGATATCTTCTTATATTCCAGTCGTTCCATCTGAGAAGTGGCGGCCTCAATATAGGGGAGCATTTGATACATAAGACCAGTAAAGAGGAGATACTCGCCTTCTTCTTTTAGCCCCAGGAGTTTGTACCAGGTGTTTGTCCTGGAGGTATTTAACCCAAAAGGATTTCTGGTGGTCTTTACATTTTTGGCCAGTACCTCTATTATGTCTATGGGGTTAAACATGGTCTTTCCTCCTAAGAGTATTGACTACAAGATTTTTGAGTTCCAGGATAACCTCTCCTGGATTTGCCCCCCGGGGACAGGTGGCAGTACACAATCCACAGTGTAAACACCTCCACAACTCACGATAATTTGCCATGATCCTGTCATAAGCACCTATTTGCACATACCTTACATATCTTCTGGGGAAGCCTGCATCATTTAATGGACAGATGGCAGAGCAGGTTCCACAACTGAAACACAGCTCTGGATGGGCATGGGTTGTCTGCTTAAGGCCTCTTGTGGGTGTTGGATTTATCATTCTCATCTATCTCTCCTGTTGTTAGGATTATTTGTGTGTGAGTAAATAGGAATAGTATTCCCCCTGTTTTTCTCCCTCCACCACCTCTCCATATCTCTTGAGGGATGCCACATAGTACATTACCACATCAGAAGGTAGAGAGGTAATAGAGCTTATCTCAGGAGGGGTCTTGGGACCATCTTCCAGGGACTTTTTTATAAGGGAAATGGTCTTGTTTTGTTCTTTGATAAGGAGCTGGATCCGTTTTATATGCCCTTTTCTCTCTTCTCTAAGCTGCTTTAATCTCTCTTTTGTTTCCATCTTGTTCTCCCCTGTTATCTCTTTTAATCCTGGAGAAACTGGTCACTTACTATCATCTCTACCATTGCCTCATACTGCTCCAGGGTGGAATTTTTAAGCTGTATTGCCCCTTGAGGACACACAGGCACGCAAGCCCCACAACCTGCGCACAGGGCAGCAATGACCTGGGCCTTTCCATCCTTCATGACAATGGCCCCTTCTTTAAGACATGCCTCCATACACCTTCCATTTCCCTGACATTTTTTGGGATCAACCTCTGCAATAAAGGGATCTATCTCCACATATCCTTTATCCAGAAGGGATGTGAGCTTTGCAGCACTGCAGGATGCGCTGTTTGAGACCTCTGAGGTGTCCATGGGGGCTTGACATGTACCTGCCACCACTACTCCATCCAGAGATGTCTCAACAGGTCTGAGCTTTGGATGTACCTCCTGGAGAAATCCATCCCCATCCACAGGGACCTTGAGCAGAGATGTGATCTCAGATATATCATTTGGCATCATCCCCACACCCAACACCACCATATCCACCGGTGCAACAACTGTCTCTCCATAGGTAAGCTGGTCCTTGACCTGTATCTTGAGGGGATAATCTCCGTCTCCTGGAAGGACCTGTGGCTCATCTGGGGGCTCAAACCTTATAAATTTTACTCCATTTTCCCCTGCCTGGATATATATGTCTTCCTGAAACCTTCCATAGGTGCGTATATCCCGAAATATATCCAAGACATTTGTCAGGGGATATTGAGACCTTATTTTGGTGGCCAGGGATAAGATGGTGGAACAGCATGTCCTGGAACAATACTCATTTAAACGTCCCTCCCGTTCTTGGTGGATTCCAGGTATCTGTCTGCTACCCACACAGTGTATAAAGGCCAATGACCTTATCTTTCTGTCTCCAATAGTTAGATATCCCTCACCTGCAAGGGCCTGTTCCTGCAATAGTTTTATAAAATCTAGGGTGGTTATTACCTGGGGAAATTCTCCAAATCCATATTCTCCTCTGGAAGGGATATAGGCCCTGAATCCAGTTGCAATCACCACCCCTCCTGTATGGATCTCTTCTTCATCTCTCCCCTTCCACTGAGCGGGTACCTCTATCCCTTTAAAGGGTAGATAGTTTATAAGTTCACCAACTGGCTCTTTTAGAGGGGAAGATATGGGAGGGGAGGGAGGCTGGTATTTGAGAGTGAGGGTAAAATTTCCCACATATCCAGAAAAAGAGGAGACACGGGCACAGGTATAAATCCTGACCCTATCATAGGAGAGTATCTCGCGCACAAGAGATACCAGCAGGTGTTTTGCCTGTATCTTTGTGGGGTATAAGGTGGTAAGGGAGGAAAGATTGCCCCCTAAATAGGGTCTTCTCTCCACCAGGGCCACCTCAAATCCCCTGGCGAGGAGGTCCCTGGCCGCCTTTAGACCTGCCAGCCCCCCACCTATTACAGTGACATGCCTACGGGTCTCCACCTTAAGGGGGGTTAGAGGTTCTAATAATGCGGCCTTGGCCACTGCTGCGGCAACGAGTTTAGTGGCCTTGTCTGTGGCTTCATCTCCGTGATGGACCCAACTCACCTGTTCCCTGATATTGGCGTGTTCATAAAGATAGGGGTTTGCCCCTGCCCTGGAGATGGCCCCCATAAAGGTGGTTTCGTGGAGACTGGGGGCACAGGATGCCACCACCACCCTGTTTATCTTTCCTGACCTCAAATCTTCTATAATCATTTCCTGACCGGGATCAGAACACATGAACATATTGGTTCTGGCCACTGCCACATTGGGGTGTTTTTCTATGCGCTGGCGTACCTTTTCCACATCCACATGATCCGATATGTTCCCCCCACAATAGCAGATATATACCCCCACTCTGGGCTCTGCTGCAGGTGTATTCTCACTCATATCCTTCTCCTGTCTCCTTAAAGGGTTTTCTATCTTTCCCCTTTTATCCTTTTTAGATAAATGGATGCCTGCATGGCGGCATTTCCCGCCTCTGCTATGGAATCCACAATGTCCTTTGGTCCCAGGGCACATCCAGCCCCATATAGCCCTTCCCTGGAAAAGAGGGTTGGGTCTATATTGATATTTTCTGATGCCAGAAACCCATCTGGGCCTTGAGATAGGTAGGTAAATCTTTCAGTAGAATTAAGCTCTGGCACAACTCCAAGGGCAGTGACCACCAGATCGTGCTCGCGCTCACATATCTCCCCAGATGTCTGATCCTCAAAACGAACCACCACAGATTGGTTTTCCCCCTGTCTAAGAGATGCTACCTTTGCCCTTACAAATTCTATTCCCATGGCCTGGGCATTTTGATAAAACTGCTCATAACCCTTTCCAAATGCCCTTATGTCCATATAATAGATTGTGAGATCTGCCAGAGGAAGGGCCCCAGAGAGGAGCATGGCCTGTTTTATGGAATACATACAGCAAATCCTGGAACAATATTTTATACCCATTGATATGTCCCTGGACCCAGCACACTGGATAAAGGCGATGGAATCAGGCTCCTTTCCATCTGAGGGTCTGAGCATCCTGTTATAGGGACCATGAGGGGCAAGAAGTCGCTCCATCTGGAGGGAGGTAATCACGTTTTGGAGCCTTCCTCTCCCATATTGTACCTTATCTGAAAGGGAGGTGAGTCTAAAGCCAGTGGAGAGGATTACTGCATTGGCCCTTATGTGTAAGGTGGATTCTTCTTCAAAATAATTAATGGCATCTTTGGGACATACCTTTGCACATTTTCCACATAGCATACAATGCTCAGGGTCCAGATATGCTATCTGAGGGATAGCATTTGAAAAAGGAATTGATATGGCCTTTTTGGCAACAAATCCCCCCTGCTCTGGATCCGGGACCATTACAGGACAGTTTATTTCGCATTGTCTGCAACCTATGCACTTTTGTTCATCCACATATCTGGGCCTTTTTAATACCTCTGCTAGATATGCGTTATTCTCATAGGCAAGTGCCGTCACCTGGCAATAGGTAAAAAGTGTTATATTGGGATGGTGAGCGGCAGCGGCCATCTTGGGGGTAGTAATACAACTGGCACAATCCAGAGTGGGAAAAACCTTGGAGAGTCTTATCATATTTCCCCCAATAGAGGGATTCTTTTCAATCACCGCTACCTTGAATCCTTGATCTGCAAGGTCTATTGCACTCTGGAGTCCTGCAATTCCCCCTCCCACCACAAGGGCATCAAACTTAAGGGTTTTATTTTCCATGGTCTTCTCCCTGGCTACTGGCTATGTGAGGGGGCTGTAGCCCCCTCTCTTTCTTAGCCATCCTACCTTGTTTATTGTTTTACTGGCCCAAGCTCCTGCACTATTCGGTTCATCTCATTTACCTCCTTTAAAAAGGCCCTGGTGCATACTGTACAGATGGAGGTAAGTTTTAGCCGTTTTATGGGGATATCTCTCTCCTTCATCATCTGATATACCCTATCTATCCTCTTTGCCAGCTGATGGTATGCGCCAGGATAAGGGCATTCCTCCCCACAGGACATGATAATTATTCCATCTATGCCCTTCTCAAAACACCTGAGATAAAATTCCTCTGGAAACATCACAGGGGCCCGGACCTTTAAGATGTATGTATTTGCAGGATAGCTTGAATGTGCCTGTCCAACTGCATTCGCACCGGGATAGGCGCAGGCCTCTGTTGCCAGTATTAATATCTTCCCTTTATATTCCTGGGACATAGTCCTTGCCCTTATTTATTCCTTTTTATGTAATGTTTATCATAACCATCCGCCTCCACATAACCCAGATATTCATGTCCCACCTTGGAGGCCCATGCCTTGAGGTCTGAGCGGGTACCGGGGTCACTAGAATATATCTCTAGCACCTCTCCCACCTTTACCTTGCCTATTCCTTTTTTTGCCTCCAATAATGGGCCAGGACATGCACTTCCCCTTGCATCAACAGTTGCACTTGCCGCAATGTTTGTTAAATCTGTCATCTTTTTCCTCCTTTTTTAAGATGATGTGAAAGACCTTTTTGCCTTCCTCTGTTTCCCGGGCCTCTTCTGAGACCACCTCTGCAGGGAGAAATAGCTTTCGGATATAGTCCCTGGTGGTTTGGTCACATACCACCACCTCCATTATCTCCCCCTTACCCAGTTGAGAAAATACCTTGCTTATTTTAAGGAGACTCAGGGGGGTCAAGAACTCATTGGTAATATCCACCACTTTTTTTTTCATCTCCCTTAATATCCCCCTCGGTTCCATCCTAAGCAAGAGGGATGCCATTTTCCCCTTTAAAAATATCTACTTGAAATGTATGTCATTATGTAATACTCCCTGAGTCTAGTTGGGGATTTGTTAAGATGGATGTTAATAATTTGTTAATGGTGTTAATATGATTGGTGAACGAATCAATGATTTTTGGGAGATAGTGGTTGAGACCATGGAAGAGGGGCTTATGATAGTGAGTCCCTCTGGAGTAATAGTCTCTGTGAACAAGGCATTTGAGGAGATGGTGAAGTATTCCAGGGAGGAACTCATTGGCCAGAGGTGTAATGTGTTAAATTGTGATATCTGTATGGGGGTTTTGACAAATATAGATGGACACTGGTGTGAGCTATTTCGGGGTAAGAGGGTTAAAAGGAGAAAGTGTATTTTGACCAGAAAGGATGGTTCCCGTCTCCATGTACTTAAAAATGCTTCTCTTTTATATGATGAAGAGGGCAATGTATTGGGGGCAGTAGAGACCTTAACTGATCTCTCCGAGGTGCTTAAAAAAGAGAGACAGATTGAAGAGTTTCGCAGGGAGCTTCGGGGAGAGAATGGTTTTTGTGGCATTATAGGCTCTTCTAGCCCCATGCACAGGCTTTTTAATCTCATTGAAAATGCGGCCAAGTCAGATGCCCCTGTGATTATCTATGGGGAGTCAGGCACGGGAAAGGAACTAGTGGCGCAGGCAATTCATAGACTTGGAAGAAGAAAAGATGGACCATTTGTTCGGGTAAATTGTGCGGCCCTTTCAGAGGGTCTATTTGAAAGTGAGCTCTTTGGCCATGTAAAGGGGGCCTTTACAGGGGCACATCAGAGCCGAAAGGGTAGGTTTGAGCTCGCCCATGGGGGAGATATCTTTTTGGACGAGATAGGGGACCTACCTGAACTCATGCAGGTGAAGCTCCTCAGGGTCCTGGAAGAAAAGGAGATTGAAAGGGTAGGGGACTCTATTCCCATCAAGGTGGATGTGAGGATAATCTCTGCCACAAATAAGGACCTCAAGAGGATGGTGGAAGAGGGAAAAGTCAGAAAGGACTTTTACTATAGGATAAATGTCATCCCCATATTTGTTCCTCCTCTAAGGGAGAGAAAGGAGGACCTTCCCCTTCTGGTTGAGCACTTTATCCGGCGAAATCGTTTAAAGACTGGTAAAGAAATAAGGGGGGTCTCCAAGGAGGTCATGGAATTTTTCTATGACTACCCCTGGCCGGGCAATGTGAGAGAACTCAGGAGCGTAATAGAATATGCCTTTGTGGTGTGTGAGGGAGAGGTGATCCAGAAGGAACACCTTATCCCTTCCATGAGACCCCAGCTATTCTATGGGGAGAAAAAGCTTACAAGAGAGGTGGAGAAGGGTGAACGAGAAAAGGTCCTGGAGGCATTAAAGACCACAGGGGGTAATAGGACAGAAGCGGCCAGACTCCTTGGTGTATCACGGGTTACCCTTTGGAAGAGGATGAAAAAATATGGTCTTTTATAATCCTTAAAGAATAAAAGGATGATAAATGCCTGGATACAGGGTCCATTTGTTAGGGGGAATAGGGGCTACAGCTGTGGGTATAGGGGTAGCCATCTACAAGGGAGGGATAGCATTTTCCGTGCCTCAGATAGTCTCCCTACTTGCAATAGGTTCCCTTGCATCCCTCTTTCCTGATGTGGATACAGATTCCAAGGGACAAAACATATTTTACTTCCTTCTCGCCTCCCTGGACATTGCCCTTATGATAAAACGCTACTATAAGTGGGCGGCTATACTTGGCTTTATGGCCATGCTTCCTGCCCTTGGGAGACACAGAGGCTGGACCCACACCCTCTGGGCCATGGTCCTGGTGCCCTCGCCGCTACTGGTGCTTCCCCTGCTCTTTTATAAGATATCCCTATCCACCATGCTCCCATATTATCTTGCCGCGGTGATAGGATATTTTTCTCACCTCCTCCTGGATAGAAAATTCCTCTAAGGTCTGTTCATGGCCTCAATTGCCTTTCTGCGTTATAAAAGTTTTTTTTCCAAAATAACGATGCGAGATTAAAATTTTTCTACCTGGCAATTAAGGATATATCAAGGACATATCAAAAAAATGGTAGAGGAGGATTCTAAGAAATTGGTCTAAAATCTATCCTCAAGCTCTGTATATTCTTTGAGGAGAGGATTGAAGATGTTCTTAAACAAAATTAAGCCCAAAAAAGGAGTTACACAAATTATGTTACAGGCTCGACCCTGCCGGTAACTCGTAAATTCGTTGCCTATCTATTGGCAGTTGATAAAAGCGGGAGGCCCTTTGAGATAAAAACACAGGGAAGTAGTTAAATGGTGCGGATGTTACTTTTTTGAGGGTTTTAACCAAGTAATGTTAACAACTTCATCATACTGTCATTTACATGAAATTTGGCAAATAGAGCCATGGTTAAATCAACCATTTCTTTACTCTTGGATACAACTATACTTTTGCGCCGGAAACGTGCAAACCAATGTCGTTGCCTACTGTTATTACGGTCAAGAGCCACTGTCGGTGTTTTTAAGATATATTCCCTAAAGAGGTTGCAAAGTGTTTGAAATTGCATCAAAATTAAACCATATAGCAATTGGTTTTACCTACGTATGTAGAAAAGAAGAAGGGAATTTTCATGCAGTATGATATAGCCTCAAAGGTGGTTTTGACTCATTGCCGGGGAGCAGTTTTAAGGGAGTTGTGTGGACTTGATGTTGTGGAGTCAGAGTTAATAGATGTCCGT
>CAYRSC010000019.1:0-37723 GCA_964427155.1 uncultured Desulfohalobiaceae bacterium | reverse complement strand
TATCTCAGAGACTACGCCTGCGCCAACGGTCCTACCACCTTCTCTTATCGCAAACCTCAAACCCTTCTCCATCGCTATCGGCGCTATAAGCTCTACCTCAAACTGAGCATTGTCTCCTGGCATCACCATCTCTACTCCTTCCTCTAACTTTATCACCCCCGTCACATCCGTCGTCCTAAAATAAAACTGCGGCCGATAACCCGTAAAAAATGGCGTATGACGACCACCCTCCTCCTTCTTCAATACATATACCTCCGCCTTAAACTTCGTATGCGGCGTTATACTCCCAGGCTGCGCAACTACCTGACCACGCTCTACCTCATCCCTCTTTATACCCCTAAGCAATATCCCTACATTGTCCCCAGCTTCCCCCTGATCCAACGTCTTCCGAAACATCTCTACACCTGTCACCACCGTCTTCTTCGTCTCCCCTAATCCAACTATCTCTACCTCATCCCCTACCTTCACTACCCCTCGCTCTATCCTACCCGTCACTACCGTACCCCTACCAGATATCGTAAATACATCCTCTATCGGCATCAAAAACGGCTTGTCCTTCTCCCTCACAGGCTCAGGTATGTAACTGTCCACCGCCTCCATTAACTCAAATATACACTTCGCATCCTCACTGTCAGGATCATCACTCTCCAACGCCTTTAACGCACTACCATATATCACCGGAATGTCATCCCCAGGAAAATCATACTGACTCAATAACTCCCTTATCTCTAACTCCACTAACTCCAATAACTCCTCATCATCTACTAAATCTACCTTGTTCAAAAATACCACTATGCTCGGTACCCCTACCTGACGCGCTAACAATATATGCTCCCTCGTCTGAGGCATCGGACCATCCGTCGCCGCTACCACCAATATCGCACCATCCATCTGCGCCGCACCCGTAATCATGTTCTTTATATAATCAGCATGACCAGGACAATCTACATGCGCATAATGACGATTCGGCGTCTCATACTCTACATGCGCCGTCGCTATCGTTATCCCCCTCTCCTTCTCCTCCGGAGCCTTGTCTATCTCATCAAACGGTACATACTCCGCACTACCATACTTCAAACTCAACTGCTTCGTTATCGCTGCCGTCAACGTCGTCTTACCATGATCTATATGACCTATCGTCCCTATGTTTACATGCGGCTTCCGCCTCTCAAACTTCTCCTTCCCCATATCCTACCCCCTACTTCTTGGTTAAAATTAGCCCTCGCGGCGAGATCTCAAATGGACAAAAAAAACAAACACATCCACCCAAAAAAAGCCCACGACCGGACTTGAACCGGTGACCTCTTCCTTACCAAGGAAGTGCTCCACCTCCTGAGCTACGTGGGCATCCTTTAAAGACAAAAAAAGAGCGGGAAACGGGAATCGAACCCGCAACCCCCAGCTTGGAAGGCTGGTGCTCTAGCCAATTGAGCTATTCCCGCATCAAGGAGTGGAGGGAGGTGGATTCGAACCACCGAAGGCTTACGCCGGCAGATTTACAGTCTGCTCCCTTTGTCCACTTGGGTATCCCTCCATACCAAGCTGGCGGTGGGACTTGAACCCGCAACCTGCTGATTACAAGTCAGCTGCTCTACCAATTGAGCTACGCCAGCGACAAAAAAGCTGTATAAACACCTTTCTTAAAAAATGCAAGAAAAAATTTCGGACTACTGAGAGAAATTTGACACCTGGACCTGGGGCATCTCTCCCTCTGAAGAGGTGCCATATCCCCCTGTAGTTAGAGAAAGATATTCATCCCGATGTTCTTCCAAGAACTTTACAAAGGAGACATTAAAGGCATGCCCAGAACAATAAACCTGAAAATATCCACGGATAGGAACCCCCAACAACGACATATCCCCTATAAAATCCAGGAGCTTATGGCGGACTGGCTCGTCAGGAAATCTCAGACCTCCCTCATTTATCACCCCCTCCTCACCAAAGACCACTGCATTCTCCAGAGAACCGCCCCTGGCAAGCCCCCTCTTCTTGAGATAAGAGATGTCCTGAAGGAAGCCAAAGGTCCTGGCCCTTGATATCTTGGAAATAAACTCATCCCTCTCCTGCCAATAAAAAAACATTTGTTGACCTATGGCAGGATGAGGGAAATCTATGATATAGTCCACCTTAAAACAGTCAGCAGGATAGGCCCTTATACACCTTCCATTATCCTCCCAGACCACCTCTTTCTTTAATATACATTCTCTTTTCTTGGCACCATTACTCTCTATTCCTACATCCATAAACAGTTCCACAAAGGGATAAGCACTCCCGTCCATGGCAGGGATCTCCTCCCCCTGGACCTCTATAATAATATTGTCAATTCCCACTCCCCTGATGGCCGCCACCAGATGCTCCACTGTGGCCACCCTATCTCCATCTACTCCCAGGGTGGTGGCATAAGAGGTATCCATTACATATCTCAAGTTGGCATGGATATATTTAAGCCCCTTGCCGGACTTCTTGAGAAAAACTACCCCGCTATTAGATGGAGCAGGATGAAAAAAAACCCTGCATTCCTGACCTGTGTGGAGACCAATCCCCCTGCACTTTACACTCCTCTTTATAGTAGTCTGGGCATCTGTCATCTACTATACCTCCTGCTGGAGGCTTCTAGCAATTTTTATACCTTCACACAACCCACTAAAATACATGATTTTATTCCCTTCAAGAGGTGAGGGGAAAATTACACACTGTAGCATCTAACTCACATCTTCCTTACCACCAAAACCCTATCATTACCCATTAGGTCCTTATATACCCTTATATGGTGCCACCCTTGAGAGAGAGAAAAGACCTCTTCTTTGGCAATGAGTTGAGCTCTGTCTAATTCCATAACCAGGTATCCTCCCCTTCTCAAGACCTCCCATGCCTCATTTAAGAGCTTAGCAGGGGTCTCATGTCCCATTTCTCCTCCAAACAGGGCCAAGGAAGGCTCAAATTCCACCACGCTCTCCTGGATATTCTCCAGGAAGAGAGGAGATAGGTAAGGGGGATTGGAAACCACCAGGTCCAGGGATGCCCTCTTCACACAGGATAGAAGGTCTGTTTGGACCATTAATAGTCTCTCTGTTACTCTATGGAGAGCACTATTTTCCTTTAAGACATATAGGGCCTCTTGGGATAGATCTGTGGCCACTGCCCTGGCACAGGGAAGGATTTTAAGGAGAGTGATACATATATTTCCACACCCTGCTCCACAGTCTGCAAAGACCAGAGGGGCGTGGCGGGGGTAGAGGTCCAGGACCACCTCCACCAGGGTCTCGGTCTCGGGTCTCGGGATAAGAGTAGCGGGAGTGACCTTAAAACTAAGACCAAAAAATTCTTTCTCTCCAACTAGATAGGCCAGGGGCTCCCCCCTACACCTCCTTTTTATCAGGGTCATAATGCGACTCTTTTCTTCCCTAGAGAGGAGGAGATCTGAGATGAGTAGTTCCAGACGGGACATACCAAGGGAAAAGGAGAATATCACCTCTGCAGATAGTTCAGGGGCATCCACCCCGTTCTTTTTAAGTAACTCTCGGCAGTAACGTAAAAAATCTTGGAGAGAACTCACTTATGATGCTATCTCTTTTACCTTCTGGGCCTGATGGTATTGAATAAGGGGAGTAATTATCTCCTCCAGCTCCCCATTTAATATGGCATCCAAATTATAGGTGGTGAGATTTATTCGGTGGTCAGTGACCCTCCCCTGGGGAAAGTTATAGGTCCTTATCCTCTCTGAACGATCCCCACTTCCAACCTGGGCCCGTCTTGCCTCATCCTGCTGTTGTTTGGCCTCATCCCTCTTCATCTGAAGGAGCCGGGAACGAAGGACCTTAAGGGCCTTTGCCTTGTTCTTGTGCTGTGACTTCTCATCCTGACAAGTAACCACCAGCCCTGTGGGCACATGGGTAATCCTCACCGCAGAGTCTGTGGTATTTACGCTCTGTCCCCCTGGACCTGAGGCCCTAAAAACATCTATCCTCAGATCCTTGGGGTCTATATGGATATCTATCTCTTCTGCCTCAGGAAGTACTGCCACTGTAACTGCTGAGGTATGTATCCTTCCCTGAGACTCTGTAACAGGGACCCGCTGTACCCTATGAACACCAGATTCATACTTTAACTTACTATATACCTTATCTCCCTTTATATTTACCACTACCTCTTTAAACCCACCTGTCCCTGTCTGATGGGCATCCACCAATTCCACCTTCCACCTGTTCCTCTCTGCATACCTGGTGTACATCCTGAGCAGATCCGCAGCAAAAAGGGCGGCCTCCTCTCCTCCGGTCCCTGCCCTGAGTTCCAGGATCACAGAACGCTTATCCAGGGGATCCTCTGGAACCAGCAATACCTTCAACTCCTCTTCTAACCTCTTTAACTCTTCTTCCAGGGAATCTATCTCTCCCCGGGCAAGCTCCCTTATCTCAGGATCAGGGTCCCTGGCCAACTCCCTATTTTCCTCCAGCTCCCCTCTAAGCCTCTTATATTGTCTATAGGTCCTGACTATCTCCTCTAGCTCTGCATGGGATTTAGCCAGTTCTTTATATTTCTCTTTATCCGAAAAGACTTCAGGAGAGCTGAGTCTCCTTTCAAGCTCCTCATAGCTCTTCTCTATTTCATCCAGCTTCTCAATCAGGGTCATGCTGCCCTAAATTCTCCCTGACTACTTCCAGTTATACTTCTTCTTAAACCTATCTATCCTTCCCGCAGTATCCACAAACCTCTGCTTCCCTGTATAGAAGGGATGACAGTTAGAACAGATCTCCACGTGTACCTCCTCTCCCCTGGTGGAAAGGGTTTCAATGCTAAATCCACAGGCACACTTATATACCGCCTTGTGGAGTTTGGGATGTATCTTATCCTTCATAAATCTACCCTCCTTCAGATTTTCTTCCAAGCGAGAGGGAAATTTAACCCCAAAAAAAAGATTTGACAAGTTTTTTTACTGTCTCCTTTTTTTTACAGCCCTGTAACCTATCCGGTGACAGGTTTAAGGGAATAAAAGGGGTAAAAATTATAATTTTCAATATATTATAAAATGGCACACTTGATGGATACCATAGAGGCAAAGGGCAAACAATATAATAATCAGTTAACAAATCTCAAAAAAAGGAGGTGAAAAATGTAATAAATAAAAAAGATGGGTCCAAAAAAATAGATAACAACATAAAAAAAGGAGGTGTTTATGGGCTTATTAGATAAAGTAAAGCATATTTCTTATAAAAAGTTAATCTGTATAATTGGTATATTCCTTGGAATTCTTATATTAGACGTGGCATATACCAGTTATGCTTCCGTAAAAGTACCCGCAGATATTGGGGTACCTTTTTTTCTAAAGAGTCCAGTTCTCTTTGCCCTTACTTTTTTTGTACTCACCACCCTAATGGGAATCGTGGCGGTACTGGCTGGAATAGGAGGTGGAGTGGTATATACCCCTATCATGATGGGATTCACTCCCATAAATTCTTTTATAATCAGAGGCACCGGGCTGATGGTGGCCATGTCAGGTGCAGTGGTAGCGGCAAAACCCTTTTTAAAAAGGGGGGTAGCAAACATAAGGCTGCTTTTATTAACGGCAGTGACATATACAGGGTTTGCAGTGGTAGGGGCTTTTTGTGCAGGGGCCATAAGGGGGACCCATGGAGAAGGTATTATTAGATTTGCCCTGGGAATACTTGTACTTACCATTGTAGCCATATTCATCTTTGCGGGAAAGAGGGTGGATTATCCCCGGGTCTCTTATATGGACAATCTCACAAAAAAGATGGAGGGAGTCCTACATCTCTCCATGAGCTATTGGGAAGAGTCCCTAAACAAGGTGGTAAGCTATAAGGTAATTCGTCCCTGGCTAGGTATAATCATGTTCTGTTTCATAGGATTCATCTCAGGATTGTTTGGTCTAGGAGGAGGATGGGCAATGGTTCCTGCCCTGAATCTGGGTCTGGCCCTCCCCCTTAAAGTGGCAGCCACGTGCAGTAAGATATTAATCGGAATGGGGGACACTGCTGCTGTATGGGCATATATTAATATGGGTGCCATCGTTCCCCTCTTCACTATTCCATGTGCCATAGGCCTTATTGTAGGAACCTTAATTGGTGCCAGGATAATGTTAAAGGTAAATACCACCTGGATAAGGTATCTCCTTATTGTAGTGTTGGCGGCCTCTGGTATCAGACTGGTAACAAAAGGATGGCACCTTTTACATGTATAAAAAACAATAAAGGAGGACAAGATGACCAGCGAATTGGAAATAGAAGAAAGAAGAATAATTCGCAGGAGACAGGAGAGGATATCTCCTCCCTCTGAAGGGGTTCTCTCTCCCAAGTTCCTGGAGACAAAAACAAAACCCCATGTCCCCTTTGCAGGGAGGGTATATGGAGAGATATGTTACTATATCTCATTAATTGGACTGGTAATAGGGATAATTGGATGTGTCATGGCCATAAATGGATATACGGTAATGAAATCAGAGAGAATGATAACAGAGATGTGGAAAGGAAAGACTATCCAAAGGGTATGGCAGGATGCAGGAGGTATGGAGGTACCCCATAATGGTTACTGGTTTACCCAGTACTTTCCCAAAGGAGACGCAGTGGCAGAGCTGGGTATAACCATAATAGCCCTGGCCGCCATTGGAGGGATGATGGGTATTGGGGTGGTGTTATTCTCGGACAAAAACTATTTATACCTTACTTTTACAATAATAGTATTTTTGATTATGCTAAGTACTATGACAGGGGTCCTCAGGGTAAGGTGATAACTAGGGGGGCCTCTGCCTCCCCTTTAGCCAAAAAGAGGATGGGCCACAATGTTTAGGTCGTCTCACAAGATATTTCCCATAGCAGGGGTAGTCATTCTCTGTATCTTGTCTGCCGCCTTTCTCATAGGCATACGCTCTGCCTGGGACCTAAAAAGGGTGGTAACGGCCCAATTCAATCAGGAACAACTCATTGTGGCCCGACAGATAGCCTCGGAGATAGAGGGGACCTTTGAGAATATAATCTATGAGATGGGTTCCTTTAGCAGGATATATCCCTCTCTCTCTTCTAATCCAACCCGCCTTTTCTCCCTTTTAAAGGGGGTGCTCACCCACTTCCACCCCGTGGGGGCCCGGGGCATCTACTTAATAAAAGGGCAAAAAATACAAATCCAGATAGGGTCTCCTCTTCCCCCTGGGGTGTTAAAAAAGAAACTCCTCCAGGGAGTAAAATTTTTATCCCCCCTCCAGGTATTAATCATCTCTCCCCCGTGTAAAGGGGGCTACAGGGTAGTCCTCCTGGTCAATGCCTATATTATGGCATCACACCTGGTAGGGGGGATACATTCTGGAAAGACAGGGTACGCATGGATAATAAATGACAAGGGATATTTCATCTATCACCCCATAAAGAGATTTGTGGGAGAAAATGCCTTTAAGGCCAGACACAACTTGGCCAAGAATTTCTATTTTAAAAAGATAAATGAGATCCAAAAAAAGGAGATGCTAAAAGGGAAAGAAGGTACTGGGGAATATGTCTCCTTATGGCATGGTAAGATGCGAGGATATATCAAAAAGGTAGTGGCCTATACCCCTGCTAAGATAATAGGTAGTGACCATTTCTGGTCAGTGGCAGTATGTGCACCTGAAAAGGAGATAAATGAAAGTATCCATTACCTCTACCTGAAACAGTTTATCATTCAGGGGAGTCTGGTATTGGCCCTGCTCTTTATAGGAATTTCTCTCATCTATGAAGAAAGAAGATTCCGCGGGGTATTGGAGGAGGAGATAAAGAAAAAGACAGAGACCCTAAAAAAGTCTCAGGAGAGATATAGAAGACTTATAGAAGCTGCTGACGACCTTATCCTCACCATGGACGAGGAGGGTAAAATACTCTCCTTCAACCTAGCCACCATTGAGTTCTTTCACCTTTCCTCCCAAGAACTCAATAAAATCACCTTCTATGTCCTTATGCAGTGGTCCCGTTCTCAATTTAAAAAGCATCTGGAATCTCTCAAAAATAGAGGCAGAAGCATTACTGAGGAACATACTGTAACCTTAACAAACCGTACCTACTGGCTCAGCACCAAACTCATGCCCCTTCATCCAGGGGAGATACTCTGTATTTCCAGAAACATCACAAAGGAAAAAGAGATTCAGACCCAGCTCTCCAACACAGAGAAACTGGCTTCCCTGGGGACACTTGCCGCAGGAGTAGCCCATGAGATAAATAATCCCCTGGGTATTATTATAGGTTTTGGAGAGCTACTGGCAGAGGAACTAGATCCAGACTCCCATCTCCATGAAGATATAAACCTTATTATAAAACATGCCCTCCACTGCAAAAAAATAGTGGAAAACCTTTTAAACTTTGCCCGCAATTCCCAAGAATTCTTTGAGACCACGGAAGTGAATGAAGCAATAGAGGAGATCCTCACTATTATAGGACACACCCTAGAATTAAATCAGATAAGCCTTCATACATCCTTAAGTCCAACCCTTCCCCTTGTAAAAGGGGAAAGACGAAAACTCCAACAGGTATTTTTAAACCTCATAATTAATGCCATTGATGCCATGCCCAATGGAGGGAGCCTGGAAATCATCACAGAAAAACACAAGCAAGGGGTAAAAATATTAGTAAAAGACACTGGAGGGGGGATAAAACAGGAATATCTAGACAAGATATTTGACCCCTTCTTTACCACCAAGCCTGAGGGCAAGGGAACAGGGCTTGGCTTATCCATAACCTATGGAATTATTAAACAATTTGGGGGAGATATTGAAGTTGAAAGTCAGGAAGGGAAAGGGAGCACCTTTATTATAACCCTTCAAGGAGCAGGAGAAAACGAAGATGGGTAAAATAGTGGCCATAGACGATGAAAAAGACATGTTGAGGTTATTGGAAAGAATAGTCAGGGGAAAGACCCCCCATGAAATAACCACTTTCTCTGACCCCTCAAGGGCCCTTGAAGAAATAAAGAAGAGAGACTTTGATGTGGCCCTAGTGGACCTGCGGATGCCCCAGATGGGAGGACTGGAGTTACTTAAGGAAATAAAAAGGCATAGTCCAGAAACAGAGGTAATCATACTCACTGCCTACGGCACCATTGAAACCGCTGTAAGTGCTATAAAGCTAGGAGCTTACGATTTTTTGACCAAACCTTTCAAGGGGCAGGATATTATCCTTACCCTAAACAGGGCCATGAAACTTCAGGAGTTAAAAAAAGAGAATCTGAGGTTAAAAGAAGAACTTAAGGGTCAAATGAGTTCCGAGCTAGTGGTGGGGAAGAACCCTATTATGCACTCCCTCTACAAATACGCAATTCAGATAGCCCCTTCAGGTGCAAGCGTGATAATCACAGGGGAGACTGGCACTGGAAAGGAGCTTATGGCCAGACTCATCCATCTCCATAGCAGAAGGAAGGGTAAATTTGTGGCAATAAACTGCAGTGCCTTCCCTGAGCAACTTATGGAATCTGAGATGTTTGGACATGTAAAGGGGGCATTTTCAGGGGCAATAAGGGACAAAAAGGGACTGGTAGAGGAGGCCCATGGGGGGACCCTGTTTCTGGATGAGATAGGGGATCTACCCCTGGCCCTGCAGACAAAAATGCTCCGATTCCTCCAGGATGGAGAGTTCAAACCTGTTGGTTCCAATAACATAAAAAGGGTAGATGTAAGGATAATAGGGGCCACAAATAAAGATATAAAAGAGATGGTAGAGGAGGGAAAGTTTAGAAGGGATCTGTATTACCGTGTGGGTGTTATAAACATTGCCATTCCACCTTTAAGGGAGAGAAAAGAAGACATCCCGCTTTTGGCAATATATTTTCTAAAAAAATATGCATCCGCCACAGGCAAGGAGATCCGTGGTCTTACCAGGGAGGCCATGAATATACTTATGAATAGACAGTGGCTGGGCAACATCAGGGAACTGGAAAATGTGATTGAGAGGGCCACCATAGTATGCGAAGGGGACATGTTAACTCCCCAGGACCTAAATCCCCTTGCAGAATCCTCCAATCCCCTCTCTCACAAAGACATCTTTGACCTCCCCCTTAAGGAGGCAAAAAAAGAGGTATTAAGAGAGTTTTACCACAAATATCTCTCTCGCATCCTCATGCTCACCAAGGGGAATGTATCAAAGGCGGCATCTATGTGTGAAGTAAAGAGACAATATCTACATAGACTCATGAAGATGGCAGGGATAGAGGCCAATAACTTTCGGAGGATGGAAAAAGATACACCCTAAAAAACAGAAGGCGAGGAAGACATCCTTGTCCTCCTCGCCATCTATATTTAAGGAGGGGGAGAGATGGCTAAGTTAGTTATAGGATATATCTACTCAAATCTCTATCTTCCTGAAATTCTTTAAGCTTTTCTTTTACATACCCTGCATCAATCACCACTTTATCGCCTTTTCTCTCAGGAGCCTCAAATGATAACTCCTGCAACACCCTTTCCATAAGGGTATATAGCCTTCTGGCCCCTATATTCTCAGTGTCTTCATTCACCTTTTCTGCAAACTGAGCTATCTCCCATAGGCCATCGTCACTAAATTCTATTTCTACCCCTTCAGTGGCCAGCAATGCCTTATATTGGATAGTTAATGCATTCTGGGGTTCCGTCAAGATTTTATAAAAATCTTCTTTTGTCAAGGGGGAAAGTTCCACTCTCAGGGGAAATCTTCCCTGCAGCTCAGGGATGAGATCCGAGGGCTTGGAATAATGAAAGGCCCCCGCCGCTATAAAAAGGATATGGTCTGTTCTTATCATCCCGTATTTAGTATTTACCACACACCCTTCTACCACAGGTAGCAGGTCCCTCTGTACCCCTTCCCGGGAGATGTCTGCCTGTCTGGAATCTGCCTTGCTACATATCTTATCTATCTCATCAATAAATATAATCCCGCTCTGCTCCACCCTTTCTTTGGCCATCTCCACCACCTTATCGTGGTCAATTAGCCTATCGCACTCCCGCTGGACCAGATACTCATAGGCATCCTTTACCTTCATCTTTCTTATCTTTTTCTTCTTGGGAAACATCTTGGAGAACATCTCCTGAAGCTGCATCTCCATATCTTCCATACCAGGCATAGACATTATACCCACATGCACAGAAGGGGTCTCCACCTCCACTTCCACTATCCTATTGTCAAGTTTACCCTCTCTCCAGAGCTGTCTGAACTTTTCCCTGGTAGAGTCGTGTTGGGGGGGATGTATACAACTCATTTCCTCCCCTGTCAAAGAAAAATTTGGAAAATTTTTTTCCCTTCTAGACCTTGGGAGGAGGATATCCAAAAGGGCCTCTTCTGCCAGCCTCTCTGCCTTTCCCTTAACCCTCTCCATCTCCTCTTCTCTCACCATATTCACCCCTATCTCCATGAGATCCCGCACCATGGACTCCACATCCCTTCCCACGTATCCAACTTCTGTAAACTTAGAGGCCTCCACCTTAAAAAAAGGAGAACCCGCCAACTTTGCCAGACGCCGTGCTATCTCTGTCTTTCCAACCCCTGTGGGACCTATCATAATTATATTCTTGGGGGCCACCTCTTCCCTGAGCTCTGGCTCAAGCTGTCTCCTCCTCCACCTGTTGCGAAGGGCCACTGCCACCATCCGCTTGGCCTCATCTTGGCCTATTATATACCTATCAAGCTCTTTTACTATCTCCGCTGGAGTGAGATTCCTCTCCATAAGCACCCCCTTATATTCCCCTAAACAAATTCCTCGCTCACCTTTTCCTAACTTCCCCTGCTTACATATTCAATCAATATCTCTTCATTGGTGTAAACACACATCCCCGAGGCTATCTTTAAGGAATATTCCACCACTTCCCTGGCATTCATCTGAGTATGGGACACAAGGGCCCGTGCCGCTGCCATGGCATATCCACCTCCTGAACCTATACCAATTATATCATCATCAGGCTCAATCACATCTCCAGTCCCACTTACAAGCAATAGGTTATGGCCATCAGTGGCCAGAAGCATGGCCTCTAGTCTCCTCAAATACTTATCTGTCCTCCATTCCTTGGCAAGCTCTACACTTGCCCTTATAAGATTACCAGAGAATTCCTCCAGTTTCGCCTCAAACCTCTCAAGTAAAGTAAAGGCATCTGCAGTGGCCCCAGCAAATCCCACCAGGACCTTCTCCCTATAGAGCTTTCTTATCTTCCTTGCCCTATGTTTAATGGCAATACTCTGCCCCAGGGTGACCTGACCATCACCTCCCATGGCCACTCCCTTCTCATCTCTCACCGCCAAAATAGTAGTGCCTCTAATCTCCTTCACCTCTCCTGCCCCTTTATTTTAACACCCTTTCTGCCACCTTTACCCATAACTCCCACATCTGTTTGGAAAAGAGATATACATATACCACAGTTACCCATTTAAGTCCTCTCAAGGTCTCCTGCAGGGTGGAGAGGGCTACCTCTGCGGCCTCTTCCCAAGGATATCCATATACACCACAGCTAATGGCGGGAAAAGCAACAGAGCTCAACTGTTTTTCCTCCGCCAGGAGAAGTGATTTCCTGTAGGCACTGGCCAGGAGCTGAGCCTCTCCCCTTTTACCCCCGTGATATATAGGTCCTACTGTGTGAATCACATATCTTGCCATGAGATTAAATCCAGGGGTAATTACCGCATCTCCTGTGGGTAGAGGGCCATTTTTTTCCACAATGGCCCTACCAGCCTTCAATAGCTCAGGACCTGCAGCCCTGTGAATGGCTCCATCTACGCCTCCTCCCCCTGCAAGTTGAGGGTTAGCGGCATTTACAATGGCATCCACATCTGCCCTTGTTATGTCCCCCTGGACCAGGATCAACTCTTTTGGACCCACACTATATATCTTTTTCATGACCTCTCCTCCCCTACATGTCTATCACACATTGGGCCACCCATCGCCCCTGGTGGAGAAACACCCCTGCCTCAGTATAGGTGGCACCCTTTACCTCCACTCCCCTCTCCAGAAAACCCAGAGAGGTCCCATACACCTCACCCCTCAAGCAAAGGGGCTCCTCCTGGAGGGATATTGTTATATGGCATTCCCAGAACACAGCCCCATGGATATCTCCCTCTGCCAGAAGGCTATTTAGCCACTTCAACAAGAGAGAGGTAAGGTCCTGTGCATATAACTCCACCTCTATCCTCACATCCCACCTCATCCCCTGGGGCATCTCCCCATCTATCATCTGAGAAGACATGGCCCTTAAACACTGACAAAAGGAGCCCTCCACAGTGGAGGAATAACCTCGTATCCCTATATCGGCCCCATGTTCAAAGGTCTCAAAACCTTCCTCCATCATGGTCAATTTAGCTGTCTCATCTGGTTAAAGGATTCTTCCAGGACCTTACTCAATCTTACAGGATAGGGTTCTTTGCTCTTAGAGAGGGAAAGAAGGTGGGGAGGCAATCTCTTTATCTCCTCCTGGCATCTATCACGTATAAGGGAGAGTTCCTCTGGAGGAGAGAGGCGTTTGCCACCTCTCATTACAGGCTTTATAAGGGGATTGCCCGGTAATATCTCAGAGTGGATGGCAAGTACATCGTGGGTATATAAGCCATCCTCCACATAGCGAAATACCTGTTTCTGAAATGGGATGGTAGTCTTCTCTGCAGATGTCTTGAGTTTTCCCATCCCCTCATACTGCACCAATTTATATACTATATCTAAATAAGGACAGTCAGAGGATACAATGGATTTGGTACCTATGCCAAATCCATCTATAGGGACATTATTACTTACTATCTCCGCAATGGAATATTCATCAAGCCCCCCACTCACAAATATCTTTAATTGATATAATCCCGCCTCGTCCAACATCTTTCTCACCATCCTGGAGACCTCTGTAAGGTCACTGGAGTCAATCCTTACTCCCCTCACCTTGAAGTCCTTTCCCAGGATATTGGCGAGCTCTATTACCCTCCTTACCCCTTCCTCAATGGAATAGGTATCTATCAACAATATGGTCTCTGGATAGAGGGAGGAAAACCTCTTAAAGGCCTCTAGCTCTTTCCCATGAACCTGGATGTAACTATGGGCCATGGTCCCTGTTACAGGGATATTATATATCTTCCCCGCAAGTACATTACTGGTGGCCTGCACCCCTCCCACATAAAATGCCCTTGCCGCCTTTATGCCTGCATCAGTACCGTGGGCACGCCTGCATCCAAAATCAACCACCTTCCTGTCTCTGCTACTTAAGGTTATTCTGGCGCCTTTTGTGGCTATAAGGATCTGAAACTGGAGCTGATTTAAGATATAGGTCTCCAGGAGCTGGGCCTGGGCCACCGGTGCCACCACCTCTAGTACTGGCTCATTCTCAAAAAAAACTGTACCCTCTGGCAGGGCATATACATCTCCTGTAAAGGAAAAAGACCTGAGCCAGTCCAGAAATTCATCCTTAAAAAGGCCAAGTCCATAGAGATAATCTATCTCCTCAGAGGAAAAACAGGCCCCTTCTAGGAAACAAAGGACCTGTTCTAATCCGCAGGATATAAGAAAATTCCTGTTCTCAGGTAGCCTCCGAACAAATACACTAAAGACAGCTTCTCCCTCCAGCCCTTCAAAAAAATAGGCCTGGGCCATGGTAAGCTCATAGAGGTCCACAAACAGAGATGAAAATCCGCCACAAGGTCTCATTAACTTAACTCCAGGATTGGTAAATTAATTTCTGGTAGAAGATAGCTAGCCCTGAATCTCTATCCCCTTCTCTTTCATGATAGAGAGAGACTCTTTTCTCCCTCCAGGGGTCACTGCCCTACACCCAGGCAGATATACCACCACATCAAACCCCTTCTCCTTGGCATCCAAGGCGGTTTCCTTTACACAAACATCCAGGGCCAGACCTACCACCCAGACCCGCTTTATACCCTCTCTCCTCAAAAGGGCATCAAGCCCTGTCTCATCAAAGGCAGAATATTGTTCCTTATCAAAACGGGTACCCTTACTTACCACCACAGGATCAGGCAATATCACCAGTTCTGGATGAAACTGTGCCCCAGGCGTATCTTGCACACAATGCACCGGCCAGATACCCCCATTTTCCTTAAAACTGGGATGAAGGGTGGGATGAAAGTCCCGGGAGTAAATAACCAAAATATCCCGCTCTCGCGCCTGGTGTATCATGGAATTTATCACAGGCACTACCTCATCTCCTCCAGGGATTGGAAGGCTACCCCCTGGACAAAAATCCACCTGGACATCTACTATAAGTAATGCATCCCCCTGCTTAAACAAAAAGGTCTCCACCTCTCGCCTCCCTATAAATAAAGGTCATCGGGATGGTGGGATTCGAACCCACGGCCTCAGCGTCCCGAACGCTGCGCTCTAGCCAGACTGAGCCACATCCCGCAAGGCTACATTTAGATGATAAGTCAAAAAAATTCAAGAGACATTTAACCTCTTGCCTGAAGATATTCCTCATTGTCTCTCCAGTACCAGCGCACCTGCCTTCCCTCACGCTGGATCCCCAAGAGTCCCTTATCATAGAGGTCCTTAATTACCTGCTTCACAAAAAGGGTGGGATAAGAAAATTCAGGAGATATCCTTGAGATGAGTACATCCAGGGGGCTTAAATGGATAGATTCATCACATACTCTACCCATCTTCTCTATAAGGTCATCCCGCAAAAGCCTAAAGATCACCTGGGTCCTCATCCTCCCCTCCAGGTGAAACCTCTCCAGGGGAGTACATTGGCCATGCCTGTACCTCTCTTCCATCTCCCTCTCTGCCTGGGCAATTCCCTCCTCATATCTCCTCACAAATTCCTCCATCTCCTGGGGTGAAAGAGAGGATGTTGCCACAATGGCTCTATTTGCATCATAAAGGTCCCAATCATTAGTCAGTATCTCCAGGTCGTATTGGTCTATCTCCTCCCTCACAGTGGTGCCAGGAAAGGGTGCCAGGAAGTGATATCCATATTCAATCCCCATCTCCTCCAGGGTATGGGCCAGGCGCTCAGTGTCTCTTAAGGTCTGAGGGTTTTCCCCAGGTAACCCCACAATAAAGGAAACCAGACACCTCATTCCAACCTGGGTGCACAACCTAGCGGCCTCTATCACCTGAGATACCCTTATTCTCTTCTTAATCCTCCTGAGCATCTCTTCATTTCCCGATTCCACACCAAAGCTTATACTGTCACATCCTGCCTCCACCATTATCTCCAAGAGTTCCCTATCCACAGAATCCACCCTGGCAAAGGCACTCCAGTTAAACTTAAGACCCCTCCTCTTTATGGCCTCACATATCTCCACCACCCTCTGCCGGCGAAAGGTGAAAAAATCGTCAGCAAAATTTATCCTCATAAATCCCAAGGAAAGGAGATACTCTATCTCCTCTATCACTGAGCCTGTAGAGCGATACCTGGGACGAGGCCCAACCAGTCTCCTTCCCTGACAGAATATGCACTGGTTTGGACATCCCCTGCTGGTGGTAAGGCTCACTGGAAAACCCAGGGCAAGATAGCGAGTCAGTGGTAGTAAATGTCTGGCAGGTAAGGGCAGGGAGGTGATGTCCTCCAACAGGGGGCGGGGAGCAGTGATAACTATCTCTTCCCCTTGTCTAAAGGCCAATCCCGGGATATGTCTCCAGAATTTAGGCTCATGGATATGGGACAAAAGTTCCTTAATGGTCTCTTCCCCCTCTCCAATCACCAGTACATCTATATGGGGATATTTCTTGAGAGTATCGTATATGGCAAATGATACATGGGGACCACCCATTATAGTAGTTACCTCAGGGGCTAATCCTTTTATCTTCCTCAATATATTCTGGGCAGATAAAAAATTCATGGTCACAGAGGTGGCTCCCACCACATGGGGTTGAGATGTCTCCACAAGGGATTTAAGTTTCTCGTCCCCATGGGATTGGACAATAAAATCCCACACCTCCACATCCCACCCTGCCTCTTCACAGGCAGCAGCAACATAACATATCCCTAAGGGAGGAGATGGATATTCCTCCAGGGGGTAAGGGGGGGCAATAAGGGCTATCTTCATGAAGGCTCCTTGCGTCTCTGTTTTTTGTAAGACAAGGGGAGTTGATTTATACATCCTCCCCTGATAGGAAAGGTCCTATGGGGATGAGAGCATCAAAGGCCCATCTTCTCTTCTATCTCTTTTATCTGTTGCTCTATCTCTCGCCTCTCTTCTGGCGAGAGGTTATGGCGCTCCAGCCTCTGTCTAAGAGCCAGCAATATCATCTCTTCCCTGTACTCCTGGCAGGTATATACATTTTGCTTTACAGGGGCTTCCTTTCTGCTCATATTATCTTCACCTGCTTATAAGTATATGTTAAAAAGGAGGTTTTACATGAAATTACTTATGTTTTACTGTCCTCTTTTCTCCTCCTCCCCCTTCAAACAAACCATCTCTGAGGCAGAGCCCCATCCCTCTCCCATAGAGACAACCAATGCAGTGGTGATATTTTATCATGTGGAGAAGGAGGATGAGGAACGACAGAAAAAGGTTTTAAATAAGGCACTCAAAAATATCAAGTGGCTCGCAAACAAATTTGGGACAAAAAAGATAGTATTGCATTCCTTTAATCATCTATCCACCAGCAAGTCAGATCCAGAGATAGCCAGGGAGATTATTAAGGAAATAAAGAGACGATTAGAGGGAGTGAAATATGAGGTCCTGGAAACCCCCTTTGGATGGTTGAACGCATGGACCATGAGTGTGGCAGGAGAGTCCTTGGCAAAGGTCTTTAAGGACCTCACATAGTTAGGGCCAATTTTTAAATTGATAAGCATACAAGAAAGATTTAATATCCCTATCATCCAGACCGTGGTTCAGGCGATTTTATAACCTTATGATGTAAGGATTCTGTTTCTTGTTTTTTCCCCAAGAGATAAAAAAGACGCTTTTTAATAACACCTCCAGGACAATCTCTGTCTCCAGGGCAGGGTTGGGTACGTGTGCGTATCTGGCCCGGGGGTATCTGGAGGAGGGAAAGAGTGTAGCCGTATTCTTCCCTGAATCCTCCCATCTCAGGACCTTTTCCTCCCTGGGAGAGGTACTGGGACTAAAGGGGAAATATTTCTGGGAAAACAGGTGGATAGCCCTGCCTCCCTATGGACCTGGCTCACTGGAGAACACCCACTGGCATATGAGATGGGCATCCCTCTTTACCCTTAAAGAGGCCCCAAAACCCCTGGTGTTTTTTTCTACCATTGACAACCTTCTACCCTTTTGGCCCCCACCCTCCCTCCTAGATTCCCTATTTCTCTACCTTTCCCCAATGGACGAGGTCTCACCGGAAGAAATCACACAAATCCTAATAAGATGGGGATATAACCGGGTAAAATTAACCACCCTTCCTGGAGAGGTATCCAGAAGAGGAGATGTGCTTGACGTATTTCCACCTGGTTATAATTCCCCCCTGCGACTGGAATTTTTTGGGGATATTATTGAAAGCATAAGGACATTTAACCCCTCCACGCAACGTTCTAAAGAGGAGTTAAGTGAATGTGTGTTGCTACCCATCTCCCCTTGCGTGCTGGAAGAGGATTATATAAAAGGGGCCCAGACCCTCTGGGAACACCTGTGGAAAACAGGAGAGATCTCTAAAGAGTACCTCTTTCACCTTAAAGGGTCAGTGGAGACCTCAAGCCCTCCCCCCTATCCTGGCATCTATTACAATGGATGTGTTACGCTGGATAAATGGCTTCCCACTGAGACGGTATTCTTTATAGTAGAACCTGAGATATGCAGGAGACGATTGGAGGAGGAAAGAGAAGAGTGGGAGAGGAGGCTATGTGGTGAAGGTCTTCCTAGCCCCCCTCCCATCTCCAGGATGGTCCAGTCTGCCTCCCTAGCCAAAAAGATATGGATTGAGAAGGCCCATGTCTTGTTTACTTCCTTAACATCTCCAGGAGACACACTCTCACTTCCCGAGACAGTCTATCACTCCCATTCAGACCTCTTCTGGAGGCCAGAAGAAAAGAAACGCCCTCTCTCCTCCCTTATTTCCCTATTAAAAAAATGGACCAACACCAAAAATCAACTTATCCTCACCTTTAAGTCCGCAAGATCCAGGGAACGCTTCTTCAAGCTCCTAAGCTCCTATGAAGAGGAGCTTCCCACGGCATCTATCTCTCCCCTTTCCCTGAAGAAAAAAGGGGTATTCACCGCCCTATCTTCTCTCTCTTCTGGATTTTATCTCCAATGGAACGAGGTGGTTATCCTCCCGGAGAACATAATTCTCCCCAGGGAAAAGGCCTCAAAAAAAAGCCGTCCCCCACGGGAGAAGGGTATAGAAGATATTCAGGAAATAAAAAGGGGGGAACTTCTGGTCCACAAGGACTATGGCATAGGGAGGTTCAAATCCCTCACAAGGCTCACCACCGAAGGTATCACCAATGACTATCTGGAGATAGAATATGCTGGAGGAGATACCCTCTTTGTTCCAGTGGATAAATTAAACCTCATCCAAAAATACCAGGGGCCTGAAAACATCTCTCCTCCCCTAGACAGATTGGGCTCCTCCAGGTGGAACCTCACAAAAGAAAGGGTAAAAAAGGCCATAGAGACCATTGCCCAGGACATTGTAGAGATGTATGCCCTCAGAAAGGTAACAAAAGGATTCACCTACCCCCCCTTGGATGAGGACTTCAGGGAATTTGAGGCCACATTTCCCTATGAAGAAACACCTGACCAGGAACAGGCCATCTCTCAGGTCCTAGCGGATATGGACAGGGATGTGCCAATGGACAGACTGGTATGTGGAGATGCAGGGTTTGGAAAGACAGAAGTGGCAATGAGAGCGGCATACAGGGCAGTATGTGCAGGACGTCAGGTGGTGCTCTTATGTCCCACCACAGTGCTTGCAGAACAACACTTTAGAAACTTCAAGGCCCGTATGGAGCCCTTTGGGGTGGGGATATGTATGCTAAGCCGCTTTGTCCCAGCCTCCCGTCAAAAAAAGATAATAAAAGACATTAGTCAGGGCCTCGTGGACATAATCATAGGGACGCACAGACTACTCTCAAGGGACATAAACATCCCCCGATTGGGGCTCATAATACTGGATGAGGAACAGAGATTTGGAGTGAGACAAAAGGAAAAGCTAAAACAAATAAGAAAGAATGTGGACGTACTCACCCTAAGTGCCACCCCCATCCCCAGGACCCTTCAGCTCTCTCTGGCGGGGATAAGAGACTTGAGCGTAATAGAGACCCCACCAGAGGACAGGAGGCCTGTAGAGACCTCTATTATTGAGAGGGATAGGGAGGAGATAAAGAATATAATAAAGCGGGAGATGGAAAGGGATGGACAGGTATTTTGGGTATATAACAGGATAAAGGGCCTTGAGGCCAGGGCCAGCTTTATCAGGTCTATCCTGCCCCAGGCCAGGGTGGCCATCGCCCATGGACAGATGAAAGAAAAGGAATTAGAGGACACTCTCCACTCCTTTCTCCTGGGAGAGATAGATATTCTGGTGTGTACCTCTATTATTGAAGCAGGACTGGATTTTCCCCGGGCAAATACCCTTATTGTGGACACACCTCAACTCTTTGGACTGGGACAGCTATATCAATTAAGGGGGAGAGTGGGAAGGTCAGACAGACAGGCCTATGCCTATTTTCTTGTGGACTCTCTAGAGAGCCTATCGGAAAAGTCCATCAAGCGACTGAAGACTATCCTGGAGATGGATTACTTGGGTGCTGGATTTAAGGTGGCAATGGAGGACCTGAAGATGAGGGGAGCAGGGAATCTCCTTGGAGAGGCCCAGACTGGAAATATGGCAAAGGTGGGGATAGAACTCTATATGGAGATGCTAGAAAAGGAGATAAAAAGGTTAAAGGGAGAGGAAATAGAGGAAACAGTAGACCCCCAACTCAATATCTTTGTGGAGTCTAATATCCCTCCCTCTTATGTTGAGGACCCCCATGAGAGGATGCGATATTATAAGGGGATGTCTTCATGTAAGGCAGTTGAAGAGCTGGAGATATGGAGAGAGGAGATGAAAGATAGGTTCGGACCTCTCCCTAGGGAGGTGGAAAACCTCCTTTCTGTACTTGAATTTAAACACGTGCTTGTTAAACTCAGGGCAGATAGGGCAGATATTTATAAGGATAGGGTGATTATATACTGGGATAGCCAGTCCATTAAGGCGCATCCCTCAAGGGTAATGAGATGGCTGGGTCAGTATCAGGAGAAGATAAAGCTCCTGGGCTCCAAAAAGATGCAGATATTACTGGATAAAGGGTTTGCATCTTCCCTGCATAGGTGGACCAAAAGGCTTGAAGAACTTATGAGAGAAGAGGAGGAAGAACCAGATGAAACGCAGGTGGCTTAGTATTGCTGTAGGTATCTCTATCTTATTCACCTCGCTATGTTATGGTAAGATAGTGGACAAGATAGTGGCAGTTGTAAACGGGGATGTTATAACCCTCTATGACCTAAAAAGGGAAATGGCCCAGGAGGAACTCCTATCCTCCTCCGCCCCAAATGAGGATAACAAGCTCCTATCCAAGGTATTGTCCAACATGATAAACAACCTACTTTTCAAGCAAGAGGCCCAGAGACTCAAGATAAGTGTGTCGGATTTTGAGGTAAATAAGGAGCTGGAACATATACTTAAATCATCTAATCTTACAGAACAACAGCTAAAGGCCCAGCTAAAAAAGGACGGGATGACAGAAAAAGAGTTCAAGGACAAGATAAGGGATAACATTATGATAAATAAGCTCCTTAGCGTGATGGTGCGACAAAAGGTGGTGGTAACCGAGGAGGAGATAAAAGACTACTATAACTCCCACAGGGATAATTTTACCCAGCCACCCATGCTCCACATTATAATGTATGCATCTTCTCACCCTAACCCCCTCAAAGACCTCTCTGCCTCCCAGATAAAAAATGGGGAAATACCTGAGGAGGTCTCTGTAAACGATATGGGTTTTGTTGAGGTCTCTGCCATGCAAAAAAGATGGAGAGATGCCCTGCTGGGTCTCCACAACGGGATGTTTTCCCGCATATTTAAGATAGGTACTCGTTATGTGAGGTTTTTTATTGCAGGGGAGAAACCACGCAAGGTCCTCCCACTAAAAGAGGTAAGGGAAAAGATAAGTCGCTATCTCCACCGACAAAAGCTAAAACAGGTATATGAAGATTATGTAAAAAAACTACGCTCCCGGGCAATTATCAAGATAATGCTTTCCGAAAACACATAAAAAATGAGGGTACGGGGAAAGATGGATATTTATACCATTGGGAAGATCTTAAGGGAAGAGAGGAAAAAGAGAGGCCTCACCAGAGAAGAGGTATATGTGGCCACAAAAATAAGTATAATGAATATTGAGGCCATTGAAAAAGGAGACTTTGAATCCCTTCCTCACCCCGTATACACCAGGGCATTTATCAAGCGCTATGCAGAATTTTTAGAGATTGATCCTTCTCCTCTCCTGGAGGCATATCAAGAATACTATGGTGAGGGCCTCTCTCCACAGATAAAGAAAGAGGTCCCCTTTACTGAAGAGAAAGAGGGGAGGAAGATATGGCTGATTATTATCTTATTTCTGGTCCTCATAGGGATAACCGGGGCCTTTTTTAAGCTTCAAAAACAAAAAACAATGGAGGGCAAGGAAAAAAGGGGGTCAATCCTGCGAGAGGTACCTGAGACCTCAGAGATGGGTACAAATGGCTCCCAGGGAAATGCCAGTATAAAAAACACCACAATGCTATCCCAGAGAGAAAATGTATCCAATGTATCCTCTGCTACAAAAGTCCCTCTGGTCTCCAGCCCTCCTCCCCCGCAAGAGGCACAAAACGCCACCACCAATGGGTCCATCTCTTCCCCACCCCCTACAACCTTCACCAATGCCACTGCCTCAAAAAAGGCACAAAACGCCACATCTTCCAAGCAGACCCATATTGTTAAGGTGGTGGCAAAAGACATGTGCTGGATGAGAGGTGTGATGGATCAAAACTCCACCAGGGAGGTGCTATTAAAAAAAGGCCAGAGCATTACCTTTACCTTCCACAACAACATGGTCCTGAAACTTGGAAATGCAGGAGGGGTAGAGGTCTTTGTGGATGGCACCCCCATAAGGTTAAAGGCCCGCGAAGGGACAGTAAAGACCCTTCATTTCCCCCTGCAAAACAATGGATAGGGAATTTTCAGACCAGGGCATCGTCCTGGCTGTGAGGGAATTTCGCCACAGCGATGCAATAGTTACCTTTCTTTCCCCAAGGTATGGGATAAAGAGGTGTTTTGCCTTTGGAGGAAAGAAGAGCAGGCGAAGATTCCCAGGGTGTCTGGAAGAGTTAAATCATGTAATCTTTAAGGTAGCTTCTCCCCGTTCCCGAAATTATCTATACCTGCAGGAAGGTATCCTCCTGGACAGATTTGCCAATATTCATCTCCTCCCTTCTGTGCTGGGCATGGCTAGAAACTGTCAAAAATTCATTGAAAGTGTACTCTTTCATCAGTCATCTCCAGGGGCCTTTGAGATTTTCCTCAATTTACTCAAGGTGTTAAATAGCTACTCTCCCACGAATTCTCCCCATCTACCCCTATTTTTCAGGGCAAGGATCGCCAGAGAAATGGGGTGGTTTCCAGAAATAGACAGTTGCAATGGCTGTGGAAGGCTGTTAAAAGCAGAGGCCTATGTAAGGTTTTACCCTACCAGTGGTCATCTCTACTGCGGAAGATGTGGAGAAAAAGGGGAGGTAACACTACTGTCTCCCAGGGTATATCATGCGCTATGTGAGATATTCACTGCATTTCCAGAGAGGTGGTTAGGGTGGGGCATCTCGCCAGAAGAAGAAAACCTCCTGGCAGGGGCATTGGATATTTTTATAAAGACCTGTCTCAAGGTAATATGGGACAGGGGGAGATTTGTTCATATTTAACATGTCCAAATATAAAAAGGAGTCGGGGAAATGCTTCGTTTTCAAGAAGTAATAATGCGGTTACATAAGTTTTGGTCAGACTATGGGTGTGTAATCCATCAACCCTATGACGTAGAGGTAGGTGCGGGGACATTTCATCCAGCCACCGCCCTGAGGGTAATAGGTCCTGAGCCCTGGAAGACTGCATATGTCCAGCCCTCTCGCAGACCAACCGATGGGAGATATGGGGAAAACCCCAATCGTCTCCAGCACTATTATCAGTATCAGGTCATCTTAAAGCCGGCGCCCCATAATTCTCAGGAGATATATCTGGAGAGTCTATATGCCCTAGGTGTGGACCCTGCAAAACACGATGTGCGTTTTGTGGAGGACGACTGGGAGTCTCCCACCCTTGGGGCATGGGGACTGGGATGGGAGGTATGGCTAGACGGAATGGAGATCACCCAATTTACCTATTTCCAGCAAATAGGAGGGATAGATCTAGAACCTGTGAGCCTGGAGATAACCTATGGTCTTGAAAGGATCTCCATGTATCTCCAGGAGAAGGAATCGGTGTTTGAACTGGAGTGGAACGAGCAGTGTAAGTATGGGGATATTCACCATCAGGGAGAATATGAACACTCAAAGTACAATTTTGAATACAGTTCCACCCCAATGCTATTTACCATGTTTGACCTGTGTGAGAAGGAGTGCCAGAGGCTCTGTGAAGAAAACCTCCCCTGGCCAGCCTATGACTTCTGTCTCAAGTGCTCCCATCTATTTAATCTTCTAGATGCGAGGGGAGCTATATCTATCACTGAAAGGACTGAATACATTGCACGGGTAAGGCATCTTGCCTCTTCAGTGGCCAAACTCTATGCCCAGCAAAGGGAAGAGATGGGTTACCCCCTTTTAAATACCAATCCATAAATCCATGAGGAGGAACATCATGAGATTAAGGGCAACTGCAATAATATTCTTATTTTTGGTGGGCATTTCCACAAATGCCATGGCCAGAAAATACATACTTACCTACAGCAGTTTCTTTCCACCCACCCACATTCAGAGCATACTAGCGGAAAAGTGGTGCAAGGAGGTGGAAAAACGCACAAATGGAGAGGTGAAGATATATTTCTATCCCGGTCAGACCCTCACCAAGGCAGCCCAATGTTATGACGGGGTGGTGATGGATCGTTCAGATATTGGTATGTCGTGTCTCCTATACACCAGGGGAAGATTCCCCCTTATGGACTTTATAAACCTTCCCTTTGGAAACCCCTCTGGGACCTTTGCCACTGCGATTATAAACGAGGTATATGAGAAGTTCAAACCCAAGGAGCTCTCTGACGTAAAGGTGCTATATCTCCATGCCCATGGTCCTGGTTTTATCCATGTGAAAGATAAGCCCATCCATACCCTTGCAGATCTGAAGGGACTAAAGATAAGGTGTCCAGGTTCAGTGGCAGACACTGTAAGGGCCCTTGGTGCAATACCAGTATCTATGCCCATGCCCGAGGTATATCAGGCCCTTCAAAAAGGGGTAGTTGAGGGTGCCATGTATCCCATGGAGACAAATAAGGGATGGAAGATGGCAGAGGTGATTCACTACTCCATTGCCAACTATGAAATAGCCTATTCAGTTGGATTCTTTGTTGTTATGAACAAAAGGAAATGGCAGATGTTACCAGAGAGAGATAAAAAGATCATAGAGGCAATAGATGTGGAATGGGCAAAAAAACATGGTAAGGCATGGGATACCAGTGATTTTGAAGGATTTCGCTATACCCTTTATCTGGGAAATGAGGTCATTGGAATACCACCCAAGGAGGCGGCAAGGTGGAAAAAGAGGGTTCAATGTGTAATAGACGACTATGTAAAACGCACCACTGCAAAGGGACTCCCAGGGAAACAGGTGCTGGAATATGTGGAGAAACGTCTAAAAGAATATAAGGCAGGCAGATTCACCTCAAAATATGCTCAACCATAAAATGGGAGTAATAGATGAGTTGGTTAGAGAGGGCCATTTATGGCATCCAGAGACTTCTCCTGATAATTGCTGGTATCCTCCTGGTGGGGATGATGGTTCTCACATCTGCAGATGTGGTGGGGAATAGCTTTTCTCATCCCATCCTGGGGGTAGAGGAGATGGTAAGCGTTATGGCCGCCATTACCATTGCCTTTGTGCTCCCCACAGCCCATAAAAAGAGGGCCCACATTGCTATAGACATCCTCTACAGGAGGCTCTCTCCCCCCCTCCAAAAGATAAATGATCTCCTTGTATCCTCTCTAAGCGCCATATTGTTCTTCCTGGCCTCCAAGGAGTGCTTCTCCTATGCGGCTGAACTGAAAAAGGCTGGAGAGGTAAGTTCTACCCTTCAGATACCCCTCTACATCATCTTATATTGTATCTCCCTGGGATGTATTGTGGTCTTTGCCATAATCCTCCTGGAGGTACTGGCCCTATTTGGGGTGGGGGCGAAGTAATGGATTTCATGTTCTATGGTATCGCGGGTATTTTCTTTTTAATGGTCCTCTTCTTCCTGAGGGTGCCTGTGGCCTATGCCCTGGCAATAGTGGGGATAGTGGGATATGCCGCCATGACAACCCCCTCTTCTGCCCTGAGTCTCCTCTCCAGTGACATATATGGTGTATTTTCTTCCTACGGACTCGCCCTGGTCCCTCTCTTTATCTTTATGGGATTTCTGGCATATTATGCAGGGGTGAGCAGACGATTATATGACATGGCCTACAGATTAACCAGTGGAATAAGGGGCGGACTTGCCATTGGAACGGTGGTTGCGTGTACTGCTTTTGGGGCAGTATGTGGTTCCACCACAGCCACTGCGGCCACAATAGGTTCTATTGCCATTCCAGAGATGAAGAGGTATCATTATGGCAACAGGCTGTCGGCTGGTTCTGTTGCCGCGGGATCGGGGCTTGGCATTCTCATGCCTCCCAGTGTGGTATTCATTATCTATGGGATCCTCACCCAGGTATCCATAGGTAAACTTTTTCTTGCAGGCATACTTCCAGCCCTGTTGATAACCGTCCTGTTTTCACTGGCGGTGTACATCTATGCCCTTATATTCCCAGAGGAGGCCCCCAAAGGAGAGAAATTTGGGCTAAAGGAGAGGCTCTCCTCTATAAAGGAGGTATGGGAGACCCTCCTTATATTCTCTCTAGTAATGGGAGGGATGTTTTTTGGCTTTTTTACACCCACCCGTGCAGGTGCAGTGGGTTCTTGTCTCCTCCTCATCATAGTGCTCTTTCAAAAAAAGCTCTCATGGAGAGATTTCCTAAGGGCAGTGGAGGATACCTTAAACGTCTCATGTATGGTGATAATGCTGGTGACTGGCGCCACTATATTTGGCCACTTTCTCGCCCTCTCCAGACTAACCATGGAGATGGCAAATATGGTGGCCAATGTAAATCTTCCCCCGTGGGCCATAATAAGTATTATATGTCTTATTTATCTTGTGGCAGGATGTTTTATAGATGCCCTGGCCCTTGTAACACTGACCATACCCATGTTTTATCCCATTATTGTAAACCTGGGATACGATCCCGTATGGTTTGGGGTAATAATTGTGCTTATAACCCAGATGGGAATAATTACCCCGCCAGTGGGGGTAAATGCCTATATAGTAAAGGGGCTTTCTCCCCATATATCCCTGGAGGAGGTCTTTATGGGGATTATCCCCTTCCTCATAGCACTTATCGTGGGGACAGGAATAATCATCGCATTTCCCAAGATCTCTTTATTATTACCAGATCTCATAAGATAACCTTAAAAAACAGAGAGGGATAAGGATCATGGCCAATTTTTTACTGGAGATAGGGACAGAAGAGATGCCCGCAAGGTTTATCCCTGGACTTATTGAGGAGTCCAGAGGGCTATTTGAAAATCAGCTAAAGGAAAAGAATATAGACTTTAACACCATAGAGGTCTTTGCCACACCCAGGCGCATTGTGATTTATGTAAAGGGAATAAGCCCTATACAACGAAAAAGCCTCCAAAAAATAATAGGGCCTCCTGTGGCAATTGCCATAGATGGAAACGGAAACTATACCAAGGCGGCCATTGGTTTTGCAAAGGCACAGGGAGTTGAGGTGGAGGAGCTATTTGAAGAGGAGACTGAAAAGGGAAGGTATCTGGCGGTAAAAAAAGAGACTGGTGGAGCCAGGAGCGAGGAGATATTGCCAGATATATGTATAAAGGTAATCTCCTCTCTCTCCTTTCCCAAAAGAATGAAGTGGGAGAAGACCAGATTTCTTTTTGGACGACCCATACGCTGGATACTCTCCCTATTTGATTCCCAGGTGGTGGAGTTTGAGATCGCCTCAGTAAAGGCATCAAATAAGACCTTTGGCCATAGGGTCATGGGGCCAGGTCCTTTTGAAGTGGCTGAGGCTAGTGAATACTTCAAGATAATAGAGGAAAAAGGCCATGTTGTCATAGACCCCAACAAGAGGCTCAGGATAATTAGAGAGGGAGGAGAAAAAGAGGCCACACAAAGAGGGGGAAAGGTGATCTGGGATGAGGAACTTTTGGAAGAGGTGGTAAACCTGGTAGAGTATCCCCTGGCCCTTATAGGAGAATTTGAAAAAAAATTCCTGGAGTTACCCAGAGAAGTCCTTTTGACCAGTATAAAGACACACCAAAAATCCTTTGGGGTGGAGGAGAAAAAATCAGGTGACCTTATGCCCTACTTTTTATGCACCCTGAATATAAAGCCAAAGGAGCTCTCCCTGGTAAAGAAGGGATGGGAAAGGGTGCTCAGGGCAAGGCTGGAAGACGCCGCCTTTTTCTGGAAGGTGGACACCCAGTGCCCCCTGGAAAAGTGGCGTAGAGAGCTAGACAAGGTGGTATTTATAGGCCCCCTTGGTTCAATGGGGGATAAGGCCAACAGACTGGAGAAGATATGTGAATATCTGAGCCAGGTCCTTGCTCCTGAGCTTACATCTAAGATAAAGAGGGCCGCCCAGCTTGCAAAGGTAGACCTTGTCTCGGAGATGGTGGGGGAATTTGATGACCTTCAGGGAATCATGGGAGGGATTTATGCCCGTCTAAAAGGGGAAGATGAAGAGGTGGCAGAGGCAATATACCAGCATTATCTTCCTGCAGGTCCAGATAGTCCCCTTCCTGAAAGCATAGGGGGGAGCATCCTCTCCATTGCAGACAAGACAGACAATATAATCGGATGCTTTGGACTGGACATGGTGCCCACAGGGACCCAGGATCCCCACGGCCTTAGACGTCAATGTCTGGGAATTATCAGAATAATCCTGGATAAGGGATTTAAGTTTTCTCTATTTGAACTCTTTGACAGGACATGGGAGATCTATGGGGAGATAGAATGGAAGCGATCAAAAGATGAAGTAATCACATCCCTCAAAGACTTTGTGCGCGCCAGGATAAAGGGCCTGTTACAGGCAGAGGCATATCCCACCAGGATAATTGATGCGGCCCTAGGGGCTGGTTATGAGGACGTATATACACTAAAGAAACGCATCCAGGCCCTTTACCAATTCAGCAAGCGAGAAGACTTTGAAGCCTCAGTACTCACTTTTAAGAGGGCCTATAACATCATAAAAAAACAGGGGGAAAAGGCGGAAGAAAAGCTCACAGGAAAATATAAACGGGAACTTTTGGTGGAGAAAGAGGAAAAGATGCTTGCCCAAAAGATTGAAGAAATATCCCCTAGATGGGAGGAGCTATATAAAAATGAGGAATTTTCTTCCCTCTTTGACCTCCTGCCAACCCTCACCCCTGTGGTAGACACCTTTTTTGACCGAGTAATGGTCATGGCAGAAGAACCAGAGTTGAGACGAAACAGACTCAATCTGCTCCTCTCCCTGGTGAACATCCTCTCCACCCTGGCAGACTTTAGTGCACTCCAGATCTAGTGAGCTCCTGGAGGGGGCATGGGCCCTCTCCAGGAAAGGTCTTGACTTTTAGGAAGCAATGTTTAAACACTTTTGAACGAATATACAAAAATCGTTCAAAAGTATATATCATGGCCATTCAATATCACAAGCTGGAATCCATAATCTCAGTGGCAAGGTCATTATTTGCAAGGTATGGCCTCAGGAAGACATCCCTGGAGGAGGTGGCTCGTCTTGCCCGGGTGGCAAAGGGCACCATCTACAATTACTTTGGAAGCAAGGATCGGGTATATATGGAGGTATTACGGAGGGAGGTGAGGGAGGTGATTGAGGGTATAAGGAGAGAGGTGGCAAAAGGCCCTTCTCCTGCGGAAAAACTCAAAAGATTCATTACTGCCCGCCTAAGCCATATAGATAGTGCCCACAACCTTAGGAACCTGGAAAGGGGAAGGGACCATTTCCCCCAGGGAAAGGTAGTGAAACAGGATTTCTTTCAGCAAGAGGTTGCCCTTATAGAAGAGATACTTTGTGAGGGAAAGAAAAGGGGGATATTCTGTATAGGGGACCCCCGAGCACTGGCACAATCCATTATAATGGCCCTGCGGGGATTTGAAAGGGGAAAAGATGATATGGTGTGTGTGGAAGAGAGTCTGAGGGTCTTTGTCTCCCTCTTGTTTGAGGGCCTGTTGTGTAGGGAGGGGGCCAGAAAGTCAAAGGAAGTGAAAAAGGGGTAGATAATGGATCTCTTATTTACCTTTTGTTTCTTCTCTGTGGCGGGATGGATTCTGGAAGTGGTGTATCGTGGATATGAGTACAGAGGATTTGTTAATCCTGGTTTACTCAAGGGGCCCTATCTTATCCTCTATGGAACAGGCGGCCTTATCCTATTCTATCTAACCCATATATGTCACCATCTTCCTCTCCTATTAAAGGGGATTATCTATCTTGTGGTAACCACCTCCCTTGAATTTGTCTCTGCCGTGGCCGCAGAGTATTTTTTTCATAAAAGACTATGGGATTACTCTGACAACAAATGGAATTACAGGGGATATATCTGCGTAAAATTTTCTATCTATTGGGTAATACTCTCCCTGTTCTTTGAATATGTCATCTTACCCTGGTATGAGACTCATGTTCTATCTCTCCCATTTTATTTTAAACTCATCTTCACCACAATTATATCAATGGCCATTATCTTTGATTTCTCCTCGCTTTTTAAGGAACACTTCTTCCATTTTCCTCCCCAGGAAAAAAAGGAACTTGATGAGGAATTTATGAAACTTGTTGAGAATATCCTCAGACATAAAGAGGTTAGACAGCTTAAAGACTTTCCCCACCACCGGGGCAAGAGCAGACTGGAGCACGTTATAGAGGTATCCTATTACAGCTATCTCATAGGGAAAAGGCTATCATTAGATACCCACGCCATAGTAAAGGGAGCCATGCTCCACGACCTCTTCTTCTATGACTGGCTAAGGGAGGGGCCAAGGCTTCATGGACTGAGGCATCCCGCAATATCCCTAAAAAATGCCAGAGAACTGGAGATACTATCCAAAAAAGAAGAGGACATCATAAAAAAACACATGTGGCCATTAACCCCTATTCCACCGAGATACATGGAATCTCTGGTGGTAGCGGTAGTGGACACATTCTGTTCCCTGAAGGATTATATACCCCTTCCTCAAAACAGGGCAGATATCCTAACGGGGGTGGTCCCCCTTATAAAGGAGAGGAAGGCAGGAGAAAGTAAGGAGGGATAGATGGAAACGCTCTTTAGATGTGGAATAGACCTAGGTTCCACCACCACCAAGGTCGTGGTGGTCAACAACAGGGGCGAGCTAGTGTGGCATGCCTATCGCCGTCATCGCACCCAGGTAAGAGAGACATTGGTGGAGATAATTGAGGAGATGAAAAAAGAATTAGGAGACGTTCCCCTGGGCTTTACCTTGACTGGTTCAGCGGCCATGTCTCTAGCAGGGGAGATACACATACCCTTTGTGCAGGAGGTGGTAGCGGCATCTGTTTATATCCGGGACCTTTTTCCTGAGGTGCGTACCTTTATAGAAATAGGGGGAGAGGATTCCAAGATAATATTCTTTGACCGTTCCTTTCATCCAGAGATAAGGATGAATGGAAGTTGTGCAGGGGGCACTGGCTCTTTTATAGATCAAATGGCAGTGTTACTGGATGTGGCTCCAGAGGAGCTAGATCCCCTGGCCTCCAGGGCAAAAAATATTTATCCAATTGCCTCCAGATGTGGGGTCTTTGCAAAAACAGATGTCCAGGCCCTTCTCAGCAGGGGCGTAGGAAAAGAAGACATTGCCGCATCTATCTTTCATGCCCTTGCCATGCAGGTGGTAACTACCTTGGCGCGGGGAAGGGAAATAGAAAAAAAGATAATGCTTGCAGGGGGACCAAGTGCCTATTTCCCATATCTAAAAAAGGCATTTGCCGGTGTATTGTCCCTAGAGGAAGAGGACATAATCCTGCCCTCCTCCCCTCAGCTCATTCCTGCCCTAGGGGCAGCAAGCATGGATGAAGAAGAATGCCGCACGGAACTCATTTCAGGGATAATTAGCGAGATAAAGGGGTTAATCTCTCGCAAAAAGGTAATATCCTCTCCCAGCCTCCCACCTCTATTCCATGGTGAAGAATTTGCGAAGTGGAAATTGCGCCATAACAGGTGGAGGGCCTCTAGGACATCACCCGCAGAGGTAAAGGGAGAAAAGCTCTTTCTGGGAATAGATTCTGGATCCACCACCACCAAGATAGTGCTTATGGATCAGAAAAAAAGGATTGTATCCAGCTTCTACACCTCAAATGACGGAGATCCCATTGGGGCAGTAAAAAAAGGGATTGAAAGGCTGAAAAGGGAATTTGAGAGAGAGGGGTATCTCCCCACCATAGGGGCATCTTGTGTTACTGGTTATGGAGAAGACCTTATAAAGGCCGCCTTTGATATACACATGGGGATGGTGGAGACACTTGCCCATTTTCGGGGAGCGGCCTTTTTTGAACCAGAGGTCTCCTTTATCCTGGACATTGGCGGTCAGGACATGAAGGCAATAAAGATAGAGGATGGGATAATCACAGACATCCAGGTAAATGAGGCCTGTTCTTCAGGTTGTGGCTCTTTTATAGAGACCTTTGCGAGATCCCTGGGATATTCAGTGGAGGAGTTTGCAGCAGAGGGCTTAAATAGTGAGGCCCCCTTTGACCTGGGAGTCAGATGTACCGTATTTATGAATTCCAGGGTAAAACAGGCGTTAAAAGAAGGTGCCTCTGTTGCTGATATATCAAGCGGTCTTGCTTACTCTGTAATAAAAAACGCCCTCTACAAGGTGCTAAAATTAAAAGACATCTCAGAACTTGGAGAAAAGATAGTGGCCCAGGGAGGGACCTTCAAAAACCCCCTGGTATTAAGGGCCCTAGAAAAGGTCCTGGGGAAAGAGGTGATACGACCTGACATCTCAGAACTCATGGGGGCATTTGGTGCGGCAATAACCGCCCTCTCCAGATATAAGGAAAGGCCAGAAGAATTTTCTCCCCTTTTCCTAGAGGATATGGATAAGGACATCAGGTTTTCCTCTACTCGCATCCACTGTAAGGGGTGTGAAAATCGTTGTGAGGTCCTGAAACTCAAATTTCGCAATGGAAATACCTTCTTCACAGGAAACAGATGTGAGAGGATATTCAGTTCCCATACCTCTGTCTCCAGCAGGGGAGAAAGTCTCATAGAAAAACAGATAGAGGTATTGTTTAACCGAAATATGGAACCTGCAACCACCCCTATCCTCACCTACGGGATACCCCGGGCCCTTAACATGTATGAAAACTTTCCCTTCTGGTGTACCCTCCTCACCACCCTGGGATTTAAGGTTGTGCTCTCCTCTCCCTCCAACTTCAAGATGTATGAAAAGGGCATATCCAGTGTAATGTCTGAAAATATCTGTTTCCCTGCAAAGATGGTGCATGGACACATAATAGATCTCATGGGAAAAGGGGTTGACAGGATCTTTTATCCCATTGTGGTCTTTGAAGAAAACCATGTAAAAGGTGCCTTTAATTCCTTTAACTGTCCCGTGGTTACAGGTTATCCAGACCTCATAAAAAGTGCCATTGACCCAGAAAAGTATGGGATCCCCCTGGACATCCCTGCAATCAGCTTTAAGAATCAGACCCTGCTAAAAGACCAGATCTATCTGTTTTTCAAAAGGTTTGGAGTGGGTTATCAGCAGGTGGCCAGGGCCACAGAAATTGCCCTGGAGGAGCAGAGGAGGACAAATCTTGTGTTAAAAGAGATGGGAGAGAGATTTATCCAGCGGGCAAAAGAGAACAATAGGCGGATAGTGGTATTATGCGGCCGCCCCTATCATATAGACCCCTTTATAAATCATGGTATTGCAAACCTCCTCACCTCCCTTGGGGTATATGTCCTCAGTGAACGTACCCTCCCCTTCTCTCCCGCAGATCTATCCCTCAAGGACGTGCATATTATCCCACAATGGGCTTATTCAAATCGTCTCTATGCCGCGGCCAGATGGATAGGAGATAGAGAAGACATAGAGATGGTACACCTCACCTCCTTTGGTTGTGGACCTGATGCAGTGGCCTCAGATGAGGTAAGACGAATACTCAGGGAAAAAGGGAAGATACACACCCTTATAAAAATGGACGACATAACCAACCTTGGGGCGGTAAAGATAAGGCTCAGGTCCCTTCTGGAAGGTCTGGAGGAGAACAATATAAGAAAGAGAGAGAAAAGGCCACGGAGGGAAAAATTGTCCAGGGTCTATGTAAGCTCTGACAGGAAACGGGTGTTAATCGCCCCTTATTTTTCCCCCTTTTATTCTCCCCTCATCCCTTATGGATTCAGGCCCCTTGGATACAAGGTGGAGATCCTTCCGCCCCAGACACAGGCATCTCTGGAATGGGGGCTTAAGGCAATAAACCACGACATGTGTTATCCTGCCCACCTGGTGGCGGGAGATATACTGTGGGCCTTTAAAAGCAAGAGATATGACCCCTCCAACACCGCTGTGATCCTCATCCAGTCAGGGGGCCAGTGCAGGGCATCCAATTATGTGGCCCTTATCCGAAAGGCCCTTGGGGCAATGGGACTTGAGGAGGTCCCGGTGGTGGCCATTTCTAACGAGGAGATAAATCCCCAGCCGGGATTTGAGATAGACATAAAGGGACTGATGAAGAGGATGGCCTATGGGATGGTCTTTGCAGATGCCCTGGCACGTCTGTATCTGGCCATGGTTCCCAGGGAGAGGATAAAAGGGATATCTAAACAACTACACACCATATACCTCCACAAGATAGGGATAGGGGTAGAAAGGGCGGATTTTGGATACCTGTTAAATGTGCTCTCAGAGGCAGTGGATGAATTTAACAAGGTGGAGGTGGAAAAAGAGGATGTACCTAAAATAGGTGTGGTGGGAGAGATATTTGTAAAATATAACTTCTTCTCCAATGCAAACATAATAGACTGGCTTATCTCCCAGGGAGTGGAGGTGGTACTACCCCCTATTCAAAACTTCTTTGCCCAGCGATTCATCAATGAGACCTATGACCAGCGTACCCTATTTAAGCGCTCTTTCAAGGACTTTGTAAAACATTTTATCCTGGAATTATACACCAAATACCACTTAAATAAGATAGAGAAGATAATGGAAGGATTCAAATTCAACCACAAGAGCGAAGGGCTAAGAGAACTGGCAGAAATAACCGAAGAAGTGGTAAGCCTGGCCAATCAATATGGGGAAGGATGGCTCCTTCCCGCTGAAATGATTGCCATGCTTAGGAGAGGGGTATCCAATATTGTCTGCATCCAGCCCTTTGGATGCATCTCCAACCACATAACAGGAAAGGGCATAGAAGGAAGCCTAAAAAAACTCTTTCCTCAATTGAACCTCCTGGCCCTGGACATGGATGCTGGCATAAGTGAGGTAAACATCCTCAACCGTCTCCATTTTATGGTAAGATTCGCAAAAGAACAGGGGGAATACCACGAAAATAACTCCAGGAGATGGCATGGGATGGATATCATCCCCAAGATATGGCTCTACGACCTCAGAGTGATAAACAATCAACTGGGTCTTGATCTGGAGAAGTGGAAGAGCTGGATGTGGAGGCTCAGGACAAAGGAATTTATAAAAAAATGGTCATAATCCATTAATAACTCATATTAAAAGTACGAGATTCTATTAAGAAATAGAATAAATCTCCCCTTGTCACACCCCCCTATCTATACCATAGTGTGAAGGCAAAAAAGGAGGTGTGGTCATGGTGGATATACTAGATTGCAGGGGACTGGCATGTCCTGAGCCAGTACTCAGATGTAAGACAAAGATAGAGGAGGACGCCCCACAAGGGCTAAAGGTAATAGTGGACAATGAGGCCGCAAAAGAAAATGTAAAGAGATTTATCACTAGCAAGGGCTATATTGTAGAGTCCATTCAACACATAGAAGGAAATTTTGAGATAATTGCTAGGGCAGGAGGGGAGGTAAAAACAGGTGAGACTGAGGGAAAAGAAGAGGACCTGTCCTTATACTCCTGCAATATTCCCTCCACTCAAAAGATTGTAGTTTTTATCACAGCCAGTACCCTGGGAAGGGGAGATGAAGAACTTGGGAAAAAACTCATGGAAAACTTTATAAAGACCCTTCCAGAGCTTGGAAAAGACCTGTGGCGTATCATTATGGTAAATTCCGCAGTGGAACTAGCCACCAGGGAGGGACCCTGCTTGGATGCATTGCGTTCCCTTGAAAAGGAGGGGGTATCCATACTGGTATGTGGGACCTGTCTGGATTTTTTTGGCCTGCTAGACAAAAAGCAGGTGGGAGAGACCACCAACATGTTAGATGTGGTTACCAGTCTTCAGCTTGCCTCTAAAATAATCCGCGTATAGCAAGACTGGAAGAGAAGGATGGGAAAAGAAATAAGACTTAATAGGTTTATTGCCAGATCGGGATTGTGCTCACGCAGAAAGGCCGATGAATACATACGCCAGGGGCTTGTAAAGGTAAATGGACAGACAATAACCCAACTAGGTGTGAGAATAAACCCTTTGAAGGATAGAGTGGAGGTAGATAGAGAAACTATTGCACCCATTAGGGAAGAAAGGAGGCTTCTATATCTGGCAATGAATAAGCCGAGAGGGATCATCACCTCTCTAAGGGATCCACAAGGAAGACAGACCATTGTCCACATCCTTCCTCTCTCCTTACAGGGAAAGGGAATTGTACCCATTGGGCGACTGGATTATCACTCTGAAGGGCTTCTCCTTCTCAGTAACGATGGAGAATTTGTCCACAGGATGAGCCACCCAAGATTTCATCTCAAAAAGAAATACCTTGTTGAAATAGAGGGGGTTCCCTCTGCACACACTCTTGCCATCATGAGAAAAGGTATGTTCCTAAAAGGGCTGAGAAAAAGATTGGCCCCAGTGGGAGTGGATGTAAAAAAAAGACTGGGGCCCAGCCGATATTTGCTTCTGTTTACACTTGTACAGGGGATAAACAGACAGATAAGAAGGATGTGTGAACAGTGGGGCTGGAAGGTTACGAGGCTTATCAGGATACAACAGGGGCCCATCGCCCTGGGAAATCTCGCCCCCGGGGAGATAAGGCCCCTTAATAGCCTGGAGATAAAGAGGTGCAAGGCAATGATAGGCCTATTGTAGCTTGATCAAAATAGCAAAAGGGCCAAAATAAAGATAGGGAATCCCACAAACATAAGGGTCATACAATACCCCATAATATCTCTCGCCCTAACCCCACAAATACCCAGTAAGGGAAGGGCCCAGAAGGGTTGAAAAAGATTTGTCCACTGATCTCCATAGGCCAATGCCATCACTGTCTTCGGGATAGAGAAGTGAAGGGCCTGGGCGGCCTTTACAATTACAGGCCCTTGTACTGCCCATTGTCCTCCCCCAGATGGAACAAAAAGATTTACAAGGGCTGCACTTATAAAGGTAAATACAGGATAGGTAGTAGAATTAGATATTGCCACAAACCATCCTGCCAT
>CAYRSC010000018.1:0-108718 GCA_964427155.1 uncultured Desulfohalobiaceae bacterium | reverse complement strand
AAAGGGAACATCCGTGAGATTCGGAGACCGGCCCGCGGCTGTGACAGGGGACGAAAACTGCATAGAAGGCCACTGGTCAGGTCCACCTGACCGGGAAGGCGCAGTGAGTAGGGTGATCCTGGAGTCAGAAGACCTGCCTGTCTGGAAGGACTCTTCAGAGGAAGAGGATGGTTCATAGAGGGATAAAAACGGGAAATCCCTGAGATCCAGTTGTGGGTTTCAGGGATTTTTTATTTGGTTAGAGAGATATAACCACCCAAGGAGGGCTAGAGATGAAGACTGGTGCAATCTTTTATGTAAAGGCCAATTGTGCAGTGGAAGATATAGAGGAAGTAAAGGAGAGTTTGAGGCGTTCTTTTCCTGATGTGGACGAGGTGGAGGTGGCCCTTCCTCCTGGCAGTGAAGAGGATATGTGGCAGGCCTGGTGGAGATTGACCGCAAGGGGAGTAAAGAGGATTTTGCTTAGGTTTGTGGAGCTAGGGGAAGGGATGAGGTTGAAATCCACTGGCAAGGAGATGAGGTTGGTAGGATAATTTTCTGTGGCAATTATCGCTCTTAATATTACATCTAACCTAGCCTGTGAGGCCCCCCTTTATTCAGGCGATATGGGGAAATGGCTCCCTTCCCCTGTCGCCTGATTATATTTAGTCATGTTATTGTATAATGAGACCTCTAATTTTCCTATCAGATTTGTGGACCATGGGGGAGAGGTATTTGAAATGTATTCCCATCCCCGCCGGGTGGTATGTCTTACCCCATCTATTACTGAGATCCTGCTAGCTTTAGGTCTTCAAGACCATCTGGTGGGTATTACCTATCACGATGCCTCCTCTTGTGAGGGATGTGTGGTGGTGGGTGGTTTTCTCATGCCCTCTATTGAAAAGATAAAAAAGGCCCAACCCCATGTAATATTTTATTCCCCAATACAGGAACACATCCCCCGGGAATTTACCAAGGGGGAGTGTGCGGCCATTATGCTTGCTCCCAATACCGTGGAGGAGCTGTTTGAAACCATTGGGTTTATAGGGCTCCTATTTGAGAGAAACAAGATGGCATCAGGGCTTATCTCAAGGATTCAGAGACAACTGGAACTTATTTCCCACAAGCTAGAAAGGGCATCCTGTAAGCGTCCCAGGGTAATAAGGGTGATGGGGATGGAGGGAGATAAGGTCTTGATTCCAGGGAAGAAGTCCTTTCAGAATCTCCTCATAAGCCTTGCAGGGGGAAGACCTCCTGAGGATATAGCTGAAGGCAATGCCGCGGCCCTTGATGTAGAGGCCTGGAGGAGGTTTGATCCTCAAATTATTTATGGATGTGAGGGGGACAGGGAAGTTATATCCCTGCTCTCTACTGCAGAGGGGTGGAGAGATGTATCTGCATTCAGAGATGGAAGATGTCTATTTTATCCATGTGAACTCACCTGTCGGCTCTCTGTGCGCGTGGGAAGCTTTGTTGCTCGTCTTGCCTCTGACCTCTATGTGGAGGATTTTGTCCAGGAGGAGACATGGTTAACTCCCCCCCACCGCAAGGGTGAGCGCTGCATCCCTATTCCCCTTCCATATGTGAAGAGGGCATGTATTGTGAAATCCTCTATATTTGATTTTGAAAATAAGTCCCTCCTTATAGAATTTACCCGTCCATTTACTGTGGTATCCACCTTAGAGGGTATGAGAAGAGGCGTATGTTTTGTGGGTAATCACTATAGCCCTCCCCCGTGCTGGCCCCTTACCCATAGGCTGGGACTCTCTTCCTCTAGGGAGCTTGTGTATAGGGCCCTTGGGCTGGAGAGGGATATTGCCAGTTTTTTGTTTACAGGGGCAGACATGGACAATTTATGTATTCGTTCTGCCTCGCGGGGTAAGATATGTGTGTGGGTCTTGGTGACTGCAGGGGTAGAGTCAAATGCCCAGCGCATGTCCAGGGACAGGGGAATCTATTATGAACCAGGCACCATTAACATGATAATTATGTGCAACATGGCCCTTACACCCAGGGCAATGACCAAGGCCATTATCACTGCCACAGAGGCAAAGACCGCCGCCCTTCAGGACATGGATATAAGGAGTTCTTACATGCCCCTTGAGTGTCAGGCCACAGGTACAGGAACCGATAATATAATAGTGGTGGAAGGAGAGGGTGACTATACCCTTGACAATGCTGGAGGTCATTCTACCCTAGGGGAGCTTATTGCCAGGGCGGTGTATGAGGCCACCATAGAGGCCATTGGAAGGCAAAATAGCATAAGACCCTCGCGGGATATATTTTCCAGGCTCTTTGAGAGGGGAGTGGATGTATATTGGCTGGTCTCCAGAAATAAGGGGGTGCCGCCGGCTAAGAAGAGGCAGTTTTTGTGTAAGGTGGATGATGTCTTATTGAATCCCAGATATGCCTCCTTTCTCCATCTATGCCTGGATCTCTCAGATGGGTACTCAAGGAGGAATCCCATGGACCCATCATCCCTTGAAGATTGGTGTATTTCCATGGCAGAAGATATTGCAGGGGGACCAGTAGCTTTTCTTCTTGATTTTTGTCCCCGCTCCTGGCCCTATCCCCTTAGAAGGGGACTGGATGCTGTCTTATCAGGGGTATTTTATGGGTTAGATATGGGAGGAGAGCTATCTGCCTCATAGCTTCCTTGACAAAAGGGCCTCTAACAGTAATAAGCATGAATATTACGTCGTTAGGAGATATATGGTCCCTATGGGGAGAATAGTATTTGTGCTTGGAGGGGCGCGGAGTGGAAAGACCTCCTATGCCCTTAATATAGGGGAGGGGATTCCTGCTTTGCAGCGATGGTATATTGCCACTTCTGTGGTGTGTGATGAAGAAATGAAAAAAAAGGTAGAGCTTCACAAAAGGGAGAGGGGAGAGAGGTGGAAGAGCCTTGAGGCGCCCTATAAATTAGAGGATGCCATCTCCCAGGTGGGAGATAGAGATGTTGTGGTATTGGTGGATTGTCTCACCATGTGGATAAATAATCTCATGTTTGCGGGAGAGAGCGATAGGGCCATTCAGGAGAGATTTGATGGGCTTCTCTCTGTTCTATCCACCTCAAAAGGGACAGTGATTGTGGTATCAAATGAGGTGGGTCTTGGGATTGTCCCCATGGATGCATCTGCCAGGCGATTTCGGGAACTCGTTGGTTATCTGAATCAGGGTGTTGCCAGGATGGCCCATGAGGTTTTTTTTCTGGTGGCTGGAATCCCTCTCAAGCTCAAGGGATGAATGGGTGGTAGGGAGGAGATGATTTCTAGAGGCATCCAAAGGGGTCTAAATGATTTTTGGGCGGCCCTTCTTTTTTTGTCCACCCTCCATCTGCCAGTGAAGGTGGATTTTGATGCCACAGCCATGAAGCGCTTTTTCCCTGTGGTGGGAGTTGTACTGGGCTTTATCGTGGCTTCCTGTGACCATATATTTTATATGGTATTTCCCCGGGGGGTAGTGTCTTTCCTGGATGTGGTTGTTTTTATCCTACTCACCGGTGGTTTACACCTGGATGGATTGGGAGATGCTGCAGATGGGATATTTAGTGGTGCCTCGGTAGATAGGGCGCTGGAGATAATGAAGGATTCCAGGATGGGGACCATGGGGGTGTTGGCCCTGTTGTGTGTTATAGGTATAAAATGGGGTGGGATCTATGGCCTGGGGGGAAAGAGATTTTTGTGTCTGTGTCTTGTTCCTGCCTACAGTAGGACCTCCATGCTCATTGGTATGAGATATCTTCCCTATTGCAGGAAGATGGGAACCGCCAGGGATTTTTTTGAAAAGGAGGTGGGCATCTCCACCTTTTATCCATTTTTTACAGTGGCCCTTTTCTCTATATTGCTGGGATGGGCCTGTGTGGCATTGAATCTTGCCTTTGTGATTATCTGTTGGGCTATGGTCCTTTTTTATAAAAAACGACTTGGGTGTATCACAGGAGATACCTTGGGTGCCATGTGTGAACTCTCAGAGGCCCTCTTGTTTTTGGTGACATCGGCCCTCTTATGAGAGGAGGATAAGAGATGAGACTCTTTGTGGGTATATCCCCTGGAAATACCTATAAGAAGAAGATGGAGGAACTGCTCAGTGGTGTGCGTCCCCTCTCTCCTGGAAGAATCACCTGGGTAAGACCTGAAAATTTTCACCTCACCCTTTATTTTATAGGAGAGGTGCCTGGGGATGTGGGGGGTAGGATAAGGGAAGAGCTCAGGAGGGTAAGATATCCATGCTTTGAATTGCAGGGGGGAGGAGGTGGTTTTTTCCCCTCCATTAATAGACCCCGTGTCCTGTGGGTGGGATGTATAAAAGGGGCAAAACAATGTCACGGATTATTTGAGGAGGTAAAAGGAGTCGTGGAGAGGGTCTTGTCCTCACATGGGCACAAAGATCGTTTCACCCCTCACCTTACTCTTGCTCGTATAAGGGGATCTGCCCCCTTATCCACCTGGAAGGCCATCCTTTCTATGGTAAATAAGACATCCTGGGACCCTGTGGTGGTGGATTCGTTTATCCTCTGGAAGAGTACCCTCACCCCCAGAGGTCCCATTTACACTCCCTTGGAGAAATATGAACTCCTGTCTCCCTAGAGATATTCACCCCTGGTGAATCGGGCCTCCTCAGTGGTGGCCAGGATCTTGATTTCATTGACCAGAGAAAGTACGGACCTGTCCTCCTGCTGGAGTTCTGTGGTATTTTTCTCCAGGGCAGAGATGTCTTTGAGTATATCCTGCAGGAGGGAATAAGAGCCTTTTAGGTCATCCTTCTTTAAGCTCTGGGAATACTTTTCCCATTTATCCAGGGTGGTTGATAGCTTGCTCATGATATTCTCTTTGATATCCTGGTTGGAGGGAGGATGTGCCTTTTCCATCTTGAGAGAAACCTCAAGTTCTGATAACTGCTGGTCGCAGATGCTAGAGGAGATGGTGGAACCCCCTGTATTGGTACCCTCTCCCCTTAGGAGTTCTTTCTCCAAGAGGTGCTGAAATTCCCGCAGGGACTCACTCTTGTTTTGCTTGTTTTTTCGTATCTCCTGCGAGTTTAGGTGTTCAAGGTCATGTATCTTCATCTTGGTTCTCCTTAAAAAAAGGAATTTTTTTCCTCTAATCTGGTCCCTGTGAGATATAAAGCAAGATATCTGCCACCCTCTGCTCTCCAAGATTGTGGAGGATAATAAATGGGTAGTATTGAAGCCGCCATAGCCATTTTAAAGAAAAGAGGGGTAATAGTCTATCCCACAGAGACACTTTTTGCCCTGGGAGGGATGGCTCTGGATGGAGATGTGTGCCAGAGGATAGTGGAGATAAAAAGGCGCCCTCCTTCCAAGCCCTTTCCCATTATTGTGGGAAACTACGGACAGCTCCATCTTTTGGTACAGAGAGTACCGCCTGTGGCTGAAAGAATAATTCGTCTCTTCTGGCCAGCTCCCCTTTCCATACTCTTGCCTGCTAGGTCAGGCCTCCCCCCGGAGGTGGTGGGAGAGGAGGATATGGTTTGTGTTAGATGTTCCCCCCACCCGGTTGCGCGCTCCCTGTGCCTTGAGACGGGATTTCCCCTTATTGCCACAAGTGCAAATATCTCGGGTGAGCCTCCTCCCTCCTCTCCCGACCAGGTTTCTCCAGAGGTGCTCTCCCAGATAGATACAATCATTTCTCCTCCCCCTCCCCCTCAGGGAGGAGCCCCTTCCACCATTATCTCTATAACCCCTGAGGAAGATGTGAAGGTGATAAGAAAAGGGGCATTTCCTTCTTCCCTCCTCCTCAAAGCAGGTGTTTTGCCTTGTTCAAAAAATTGAACCACAGAATTCTTTGGAGAAAATTTAGGTTTTTATTCAATTAAAACAGTAGATTATATACTAAAAATCCTTTTTGGAGCTATGCTTATGGTCAAAAAAATTTTACCCCATCTCTGCCCCTTGGGCTTCACGTTTCCCTATCTCCAGGGAGATCTTGAATTTGTTTTTATGGAATGATATTTGCATAAAAAATAATACCTTCCTCCTTTTGCTAAAGCCAGCCCGAAGACAGGGGGCTGGCTTTAAAATTTTTATTCTCTAAAAGAGTCTTTTGGGGGGCCTCTCCCTGGAAAGAGAGAGGGGAGGTGTATGGTTCTCTTTATTTTTAAGGAAGATAGGGGATCCATATATTTTTTAGGTAGCCTTAAATTTTTTGTTGACTTTTTAGAGACCCTTAGATAAAGGTAAGGCCATGGAAAAGATACTCGGGCTCAGCTTCACCTATTTTAGCTTTTTTTGCTTTTGGTATTTTAGGGGTGGAGTCTGTGGCCCGGGTGGTGTGGTATAGGTTTATACAGAAAGGGTAACCCAAAGGGCCGCAGGCTCCAGAAGCCAGCGGCCCTTTTTTATTTTGGTCGCTGGGTGTGGGTGGGGAGCCAGGGCCTGGAGGAAAAATTACAGGAGGAGAAGATATGCATCTGGGCAAATCCATAAGGCTTGAGAGGATCTTCAATAGAAATACAGGCAGGACCATAATAGTTCCCTTAGACCATGGGGTCACTGTGGGTCCCATCTATGGACTGGTGGACCTTAAAAAGACAGTGGACAGGGTGGCTGAAGGTGGAGCCAATGCTGTGGTTATGCACAAGGGACTCGTCAGGTGTGGTCACAGGGAGAAGGGACGGGATATAGGGCTTATTATCCATCTTTCTGCCAGTACCCAGCTTTCCCCTTATCCCAATGCCAAATCCCTGGTTGGTAGGGTGGAGGATGCAATAAAACTTGGAGCGGATGGTGTTTCTGTACATGTTAATCTGGGGGATGAGACAGAGAGTCGTATGCTGGCGGATCTGGGGAAGATCACCAGTGAGGCCGCTGAATGGGGAATGCCAGTGCTGGCCATGGTATATGCCAGGGGGCCAAAGATAAAAAATGGTTTTGATCCCGATATAGTGTGTCATTGTGCCAGAGTGGGTGAGGAACTGGGAGCGGATGTGGTAAAGGTGAATTATACTGGAGACGTGGAGTCCTTTAGCAGGGTGGTAGAGGCGTGTTGTATCCCTGTGGTTATTGCAGGTGGACCCAAAATGGAGGATAAGAGGGACCTCTTAAATATGGTCTATGATTCTATTCAAGCAGGTGGGGCAGGTCTCTCTGTGGGGAGGAACATATTCCAGGACGAGGACCCTGCAAAGCTGGTTAGGGCCCTTCACGGGATAGTACATGAGGATATGGGAGTGGACGAGGCCATGGCGTTTTTAAATGGGGATGAAAAAACAGGGGAGTAGGCTGGATGAAGGAACTTATTGTAAAGGTGATTCCCTATGACAAAAAGATGGTTACCCTTGCCCTAGAGTCAGGAGTGGATGCTGTAGTTGTTGAGGAGAAGTACAGGGAAGAGGTGGCCTCCCTGGGGAGGATTAAGGTGATGGTGCCAGAAGACATAAGATGGATAACCCTATCCTCTCCTTCTGACGAGGAAGAGGCCGCCCATCTTCTGGAGAGGGAGAAGATGGTGGTGATAACCCTTGGGTGGGAGATAATTCCCATAGAAAACCTCCTTGCCCTCTCCAGGGGAAGGCTTGGTGTGGAGGTCTCAACCCTAGAGGAGGCCAGACTGGCCGCTGGTATCCTTGAGAGGGGAGTGGATGCCCTCATCATCCTCCCTCCACTTATGCCTCATATAAAAGAGGTGGTTAAAGAGATAAAGATCTCAGGGGAGAAGGTGGAGCTTTCTCCTGCCACCATTACTTCTATCAGGCCCATTGGGCTTGGACATAGGGTATGTGTGGACACATGTTCCCTTCTCTCTACAGGTCAGGGGATGTTAGTTGGAAATTCCAGTGGTTTTACCTTCTTGGTACACGCAGAGACCGAGGAGAATCCCTATGTGGCGGCGAGGCCCTTTCGTATAAATGCAGGTGCCCTTCACAGTTATGTCCTGAGACCTGGGGACAGGACCTCATATCTTGAGGAACTCAGGGCAGGGGATGAGGTCCTTGTGGTGGATGCCAGTGGTTCCAGCCTGGTATGTAATGTGGGTAGGGTAAAGATAGAGATAAGGCCATTACTAATTATATCTGCCAGGACTGAGGATGCCCAAGGAGAGGTAATCCTGCAGAATGCTGAGACCATTAGACTCGTTGGGGAAGAGGGGAGACCCATCTCTGTGGTGGACCTCCAGGAAGGGGACAGGGTCCTGGTGAGGGTGGATAGTGCTGGAAGGCATTTTGGAATGCGAATACAAGAGGAAATTCAGGAAAGATAGGGGGCAGAGATCATGGGGGAAGGTAGGGAGAACATAGAGAAAAGGCTTTCTGAGATAAGAGAGGAGATAAACAGGGTGGATGGAGAAATCCTATCCCTCTTAAATAAAAGGGCCACTCTAAGTCTGGAGGTTGGCAGATTAAAGAGGGAAGGGAGTGAGAGCGTATTTAGACCCTTTAGGGAAAAAGACGTGTTAACAGAGCTGATAAAAAACAATCCAGGTCCCCTTCCAAAAGAACACCTCCTGGCCATCTACAGGGAGATACTCTCTTCCTCTAGGGCACTTCAACGTCCTCAGCGGGTGGTATATCTTGGGCCAGAGGGAACATTTTCCTATTTTGCCGCCCTTCACTACTTTGGGCAGTGTGTTTCTTATTATCCCAAGTATGTACTTGAGGACGTATTTAAGGCCGTTCGGGAGAAGGATGCAGAACTTGGGGTGATCCCCCTGGAAAATTCCCTTCAGGGGACCGTGGGGCAGAGCCTGGATATGTTTCTCAAATATCAACTCTACATCCAGGCAGAGATATTTTGTAAGATAAGTCATAGTCTCCTCTCTAGACATGAAGACTTGAGCCAGATAGAGGTGGTGTATTCTCATCCCCAGGCACTTCAGCAGTGTTCAATTTGGTTGAAGACTAGGCTTCCAGGTGTGAAGGTGGTACCGGTGGACAGTACTGCTGCAGGGGCAAAGATGGCCGCTTCCACTGAAAAGGCCGCCGCAATTGCCCATCCTGCCCTTGCCTCCTCTCTGGGGCTCAATGTCCTGGAGAAGGGGATAGAGGATTTGCCTGAAAACTGGACGCGTTTTTTGATAATAGGCGCCCAGGAGCCCCCTCCTGGGAATAGAGATAAGACATCTCTCCTCTTTACCCTCCCTGACAGACCAGGTTCCCTGGCCAGGATACTCAATCTCCTGGCCATGGAAAATGTGAATATGAAAAAGCTGGAATCCAGGCCCTTGAGGGGAGAGAAATGGCAATATGTATTTTTTTGTGACGTGGAGTGTGACCTTACCAGGGAAGAGTATGCGGCCCTTCTGGAGGACCTCAGGCATTCATGCCATAGTTTAAGGATATTGGGAAGCTATCCAAATGGTCCCTATATTGACCTCCCTGGGGATTAGGGGTGGGGGCCACTTAGGATGAGGAATGAAAGAGAAGATACCATTTTAAGGAGAGTTATTTAGATGTACAATCAAAGATCCGTTGTGGTCCCACCGAGCAAGTCCATCTCTCATCGTGCCCTTATATGTGCATCACTTGCCAGGGGGGGAGAATCCAATGTAAATAATCCCCTATCCAGTGAGGATACCCTTTGTACTCGTCGGTGCCTTGAGGCCCTGGGTGCTCGTTTCCTGGATACTCAAGGAGGTGTGAAGGTAAGGGGCATCCCCTATCATATGAGATATCCCTCTGTGGTGGAGATGGATGTGGGTGAGTCTGGCACCACCTGCAGACTTATAACTCCAGTGGTGGCCGCACTTGAGGGAGTTTGTGCCAGGATATATGGTAGGGGGAGGATGCACAAAAGGCCAGTGGATGAACTGGCCATGGCCCTGGAAGGTATGGGAAGCCAATTCACATGGGAGGGAAGACCTGGTTATCCTCCCTATGTGGTTTGCTCTAAGGAGGGCCTTGCTGGAAGAAAGATAGGGATAAGTCTGGAAAAGTCCTCTCAGTTTCTCTCAGGACTGCTTCTTGCGTCTCCCCTGGCAAAGGGAGTAGTGGAGATAGAGATAACAGGGGAAAAGGTGGTCTCCTGGCCCTATGTGGGACTCACTCTGGAGGTGATGGAGGCCTTTGGAGTAGAAGTGAAGGTCTTTACACCACAAGGAGGGGAATGGAAAAGGGCCTGCTGGAGGGAAGTGAGGGATATAATCCCTGGAGAGGTCCTTTTCAGGGTGGAACCCACCCTCTATCTCCCATGCGATTTTTTTGTGGAAGGTGACTGGAGTAATGCCTCTTATTTTGTGGCCGCAGGTCTATTTTTAAGAGAGGGACTTACAATAAAGGGTCTTAAAAGGAATTCCCTTCAGGGAGATAGGGCAATTGTGGATATACTCAAGGGAATGGGGGGGGAAATTCATTGGGTTGAGGAGGACCTGGTGATCTCTCCCTCTAGGCTTAGAGGTATAGAGGTGAATATGGCTCACTGTCCTGACCTGGTGCCAACAGTGGCGGTGGTGGCCTCCCTGGCAGAGGGAGATACCACCATACGGGGGGTGGCCCATCTAACCATTAAGGAGAGCAACAGGCTCCTTGCGGTAGCCCGAGAGGTAGAAAAGACCGGGGCCCATGTAAGGATATTTGAAGATGGACTCATCATCTCCCCTGCCCCTCCAATAAAGGGAAGGGTGTTTAATTTTTCCACTTATTCGGACCACAGGATGGCCATGAGTCTCTCCATATATGAAATTGCAGGAGCCAGGGTGACCCTTGATGATATAGGGTGTGTGGCCAAGTCCTTTCCAGATTTTTTTAAGGTCTGGGATTCTATCAGGTGCTGAGGTAGAGAGAGGAGATTATGACAGGGATAACTAAGCTGGTTATTGTTGGTGACAGAGGTGCCATGGGCTCTTATTTCAAGGGAATTTTTTCCTCTATGGAGGATATGTGTGTGGAGGGTATAGACAGGCCCCTCACTCCCGGGGTCCTGCAATCCCTCTCCCATGCCCAGATGGTACTTTTATGTATCCCCGTATCTGCGATTTCTTCTTTTATGACTCGCTTAAAAAGGTCATTGCAGTCCCCTAAATTTGTCCTGGTGGATATATGTTCTGTAAAGGTCATGCCCATGAAGGTAATGCTGGAGGAATATCCAGGCCCTGTGGTAGGGACCCATCCACTTTTTGGACCATCTCCCTCTGGAGAGAAGTCCCTGAGGATAGCCATGGTGAGGGGGAGGGGAGATGGAGAATTTGAAGAGGTGAAGAGGCTTTTCTCTCAAGCGGGATTTGAACCCTTTGAGTGCTCTGCTACTGAACATGACCGGGCCCTTGCATTTATCCAGGCCCTTAATTTTGTGACCACCCTCTCTTATTTTGCGGCCTTTTCAGGGGACAGCTCCCTACTCAAGTTTATCACCCCCTCCTTTTGCAGGAGGCTTTCCGCGGCAAAGAAGATGCTCACTCAGGACTGTTTCCTGTTTGAACAACTCTTTGAGGCCAATCCCTACTCCCATGAGGCAGTAAAGAGATTTAGGTCCTTTTTGAACCTGGCATCTGCAGGAGATATAGACCTGCTCGTTGAAAAGGCATGGTGGTGGTGGCAGAAGGGGAAAGAGGAAGGGGAGGGTGTGCCCTGAACTCAGATATTATTTGGGTATATGAGGGGCCGCATCCTCCTGGATGCGGCCTTTTTTTTATTAATCTTTAAGGGATAGAGGAGGCAACCAGCTATGAAAGAGGTGGTTCAGCATGTGCAGGTATATCCTACAGATATAAATACTCCCATCAGTCTATACCTGAAATTTATAGGCAATAGGGAGGGAATACTCCTTGAGAGTGCAGAAGTGGATGGGCGTCTGGGAAGATATAGTCTCCTTGCATGGGACTTTAAGTTCAAACTCCTGTGTGAGCATGGAAGGATGCGCATCCCCTGCTGTTCTCCAGGGTTTGAATTTTTAAAGACACTTGAGGGAGAAGACTTTATAAGCGCTATAAAATCAGTGATAGCCAATATATATCCTCTCCCCAATGAGAAGGGGCTTCCCCCTATAACACGCTCCATCATTGGTTTTATGGGGTATGAATGTGCTGTCCTGTTTGAGGAGGTCCTCTCAAATTCTCTATCCTCTCAGGGGATGGATGCCCTTTTTGTGTTTCCAGGGAAACAACTCCTCTATGACCACCTTCACCACCGATGTTTTTATATCTCCACCTCTGGCTCTCTCCTTGGTGAGGATGTCCCAGATCCCTTGAGAGATGAAGCTATAGAGGTGGGAGAGATAACCTCTTCCCTTTCTAAGGAGGCTTTTGTGGAGGCCGTCTCCAGGATAAAGGAGATGATACATGGGGGAGAGGCCATTCAAGTGGTCCTATCAACTCAATTTTCCGCCCCGTTTTCTGGGAACCCATTCACCATATACAGGAGGTTGAGACAGACAAATCCCTCTCCCTATATGTTTTTTGTAAATCTGGAAGAGATATGTCTCATTGGATCCTCGCCTGAGCTTATGGTGAGGAGCAGGGACTCTGTGGTGGAGGTGAGGCCCATTGCTGGTACCAGGCCACGGGGCTCCACTGAAGAGGAGGACATATCTTTAGAAAAAGACCTGCTTGCAGATCCAAAGGAGAGGGCAGAACACGTGATGCTTGTGGATCTAGGGAGAAACGATGTTGGACGCATAGCCGCTCCAGGGAGTGTTGAGGTTGAGCGATTTATGCAGGTGGAGCGCTTTTCTCATGTAATGCACCTCACCTCCTATGTCCAGGCCAGGCTCCGTTCAGGACTAGACGGCCTTGACATCATAGGGGCCACCTTTCCAGCAGGAACGGTCTCAGGTGCCCCAAAGATAAGGGCCATGCAGATTATTGCGGGGGAAGAGCCCTGTGGAAGGGGACCCTATGCAGGGGCCATAGGATGGATAGGTCTGGGAGAGGATAGGGCAGATGTGGACATGGGGATAATCATCCGCTCTGCCTGGATAAAGGGGAACAGGATATTCTGGCAAGCGGGAGCAGGGATCGTGGCAGATTCCCATCCCCTGAAGGAGTGGCAAGAGTGTCACAATAAGGCCAGGGTAATTGATAAGATATTAAAGGAAGATGGAGGAAGTGATGCTTTTACTCATAGATAACTATGATTCCTTTACCTTTAACCTGGTGCAGTTATTTGAAAAACTGGGGGTGTCTCCTGTGGTGCTCAGAAACGATGATCCATCCCTCCCCCACCTTTGTAAAGAACCCTCCCTTAAGGGGGTTGTGATATCTCCAGGGCCAGGGGGACCTATGGATAGTGGCCTATGTCTAAAGGTCATTGAGATGCTTGATCCCTCTGTCCCTGTCCTGGGGGTGTGTCTGGGGCATCAGATATTGGGGTATTTTGCAGGTTTTCCCATAGTAGGCGCCCGCAATATCATGCATGGAAAGACCTCCCTTATCTATCACAGGGCACATCCCCTGTTTGAGGGCATGGATAATCCCTTCTCTGCAGTAAGATATCATTCCCTGGTCATAGCCCCTTCTGCCCTGGAAAAGGGAATAGGGAGGCTGGATGTGGAAGTGATAGCCACAAGCGATGACCAGGAAATCATGGGGATCTGTTACAGGGATAGGCCCTGGATGGGGGTCCAGTTTCATCCAGAGTCCATATTGAGTCCCACAGGACCCCGGATGGTGGAAAATTTTCTGGAACATTTTGTGAGGAAGATCAACCCTACTATCTAAGGAGGTGTTAAATGGATATCATGAAGGAAGCACTCATGCGTCTTACCAGAAGGGAGCATCTGGATGGGGAACTGGCCCATGTATGTTTTGATGGGCTCTTCCAGGGAGATATATCGCAGGTTCAGGCGGGGGCATTTCTCCTGGGACTCAGGATAAAGGGGGAGACAGCCAGCGAGATAGCCTCTGCAGCAGAGGTGGCCCTATCCCATGCAAGGTTGGTAAATATTGAGAGGGTTGCACCTGTAGCTATTGACACCTGTGGTACAGGTGGGGATGGAAAAAAGAGCTTTAATTGTTCCACAGCGGTCTCCCTTTATCTGGCGGATATGGGATATAAGGTGGTAAAACATGGAAACCGTGCCATTTCAGGCAACTGTGGAAGTGCAGATGTAATAAGGGCCCTGGGAATTCCCTTCCCAGAGGAGGAGAGAGATGTGCTATCTCTCCTTGAGCGAACCAATTTTGCATTTCTATTTGCCCCCACCTTTCATCCTGCCTTTTCCCGTGTGGCACCGCTGAGACAGGAGCTTGCAGTGCCCACCATATTTAATCTCCTTGGACCCCTACTAAATCCAGCTATGCCCTCACACCAGCTCCTGGGGGTGGGGGATGAGAGATATCTCCTTCCCATGGCTACAGTCCTCAGGGATAGAGGGGTCCACAGGGCCGCAGTTGTCCATGGAAATGGTTATGATGAGATAACCCCCACAGGAGATACACGGGTGATACTTATCTCTTCAGGTGAGATGAAGGAACTCATTATTTCTCCTGAATCCCTGGGAATCTCCAGGTGCAGGGAGGAGGACCTCAGGTGTGAAAATAGGGAAGAGGCCATCTCTCTCATGGAGAGGGTGCTGCTGGGAGGCCTTACCGGCCCCGTGAGGGACATGGTGGCAATGAATCTGGCAATGGCCCTTTTTCTCCTGGAGGAGGACATCTCCCTGGAAGAGGCCATGGATATTTCCCTTAAAAAGCTGGAACAGGGTATAGATAGGGGGAGATTTTATGTTACATAGGATTGTAGAAGGAAAGAAAAAAGAGGTGGAGAGATTAAAGCTATTGGAGCAGGAGGAGGGTTTCCCCCCACCTTATGGGGGGAAAAGGCCCTCGTTTTTCAAATCCCTATTGGAGCGAAAGGGGATAATTGCAGAGATAAAGAGGGGATCTCCCTCCCTGGGCATTATAAAGCGCTCTTTTGATGTGAGAAAACTGGCAATATCCTATGAGAAAAATGGTGCAGTTGCCATTTCTATTATCACAGAAAGTGAATATTTTTTCTCCTCTCCCCAGTTCTTGTGGGAGGCAGAGGGGGTTTGCATTCCCATCCTGAGAAAGGACTTTATTGTTCATCCAATTCAGATAAAGTTTACTGCTACCACCCCTGCCTCTGCCATCCTCCTTATAGCACGTCTGTTTAAGCACAGATGTGAGATGCTCATGGAAATGGTTGGATACTGCAGCCTGCTGGAACTGGAACCTGTGGTAGAGATCTTTGATGAGAGGGATTTGGAGATAGCAAGGTGTGCAGGGGCAAGGGTGATTCAGGTAAATAATCGGGATCTGGATACCCTGAAGGTGGATCTCAATATATCCAGGGAGATGATATCCTTGAGGGGCAGGGAAGAGATATGGATATGTGCAAGTGGGATCTCCCGGAGAGAGCAGGTGGAAGAGATGCTCTCTCTGGGATTTGATGCCTGTCTGGTGGGGACCTCTCTAATGCAGAGGGAGGACCCTGCAAGTGCCCTGTATGAGCTGCTCCCTGCCCAGGGTAAGATATGGATGGGGAGGAGATATGTACCTTAAGATATGCGGAATAACCACTGAGGAGGATGCCCAACTCTGTGAAATGGCAGGGGCAGATCTGCTGGGATTTATCTTTCATCCAGAAAGTCCCCGCTATATATCCCCTGAGGAGGTGTCTTCCATAAGGACCAGGGATGCTAAACGGGTGGGCGTCTTTGTAAAGTGCCCTCTCCAGGAGATAGAGGATATTGCTGAAAAGGCATCTCTGGACCTGTTGCAATTGCATGGGGCTTTTCCCAGGGAGATCTGCAGAGACCTGGGGCCTTCCAGGGTCATAAAAGTTATGTGGCCTGAGAGATATGAGTCACCTTCAGAGTTTCTTGCAGAGGTGGAGAGGTATATCCCTTTTTGTGGATACCTTTTATTTGATGCGGGAAAGGAGGGAGGAGGACATGGGAGGGCCATAGGGACCAGGGCCCTCTCTTATCTCTCCCTTCTCCCACCCTGGGTAAGGTGGATCCTGGCAGGAGGGATCTGTGTGGAAAATATAGAGGAAATTGTCTCATTGGTGAGACCCTGGGGATTGGATGTAAACTCCTGTGTTGAGGAGTATCCAGGGAAAAAGGACAAAGATAGGGTGATTGCCATTTCAAAAAAGATAAAGGAGATGAAATGAAAAAGGCATATTTTGGAGATTTTGGTGGACAATTTGTCCCAGAGTTGCTCATGCCTCCCCTTATAGAGCTGGAAGAGGCCTATGAGCAGATAGTGAGGTCCAGGGAATTTCAGGAGGAATTTTCCAGAACCCTAAAGGATTACGTGGGAAGGCCAACACCCCTTACCCTTTGTAAGAGGCTCTCAGAGGAGCTTGGTTTTCACCTCTGGCTCAAGAGGGAGGACCTGGCCCATACAGGAGCCCACAAGATAAATAATACCATTGGACAGGCCCTCCTCACCAGATACATGGGCAAAAGGTGCCTTCTCGCGGAGACTGGAGCAGGACAGCATGGGGTGGCCACTGCTACAGCCGCGGCCCTTTTTGGACTAAAGTGCATTGTGTATATGGGGGCAAAGGACGTGGAACGGCAGGCCCCAAATGTGAAGAGAATGGAGTTGTTGGGCGCCGAGGTTAGACCTGTGTATTCCTCCACCCAGACCCTCAAGGACGCAATAAATGCCGCCCTGAGACACTGGATAGCGCATCAAAGGGACACCCACTATTGCCTGGGTTCTGTGGTTGGCCCCCATCCATTTCCTTCCCTTGTAAGGGACTTTCAGGCAATAATTGGTAGGGAAGTAAAAGAGCAATTTGAGAAAAATACTGGAAGACTTCCAGACCATATAGTGGCATGTGTGGGTGGGGGGTCCAATGCTATGGGTATATTCTACGAATTTATAGATAAAAAAGAGGTAAGGCTCACAGGGGTGGAGGCCGCTGGAGAGGGGAGTCCAGGATGTTATCACTCCGCTACCCTGAAGGAGGGGGAGGTTGGAATACTTCATGGTACCAAGACATATCTTTTGCAGGATGAAAATGGTCAGGTCCTTCCCTCCCACTCTGTGGCCCCTGGACTTGATTATCCTGGGGTGGGACCGGAGCACTGTTTTTTAAAGGAGACAGGCAGGGCCAACTACGTGAGTGTAAGGGACAAAGAGGCCCTTTCGGCATTTAAGAGGATGAGCAGGACAGAGGGGATAATCCCTGCCCTAGAGAGTTCCCATGCCCTGGCATGGGCATTTACCCTCTCTGGAGATGTCCCCCCTGACTATCACGTGGTGGTAAACCTCTCAGGCAGGGGAGATAAGGACCTGGATATTGTATTTGAATACCTATAGGGAGGTAATTTATATGAACGTAGGTGGTTTTGAAGGTGTATTTAAAAAGAAGGCACAGGATGGGAAAAAGGCCATCATTCCCTTTTTGCCTGGAGGATATCCCTCCCTGGAGCGGTTCTGGGACTACATTGTGGAGATGGATGAATGTGGTGCAGATATCATAGAGATAGGGGTCCCCTTTTCTGATCCTGTGGCAGATGGGGAGGTGGTGGAGAGGGCATCTAATGTTGCGCTCTCAAATGGTGTGAGCCTGGGCTGGATACTGGAGGGACTCTCCAGGGTAAGGGAAAGGATCTCTACCCCTGTGGTGCTAATGGGATATTGCAATCCTTTTTTTAGATATAGGTGGGAGAGATTTGCCCGAGATGCCGCAGGGGCCGGTGTAGATGGAGTTATCGTTGCGGACCTGCCCCTGGAAGAGTCCTCAGAGATAGAGGAGATACTCCTGGCAGAGGGAATAGAGCTCATCTATCTCATAGGATTAAATACCTCTACTGAGAGGATGCAGATGTATGCCTCCCACAGTAGGGGGTTTGTGTATTTTGTATCAGTGCTTGGCACCACCGGCATAAGGGAGAGCTTACCTGCTGAGCTTCAGGAGAGGCTTACCCGTGCCCGGGAGATATTTTCTTGTCCCATTTCCCTGGGCTTCGGTATAAGCTCCCCCTCTCAATTGGGTCCCATTGCCTCTCTTATTGATGGAATAGTGTTTGGAAGTGCCCTTATAAGACACCTGGATGAGAAAGGGGAGATAAGGTCATTTTTTGAGAGATGGAAATAGAAGAAGGGGGAGAAGGACCTCCCCCTCTTTTTGTTTACTTGTTTACTTGTAATTATGAGTCCCCAGGATTACAGGAATGCCAAAGGTCTCTTCTATCTTCTTTGCCATCTCTTCCACCTTATAGTAGGGGCAGGGGGGATAAGATCCAGCCAGACATGAACTCAGGTGGATGACATCTGGCTTTATCCCTGACATATCTATGGCCACCTTGGTGTTGGATATAACGGTCTTACCTGGACAATCACACCTTATCCAGAGCACAAGGGAGGATGGCTCATCAAACTTGCCCTCTCCCAGGGCCGCGGCCTTATGACACCTCCACTCACCTGCACACCCAAAACCACTGTCAACATATTTACCACAATAGATAATGCCTACCTTTTTCATGGCACACCTCCTTGGTTGGCTGTTACATGTTGCCCAGGCCCTTTCCTACACCATCTAGAGGGGGTTGTTAAGAAAAAAATAAGAGATGATATTTAAAATGTCCTTACCATCTGGTCAATTTTGTTTGACTTTTTTATATAAAAACCTTAAAGAAATAGGTAATATTCTGCCTTATAAGGAGATGATGTCTTGAAAAAGGTCTCTCTTATCTGGTTTTCCTCTTCTGGAAGGACCTATAGGGTTGTATCTTTAAAGACTCTTACCTTTTATTTTGTCATAGGAATCCACCTGTGTGTGTATGGGGGATTTCTGGCCCTCCTGGGGATGAGCCTCTACCAAAACAAAAAGATTTCTCAACGGGAAGAACACATAAGGGTGCTGGCCCGTGAGGTGGCATCTCTAAAGCACCTCCTGGAGAAACGGGATGCCAGGATCGCTTCTTTAAAGGGGCTTATTGAGCAGAAAAGCGCCCGGATTCAGTCTCTTGAAAAGAACCTTGCCGCTACCCAAGAAGAGGTAAAGGATATAAAACGCATGGAGATAAAGATACGCAGGTATCTGGGACTGGACCAGGAGGAGGATGTAGGAGGAAAGTATTCCCATCAGGGTGGATTTGAATATAACAAGGGTAGAGACAGGAGTATACACATCTCCCCTTCCTCTTATAAGGTACCTGAGGTCCCCATAAAAGACCTACCAGTGTTCTCTGAACAATTAAGGGAAGACCTCTCTCAGGTGGTTGAGTTTTTAAAGAAGAGACAAAAAGAACTCAGTCATATCCCCTCTATCCTTCCTGTAAAAGGTGACCACCTTTGGATATCCTGTGGTTTTGGTTGGAGAAAGAATCCCTTTACTTCAAAGAGGGAATTTCATGGTGCCCTGGATATAGCAGGTGCATGGAAGACCCCCATCATCGCCCCTGCAGATGGGGTGGTAATAAAGGTGGGAAGAAATAATATCCTGGGAAATTACATTCGTATAAGGCATACCCCCCATATAACCACCCTATACGGCCATCTCTATAAGATAATTGTGAAAAAGGGACAGAAGGTAAAGCGAGGCGATGTCATAGGCTATATGGGAAATACAGGTCACAGTACAGGCACCCATCTTCACTATAAGATAGAGGTGGATGGCAAACCTGTAAATCCGGTTTACTATATTTATGACCGAAAGATTACAAATCTTGTACTGAGGTAAGAGATGGGTTTTGGAAAGAAAAACAGGGAAAAGATAGAAGAGGGGACCCCCACTCTCATAGGAAAGAACACCTCTTTTGAGGGCAATTTTTCTGGAAATGAGAGCATCTGTATAGATGGTAGCTTTAAGGGATATATAGACTGCAGGGAAAATGTCTTTATAAACAGAGAGGCGGTGGTAGAGGGAGACATTGTTGGCAAAAACATCGTAATACATGGTCAGGTGAGGGGTAATATAAGGGCCAGGGAAGAGATAGTAATTGGGGAAAAGGGGCGTGTGATTGGAGACATCTGTACCAAGATATTTACAGTTGAGAGGGGAGGGGTCCTCCACGGCAAATGTCACATGGAAAAGAGTGAGGAAGAAAAATCTCCTTCTGGGATACTGGAGAAGTTTTCTCTTTTTGGAGGGGGAAAACAGAAGAGTATAAAGGACAAATTAGAGATGCTTGATAAGGAGATGGATCTTGAACCTATGGGTGATACCTCCTCGCAAGAGGATGATGACGTTATAGAGGTTGTGTCTTCTGAGGAAGACAAGAATGTGAATTAACCCTTTGAGGATGTGTATATATGATGTTGCCCTCCTTGTGCCTCCCTATCTCACCTATTCTTACCTGCTTCCAGACTATTTAACTTCCTATCCACCCGCCGTTGGGTGCAGGGTGGCCGTCCCCTTAAAAAACAGGATTGTTCCAGGGGTGGTGATAGATATCCCCTCTTCGGGAGATGACCTTTCTCTTAAAGAGATATTTTTCCCCTTGGAGATATATCCTCTCTTTTCAGAGAGTTATATACGTATGATAATGGACCTGTCTCTGCATCTGGTGGTGGAGCCAGGTCTCATTCTGGGGAATGTACTACCTTCTCCCCTTAGGAATATGAATATTCACTTTAGGAAGGAGGGAGAAAGGGCCATCTCCCTCCTGGAGCTCCAAAAGTGTGGGAAGGATAGACTAAGGGAGCTATTTGAGGAGTGGCTAAGTGGGAGGGTGAAGACCTCGCCAATGGAGAGGAAAACTGATGCACTCCTTTCCCTCTCCAGCCTTCCCCCTTGGTCCCTGCGTCCAAATGCCCGGCTTCAGCTCAAGGTACTGGAACACCTATATGTGAAGGGGAGTGAATATCGCTCCCATCTTGTAAAACGCTTTGGACCTGGTGCCAGGGGGGCAATATCTTCACTCCTTAGGAGGGGACTCATAAAGGAGGTGGATTCTGGGTGTGAGGATATGCCAGTGGGGGAGAAGTCCCTCCCTTCTGACCTCTTTTCCCTTGTACCCACACCTCATCAGCACAGGGCCATATCCCGTCTGGCTCCACTTGTGGGAAGGGGGGAAGGGATTGCACTCTTATTTGGTGTCACAGGTAGTGGAAAGACCCTGGTCCTAGGGCATCTTATAAAGAGGTGTCTTGAGCAGGGAAAAAATTGTCTTGTTCTCCTGCCTGAGGTGGCCCTTGCCTCTTCTATGTACCGTCAGCTAAAGGCATCTTTTCCACAGGAAGAGGTCTTTCTATATCATGGTTACCTATCCCCCTCAAAGCGGGCAGGGCTGTTTTTGAGGGCGTGCAGGGAAAAGGGGATTATAGTGGTTGGTACCCGTTCCAGCGTGTTTTTGCCCCTTAGAGATATAGGGCTCATAATAATGGATGAAGAACACGATAGTTCTTTTAAACAGGAGGAGAAGCTGAGGTATCATACGCGAGATGTTGCATATCTCCTTTCACGTGAGGAGAAGGCCCTTTTGCTCCTCAGCTCAGCCACTCCTGATATACGCACCTATTATTCAGGAAAATCAGGGAGATATGAAATAGTACCACTGCCCTCCAGGGTGGCAAATAAGAGCCTTCCTGAGATAAGGGTGATGGATATAAATGCCAACCCCCTAAGACATGGTCCCTTTTGTGAGGAGAGTTATAATGAGTTAAAAGGTGCCATCTCAAGGGGAGAGCAGGTGATAGTCCTGTTGAACAGGCGCGGTTTTGCCCCCCTTATTTATTGTATATCCTGCAGAGAGGTGATCAAGTGTCCCTCGTGTGCGGTTTCCATGACATATCACAAAAGGATAGAGAGACTAATATGTCACTATTGTGGACGCACCCTTAAGTTTCCCATGCCATGTCCTGTGTGTGGCTCCAGCCACTTTGTTCCCCTTCAACAGGGTACAGAAAAGGTGGAGGAATTTGTGATCTCCTCTTTTGGTTCATCCACCTCTATTATAAGGCTGGACAGGGACAGGTGCAAAAGGGAAGAGGAGATAGACGCCCTCCTGTGGTCATTTGCCAAGGGGGAGTATCAAGTACTCATAGGGACCCAGATGTGTAGCAAGGGACATAATTTTCCCGGGGTCTCCAGGGTCATAGTGGTGGATGGAGATATAGGTCTGGGTCTTCCAGACTTCAGGGCCACAGAGCGTACCTTTCAACTCTTACTCCAGGTGGCGGGACGCTCAGGTAGGGGAGAAAAAGAGGGTAAGGTATATATTCAGACGAGAAATCCCTCCCATTACTGCTGGCAGTATCTCTTGTCTAATGACTATGAAGGGTTTTATCGCCATGAGCTTGAGATAAGAAAGAGACTCAGATATCCCCCATTTGTGAGACTGGCCCTTGTGAGGTTTATATATCCCCTGGGATGGGAGAGGGGGGAGGAGACCCTGCAGGAGATAAGGGATTTTTTAAAAAGATATGCCTCCCCCTCTGTATCTATTCTGGGCCCTGCCCCTGCCCCGGTGTTTGTGGTAAGGGAAAAAAGGAGATATCATCTTCTTATAAAGGCAGATGACTGGAGACCCATTCGCTTCCTTGTGCGTCTTCTCTTAAAGAGGTTTTCCTCTTTATCCCCTTTCCTTAAACTCCAGGTGGACATAGACCCCTATCACTTGTTATAGGCCCCTCTCACCTTTTTAATGAGCCTTTCGTATTCCTTTGTGTATTCTGGGGCCTCTCTCTCCACGAATATTCCCCTGGGGATAAGCTGGGGCTCTTTAGCCAGTTTTTCAGACCCCACAAGTGCAGTATTCTCCTTAAAAAACTTGAGCATTTCCACCGCTCCCCCCATCTTATTCTTTCTTCCAAAATAGGTGGGACACTGGGAGAGGATCTCTACCATGGAAAAGCCCTCATGAACAATGGCCTTTTTTATATACTCCTTTATTTCTCTGAAGTGATATGTGGTGGTCCTGGCCACAAAGGTGGCACCTGCGGCCAGGGCCAGTTTTACTGTATCAAAATTGGGGTCTAAATTACTGTAAGGGGCAGTGGTTGCCCTTATTCCCCTCCCTGAGAGGGGGGAAAACTGTCCCCCAGTCATTCCGTATATCCTGTTGTTCATGACAATAGCGGTGAGATTTATATTTCGCCTACAGGCATGTATAAAATGATTTCCTCCAATGGCAAGGGCATCTCCGTCTCCCATGGGAACTATTACATGGAGATGGGGTTGACTCATCTTTACCCCTGTAGCAAAGGCCAGGGCCCTGCCGTGAAGGGTGTGAAGGGAATGAAAATCCACATATCCAGCTATCCTGGAAGAACATCCTATACCTGAGACCATTACTATTTCATTTTTGGGTATGCCCAGTTCTGCAATGGCCCTGAGCATGTTGTTGAGCACTATACCATGTCCACACCCTGGACACCAGATGTGCGGGAAAAACCTCTTCCTTATATAGTCCTTTATAGAGATCCTCTTGGTCACTTTATACTCCCCTCCCCTGAATCACCCTTGTGATATTTCTTACATCAGTGGGTGTAATAAACTCTCCATCCACCCTGTTTACCAGATAGACCCGTTCCGGGTAGTCCACACACTTTTTTACCTCATTTACCACCTGTCCCATGTTGATCTCTATGACAAATATAAAGTCTGCCTCTTCACACCTCTCCCTTACTATATGAGAAGGGAATGGCCACAGGGTCTGGAGCTCCAGCATACCCCATTTCTCACCTCTCCTCCTCATACCCCTAACCACATGCAGTCCCGTGCGGGCAGATGAGCCATATGAGATTATTATAATGTCTGCATCATCTAAATAGTACTCCTTGTATCTGGCTATTTCATGGACATTACCCTCAATCTTGTCCACCAGGTGGTGTAGGAGACCATGGACTATCTTTGGGTCTGTGGAAGGAAATCCCCACATGTCATGAAAAAGGCCTGTTACATTGTATCGGTGTTTTCCACCAAAGTCAGACATGGGAAGCCTGCCATCCTCCCGGGGAAGATATGGGTGATAGTCCACCCCTTCAGGCACAGAGGTCCTAAGCCTTTCAATCACAGGAAGTTCCCCTTCCTCTGGGATGATTACCTTTTCCCGAAGATGTGCCACCCCTTCATCCAGGAGTAGAATTACAGGGGTCCTATACGTCTCTGAGAGATTGAATGCCTCTACTGTGATATTGAATATGTCCTGGTGATTGGAGGCCGTAAGCACTATTATGGCATGGTCTCCATGTCTTCCCCATCTTGCCTGATATACATCTTGTTGACTTCCCTGAGTGGGAAGACCTGTGGAGGGACCAAATCGCTGTACGTCTGCCACCACACAGGGTATTTCCGACATTACAGCAAAACCAAGGGCCTCCTGCATGAGAGAAAATCCTGGTCCGCTGGTGGCAGTCATTGACTTTCTCCCTGTGAGAGAGGCCCCTATTATGGCACACATGGAGGCGATCTCATCCTCCATCTGGACAAACCTTCCCCCTATCCTGGGCAATTTAAGGGCCATGTGCTCCAGGATCTCAGAGGAGGGGGTGATGGGATATCCTGCAAAAAATTCCACCCCAGCATAGAGTGCCGCCTCCACACATACCTCATTCCCCTGGATAAATCTTAGACGGTTATTCATCGTTCTTCTCCACTATGACTTCTATTGCAAGGTCAGGGCATCTATATTCACAGACTCTACATCCAATACATTCTTCCTTTTTAAGAAGGACCACCTTTTCTTCTCGGTCTATCCCCAGGACCTCCTTTGGACAGAAGGCCACACATATACCGCAACCCTTACACCATTGTCTGTTTATTTGATGTGTTATGGTCTTCATCTCCATCTCTGCCTTCAATTTAGTTGATATTTCCAGAAAATCCCGTCCCTATCATAATATATATCATTGAATATTTCATCCACCGCAGGGAGAAAATATTTCCCCTTCTTCTTTTTAAGATAGGTGGAGGAGGGGGTATATAGATAGGCCACCACCTCTTTTATCCTCTTCTCACCCCATATTACCACTGCCTTTAGTGATGCGTTCAGATAATCCAGCTTATCCTTTAAATAGGTTAATTCTGCTCCGTCCCTTATGGGTTTCCATTTTTTTGAGAGGATTATCTCCTTGCTATAGCGGGGGTATAAGAACAAAATAGCGGATGGGTTATACACAGGTCCACTATAGTAGAGGGAAAATTCCCTATCTCTCTTGAGGATGTCAGCTATCTGGAGATGAGGAGTAACATAAAAAGAGGGAATAACTGAGGGCCTGGGAGTGCATCCCAGGATATTCAATAACGTTATAATAACTAAGATGAGCACAAGTCCCTTTATAATGGATCTTCTCCTGTGCATCTTTTTTCCAGCAAGGATATAGTCACCCTGGACATAAGTCAAGAAAATCAAGGAGAATAGATAGAAAAAACTTTATAGACCTTTCTCCTTTTGATTTGCAAAAAGCCGGATTTTAATTTAATAAGACTCTCTGGATAGGCCCCCATAGAGGAATTAACACTTAACAATATGGGTAAATAGGGAAATGAAAAGAGGTGTTATTGTATTGTGGGCAATGGTCCTTTTCTGTATGGGGTGTGCTCCCAAACACATCCCTCAGGAAAATGGCCTTTCTTCCAAAGTCTCTTTTGTAAATGAACTCCTGTCAAAGGGAGAGTATGCCCGTGCATATCCCCTCCTGATAGATATGGAAAATCACTATCCTGTGAAGAAAGATAGGGTCTTATACGATAGGGGGATATGTTTGATGCAGGAGAAGAGGTATGTGGAGGCAATAGATGCCTTTACCCTGGCAATACAAGAGAACCCCATGCTGTTTGAGGCCTATCTAAATAGGGCCTATTGTTATGAAATGATGCAGGATAGGAGGCGTGCCCTGGAGGATCTAAGGCATTGCCTCTCTTGGAAGGGACATCTCTATCTTGTGAGATATAACATTGGAAACCTCCTTATGCACTCTAGAGAATACATAAAGGCAGTAGAGGAATTCAAAAAGGCAATCAAGGAGAGGCCAGAGTTCGTCCCTGCCCTGAACAATCTATCCATTTGTTATATGAAGCTGGGTGATCTCTCCATGGCAAGTAGGTATCTGAAGAGGGCAATTGCACTTTCAGGAGAGGATGGAGACCTGTATTTTAACCTGGGGATTGTTATGGAGATGAGAGACAGGTATAGGGATGCAATTGATGCCTATAGCAAGGCCCTGGAAATAGCACCCCAATATGGAGCCGCATACAACAACCGTGGGCTGTTATACCTATATCTAAATAAAAAAACACAGGCCTGTAGGGACCTCAAGGATGCGTGTGAGTGTGGATTGTGTGATAATTATAACCGGCTAAAAGAAATAGAAGTGTGCGAATAAGATAAAAATGGCACTGGATCTTAAGATATATTTAAAGGCCGCCCTTATTTTGGTGACCCTCTCTTTAGCCGCCTATTCCTTATCTAACACCATCCTTATGATTATAGGGTATTCTATTTCTGTCCCCAGGGTAAAGGTGTTTATTCCTGAGAAGAGGTCTTCTGTTTATGAGAAGAGGTCTTCTCCTTCCACCTACCAGGACATTGTGTCCAGGAATCTATTTGGAGGGATCCCTTCTCCCCTTCTTGTTGGCAAAAAAAGATCTATTAAAAGACATCTTAAAGATATACCCCTTGCAAAGACGTCCGAGATAAAGTTAAGGGGGATTGTATGGGGACCAGTGCCCTATCTAAAGATGGCGGTGATAGAAGATGTGAAAAATAGAAAACAGAATGTCTATATGGAGGGAGACAAGATAAGGCAGGGCATCCTCCTTAAAAAGATATTAAAGGATCAGATAGTGCTTTCCATAAATGGTAAGACTCGGAGACTGTTGTTGAATCAAAAAAAGGGACTATTGTTTTCTTCAGGTGTTTTTCCCCTCTCTTCGGGAGAGGTCCAGATCTCCAGGAGTGTGGTGAGAGATGCCCTTTCAAACCTGGGGCAGATAATGCGTACTGTGCGTCTGGTGCCCTATGGGTCTGGAAGGAATATGGGATTTAAGATAGCCTACTTGCAACCCCAGAGTCTGTTGTGGAGGATGGGTTTGAGAGAGGGGGATGTGGTTCTCAGGATAAATGGGGAGGAGGTAATAAATACCCAGAAGCTAATTGATCTCTCTGCCAGGATTTCCTCCTTAAAAGAGGTAAGTATTGAGATCTTAAGAGGGGGCACTCCCCATACCCTCAGGTGTCGTCTCAAATAAAATGTTTTTTTCAGGAGATGGGGTAATGGTTAGGATGAAGGGACTTATTGTGTTCATACTTTGTCTTTTTTGTATGGAAACCCTGCCTTGTCTTGTATATCCATCCTGGGCGGGAGCGGGAGATAATAGTCAGAAGATTACTATCAATTTGACAGATGTGGACCTCAAGACCTTTATAACCTTTATGAGCAAGGTTACAGGAAAAAATTTTGTACTAGACGAGAGGGTAAGGGGTAAGAAGATAACCATTGTGGCCCCTACGCCTATCTCGGTACAGGAGGCGTATAAGGTAATGGAGTCTGTGCTTGAGGTATATGGCTATACCACCATCCCTGCTGGGAATATTATAAAGATAGAGCCTGTGAGGGATGCGAGACGGCGTTATACACCCCTGCTCTCAGGTAGGGCCAGGGTCCAGGACAGATATGTAATCCAGCTTGTTCGGATAAAAAATGTATCTGCGGAAGATGTGAGAAGGGCCATTGTAAATATGGTCTCCAGAGAGGGGCTCGTGGTGGCCTTCAGGCCCACTAATTTGCTGATAATAATAGACCTGGAATCCAACATAAAGAAGTTACTACCTGTGATAAAAAAGATGGATGTGGCACCAGGAGAGGGGATATTGAGGGTGTTTAAGCTCAGGTATGCAAGTGCAGATTATATCACCCGTACCCTTATGAGGATATTTCCATCCCTGCAGAGGGAGGAGACCAGAAAGGGTATCTCCTCTCCCTTTGTGGTGGTCCCCTATCCCAGGTTGAACATGGTGATTGTCCTGGCCTCCCCCTCTTTAATGGATAGGGTGGAGATGCTTATTTCCAAGATAGATGTTCCCTCTTCTGTGGAGGAGGGAAATATTCATGTGGTAAAGCTCCAAAATGCCCTTGCAGAAGACCTGGCAAGGGTCCTTACTGGCCTTGCAGGTGCAAAGGTGTCTGGCTCATCCAAGGGAAGTGCCAGGGCGGTGATCTCCAAGGAGACCAGAATAGTTGCGGACAAGGCCACCAACTCCCTTATTATTACAGCAAGTCCTCAGGAGTTTTCCACCATAGAGAAGATCATAAAAAAGTTGGATGTTCCCCGAAAACAGGTGTTTATAGAGGCCCTTATTATGGAGGTGAGTGGGGAGGATTCCTTTGAGTGGGGAATAAACTGGCAGGCAATGGGGACATTTGGGGGTGGAAGGTCCAGGAGTCTGTTTATGGGGGCCATAAATGGGGCCATTGGTACCACTGCCTCGGATGTGGAGAAGAATTTTCTCCAGCAGAGCGCTTTTTCCAGATTTGCCTTTGGGATCCTTTCCTTCCCCTTTTCCTATGACATAAATCATGATGGTGTGATCAGCAGTAATGAGAGGTTTTATAACCTGGGATCTTTTATAAGGGCCACCAGGACCAACAACAGGGTGGATATTATATCCCATCCCCAGCTCATGGTGGTGGAGAACCAGGAGGCCACCGTAATAGTGGCTGAAAATCGTCCTTTTCAGACCAAGATTGAGACCACTAATGACGAAAATTATGCCAGCTATGAGTACAAGGACATAGGCATAACCCTGAAGGTGACCCCTCAGATAAATGAGAATGGCCTGGTGAAGATGCGGATATATCAGGAGGTGAGCAGGGTGGATGAGACTATGTCCTCTTCCTCTATCTATTCCCTTCGGCCCATTACCAAAAAGCGATCCACCGAGACCACAGTGGAGGTAAAGGATGGTCAAACCATTGTCATATCTGGACTCATTGAGGAGCAAAATACCAACAATCGTTCAGGAGTGCCCATCTTGAGCCATATCCCCTTGATAGGGTATCTCTTTAAGACCATCAAGAGGGACCGTACCAAAAAGAATCTTATGGTGTTTATTACTCCTCACATTATCCGCACTGAAGAAGATGTGAGGAGGCTTTCCTTTGAGAGGCTAAGGTCTCTTCACAGGATAAGGTATGGAGTGGATGGAAGGATTGGACCTGTTGAAAAGACATACATCCTATCTCCACCCCTTAGGATTGAAAGGGTAAAGAGATAAGTGCGGGGTGATATATGGGGGTATTTTTTGACCTACCTAGCTTTTTGAGGGATGGGATGGGACTGGAAGAAAAGGAGATAGAGGAGATCCTCTCTGCCCGCAGGGGGGAGGAAACCTCTTTTTTTGACTCCCTTCTGGATTCCAGACTGGTTCGGGAGGAGGAATTGTTAAAGACACTGGCCAGGAGATTTTCCATGCCATATCTGGAGGAACTTCCCCAGGGAGAAGAAAACAGGATGCTTCCCTATAAACCCTCCCGTGCCTACCTAAAGTCATACCCTGTTTATCCCTTTGTGGATAGGGGTCATATATATGCTGCCATCAACAATCCCTTTAACCTGGAGCCCCTTATGGACCTCTCTGTCCTCTTTAAGGAGAAGGTGACGGGAGTGCTTTCTCCTTCTTCCACCATAATCTCTGCCATAAACAGGGCCCATGGAGAGGGAGAAACACACCTTAAAGAGATATTTGATGACATATCCGAAGACGTATCTGACTCTCATTCCATTTTAAGGGAATTGGAACAGGGGATAGACCTCCTGGAGGAGATGGATGAGGCCCCTGTGATAAAATTGGTGAATCACATACTTTCCCAGGGGGTGAGGTTTAATGCCAGTGACATCCATGTGGAACCCTATAATACCCATAGCTCTATCAGGTACAGATTGGACGGGGTGTTATATAATCAGTTGACCCTTCCCAGGAAGGTGCATTCCCTTATTGTCTCCCGGATAAAGATAATGGCAGGACTGGATATTTCAGAAAAGAGGCTTCCCCAGGATGGCAGGATAGAGATCCGGGTGGGAGACAGACTGGTGGACATGAGGGTGGCCACCATGCCCACTGGTTTTGGAGAGAGGGTGGTGCTCAGGCTCCTGGAGAAGGGGATGAGGCTTATGAAATTAGAGGAAGTGGGGTTGAACAGGGAAATGCTGGCGAGAATAAGGAGGCTCATTACCCTCTCTCATGGGATAATCCTGGTAACCGGTCCAACAGGCAGTGGAAAGACCACCACCTTATATGCGGCCTTGCAGGAGATAAATTCACCAGATAAGAACATCTTAACCATTGAGGATCCAATAGAATATCAGATAGATGGCATAGGCCAGACACAGGTAAATCCAAAAATAGGGCTTACCTTTGCCAGGGGCCTCAGGGCAATGGTGAGACAGGACCCCGATGTTATTCTGGTGGGAGAGATACGGGATAGGGAGACTGCAGAGATAGCTATTCAGGCGGCCCTCACAGGGCATCTGGTCTTCTCTACCCTACACACCAATGATGCCCCCTCTGCCATCACCAGGCTGGTGGATATGGGAATAGAGCCCTTTCTGGTGTCTTCTGCGGTTCGGGCAATTATTGCCCAGAGGCTCGTGCGCACCCTTTGTCCTGAATGTAAGCTCCCCTACTCACCCTCCTCCTCTGAGCTAAGACAGATGGGAGTGGAGTGGGATGAAGAAAAGATGAAAGGCGTGGTCCTATACAGGGCCGGGGGTTGTGAGAGGTGTATTAATACAGGATATAGGGGACGTGTGGGCATATTTGAACTCCTGGAGGTAAATGAGGACATCCAGTCCCTTATCCTTACCACCTATGACTCAAATGTGATAAGGGAAAGGGCAAGGAAATATGGTCTGCAGAGCCTTAAGGAATATGCAGTGGAAAATGTGTTACTCCAGGGAAAGACCTCTGTGGACGAGGTCCTGAGAGTTACAAGGACATAGGGGGATAGGGTGCCTGTATATGAATACTGTGCCCTGGATGAGAGGGGCAGGACCAAAAGGGGGATAATAAGTGCCCAGAGTACAAAGCTCGCTTATGAAAAACTGCGCTCCATGGGGCTTTATCCCACCTCCCTTAACCCCACAGGGGAAGAAGAGAAAGAGGGCAAGAGGAGGAAGGGGAGGTCCCTTGGTTTTATTGTCCGTTCCTCTGCATCCCAGGAGATGGTCTATAGTATGCGTCAGCTTGCCACCCTCCTCTCTGCTGGCTTTCCAATAGATAGGGCACTGGACGCCACAGTGGAACAGATAAAAAATGAATACCTCAAAAAATGTATGTTTCAGATATATGAATCCATAAAGGAGGGAAAGAGTTTTGCCTCGGCCATATCCGCTTTTCCCCACCTCTTTTCCAGTACAATACAGGCCATGGTGGTGGCAGGAGAGTCCTCTGGTACGCTGGATATAGTGCTGGAGGAGGTGGCCAATCTGCTGGAGGAACAAGCGAGTTTCAGGAGGAGGCTCCAGAGTTCAATAGCATATCCCATATTTGTCCTTGTGGTGGGTGTGGCTGTGATAGTATTTTTGTTGATGTTTGTGGTCCCCAGGGTCACCCTTATATTTTCTGAGATGAATCAGACATTGCCCTTCCCAACCCTTGTCCTTATTGCCATTAGCAATTTTATAAAGACCTGGTGGTGGGCCCTGTTGCTTGGGGCGCTGGTGAGTATTGCGGGATTTAAAAGGTCCCTGAGGATAAAGAGGGTAAAAAAGAGGGTGGATGCCGCACTCCTTAAATTTCCCCTTGTTGGGGGATTGATTAAGGATATAATCCTGGCGAGGTTTGCCCGTATCTTGGGGACCCTCCTCAAAAATGGGGTTCCCCTCCTCACTGGCCTGGAGATTGTAAAGAACATAACCTCCAACGTGATTATTAGGGAGGCCATAGAGCGGATAACCTCCTGTGTGGGAGAGGGGAAGGATATGGTTATACCCATGAAAGACACAGGGGTCTTTCCCACACCCATGATTCAGATGGTGGCCGCTGGCATAGAGTCAGGAAGCCTGGATAGGTTGCTCATAAAGTTTTCAGAGAATATGGAAAGGGAGGTCTCTGCGAGACTGGCGGTGATGGTCTCTCTTGTGGAGCCAGTGCTCATACTGGCCCTGGGAATAGTGGTGGGGTTTGTTGTGGTTGCTATCCTCCTCCCAATCCTGGAGATGAGCCAGCTGGTGAGATAGGGGGTGGATAAACCTTAAGGAGAGATGTCATGGAGAGAGGATATAAGATATATAAACCAGAGAAGGGGTTTACCCTTATTGAGATCATGGTGGTGATCGTTATACTGGGTATCCTGGCGGGCCTTATTATCCCGCGAATAATGAATGAGCCTGAAAAGGCAAGGGTGGTGAAGGCCAAGATGCAGATACAGAATCTGTGTATTGCCCTTAAGAAATTCAAGATGGACAATGGGTTCTATCCTTCCACCCAACAGGGACTACAGGCCCTGGTAAGAAGGCCCACTACAGGACGCATACCCAAGCACTATCCTCCCCATGGGTATATATCTAAGGTGCCCCTGGACCCGTGGGGAAATCCATACATCTATATCTGCCCTGGAGAACATGCAGATTTTGAGATAATATCTTATGGAGCCGATGGAAAACCAGGGGGGAGTGGTTTTGATGCAGATATCAAGAGCTGGGAACTGGAGTAGGTGGAGAAGGGGGGATGGATTTACCCTCCTGGAACTAATGGTGGTCCTTGTAATCCTCTCCATTATGGTGGTGATAGTAGTTCCCAGGGCCCTGAATATCCTGTTTGCCACCAATCTGAGGTCAGAGGCACGGAGGGTATCCCTCCTCATAGAGGAGGTAAGGGCCTCTGCTATAGAGAGACGGTCTCCTGCAGTAATGGAATTTAATCCAGAAAAAGACGAGATATTATATTCTTGTTTTTCATGTAAAAAAAAGATGAGGTCCCTTAAAATAGAGGGGATGCACCTTTCCATAAAGACATTGAAGAGGGTTGAGAAAGAAAAATGTGGTAAGGACAGAGATGGTATTATAAGGATATGGGCGCTTCCAGACGGCATAATGACCCCTTTTAAACTGACGTTAAGGGATAGATTTAACAGAGAAATTTCCATAACTGTTCATCCTTTTATACTCCTAAATAGTATGTCATGACTTATCTCAGGAAAAATACTGGATTTACTTTGATTGAGATATTAATTGCAATGGCTGTTCTTTCAATAAGTATGATAACTATTATGGCTTCTGTGTTAAAGATAGAGCAAATTTATACCTATGATAAGGACCTGACCAGACTGGTGCATATAGCAGAATCCAGATTAAATAGATTTAATGGCCTGAAAAATCGCAATGTATATTCTTTTCATGGAAAGGTAAAGGATATGCCCTTTTTTTGGACTATAAGATACCAGGACTTTTACAGGGGTATAATAAGGCGGGTTTGTATAGATATCACTGGGAGTAGGTCTGATGAGAGAGATATATCCCTGTGTGAGTCTATCATTAGACTGCCTTCTGAAAAAAAACTAAAGGAAATGAGATGGAGGGACATCTTCCAATAAGGAGAGGAAAAGGGTGTGTGTTGGGAGGGGCAAAGGATTTACCCTTATAGAGATACTGGTAGCACTTACTGTTACTTCTATCCTCTTGGTAATCTTATATGGGGCCTTTAAGCAGGTGGTTGATGCCATAGAGGCAATAAACCAGGAGAGGGAAATGGGCATAACAGATAGACTGCTTACCATTACCATGGATAAGGACCTGACCTGTGTATTTTACAGGCGTCCTTCCAGAGGTAAAAAGGACAGATATCTCTTTTGGGGGAGTAATCTGGATGCTGTAGGCGAAGAAGGAGGTGTTCTATTGAGTTTTTTTTCCTCCCATGGCCTTTTCTTCAGGCCAGGGCCTGTGCCCATGGAGATAAACAGGATATCTTATGTAATTAAAAGGGAGGGGAATTCTTATTCCCTCTTCCGCATCCAGGAGACTCATGCAGATATAGACCACTTACAGGCCCATAAGAGCATTGTTGAGGTTGCTAGATATATTCATAAGTTACATCTGGATTTTATTAATGAAAATGGAACCTCTTATTCTTGTTGGAACAGCACCAGGCAGAGGTATTCCCTCCCTGCTCTGGTGGATATGAAGATGGAGTTTAAGAGGAGGGATAGCTCCTATTCCTTTCATCACCTCTTTTACATAACTAATAAGTGATTAATGGTTATGAGGGAAAAGGGCAGTGTCCTCCTTATAGTACTTATCCTGATTGCATCAGTGGTGATAGTGGTTTATGAAGGTTTTAGGATGGTTAATATTGATTCCAACATTGCCCTGAGGATGAAGGGATATTTTATTGCAAAACACAGGGCCCTATCAGGGATCTCATACGCAAAGCTCATTCTCATTATGGATGAAAGGCTCAATAACTATGATTCCCTTCTGGATATATGGGCACAGCTCTCAAGGGGAAACCTCCCCCTTCCCCCTGGGATGGATTCCAATTATGTACGTATAAGCATAGAGGACGAGGCCTCTAAGATCCCTGTGAATTATCTGGTTGATGGAAAGAAGGGGAGGGTATATGCAAAGATGTTAAAGGACCTGCTCATGTCTCCCCCCTTTGACCTCTCTGAGGAGAAGGCGGAAAGTATAGTTGGGGGGATAAGGAATTGGATAGACAGCAGGAACTATAGGTGGATACCCCCTCCCTGGGTGGGGGAGGATTATCGTCCCAAAGATGCCCCCCTTACCTGTTTGGGAGAGCTCCTTCTCATCCCGGGGATCTCCAGGAGGCTGTATTTTGGAGTAAATGGCTCCCTTGGGCTAAGGGATATCTTAACAGTATATTCAGATAGGGGTCTGATCAATATAAATACCTGTCCCAAGGTGGTGCTAAGGGCCATGGCAGATATAGAGGAACATGATATGGACCTTGCGGAAGATTTTGCCCAGAGTGTGGATAACTACAGGAGGGATAAATTTCACAGAGAGATGCTTTCCTCTACCAACTGGATCTATGTGGCTCTACCTGAATTTGAGGACCTGAATCTTCCCCAGGGGATCATTACCACCTCTTCCTCTTACTTTAAGATAGTATCAACAGGTATAAGTGGTAGTAGCAACTGCACCATAGTAGAATATGTCAAAAGAAAGGACCTGAAGATAAAAACCCTCTTTGTTCAGATATTTTAAGGAGATGCAAAACATACTTTCTCTCTACATCACCAGGACTCATCTCCACCTCCTGGTGGTTAATAGGGGGGCGGAAGGGCCCCATGTCCTGGAGCGTGCATCCTTTCCCCTGGAGGAGGATATATCTGCCAGTGTCTCCCTCTTTTTAACTCAGCTCAGGGAAAGGGAGATAGAATATCAAAGATGTATCCTGGTGCTCTCTGATGAATATTTCTTTTTTCGTTATCTCCTCCTTCCCTTTTCAAGGAGGGAGCAGATCCTTCAGACCCTTCCCATGGAAATGAGGTCTCGTTTGCCCCTAAAAGGGGATGATATAGTATGCAGGTTTATGTTTCTCCAGAGGTCAAAGGGACACTCTCGCATAATGGCCGTGGCTATCTCTCATGAAGAGATCTCAAAGATACTCTCTATCCTTGAGGAAAATAATATCTCTCCCCATGTGATTACAGTGGATGCCCTGGTTGTAGCCAATTATTTGAAGGGGTTATATGGAGAGGATTTTTTGCTGGTGACCCCATCTCCCTCAGGGGTAAAGGTAGTGTTCCCATGGGGTGAGGGCCTTGTATATGCAAGGCTCCCCCATTCCCCTAAAAATACTCCTCTTCTCCTGGACCTTGGGAGGGTGGATGGCTTTTTTTCCCATCTCCTCCCTGATGTGGTTCTGCCAACAAAGGTAATAGTTGCAGGAAAAGAAGGGAAGATAGACAACAAGGGCCTTGAGGAGCTGGATGTGATTTCTTTAGAAGAAAATTGCGGGGAGAAAATGGAGGACCTTGTACCCCTTGTGGCCTCTTCCCTGGATGGCAGAGGGCTTCCAGACTTTGCAGAGACAAGGGAGATGAACCCTTTTACCTCTTTTTTTGAGGAGAACTTCAGGACCATTGTGGTTTCCATCCTCACGGTGTGTCTCTTATTCACCATGCAATTTTTAACATCTACCTATTTTTTAAAAAAACAGGACTTAGAGATAAGGCAGGAGATTGAAAGGATATTCAGGAAAAACTTCCCAGATATAAACTCCCCTCTTCAGCCCATACAATATCCAAGTATCTTTAGACAGAAGATAGAAGAGATGCAATCCCATCTCAGGGTCTCACATTCGGGGGGAAATGTCCATGTTTTGGATGTACTGGAGAAGATAAGTAGGGTGATTCCAAAAGACATAGACGTTACAATTATGAGGATGTACTATGCTGGAGGCTCCCTGCATCTTGCGGGAATTGCGCATTCATTTGAGGATGTGGGGAAGATAAGACAGATGCTTGTGGATAGCAGATACTTTAAAAAGGTTCAGCTTAAACGGGCAGCATGGAATTCTGAAAAATCTAAGGTAGAATTTTCTTTGGATATAACATTGTAAACCCAATAAGAGTTGTAATGTATAATTTATCTTGGATAAGAGAAAGCTGGAAGAAGATTATACCAGGGGATAGGGATATATCTCCTGTGGCCTTAAAGATGTCCCTGTGTCTTTTTCTGGTGGTGCTCTTTGTAGTTGGGGTATATCTTCCCTTTTCCCATGAAAGAAAACTTCTCCTATCTGAGATAAAGACACATGAACATCTTCTGGTAAGGCTCTCTTCCCTTGAACAGACCCTGCAGAGGTTAAAGGGCATGGTGGGAAATCAAGCAGGAGGAGAGGAAAATCTGTTTGTATATGCAGAAAAGGTAATTTCCAGAGAGGGACTCAGGGACAAACTGGTCTCCATTGTACCCTCTTCTCGGACCCTGGATAATAATGTGGTCCAGTCCATTGCAGAGTTAAGATTTAAGCGACTCTATCTTTCAGAGCTTGTAAGGCTCCTATATGCCCTAAATTCCAATCCCAGGGTGAGGATTGAGGAATTTAATCTTATAAATTACCCTGACAAAAATGGAAACCTGGATATTAAGTTGATAATCTCTTATACCAAAAAGGTCACATCTAGCCATGAATAAGAAGAAGATACTTTTATATCTTGGAGCCATCATATATTTTTTCTCAATCCTGGTGGGAAGGATATTATATAATTTCCCATTTGATTCTTTAAAGGATTTTATTCAGTATAAATGCAGCTATCCTCCTTTTTTTTATCTCAGGTTACAAAACGTCTCCCTATATAAGCTATCTTCCATAAGATGTAGCGGGGTTACACTGGATTATAACTTGAGGAGAGACAATGGAAGAAAGAGTTCCATGCATCTTTATATGGGGTCTGTAATAGCAACACCTCTTATCTTAAAGAGTATTTTAAATGGGCCCTCCCTCTCCTTAAAGGTCATTAAAGATAGAAAGACAGTTATCTCTGGGTCCCTATCCATAGGGGGAATAACCTCCATCCCATACATACACAAGGCCCATATCTTCCTCAATGGGTTTCATCTCCCGCGGATTTTGTTCCCCTCTGGAAGTATTGAGGGATATCTCAGTGGTAAGGTCTCCATCTCCCATCTGCAGGGGAGGGGAGGGGGCAAGGAGGACATCCTTTTGGATGTCAGAGGTGTTAGATTAAGGTCCAATATCTATGCATTTAGGTCCATAAATGGGGAGTTTTCCACAAAGGCACATCTTATACTTGAGGGGAGTCAGAGGCTATTTTTAGAGAAGGTGGAAATGAATTCTGTGTATGGTAAGAAGGGAGTTGTGTTAAAGGGGAGGATAATCCTTTGCCATCCCCTATATACTTCTCGGCTATATCTAACTGGAGAGCTTCGCCAGGGCCATGAATCCATTTCCTTTTCCCTTACAGGAAAGGCCCGTGCCCTTACCTGGAAGATACTTTAAAAAGGCCTCACTGCTCAGGGTTTCATACGTCTTATAATGAGGAGAGAGGAGAACACTCCCCCAAACAATATATTTGCCCCCCACGCCCCTATAAAGGGGGGAACAATACCATGTCTTCCCAGGACATTTCCCAATACAGTGATTCCATAGAATAGGAAACATATTCCTAGACCAATGCTGATGTTAAGTGCCATGTTTTCACTTCTAAGGGTGATTACAATAGCCCCCATTGCCAGAAACAGAAGGGAAAATCCATAGGCAAGTTTTCCATACCACACAGTTAACATCTCCTCCACATTGCTTCCGCTTCTCTTTAGCTCCCTTATAAGTCCCTTTAACTTCCAGAGGGAAATATCTTCTATCCTGGATGTGGCTGAGAGATGAAGGAGGGAGACAATGTCCTCTGCATGAATAAGGAGTGTTTTTTTATGTCTGGTGGAGAAGTCCTCAGGAGAAAAAATAATGGGACCCTTCAGGAGAAGAGAATCCCTTTTTACCCTCCCACTGGGTGCAACTATTACTTTGTTTATGGCAGAGAAATCCCTTTTTATCTCATAGATACGGATCTCCCTGGCCCTCCCTTCAGGGGATAATTCTTTTATAAATCCAATGTATTTCCCCTTTCTAAACCAGATATTCTTTAATGAGCTGTTTTCCTGGACATGTTTTTTGCCCAGGTTATCCCAGATAAACCTCACTTCTCTCTGGACGTTTATAGCAATATACTGCGAGAAGAATAATTGAATGATACAAAATACAATGCAATATCCTATTATAAACTGGATAATTCTGGAAAAATTTATTCCAGACGCCTCTAGTGCCTCTATCTCTCTATTTTTCCTCATAAGGGAAAGCTGTATGATAAGAGTCAAAAAGAACACCAGAGGGAATATCTGAGAGATTATAAGAGGTATCTTTAATAGGAAATACTTAATTATTAGAGAGGGAGGAGAGCCCTTGTTTAAAAAATTGTCCAGCCTATCAAATAGGTCTACTAGGAGGTATATCCCAAGAGAGGAGCCCAGACACAGAGATAATAGAGACAGGTTCTCTACTATAAAATGACGATGAAGTATCTTTGTCTTCATTTTTTAGTTTCTCACAAAATATTTTACCTTCTCCCCCAGGGCCAGATAAAAAGCACATGCAGTGAATATACAAAAAAGGATATTAGGGGCCCATATTCCGATCCACGGAGATAGTGCTCCTCCCTCCACCAGGGATTTTCCCAGGGCAAAGAGACTATAGTAGAGCAGGAACATACCCATCATAAATAAACTGCCGTATATCCTTTTTACCCCCTCCAGTATCCAGGCAAGGGGGATGGCAAATAGTCCCAGCACAATACAGGAAAGGGGGATGGCCAGTCTCTTGTGCCATTCTTCAAGTAGCTCAGTATAGGAGGCCTTTTGTCCTTTGTTCATTTTTTTCAAAAGGTCGTTTATCTTTCTCCAGGACATAAACTTGGGCTCATGGGAATTTAGGTGCAGTCCCTTAAACAGTCTCTTCAGGTCCAATTTCATATCATATTCCTGGAAAGATATAATGGATGGAGAAGAGGTATCCAGGGAGTATATCCTGCCATTTTTGATGGAGAAATAGAGGATCTTCCGGGAGGGGTCCCACTCCAGCTCCCCCTTAGGGCCTACAATTACAGTGGATTTTGCCAGCTTTTTATTTTCAATAAAGATGTGGGTGACCTCCCCTTTTTTGTGCTCCACATTCTGTACATATAGGGTAAGTGATGGAAATTCAGAGCAAAAATACCCTGGCCTTAGAGAGAGCCTTGCCTTTGTCCTGGCCAGGGAGATCAAATGGTCATAAAACCTTTCCATTCCCCAGGAGATGCCAGTAAATGAGATCCAGAAATTTACCCCTGTAATGAGGAGAAGAAAGACCATGGCCGGGGGAAGGATGTTTATCATGGAGATACCTGAACTCCTCAGGGCAATAAGCTCCCTGTCTGCACTCATCCTCTGAAAGGTGAGAAACATACTGAGCATACAGGCAACAGGGAGCAGGACAAAGAGGAAGAAGGGACAGAGAAAAAACATGAGTTTCCCCACATCCCCAATGGATAGGTCCAGGGAGACGAGCATCTTTCCCAGTTGAAGGAGTCGTCCCAGTACTATGAGAGAGATAAATACTGAGAGACAGAGGATGTGAATAAGGGAAAGCTCTGCAAATAGCTTCCGATAGAGGAGGGGAAGTTTGGGCATGGGGGACTTAATGGGGGACTGATTTTAAGAATATCCTTCTGAGATATTCCTCTTGCTTTGGGGTGAGGTTGAACTTAAATGAGGCCTCCTTTAGGAGTTCTTCCAGGGGAGAGTCGCCCTTTTTAAGGGATATCCACTCCACTGCATCCTTTACCCTTTTTTCCTCTGGTACAATGGTGCTCATAATATAAAGCCTCCTTTGGGAGTTATATATGGGCCCACTTTAAGGGAGCCAGGGCATGGGTGTCAATAAAAAAGGCCCTCTTTCCCTGCGAGGGGGAGAGGGCCTTTTTGGGGGAGTTTTGTTGGCAAACCTCATTCTCGCTGTAACTTATAAGGCACCTTGAAAAGAAAGATGAGGTTTTCTTGCCTCTGTGGTGCTAGAATACTGGATCGTTTGGGACCAGTCTCCAGACTCCACATGGACATACATCTGCACAAAAACCACACCCAATACATCTGTTGGGATTGGCCTCAAGTCTAAAGGAGCCATCTTTTTCTTCCACCCTTTCTATGGCCCCCTGGGGACAAAGTGTAATACATATACCGCAGTCTCTGCATCTTCCACAGGACATACATTCTGAGGCACAGTGTTCCACTCCCCTGTAGGAGGAGATGCGGGGATCAAAGTAAAAGGGCGTCATCCTGGATTTATCTATCTGGGGCCTTTCTTCTCTAACTGGTCTTTGGCCCCTGCTGAGGGCATCTATGGAGTTGGCGGCTACCACACCAGCCCCAATGGCGTCGGTTATAAGCCCCAGTTTCACCACATCTCCAATTGCAAAGACCTTTTTATTGGAGGTCTGATAAAATTCATTTACCTTTATAAATCCTCGCTCAATCTCAATGTCCTCTGGTAAGAATTCCAGTTCAGGCACATCTCCAATGGCAATAACCACGGTATCTGCGGGGATGAGCTCTCCAGTGTCTGTTATCACCCCCTGCTCAGTTATCTTTTTAGTAAATACAGGCCACTGGAATCTTGCCCCTACCTTTTCCGCTTCTTCCCTTTCCTTACCAAAGGAGGCGGGTTCCTGGATGTCTATAAGGGTTATATCCTCTGCTCCCAGCCTGTGGGCCTCTGTTGCCACATCACATCCCACGTTTCCTGCACCAATTATCACCACCCTTTTGCCTGGGTCTATCTCGTCCCTTTTGCTCTTTTTCAAAAAGTCCAGGGCAGGGATGAGTCTTTCTTTTCCCTCCACAGGCAGGAGCCTGGGACGCTGAGCACCAATGGCTATCACCACATAGTCATGCCCTTTCAGGATGTCTGAGAAGGCATCTCTATCTATATCCCTGTTGAGTTGCACATGCTCCACCACCTCTCTCACCCTTTCCAGCTCTCTCTTCAATACCTCATCAGGGATACGGGATCTGGGGATGTACTCCCTTATCTTTCCTCCCAGCTCCTCTTCCCTATCAAATATTGTCACATGATGTCCCTTCATCCTCAGTTGCCAGGCCACCGAGATACCCCCTGGTCCACCTCCAATAACGGCTATTTTTTTGCCTGTTATCTCAGGTGTCCTTGGGGCCTTTGCCTCCACCCCTTTTTTCCCCAGAAGGGTAATATCCACTGGCTCCATGCCAAAGTCCCGCTTGGTACAATTGTCCATACACAGGTTGGGACACAGATATCCGCAAACAGTGGCAGGGAAGGGGGTGTAAAACATGGCCATGTCCACGGCCTCATCCATTCGACCTTCCCGAATAAGAGCCCACCTCTCGTGTACAGGTATGCCTGTGGGACAGGCATATTCACATGGGGCGGCGTATTTTTTATTCTCCCACACTGGCACATACCTTCTAAGTTCCCCTGTGGTGATGATGGGAATGGGACCCCTGTCAAAATCCACCAGGTCTCCAATGAGTCCCCCCTTTCCCAGCTCCCTGCACCACACCTTCTCGTAAAATTCGTGCATATCTCTAAGGGCACTACTGCGCTTTTCCTGAGGGGACCTTGCAACTATAAGGGTCCAGTCCTCATATCTGGAGAGTTCTTCAAACAATTCCTCTCGGTTTATCTTTTGGAGAAAGACCTTGAGGTTAGAGATTAGCCACTCCCATTCCTCTTCCCCTATCTGGACCTTTTTGGCATCCTTTTCACTAAAGGCCTTATAATTTCCCCGTACAAATATCTTTCCACCCACCATGCCCACGCATGGTCTATATCCCAGTACATTGGATGGGTTCTGAGGTCTATAACCACAGATTACTGCAATCCCTCCTGCCATAAATTCTGCGAAATAGTCTCCAACTGAGCCCAGGACCCAGAGTTGAGGTGGATCAAAACGGGGATTATATTTGGTCATGGTCATTCCCCTGGCCCCGATGTTTCCTCCAATATATATCCTCCCCTGGGCCATGGCATTTCCTACTCCATTGGAGGCATGACCGTGGACAACTATCTCTGCCCCTGCATTTAACCATCCAACATCATCTGAGGCATTTCCCAGCACCTCCACCCGGGTGTTGGGGAACCCCATGGAGCCCACCCTCTGTCCAGGAGGACCACTCACATATACCACCACCTCTTCTTCTCCTGCCTTCCATAGTCGTCCTCCAATGCCGTGTTGACCACATGCCTCCACCTCTATCTTTCTATATCCATGCTCTACTGCCCTCTGTATTCTCTCTTCCAGTATGCGGGAATCCACCCTTTTTCCGTTTTCCCTTCCTGGGATATAATATGCGTCTCTTATTTTCTGTCCCATAGCTTTAACCCTATCCCTTAAAGTTATACCACATATTTTATCTTTAACCTCTCAGCGGCATGATAGTCATCAATCCCAAGGGCATCTGACATCCCAATGGGGAGGGAGGTTGAACGCCCAAGGGGAGCCACTATCTTTTTCAACTCTGTGTCAAAGGCCAGAAACACATCCACCAGTCTTTCTGCCACCTTTTCCGGGTCAAGGCGTCTGTATATCCTGGGGTCCTGAGATGTAATGCCCTTTGGGCACAGACCAATATTACATATATTGCATCTATCCGCCTCAGAACCAATGCAACCTGCTGCGGCCTGCATGATATATTTGCCTACCTGCACACCGCTTGCACCCAGCATAATAAGGGCTGCTGCATTTGCCGCCAGGTTTCCATTCTTTCCGATCCCACCTGCCCCAAACAGGGGTATCTCGTTTTGTTTTCCCAATCTCACCAGATTGAGATAACAATCCCTGATATTGCTGGCTATGGGATGTCCCATGTGGTCCATGGACACATTGTATGCCGCCCCTGTGCCCCCATCCTCTCCATCTATGGCAAGTGCGGCTGCATAGGGATTTCTGGTGAGGTTGTTTAGCACTGCAAGGGCAGTGGATGTCCCTGATATCTTGGGATACACAGGGACACGAAAGCCCCATGCCATATACATGGACTGGATCATCTTTGCCACTGACTCCTCAATGGAGTATTTGGTCTGATGGGTGGGAGGGGAAGGAAGGCTTACCCCTGGAGGGACGCCCCTGATGGCGGCTATTAATTTATTGACCTTGTACCACATGAGCAGGCCCCCATCCCCTGGTTTTGCCCCCTGGCCGTATTTTATCTCAATGGCACAGGGGTCCTCCTTCATCTCAGGGATGGCGTGTATTATCTCATCCCATCCAAAGTAGCCACTGGCTATCTGGAGGATAATGTATTTTAAAAACCTGGATCTCAGGAGTCTGGGAGGACATCCCCCTTCCCCTGTGCACATCCTCACAGGCATCCCCAGCTCTTCGTTGAGATAGGTAACTCCCATTACCAGGCCCTCCCACATATTGGGAGAAAGGGCCCCAAAGGACATTCCCCCAATGATAAGGGGATATATCTCTCTCACTGGAGGTATCCATCCCTGCTCCCGGTATAATTCCAGTGTCTCCTCAGGGGGAAGTACACGACCTAGCAGGGTCCTAAGTTCAAACTCATGTCGTCCTGCATCTAGGGCAGGGTCTGTGAGCATGGATATTCGGATAAATTTTATCCTGTCCAGGAGACTCTGGGATACATTTCTCCTCCCCCCTCTGCGCCTGGGCTGTCCCCCAAGGTTTATGTGGAATCTCAGCTTGTCTATCTCATCGTTGTGGAAGGGAATAATGGCCTGATTTGGACATACCTTGCTACATAATCCGCACCCAATACAGGCGTGAGCGGGGTCATCCTTTTGTTTTATCCCATAAAATACCTTATATACATTGGTGTGAGCCTCTTTGTTATCCAGGGGGGCCTCCACTATCCTTTTCCTGAACACTCCCAGTTCAATTGCCCTCACAGGACATGCGGCTACACACCTCCCGCACAGTTGACATTTGTCCCTATCCCAATGGATGAGCCACGGAAGGTCCTTGAGACTCAATTGGGAAGGTGTAATGGGTCCATTTGAGAACACTTTTTAACCTCCTTACGGTCAGTGGTGACATAAACTGTATCTATATACATGGGCTGAAAATACTCAAAATTGTTTTCCCCAAGCTCCTTTTTGAGCACATAATCAAGGCCACACACCTCAGAACAAAATGCAAAAAATCCCCTTTTGCCTCCTACGATCCCCGGTCTAAGTTTCTTCCTGTCCTGTACCATAACAAGGGTCTTGTCAGGCATGCATCCTATTACACAGTTGGGACCATCAATTATCAGCCTTCTACAGGAGTGTTTAAGTTGTTTTAAAAAGTCCCTGTTTGGATGTGTCTCTATGTCTTCATCCTGCAGGGGGGTAATTATATGTTTGTAGAACTCCACTGGTAGTCCCAGGGAATGGAGCATGTAGTGAAAGATGTGAGTAAAGACCTCTGAGTCTGATTGATAGCCCACATATCCCGGGAATCCCCTGGACTCCAGGAATTCCCTGATAGGGACAAAGGCGGTATTTTCCCCATTGGTCATGGAGGCCACTCCTTGGATAAAAAAGGGATGGCAGGCATAGAGGTTTATGGCATAGTTTGTATTCTGTCTTCCCTGTGCCATAATCACCCTTGCCTTTAATCCAGAGGTGGCCAGGTCCAGATACTCTGCCACTGCAAAGGGGTCCCCTATCTCCTTTATGAGGATTACATCTGGCCAGAAGCTATAGACTATCATCTGCTCGTCCTTGAGGCCCATTTCCCTGAGCTTTAGGCGTATCATCATCAGTCTCAAGGATTTTTCCTCTTCACTGAGCCCTTCCCATTCCTCGGGATATTCATAGGCCCTTATGTGATACATATATCTCTTGGGTACGCCCTTTGGGGGGTCCTTTTTTACCTTGATGGAGTGATTGTATTTGGTCTTGAACCCCATGGGCATGAGATAACTGTCCAGCATCTTCATCCCTTCTTTGGTGAAGATACCAGATAGGATAGGGTAGTCCTTGAGCTCCTCAAAGACCCCTGCAAGGTCTGTCATAAAAAGACCCACACCTGAACCATCGTGACCCTCTTTCATCACATCCAGGGCCTCAATGGCCAGCATGGGAGATTTTGGGACATCAGATGTGATTGCAATTAAACGACACATATTCAGCACTCCGCTTTTAATTTTTTATTAATAACACCTTCCCATATCCTCCTAACCACCTTCCTGTATTTGATTATATCCTCCCAATCCTGTAGATAGGGGAAGTTACCCAAAAGTCCCATCTCCTTCATGGTGGTAAAGTGCTCTCTATCCAGGCGAGATATACCCAGATTGGTAAGGAGATGGATACGTTGTATTAAGAAGTGATATGAAAGAAGGGCCTGCTTTAAGAGGGTGATATTCTCTCTGCTAAGCCCCAGACCTTCCTTGAGGAGCTCTATCAGAGAGAGGGTGTCTTTTTTCTGGGGGAAAAATGAAGAGGTAAGGACACATGCCTGGGTGAGAAACTCTATCTCCACCATTCCTCCCCTCCCCAGCTTGAGGTCCAGGACCTCACTCCCTTCCTCCTGTGCCCGTTCCTCTTCTATCCTCCTTCTCATCTCCACCACCCTCTTCCATACCATATTCTCTGGCATCTCTTTCTCAAACAGCTCTTCCCTTATGAACCCCTCCAGTGGAGTCATCACAGACTCCCTGCCTGCCACAGGTCGGAACCTTATAAGAGACTGAAGTTCCCAGATGTCTGCCTCGTCCCTGTAGTATTGCATCCATCTCTGGCTGGTCACAATCAGGGGGCCATAATTGCCTGTTGGTCTGAGCCTGGTATCCACCTCATAGCCTGGACCATCCTGGAGGGGGGTCCTTAACATGCGAGTTAACCTCTGGACTATCTTTATGGCCCTATCAGGGATAATATCCGGGTCCTCTCCCTTCCCTGGCTCATATACAAACATCATATCCAGGTCTGAAAAATACCCCAGCTCGTAGGACCCCAGTTTTCCCAGAGCAATTATCCCCAGGGGATAGTCCCTGTTTTCCCCCAGGTGGGCAAGGACCTTATCATAAGTGATTTGAATAATAAAGTCCGCCAGCCTGGAAAGTGATACCAATAGCTCCGGGAGGGAGACCCTTCCACTTATGTCTTCAGTGGCCAAAAAGAGTATCCTTTCGTTTTTTATCCTCCTAACCCACTCCATGGCCTCTTCAAAGGGAAGTCCTTCCACAATGCGCCTTGCCCTCTCCATCCAGTCTCCAGGGGGCAGAGAAAAGGATTCCACCACCCCCTCAATAAGGGCAGGCTGGGCCATTAGTATATCATAGATGAATTTGCTTCTGTACATGACGTTGAGGACCCTGCCCACCTCTTGGGGATGTCTTTCCACATATCTTACAAGTCCCTTGCGGGGGGTTATCTTTTTAAAATAAGAGGAGAGGCGACTCATGGCGGTTTTTTGAGACCCTGGAGATAGGCCCTGTTCCAACCCTTTGAGGATCTGAAGGATACTTCTTTGAAAGGCAGGGGAGAGGCCTGAGAGATATATATGGGAGCCAAGGCTACTTAGTCCTGGAGGGGCAGAAGTGGAAGGAGAGATGTGTTTTTCCGGGGAGAAGAGTTCCTTAAAGTGGAGGTGTACCCGGTGTGTTACCTCTTCATATCTTTTCAAAAATGCCTTTGGATCCCCGGCAAATCCCATGACCTTGCTAAGACGAACAAGGTCCTCCTCTCCAGATGGCAGTTTGCTCCACTGGCGGTTTTTGTCCAGTTGTATCCAGTGTTCCACCCTCCTGAGAAATATATAACACTCAGCAAGTTCCTTCTCATCTCCCCCTTTGAGAATGCCTATCTCTTTCAGTCGCTTCAGACAGCTAAGGGTATTTGTCTCATTGAGTTCAGGATACCTTCCCCCATATATAAGCTGAAGGGACTGTACAATGAATTCTATTTCCCGGATGCCCCCTGGCCCCAATTTTACATCCCTCTTTCCCCCAGAGAGGGACTCACTCTCCCGGAGTATCCTGTCCCTCATGGAGCGTATTTCATCAATGGCCTGAAAATCCAGAAAGCGTCTAAATATAAAGGGGCGTATCTCCTTTAGGAAACTTCCTGCCAACTTCCTGTCCCCTGCCACCCCCCGGGCCTTTAAAAGGGCCTGTCTCTCCCACGGAGAACCAGAGAGGAGATAATATTCCACTGCCCCCTCTACTGAGGGTACCAGAGGGGAGTCTTTTCCTCCTGGCCTCAGGCGATTGTCCACCTTAAAGACCCTATCCCCTTCAAAGGTGTCCTCCATTATGTGATTTATGATCTGGGCCACCTTAGTATAAAATGTATTGTCTCTACTTCCCCTCCCTTTGCAGGAATATAGATATACTATGTCAATATCCGATACAAAGTTTAGCTCCCTTCCCCCCAGTTTTCCAAAGCCCAGGATTACCAGGGAACAGGGGAGATCTCCAGGGGGAGATAGATTTAAGAGAAGGGCTCCATCCTTGCTCAGGCACCTTTCCAATAGGACCTGAAGACATACCTCTGCCAAGGCAGATATAGATGCAACCATCTCCTCAAATGAGATGGACCCCATAAAATCCATGAGTCCCAGTCGGAGAAAATGCCTTTGCTTAAACTCTCTCAGGACATATTTCAAAGAAGAGACCTCACAGAGGGTATCACATGCTTTTCGCAATTCCCGGTATAATTCAATGAGGGGATATCTTCTAAAGGCACCCCCTCCCTCCAGGAGCCATTGTCTATGTCTATCCTCCCTGGATAATCTCTCCAGGTACCTGGAATATACCCCTATTTCTTTCAGTGCCCCTTCTACATCTCCCCTGAGCCCTGACATCCTTAAAAAGTCCTTTACCTTATGGTTGGGAAAAATTAAGCCTGCCCATGATGGACAGGCTTAATACTCCAGCACCTCTTTTCACACTAGATAAGAGGCACATACCTCCTTTAAATGTCGTAGTAGAGCATGAACTCATAGGGATGAGGTCTAAGCCTTATGGGATCCACCTCGTTTTCCCTCTTATAACTGATCCATGCCTTTACCACATCCTCAGTAAATACATCCCCTTTAAGGAGGAATTCGTAATCCTTTTCCAGGGCATCCAGGGCCTCTTCAAGGGAACCTGGGGTGGAATCCACGTCCTTTAGTTCTTCAGGGGAGAGGGAATAGATGTCTTTATCCAGAGGCTCTCCTGGATCTATCTTGTTTTCAATTCCATCTAGAACGGCCATAAGCAGGGCACTAAAGGCCATATAGCCATTACAGGAGGGATCAGGGAACCTCACCTCCAGTCTCTTGGTCTTTGGAGAGGGGGAGTACATTGGAATCCTGATGGCGGCACTGCGGTTTCTGGAGGAGTATGCAAGATTTACCGGTGCCTCATATCCAGGTACCAGCCTCTTGTAGGAGTTGGTGGTGGGGTTGGTAAAGGCGCATAGGGCCTTGGCGTGCTTTAACACCCCTCCAATAGCATACATGGCCACTTCACTGAGGCCTGCATATTTGTCTCCTGCAAACATTGGCTCCCCATCCTTCCAGATGCTCACATGGGTGTGCATGCCAGATCCATTGTCCCCAAAGATGGGTTTTGGCATAAAGGTGGCGGTCCGGTTGTGCTTTCTAGCCACGTTTTTGATGATATATTTAAACCACATGAGTTGATCGCCCATCTGGACCAGGGGGGCAAACCTCATGTCAATTTCTGCCTGGCCTGCAGTGGCCACCTCGTGGTGCTGACACTCTATGCGGATCCCCACTTTCTCCATTTTCAATACCATTTCGGTCCTTATGTCCTGAAAGGAATCAGTTGGTGGTACAGGGAAATATCCCTCTTTATATCTGGGCTTGTACCCAAGGTTGGGCCCTTCTTCCTTCCCAGAGTTCCATATCCCTTCAGTGGAGTCCACAAAATAGAAGCTGTAGTTGGCATTATTGTCGTAGCGAATATCATCAAAGATAAAGAATTCTGCCTCAGGACCAAAATAGGCAGTATCCCCAATGCCTGTAAATTTTAGATATTCTTCTGCCTTTTGTGCAATATACCTGGGGTCCCTGGCATATTTTTCCTTGGTCACCGGGTCCACTATATTGCAGATGAGGGTAAGGGTAGGAACCTCAAAAAATGGATCAATAGTGGCAGTAGCTGGATCCGGAATAACCAGCATATCACTTTCGTTGATGGATTTCCATCCCCTTATGCTGGAGCCATCAAAACCCACTCCACTCTCAAAGGTCCCCTCGTCAAATTCCTCTATGGGCACGGAAAAGTGCTGCCATACCCCTGGAAAGTCCACAAACCGTAAATCAACCATCTTTACCTTATTCTCTTTTGCAAATTCCAAGACCTCTTTTGGATTCATTTAATACCTCCTAACTCTTTTGGTTTTCTCCCTTTCTACAAATTTTATGCCATATAAAACAACTGCACAATCCCTTAACATCTTTTTAGATTATTTTCAATCTCCTGGTGTTTTAAGTACATTTTTGTACCATCTTTTTTGTAAGGGGTGCTATTGGGTTGTTATCCTTAAATATATCCCATGTGGAAAGAGGTACATTTTTGTATATTTTAAACTGCGACCTCTCCTTTTTCTCCTGTCCTTATCCTTATTACCTCCTCCACTGGTATCACAAAGACCTTTCCATCCCCTATCTTTCCAGTCTTGGCTGAGCGGCATATCACCTCCAGGGTCTCCTCCACCATCTCATCTGGAACCACCACTTCAATCTTTATCTTGGGAAGGAAATCCACCACATATTCTGCCCCCCGATATATCTCAGTATGTCCTTTTTGTCTTCCAAAGCCCTTTACCTCTGTGATGGTCATCCCCTTTATGCCTATTTCTGTGAGTTTTTCTTTTACGTCATCCAGCTTAAAGGGCTTTATAATAGCTTCTATCTTCTTCATACAAACCTCCAATTTTTTATGGTCTATAGCCGTGGGCGATGGGAAATCTCCATCCCAGTCCAAAGGCCCGTTTGGTTACCTTTAGTACAGGAGGGGTTTGCCTCCTCTTATATTCATTTTGTTTTATAAGACCCAGTATCCTCTTTACTGTCTCTTTGTGTCCCAGCCTCTCTATTATCTCATCTCCTCCTATCTCTTCTTCTATATACAGATGGATGACCTTATCCAGGAACTCATAGGGGGGGAGAGAGTCCTCGTCCTTTTGATCAGGTCGTAGCTCTGCTGAAGGGGGTTTTATAAAAACCCTCTCTGGTATCCATCCAAACCTCTCATTTAGGCGACGGGCTATCCTGTAAACCATTTGCTTTTTTACATCCCCGAGCACTGAAAGACCTCCGTTGGTATCCCCATAGAGGGTACAGTATCCCACTGCCAGCTCTGATTTATTCCCTGTATTTAAGAGGAGATAACCAAACTTATTGCTAATGGACATGAGGATTATTCCCCTGAGACGTGACTGCATATTTTCTTCTGTAATATCTTCCTTTAGCCCTGAGAAGATAGGGGAGAGGGACCTTTTTAGTTCTTCAAACATCTCTCCAATGGGAACCACATGAAACTCTATCTTCAACCTCTCTGCAAGGTTAGAGGCATCTTCAAGGCTCTCGGGGGAGTTATATGGACCTGGCATTGCCACTCCCACCACGTTTTCCCTTCCCAGGGCATAGGTGGCAAGAGATGCCACAACTGAGGAATCAATCCCTCCACTGAGTCCCAGTACCACCTTTTTAAAGCCACATTTTTTACAATAGTCCTTAATCCCCGTTGCCAGGGCCTCAATCACCTCATCCTCTTCTTCCATCTCCTCTATATCTCCTGCAATGGGGTCTTTCTCCACCTCCCAGATGAGCAGATCTTCTTTAAAGTCCCTGGCCCTCAAGATGAGTTCTCCTGCAGGGGACAGGACCATAGAATGACCCTGGAATATGAGTTCATCATTTCCCCCCACCTGATTTACATATACAAAAGGGACATTCAGTTTCACACAGTGAAGGGAGATGAGACGTTTAATCTCCTCTACTTTTTTTACATAATAGGGAGAGGCAGAGATGTTGATAACCACATCCACCTTTCCCTTTAGCTCGTCAACAGGTTTTATTTTATACTCATAGGGATAGAAGCCCCTCTGTGTCCACATATCCTCGCATACAGTGAGTCCAAGTTTCAGATCCTGGAATTCTATTATTCCTCTATCCTCGCCTGGCTCAAAATACCTGGCCTCATCAAAGACATCATATGTGGGAAGCAGACGTTTGTGATACTCCAGAAGTATCTTCCCCCTATGGAAGAATATGGCACTATTAAAATATGGTCTCCCTTTTTCGCGGGGATTTGGCGTAACCCCCCCAACGAGGACACCGATCCCAGTGCTCATTCCCCTTATGGTATCTAGATACCCCAGGGACCTCCTTACAAATTCCGAGCGGTTTAGAAAATCCAGGGGGGGGTATCCCATGAGGGAGAGCTCTGGAAAGATGATCATGTCCGCTCCCCTCTTGTGTGCCTGTTCAATATAGGAATGGATCTTTGAGGTGTTGTATTCAAAGTCCCCTATAATGGGATTTATCTGGGCCAGTGCAATCTTCATATAGGGCTCCCGGATTGTGTAAGATATATACAATGGGCCTATATCTTATAACCCTCTTCTCCGTGTTGAGTCAAATCCATTCCCATCACCTCATCTTCCTCAGCAGGCCTCAGTCCAATGGTTACGTCTATGAGTTTTAAGATAGTGGCAGTTAGTATCCCACAATAGATAACCGCCACTGCTGCTCCCATAAATTGGGCACCCAACTGGGCGGGGTTTCCGAAGAATAATCCTTTTGCCCCGTATGCGGCAAACAGCCCCAGACACAGGGTACCGAGTATGCCACCTATTCCGTGTATACTAAAGGCATCCAGGGAATCGTCAAATCCCATCCTTACCTTTACTATAACGGCAAAATAACTCACTCCCCCTGCAAGCAGTCCAATTATAAGGGCCGCCCACATGGGGACAAAGCCAGATGCTGGGGTAATGGTGGCCAGACCTGCCACAAGTCCTGAAATAATACCCAGGGTGCTTGGTTTTCCCATGTGTAGCCACTCTGCAACTATCCAGGCCACTGCAGCAGCTGCTCCCGCTATATGGGTGTTGGCGGCGGCCAGTACGGCAATCTTATTAGCGGCCAGGGCACTCCCCCCATTAAATCCAAACCAACCAAACCACAGCAGACCTGCTCCAATGGCCGCTAAGGGAAGGTTATGGGGCACAAATTCTGCCCTAGGATACCCCTTCCTTTTGCCCACCACCAGTGCAGCAGCCAGGGCAGAGATGCCTGCACTTATATGGACCACTATTCCCCCTGCAAAGTCTATTACTCCGAGACGGGCCAGCCATCCTCCCTTTCCCCATACCCAATGGCAGAGGGGATTGTATACAAAAATGGACCATAGAAGGATAAAGGCCACATAAGAGGAGAACTTTATTCGCTCCACAATGGCCCCTGAGATAAGGGCAGGGGTAATAATTGCAAACATCATCTGAAAGAGCATGAAAAGGGCCTGGGGAATGGTGTGTCCATAATCTGGTGAGGGGGACAACCCCACCCCTTTGAGAAAAAAGTGATTAAGCCCTCCAATAATTCCCCCCATGTCTTTTCCAAAGGACATGGAATATCCCAGTATAAACCACTCAAGGGATATTACCCCCAGGGCTATGAAGCTCATTAAGATAGCATTTAGTACATTTTTGTTCCTGACCAGCCCCCCATAAAAAATTGCCAGGCCAGGAGTCATTAGCATCACGAGCCCTACAGACACCAGGACCCATACCACATCTGCATTGGATATCATACCACTACCTCCCTTTAAAAAAAATTTTCCAAAAAGGTGCACGGGGCATACCAGCATGCAATAGCTTGAAAATACGTTAAATCTTTACCCATGTTTCCTTGTGAGATGGAATATAAAAAGATACAAATATGAATTGTGATACAAAAATGTTTCATGTTTCATGAGAGGAGACTTGACGGGAATGGGGTTGATAGCTATATTCCTAAAAAGCGATAAATTGGGGGAGATATGAAGAGGTTTATAAAGGTGATGAAGGCCCTCTCTGATCCAAACAGGATAAAGATCGTAAAGATGTTGGAGAGGAGGGTGCTGTGCGTGTGTGAGGTGAGGGCAATTTTAGGGGTTGCCCAGTCCACGGTGAGTAAGCATTTAAAGATACTGGAAGAGGCTGGTATTGTATCCTCCTTCAGGGAGGGGATGTGGGTGAATTATCAGATAGACCCTCAAAACGAATATGCTGAAAGGCTCCTTCAGCTAGTGAAGGATTCATTAAATGGCTGTGAGGAGGTGGCTAGCGTCATTGAGAAGATGGAGAGTACCTATAGGGAAGATATATTAAAGGGGGAGTGAGCACCTTATTTATCTCAAGGGATCTTTTCAGGGGATGTTAATTTTTTCACCACCTTATTTTTCCTCTTGCCAAAAATGAAAAAAATGCTTACATAAAACATCCGTCAAGGCGAGGTAGCTCAGTTGGTTAGAGCATGCGGCTCATATCCGCAGAGTCGGGGGTTCAAGTCCCTCCCTCGCTATTTTTTTGCCCCACCCCAGTATTTGGGGGCGAACTGGATTCGACGGGGATAGCGAAGCAGGAGTGGCAGGCCGAGGTGCCGCGAGGCCTCGTAAAACACGCGGCAAAAAATTAAGTGCCAACAACGATTACGAATACGCAATGGCTGCTTAAGTTGCAGCCACGCCTCTTCTAGGTGACGCCTGATAGCCTGGAAGGGGTGACAAATACATCAGGCTGGTTCAGGTGTAGGTCCCTGTACACCTGGACGAGAAATCCAAGGGACTCGCCATCAAAGACCCTGGTCAGGGGGGATTTGATGGTTAAATCAAAACCTGGCCTAAGCCTGTAGAAGCTTCTGTGTAGTGTCTCCGGACGCGGGTTCAACTCCCGCCGCCTCCACCAAAGAAAACCAGACCCCTCTCTCCGGGAGAGTGTGCCGGATAGAGGGGTTTTTTATTGGATAGCGTCATGGAAAATATCTTTCAACACCTTTCTCCTCCTGGTGACAGAAAATACTCCCTTCTGGGAGATATAATAGTCCTGATCTTTGTGGCCGTCCTCATATATCTGGGAATTACCCTGGCCTTTCATGCCCCTTCAGAGATCACTGGACCCACCATAGGCCTTTCTCTACATCTCTTGCCCTGGTATGCCCTTCTCTCGGTGAGCAGGATGGTGGCCGCCTATATCCTCTCACTTGTGTTTTCCATCCTCTATGGATATGCCGCGGTAAAGAGCAGATATGCTGAAATGGTCCTTATGCCCCTGTTGGATGTGCTTCAGAGCGTTCCCATTCTCTCTTTTCTCCCTGTAGTCCTGTTGAGTTTTAGTGCCATCCTCCCAAAGGGTATTGCTGTGGAACTTGCCTCCATTGTTCTCATATTTACAAGTCAGGTCTGGAACCTCACCTTTGCGTGGTATCAGAGCCTCTCCACCATTCCAAGAGACCTTAGAGAGGCAAGTAAGATCTTTCACATAAGGGGATGGCTCAGGGTAAAGACCCTGGACCTCCCATTTGGTGCCATTTCCCTTATCTGGAATAGCATGATGAGCTGGGCAGGAGGATGGTTTTTTCTCATGGCCGCAGAGATATTCACAGTGGGGAAAAAGGACTTTCGTCTCCCTGGAATCGGGGCCTATCTCCAGGAAGCTGCAAACAGGGGAGATATAAAGGCAGTGTGTTGGGGAGTGGTTACCCTTATAGTTGTTATCATTGCCCTGGACCAGCTCATGTGGCGTCCCTTGCTTGCGTGGTCTTCCAAGTTTAAGCTCAATATGACAGATTCAGAGCCCCCTGTGACCTCGTGGTTCTATGATCTCCTGGTGGATTCCAGGATACTCTATCGTCTGAGAAAGGGGATATCCCGACTCCTGGAGAGGGTGGATATGTGGCTCATCCACCTCTCCTACCGAAGAGAGGGGAGGGGAAAAAAAAGGAGGAGCATTCCTGTAATGGTAATAACAACAGGGGCAGGGGCCCTCCTCCTGGGTATCTATCTATATCGCTCCATCCTCCTTCTATCCTCTCTCACCTCCCATGAGTGGTGGCATATTGGCGTGGCCCTTACGGCCACCTTTTTAAGGGTAAGCATGGCACTTGTCATAGCCCTTTTGTGGACCATCCCAGTGGGTGTTGCAATAGGTACCAACCCCAGGATAGCCAGGTGGCTTCAACCTATAGTGCAAATAGCGGCCTCTGTGCCAGCCACCGCCCTGTTTCCAGCTTTTCTCCTGGTGGTATTAAGACTTCCTGGGGGGCTTAATACAGCGGCTATTTTGTTGATGCTACTTGGAACGCAGTGGTATTTACTCTTTAATATCATTGCAGGTGCCTCTACCATTCCCGTGGACCTCAGATATACTGCAAGGCTCCTTCAGCTTAGCAAATGGCAGAAGTGGAGATATCTCATACTGCCCTCTCTCTTTCCCTATATTGTCACTGGAATTATCACTGCAGGGGGGGGTGCGTGGAATGCATCTATTGTGGCAGAGTATATAGAGTTTGCAGGTAAGACCTTGAAGACCACGGGTATTGGCTCCACCATAAGTCAGGCCACAGCCACTGGAAATTATCCCCTACTCCTGGCCGCTACCCTTGCCATGATAGTGGCTGTGGTGACCATAAACAGGCTTGTATGGCGTCCCTTATACGCCCTTGCAGAGGAAAAATACCACCTGGACTAAGAGAGTGAGGATCATGAGTGAGGATTGTCTTATAAGACTTAAAAACATCTCCCATAGCTATAGTACAGGAAAGAAGTCCTTTATGGCCCTGAAGGAGATAAATCTTGACTTGAAAAAAAAGGAATTTGTGGCCCTGTTGGGACCTTCAGGGTGTGGAAAGAGCACTCTGCTCAGGATAATTACAGGACTCCAACCCCCTACTTCTGGAGAGGTCCTCTATAGAGGGGAAAGGTTAGAGGGGGTAAATCCCTATGCCACTATTGTATTTCAGACCTTTGCCCTTTTCCCCTGGCTTACGGTTCAGGAGAATGTGGAGATAGCATTAAAGGCCAGGGGAGTGCCTCCCCAGGAGAGGGAGAAGATGGCCCTGGATTTGTTGGATAGGGTGGGACTGGATGGTTTTGAAGGGGCATATCCTCGGGAGCTTTCAGGGGGGATGCGCCAGAAGGTGGGATTTGCACGGGCGATGGCAGTGGAGCCAGAGCTGTTGTGTATGGATGAACCCTTTTCTGCCCTGGACCCCTTGAGCGCAGATTCTCTACGGGGAGAACTCATAGAACTGTGGACCACTGGGAAGATACCCACCAAGACCATTTTGATGGTGACCCATAATATTGAAGAGGCGGTGTTTATGGCTGACAGGATAGTGATTATGGACAAATCTCCAGGGCGCGTGATCTCTCAGGTCCTTGTGAGCATGTCCCATCCCCGCAATAGAAAGTCTCCAGAGTTTCTGGAGATGGTGGACTGGATCTACGCCCTTATGGCAGGCCAGGGGCACAGCGTAGATGGCAGTAGAGAGGCCCCAGTGGGAGGAGGCCTCAAGGGAAGGGGTATACCTCCCATCTCCATTGGAGACCTTGCGGGCCTCCTGGAGAGGGTCTTTGAGATTGAGGGAGGAAGGTGTGATATATATCAACTTGCCTCTAGTTTGAAGGTAAAGGACTCAGAGCAATTACTCAGGCTTACTGAGGCGGCCCAGCTCCTTGGTTTTGCCACTATTATAGCAGGAGACATAACCCTCACCACCTTGGGGGAGATATTTGCAGAGGCAAGTATCCTCACCAGAAAAGAGATCTTTGCCTCAAGGATAAAGAGACTTCCTATCTTTAAATGGATACTGGAGAGGCTATATGCCTCTGACAAAGGGGAGATAGAGATAGAAGAGGTTCAATCCCTTCTGGAGGAAGACTTTTCCCCTGAGGACGTGGAGAACCAGATAAAGACCATTATAAACTGGGGAAGATATTCTGAGCTCTTCGCCTATGATGACGTGAGGGAGGTCATCTTTCTGGAGGAACACCCCTAAACCCTCATCAATCTATCCCTCTGGAAGGAGTTCCCCCAAGATGGAGACCATCTCATCCATGGTATAGGGCTTTCTCAATATCGCCTTAAAGCCGTACTTTTTAAAATTTGCCATGATGTCATCATCTATGTATCCAGAAGAGAGTACTGCCTTTACGTGAGGGTCTATCCTGAGGAGCTTTTCCATGGTCTCTTTCCCCCCCATGCCTCCCCTGATGGTGAGGTCCAATATGACCAGGTCTATCCTTTTCCCCCTGGCGAGCATATCTCTGTATATCTCAAGTAACTCCCTTCCTTCCTTTACACCTATAACCTCCAGTCCCAGAAATTCCAGCATATTGATGAGGAGCTCCCTTATCATCTGGTCATCGTCCATGACAATCACGCATCCTGTGAAGTGTCTTAAGGAGGTGTCCTTTATCTCTTCATGGGGTCTTACAGAGGGGGATGCAGGGAGATAAAGTTTAAAGAGTGTCCCTTTTCCCTCTTCAGATTCCACAGTGATATATCCACCGTGTTTTCTCATAATGGAATAACAGATGGCCAGCCCAAGTCCATTTCCCTGTTCTTTGGTGGTGAAATAGGGCTCAAATATCTTGGGAAGGTGTTCCTGAGGTATACCTTCTCCCTCATCCTTTATGTGGATACATACATATTTGCCAGGAGAAAGGGGGAGAGAGGAAGGGGAACTAGAGGAGATCAGGAGATTTTCAAACCCTATGGTAATGGTACCTCCCCTGGGCATGGCCTCCCTGGCATTTATTATGAGGTTTTGGATCACCTGACTTATCTGTCTGGCATCTATAACCACAGGCCATATCTCTTCCCCAGGATACTCCAGTTTTAACTGGATATTTTGACCGGTCAATACAAATCTGGCGCACTTTTCCACCAATTCCTTTATTGATCTGGCCCTTAAAACAGGCTCTCCCCCCTTAGAAAACGTAAGGAGTTGTCCTGCCAATTCCTTTGCATTAAGGGCCGCATCCTCTGCGAGTTCCAGGCGTTCCAGGACCGCTGGCTCGTTTTTGAGATATTGTCTCGCAATGGAGATATTGCCCAGGATGGCGGTAAGCATGTTGTTAAAATCATGGGCTATACCACCTGCAAGGACCCCCAGGGAATCTATCCTGCTCATCTTTTCCCGTTCTATTCGCATATTTTCTCGCTCAGTAAGGTCCCTCACAATACATATAATGCCCTGGGTGTTGGATACCTGAAAGGGAAGAAGGCTTATCTCCACATACCGTCTTTCTTTATCAGGGCATATAATCCATTTCTCTGTATGATATTCCCTTCCTTCTTTAAATTGGTTTTCCAGATAATCACGAATAATAGAAAATAATTCAGGACACTTATCCACCAGTGATTCCTCGGGAATGGGCACGTCCACCCTCATTTCAATCTTAAAGCCCTTTTTAAATGCCTCATTATAGAGGATATATTTACCATTCATATCTCGTATGAATATAAGCTCTGGCATGGAGTTGATGAGTACCCCCAGAAGGGTGGTCTTCAATCTGATTTCTTGAGTCTTTTCTTTCACCAGCATCTTTACTGCATCGTACTGTCTCTTCCTCATGAGGTCATATCTTCTAAATATCATAAAAAGTACAGCAACCAGGATAGTTACCATGGTGAGAATGGCACCAGATACCACATTTGAAAGCTTTTGGCCTTCCTCTATAAAAGGAGTTGGGATGTGGGCCTCTATAATCATATATCTATTGGTGAGGTCCCTAATCCCTCCATATACTCTCCATACCCCCTGGTGGAGACCAGGTGAAAAATATATCCCCTTTTTGACAATCTCCTTCACTATCTTTTCAGGGTTCTCTCCCTGGACCCCCTTTAGAGAGGATGGAACATGCAAGGAAAATGTTACCTTGGTTTGCCTGATAATACTCTTTATTATCTCAGGGGTAATAAATCTCCCCATTACCAGTACACCCCTAGATGGTCCCTCTCCTGAAGACCTTAATATAGGAGATCCCGCCAGGAACATTATACCATATCTGGTGATGAGGATCCCTTTAAATCCATTCTTTAATACAGGTGGGGAAAGGAAAAAATTTCCTTTGGAGAGGTGTCTTGGCTTAAAAAATTCCAATTTAAGCAACCTGTCTTTTTGGGGGTCATATATGCGGCACCATTTTACCTCTCCTTTATTGTCATAAATATATACCAGATTTATCTTACTACTTTTCCATAGACTTTTTGGAATTAGATTGGACTTTATGTATTCTTTATTTCCATTTTTTACAAAGATATAGGTATCATCCCACATTGCCCAATCAGATACCATATTTGCCAGAGAATTTATTTCATCAAATATACTTTCTTTTACTCTAGCAACATTTTTTATAGAATATTTCTTTTGAAGGTTAAAAAAGTCAGGAAGGATAAAATAATGCTGTACAATATAGAATATAAGATAATAGAAAACTATGAGTAATGGAATGCTGTATAGACAGATTCTTCCAAAAGAGGAATAGATAATTTTGTTGGAACGCCCTTTTTTCACAAAAAACACCCCTTCAAAAATTTGGCCTCCCTAAAGAGGTCCCATGCCCCATTATCTCGCTTATCTATTTTTTTAGAAACAATATTTCTGAAAAGGGGAGGTCTTCTCTGACAGGGAATAGTCTCAGTAAGGTTACCATACAATTTCCAGCGAGTTATTATACCTGCCCCGGATACATATTCAGAGAGCATTGGCTCAGATCTGCTCCTACTGGGATCTGCTCACATGGTCCAGGGTAGAAGTAGAGTAATCCCTCTCTCTGCTCCTGTCAAATTCCTTAAGAGGATTTCCCAGATGATAAAATTGCTCACTCAGGGTGCTTAAGACTTCAGAGGGTTTAAAAAACACTGGATAGGGCAGGTCCTTTCTGTGAAATAAGCCTTTAGAATCTCCATAGAAGGCCTTTCTTTTTGAACCTTTCTACTTGATTTTATTGTGGTCTTATTTAATGCTCACTAACCATTAAGACATGCATAACAGGAGATTGTTATGAGAAAGGAAATTTTTGAGCATTTGAGGTGGGTTATAGAAAATAGGGAGGAGTATATCCATCGCTGGAGAAGGCGTACCCACAGACCTGTGGTGGCATATACCTGCTCTTATGTACCAGAAGAACTAATATGGGCCCAGGGTTCCTTGGGGATAAGGTTGTTTCCAGTACCCCCTCCTACCTATAGGGCAGATGGCCTCCTGCAACCCTACTGTTGTTTGTGTGGCAAGGGGATCCTGGAGGTGTTGCTGAGAGGTGGGATGGATATAGATGGGGTAATTTTTTCCAATACCTGCGATACCATGCAGCGAATCTCTGATCTCTACAGGGTTTCCTGCAAAAATGGACCCTGGTGTAGGGACCTTATGGTTCCCTGCCGAGTGGAGGGAGAGGTGCCCCTTAGCTATTTTACCCAGGTGCTCACAGAATCTTTTGAGCTAGAGGAAGATGCCCTCTATGAGGCGCTGTCCCTTTATAATCGGAGCAGGGAGCTTATCAGGGAGATAAACAATAGACGCATCCAGGGGACCCTGGAGATCTCTGCCTATGAAATGCACCTTTTATATATAAGTGGAATGACAATGGCCCCTGATGAATGGGTTGAGATCCTGGAAGAGATAAGGGGAATGCCAGGAGGGGGAAAGAGGGCCAGACAGGGACCTGGTATAATAGTGGTTGGTAGCATTTATCTCTGCCCCCACTTGGCTGTCATGGCTGAAGATGCAGGGGCACAAGTGCTTTATATGGACCTTTGTTCAGGGATGCGTCCTTATGAGAGGAGGGTGGAGCTGGAGGGCGAGCCTGTGGAGGAGATAGCAAGGTCCCTTTTGGGGCGTGCTATATGTGCGGCAAAATATAGGAACATACAAGGTAGGATTGCCCATATTAAGAGAATTTGCAAAGACCTTTCCCCTGATGGAGTGGTCTTTCTCCTTCCAAAATTTTGCGATCCCCATTGTTTTGACTATCCTGATCTGGCTTTGGGTCTGGAGGGACTGCCTGTGCTTTTACTGGAAGTGGAAGACCCCTGGAGATTCTCTGCCCAACACCGAACCAGGCTGGAAGCCTTTATTGAGATGCTCTAAGGAGGGATGTCATGTCTGAGCATATCCATGTGCCCATCAGGGCAAAGAAGAGGATGAAGGAGATAATGACCCACTATTTTCTGGAGGCATTTGATGCTAGAAACCAGGGCAAAAAAGTGGCCTGGATCACCAGTGGGGGCCCTGTGGAACCCCTTCTTGCAATGGATATTATCCCCATCTATCCTGAAAATCATGGGGCCATGATAGGGGCCGCAAAGATGGGAGAGGAGATGTGCAGGGCCGCAGAGGAGATGGGTTATTGCGGGGATCTGTGCTCCTATGCCCTCAGTGATATCGCCTGCAGCAGGGGAAAGCAGGGTCCCATTGGGATGCTTCCTCCTCCAGACATGTTAATCTGCTGTAATAATATCTGCTCAACTGTGGTCAAGTGGTATGAGATCCAGGCCCGGTATTTTAAGGTGCCCCTATTTGTGCTGGATTGTCCCATGAATCATGAAGGGTTTTCTCCTGTGGTGGAGGCATATATAGAGAGACAATTTGAAGAATTTTTTCACTTTCTCTCCCAGATCTGTGGGAGGCCTTTTTCCAGGGAAAGGCTGGAAGAGGTGGGAAGGCTCTCCTATAAGGCCCAGCTCCTGTGGCAGAGGGTACTGGATACCACCACCCATTCTCCAGCTCCAATGAGTGCCTTTGACGCCTTTTTCCACCTGGCCCTCATTGTTACCCTGCGGGGAAGAGAGGTATGTGTTGAATATTATTCTGAGCTCCTACAAGAGATGGAGGAGAGGATAGAAAAGGGTATATGTGCGGTACCAGGAGAGAGATTCAGGCTCCTGTGGGACAATCTTCCCATCTGGTACAATACCAGGTGGCTTTCTGAGGAATTTGCCAGATATGGGGCCACCCTGGTGGCAGATACCTATACCTCTGCATGGTGTAGCACCCTATCCTACATTGACCCCAGTGATTTTTCCTCTTCCCTTGCCAGGGCCTATGGGAGAATATATCTGAATCTGGGTATAGATATGATGGCGGAACAGGTGGTGGATATGATAAGGCGCTATAATGTGGATGGGCTGGTTATGCATTCAAATAGGAGTTGCAAACCATATTCCTTTGGACAGTATTATATCCAGGATGTTGTAAAGGAAAAGACCGGTATAGGAGTGCTTATACTTGAATCTGATATGCTGGATCAAAGAAACTTTACAGAAGCCCAGATACAAAGTAGGATAGGCGCATTTATGGAACTTCTGGAACAACAGAAGCAGAAAAGGAGTACATAATGGTGGTGGCGGGGATAGATGTGGGTTCTACCACTGTAAAGTGTGTGGTAATGAAAGGGGGAGAGATACTGGCCACAAAGGTGGCCTCCACAGGGTATGATATGTCAGAGGCCTGGGGACGGGTCCTCTACCCGGCTCTTGAGGAGGCTGGGGTGAAAAAGGAGGATGTGGATAGGATAGTCTCCACTGGCTATGGAAGAGAGTGTGTGGCTGAGGCCCACAGGCAGGTCACAGAGATAACCTGTCATGGGAAGGGGGCCCATTTCCTCTCCCCAGAGGTGAGGACAGTTATTGACATAGGGGGACAGGATTCCAAGGCCATCTCCCTTGATGAAGGGGGGAAGGTCCTGGACTTTGTGATGAATGACCGCTGTGCCGCAGGTACAGGTCGTTTTTTAGAGGTCATGTCCCGTGCCCTGGGTGTGGATATGGAGAGGTTTGGAGAGCTCTCACTCAGTTCCTCAAATCCAGTGTCCATAAGTAGTGTGTGTACAGTATTTGCTGAATCCGAGGTCATCTCCATGATGGCCCATAAAAAAAAGAGAGAAGACATCATTGCCGGGATACACAGAGCCATTGCCAGTCGGATATTTTCCATGACCAGAAGGCTCAGGATACAGGAGCCAATCATGTTAACAGGGGGATGTGCCAGAAATGTGGGTCTAAAAAAGGCCCTGGAGGACATATTTTCCTGTGAAATAGTGGTGCATGAGCTTTCACAGCTAACAGGGGCCATAGGTGCGGCACTTATGGCCCGGAGCTAAGGAGGGAGGGGTTATGAGGTTTGAGAAAAAGGCAAGGATTACTGACTCCATCTATCTTCTGGGCAAAAGGGAGAGCAATGTATATCTAATTGATGGGGGAGATGAATGCGCCATCATTGGGGGAGGCATAATCTATATAGCCCCTGAGGTGGTCTCTCAGATTGAGGAGTTTGGCATATCTCCTCAGAGGATAAGCAAGGTCATTATACTCCATTCCCACTTTGACCACTGTGGGTGTGTGCCATATTTTAAGAGACAGTGGGAGTGGCTGGAGGTCATGGCCTCAGAAAGGGCAAAGGACCTTCTCTCCAATCCCAAGGTGGTGGAGTCCATCAGGTTTATGAATGCCCTTGTGTTGGAGAAGGAGGGACTTAAAGAGAAGGCAAGGGAAATGGGTCTTGATTTCCCTGGCATAGAGGTAGATAGGGTATTAAAAGAGGGTGACAGGGTGCAGGTGGGAAGTTTTTCCCTGGATGTTATGGAGGTGCCAGGTCATTCTTCCTGCTCCATTGCCCTTTTTGAGCCCCGGCAAAGGGCCCTTTTTGCCTCAGATGCAGGGGGGATTCCAATGGGAGATGATGTATTTACTGCGGCTAATTCTAATTTTGATAGATATATGGAGAGTCTTCAGCGGATGGCAGACCTCAATGCCAATATCCATCTGGCAGAACACTTTGGGGCACTCACAGAGGAGGATGCCCACCAGTTTATGAAAAGATCTTTGGAATCTGCAAGGCGCACAAGGGAGTTGCTAGAGAAGACCTATCTGGAGGTGAGAGACGTAAATGCGGCCACGGAAAGGGTGGTGAATATGCTTATGCCCCAGATGGACAGGGATTTTCTCCCACGGGAAGTCATAGAGATCGTGGTGGGTCAGATGTTAAAATATCTTTCAAAACAGCTCTCATAGGTAGAGCATGGGGCTGGATATAATGAAAAAGCCTCATAGAGACCTCAGTCCAAATCTAGAGGACTATCTGGAGGCCATATTCTGTCTAGAAAGGGAAAGGGATTCTGCAAAGGCCAAGGATATTGCAGAGAGATTGGGCGTGCAGCGGGCATCTGTTACAGGTGCCCTTCAGGCCCTTTCCCAGAAGGGCCTTATAAATTATACCCCCTATAGTTCAGTTACCCTTACCCCAGAGGGGTTTAGACTGGCAAGTGAGGTGGTTTACCGTCACCGGGTGCTGAAGGAATTCTTTTTTTCTTTTTTGAAACTTCCTGAGGATGTGGCAGAGAGGAATGCCTGTAGCCTGGAACACTACATAGAGGATGAGGCCCTTGACAGGCTTATTGCCTTTATCCAGTTTGTCCAGAGGTGTCCCAGGGTGGGGGAGGAATGGCTTATCAAGTTTATGGGTTTTTGCTCCAGAGAAGAAAACAGGACCTTTGAGAAATGTGAGGAGTGTATTCGGCACTGTCTTGAGGAGTTTCAAAGACAGGGTAAGGATAGTAGATAATCTCATGTATTTTAGTGAAGTTGCCGCCCTTTGTGGTGGTTTATGGTGCACTGGAGTAATAGATCTTGGTTAGGGGGTTGGAGATGAAGGAGGCCAAGGGAGCGGACAAGTATTTAGATCGCATCAGAAATATAGGGATTATTGCCCATATTGATGCAGGAAAGACCACTTTGACCGAGAGGATATTATATTACACAAAGAAGATACATCGGATGGGAGAGGTACATGAGGGAACTGCCACCATGGACTATATGCCAGAGGAGCAGGAGAGGGGGATTACCATCACTTCCGCCTGCACCTCGTGTATGTGGAGAAACAAACAGATAAATATCATAGATACCCCAGGGCATGTGGATTTTATTATTGAAGTTGAGAGGTCTCTCAGGGTCCTGGATGGTGCAGTGGGTGTATTTTGTGCAGTTGGTGGAGTGGAGCCCCAGAGTGAGGCAGTGTGGAAGCAATCCCAGAAATATATGGTGCCCAAGATAGCCTTTGTAAATAAGATGGATAGGGTGGGGGCAAGTTTTGAAAATGTGCTTGAGGAGATGAAAAAGAAATTAGGGGCCAACCCTGTGGCCCTTCAGATCCCCGAGGGAGAGGGGAGTGAATTCTCTGGGATAGTGGACCTTCTGGAGATGAAGTTTCTCTGGTTTGACCCTGAGAGTGAAGGGGAGAGGGTGGAGAAGAGGGAGCTGTCTCCCAATCAGATGGAGAGGGCCCTTGTGTGGAGGGAGAAACTCATAGAGTCTCTAGCAGAGATAGATGAGACCATCCTGGAGAAGTATCTTTCAGAGGAGGAGATTTCCTCTGATGAAATAAGGCTTCTTTTAAAGAGGGGCACCATTGAGCTAAAGCTTACCCCTGTCCTTCTGGGTTCTGCCCTGAAGAAGATAGGGGTGCAGCCAGTACTGGATGCGGTGTGTGATTATCTCCCTTCCCCCCTTGAGGTTCAGCAGATAGAGGGGATTGATCCAGATACAAAGAAAAAAAAGTCCTTTCCTGTATCCTCTAGGGCGCCCTTATCTGCCCTGGTGTTTAAGATAAGTATGGAGACTGGGCGTCTCATGGCCCTGTTGAGGGTATATTCAGGGACCCTCAGGGCAGGAGATACAGTATATAATTCCACGCAGGATATCACCCATCGCGTGGCGCGTCTCTTTAGGCTTCATGCGGATAGAAAGGAGAGGATAGATCAGGCCCGGGCAGGGGAGATAGTGGGGGCCGCGGGACTCAAGAGTGTAAAAACTGGAGACACCCTGTGTCTCAAAGACAATAAGATAATTCTGGAACGCATAGGGGATTATAGACCAGTTATCTCTGTAGCCATAGAACCCAGGAGTTCTTCTCAGGAGGAGAAACTCTTATTTGCCATAGAAAAGCTCCTTCAGGAGGACCCCACCCTTTTTATGGAGCGAGATGAGGATACAGGACAGATAATCCTCTCTGGTATGGGAGAACTCCATCTGGATGTGGTACAGGAGAGGCTCAGGAGGGAATATGGGGCAGAGTTCAGGGCAGGGCGTCCCCAGGTGGTATATCGTGAGACCATTGGAAAAGAGGCCAGTGCATGTGAGGAGTTTCACAGAGAGCTTGGAGATCAGATGCACTATGGATTTGTGGAGATTAAGGTGGAGCCTATATCCAGACAGGAAGAGAACAGGATCTCCTTTGAATTTGATGTGGAGATGTGGTCTGATAAGATAATAGATGCCATATACACCTCATTAAAGGATGCCCTTCAGAGCGGCGTGTTAAAAGGGGCCCCCGTGCAAGGGGTAAGGGTAAGGGTTATCTCCCTGGGAGAGATAAAGGAAGACTCCTCAGAGGTGGGCTATCATATGGCAGCGGCCTCTGCCCTTAAAAAGGCACTGGAGAAGGCATCTCCTCTCCTTATGGAACCCCTCATGTCTCTGGAGATTTATGTGCCTGAGGAGTTTGTGGGGGATGTGATATCTCTCATAGGCTCCAAGGGGGGAAAGATAGAAAATATGTTTGAACGGGGTACAGACAAGGTGGTATATGCCCTGGCCCCCTTGAGAAAGCTCTTTGGTTTTTCCACAGACCTTCGTTCTGCAACCCAGGGAAGGGCAAATTTTATGATGAAGTTTGAGCGTTTTGATGTCCTGGAATAGTCATAGGCCCAGGAAGAAGTGGGGACAGAATTTTTTGATCCAGCCCCACCTCTGCAGGCGTATAGTCTCTCTTTTAAATCCATCTGGAAGAGATAGTATCCTGGAGATAGGCCCTGGAATGGGGGCCCTTACAGAGATATTACTGGAGTGTGGGTGTAATTATGTGGGGGTGGAGAGGGATATGGACCTGGCGAGATATGTGAGAGAGAGGCTGGAGATCTCCTCTGTGGTGGTTATGGACGCCCTTAGCCTTGCGTGGGAGAAGATAGGTTCTTCTCCAATTAATAAGATTATTGGAAATCTTCCCTATAATATTGCCTCACGTCTTATATGGGATCTCTCCTGTGTTTCCATGGGATATGAAAAGATGGTATTTACAGTCCAAAAGGAGGTAGCAGAGAGGATATGTGCATCTCCAGGGGATAGAAATTATGGCCCTCTAGGGGTCTGGGTCCAGACCTTTTGCACCCCCAGGATGGAATTTCTTATTCCCCCCGGGGCATTTCATCCTCGCCCCAAGGTCTATTCTGCGGTGATCTCTCTTATCCCCGGTGGCATAGGGGAAGCACTGGGGGAGGAGGAAAAGAAAAGGCTTGCCGGTGTGCTCAAGTTCTGTTTCCGGGCCCCTCGCAAGCAGCTAGGAAATATATTGAAAAGAGTGTGGTCTTCTGATATAGAGGGATTCTTTAAAACCCAGGGATTGGATAGGAGAATGAGGCCCTGCGAACTTACTCCTGCTCACTATATAGGGCTAAGTGCTCTCCTATGATTTTTAGCAAATGGCTTGACAGAGGCTTTCTTTTGATATTAGGGGTATTTTTATTGAAAGTAAGGAGAGCTTTGACTTTTGGGCTATAATCTTTTAGATGGCCTTAGCTTTAACTTGGTGGGTTAAAGGCGTGTAGGAGAAGTATAATTTTATAAAGGAGGAAGGTATAATGACCAAGGCTCATCTCATAGCAAAGATTGCGGAAAAGGCGGATATCACAAAAACCGAGGCAGAGAAGGTAGTTAATGCCTGTCTTGAGTCCATCAAGGAGATCCTGCAGAGCGATCAGAAATTGACCCTTACTGGATTTGGCACCTTTGAGGTGGTGGAGAGAAAGGAGAGAAAGGGACGTAATCCCCAGACAGGGGAGGAGATTGTAATTCCCGCCACCAAGGTGGTAAAGTTCAAGCCAGGAAAGGTCTTAAAAGAGGCAGTAAAGTAAAGGAGTGAAAGATGTTACCTGGCGAGACCATTCATTCAATGCTTCCCCAGGACCTGCCCTGGTGGAGACCAGACCACGCCATATTTTTTGGAGTGCTATATACAGTATTACTTGTGATTGGCTCAGGCGTGGGACTGGTGGTATTTAGGTCCATCCTGGAGGTCTTGAAGGAGAAACTGAAGGGATAGGGGACCTTGGAGTGTCTTGGAAGGGGGCTTAAATGCCCCCTTTTTTATTGTACCTCTTCAATATTTAGTATCTTTCCCTTACCTAGACGCTTTGCCTGATAGAGGACCTTATCTGCCTCTTTTATTATGTCGTCAGGAGAGCAGAGGTCTTTTGTAAGCTGTATGCACCCACCACTTATTCCAAAATTTAGGTCATTGTTTTTAGCAAATCTTTCTATCTTTTTCAGCAATCTCCTCCCTACCTTAAGGGCCTCCTGGGAGAGGGCATTTACAAATAGGATGCAGAATTCATCTCCACCATATCTAAATGCAATATCCTCTCTCCTAAGGGACTTTCTTATTATCCTGGCTACATTCTGGAGTACTCCATCTCCAAATCTATGACCATAGAGATCATTTATTGCCTTGAAGTTGTCCAGATCCAGGAAGAGGAAGGAGATGGGTATCCCTTTTCTTTTGAAGAGAGCAATGGCCTCTTCCATCTTTGTTTCCATAAATCTTCTGTTATATAGTTTTGTAAGGGGGTCTATAGTGGCAAGTCTCTCTAGTTCTTTGTTAAGGTGATGGAGTTCTATCATGTCATTCTGGATTATCTTTAATTGTACAAAATTTTGTCTAGCATAGGCCTCTATTATATATCCTCCCAACATACTTAATATAAAGGCAGAGATAAGGGAAAAGTTGCTTGCCATAAGGATGGGAAAGGGAAGTGGATTTATCCACAGTGCTACTATCTCGTATATTACTATAAGAAGGATAGATGTAAAGGTTGCATATACAAAGAATATGCGTATTACGCTATAGATGGATAGGATTATGAGTATGAGACTGGTATGTGTAAAGTAGTTGATAGGGGGACGCGCCAGTCCCATCATAATAATTATCCCCAGGCCTGCGGCTCCAGATGCAATACTTATAGTGGGAACCATTATCCTTTTAAAAAAAGGATGTCGGGCAAGAAAAGCCACCACTATGCCCATGGGGGTGATGATAAAATAGATAACTATCATGGTAATGGGCCTTATGGTGTGATAGAAGGGAAAATCCAGGAAGGCAGAGGAGAGATAGAGTATAAAACCCACCAATAGGGCCCTCTTTGTGTTCTCCATGGTGTGTTCCAGATAGGATTCCCGGAATTCCTTTTCCAGGGATCTATCTTTGAAATACAACAAGACCCTATTTTTTTTATAGGGGTCTTCTCCTCTTGTTGTCATGTTGGCCATAGGGGCCTTCCTTTGGGGTATTTAAGTAGATTGTTTTGATGACAAATATCTTACCATCTCTTCCAGTCCTGGAAGGCTCAGTTCAAACATGGGGAATATCTCTTTTATTAGCATGATGGTCCTTGTGTGTTTCCATGTGTGTTTCATTTTGGGATTCAGCCATGCGCTATAGGGAAATGTCTGGGCAATAAATTTCAGGGTCTCTATACTGGGCCTTCCTGAGCGCTCTCCAAAGTATATGGAACCATCTGGGACCAGGAGCTCATACGGGGCCATGGAGGCGTCTCCCACGATGATAAACCTGGTCTCTCTGTCCAGCTTTATGAGGTCCCATACCTTGAAGGGTCTGGAGATGCGGGGAGGGTCCTCCCAGAGATAGTCATAGATGGTATTATGAAAGTAAAAGACCTTTAGGTCCTTAAACTGGCTCCTTGCATAGTCAAACAGGACCTTTACTATCTCCACATAGGGCTCCATGGACCAGCCGCCATTATCTATTGCAAGCACTACCTTGAGCCTGTCTTTGAGGGAGCGCTCAAATACTATCTCTATCTCCCCTGCGTTTTTTACGGTCTCCCTGATGGTCTTTTCTATATTGAGTCTGTCCTTTGGTCCCACCGCCTTTAGATTCTTTAGGCGCCGTAGGGCCTCCCCTATCTGGGATGTGGTGAGGGGGCCTTCCCTGCTGTAGTCGCGATATCTCCTCTCCATTGCGACCTTTATAGCTGATTGATTTCTGCTTTCTCCCCCCACCCTCATACCCCCAGGGTGGTATCCAGAGTGTCCCACAGGAGAGGTGCCCCCTGTGCCTATCCATTTGTTTCCCCCGTGGTGTTCTTCAGTTTGCTCCTTTAGTCTGTCCAGGAAGTATTTCTCTAATTCCTCAGGGGTGAGTGTGGATAGCCTTTCCTCTGAGACCCCCAGGAGAGAGGCCAGTTCCCTGGGGTGCCTATTGAGCCAGTGGTTGAGCATGTCTCTTATATGCCTTGATAGCATAATTGGGGGATTCTGGTCAATTTTTTTACCGTGAAAGTATACAGAGAATATCCTGTCATATAGGTCAAAGTAGCGTTCAGATTTTATGAGGATGGAGCGAGCCGCACAATAGAAGTCAAAGAGGGAGTTTATGAGTCCCAGGGAGAGTGCCCTGTGGAGTCTCAAAAAGGCCGTGGGGCTCACTGGAATCCCTGCCTCTTTTAACATGTAGAAGAAATCCACAAACATGTCTTATGCCCTTATTCTGGATATGGAATTTCTGGCTATCTCCATGTCCCTGCTCTTTTTAAATAGCACTCCAAGATAGGGTACCTCCTTTTTGAGGGTCTTGGGATTAAAGTCGGGATCAGTGAGCAGGGCCCTTATCCAGTTCAGGAGTTCTCTGGTTGCGGGTTTTTTTTCTATTCCCGGCAATTCTCTCATCTTATAAAAGCACCTGATGGCATTTTCCATGAGTTTTTCACCTATATGGGGAAAGTGCACCTGGATGATGCGTCTCATCATCTCTGGAGAGGGAAATGCTATATGGTGAAAGTTACATCTGCCCAGAAAGGGCTCTGATAGGTCCTTTTTTGCATTGGATGTAATGATAATCACCGGGCGGTGTTTTGCCCTGATGGTCTTGTCTATCTCAATGATGTCAAACTCCATCTGGTCCAGCACATCCAGCATATCGTCTTGAAAGTCTGAATCTGCCTTGTCTATCTCGTCTATCAAAAGTACCACTTTTTTTTCTGAGGTAAAGGCCTGACCAATCTTCCCCATTCTAATGTAGTCTTCTATCCTGCTTACATCCCTTTTAGAGTCCCCGAATCTGCTATCATTTAAGCGTGTAAGGGTATCATACTGGTAGAGTGCATCAATGAGTTTCATGGAAGACTTTACATTGAGCACTATAAGAGGCATCCCCAGGGCCTCTGCAATGGCATGGGCCAGCATGGTCTTGCCTGTGCCTGGTTCTCCTTTTAGTAGCAGAGGCATCTCCAGGGCCATGGAGATACGTACTATTTTTGCCAATTCCTCATCCAATACATATTGAGAAGAACTCTGTAATTCCCTCTGGAGATATTCTTCTGAATACATCCTTCACCTCCGCAAGTGTTTGTTTTTTATCCTCAGAAGTCCTCAAAAAACCTGGGTATAAACTTATATCCTTACCTTTACTGCACCCATGGATATGGGAATATCCTCTGAGAGGGGGGCATCCACCACATTAAATGCCAGAAGGGGCTCTCCCACCAGGCTTGCCCCTTTTTCCAGGAAGAAGTCCTCTTCTTCCCCTCTGATCTTAAACCAGAACTGAGACCGTGCCCCTGTTTTTATCCAATCCACTGGTAGGTTCATAAGACACATAGACTCCCCTCTCTGCATGAATACAAAGAACTGAAGGGAACGGAGAAGATTGGTGGTGGAGTAAGGGTCCCTATCCATGTATTGCCTCTCCTTCAGGGAGAGGGAGAGGAGCTTTCTACATGTTGCTTGAACCTCTTCAGGACCACGTACAATATCCGCATCAATTATCACATCTATGAGTAGATGGGGATTTTCCCCTAGAAGGTGGTCCATTAGAGTCAACAGATGTGAGCTGTGTCTTAAGAGCCACTCTTCCTTGATGGTGATAATAATAGAGGATAAGAGCCTGCATAGTATCTTTGAGACACTGGTCCCTTCTTTTCCCTGTGTAGGTATTAGCTCATATATAAGGGTCCCTTCCCTTATATCTCTTCCAGGAAATAGGGGAAATTCCACAGGATATAGGTCAATATCTGTAGCCTCTTCTGCATATTGCATACAATCTCTTATCTCTTCCCTTCCCAGAGAAGGGGTCCCAAGGACGAGATAAGGGGGAAGGTCCTGGTGGAGTATCCCGAGAGATGGGGCCATATCTTTTAGAGAGGTCCCAGGGAGGACACTTAATGGGTATATTCCAAGCTCGTCAAAGAGCCTTTGCTCCACCAGAAAGTCAATGGACCTCATTACATCCTCTTTACTATCTCCAGGTAGCCCCACAATAAGGTCTATCATCACCTCTATGCCCACCTCCCTCAAGAGCCTCACTCCCTGTATGAATGCCTCTTTGTCAAATCTTCTGGAGACTGCCTTTAGGGCTGCTGGATTTATGCTCTGGAGACCTATCTCCACCTGGGAGGTGTTGCATAATACAAGCATATCTGCAGTCTCCTTATCCACATCCTCTGCATTCAATTCACAAGTAAGGGAAACATTACTCCCCTTGAGTACAGAGCCTATCTCCCGGAGAAATTCCTTTATCCGGGGACGCTTGAGAAAAGAGGGGTCCACAAAGGTAACCTCCTTTACCCCTTCACCAAGAGCCCATTCTATCTCTCGTCTTACCAGATTTGAGGGCAGGGTGCGAATAGAGGAAAAATTTTTGTGATAATAGCAGTACAGACAATGATTGGGACACCCCCTCACACTCTCCAGTAGGAGCCTTCCCCTTATGGAGGGACCTATCACGTGGTTAAGATAAGGGGAAGGGATCTCCTCCAGAGGTAAGGGGACCTCTTTACGGGGAATTATTCCTTTTTCCTCAGGGGAAAGGAGATATTGCACAAGGGCCTCTTCTCCCTCTCCCTGAATGGCGGCATCAAATATGTGGGAGTGGGCCAGGAGAAATCCATTATCCCTGCTCACCTCCGGTCCCCCCACTACTATTTCTATCTCTTTTTCCCTCTGTTTTATCCTCTTGGAAAGTTCAAGACTTCTCTCTATATTCCACAGATACACGCTAAAACATACCCTGGCAGGGTTTGAGGCGAGTATCTCCTCCAGGATGAGGGCGTCACACCCCACGGCCTCTATTTCCTGCTCAAGCCTTATGGCATTTATATAAGGGAGCTTCTTTGCAACATAAGAGAGAACACAACCACTTCCCAAAGGCACGTGCTCCAGATTATAGAGGAAATCATGAGACAAGACTGGAAGTTGAACAAAGACCGTGGATGGATTCATCTCAATAAAAAGGGCCTCCCTCTCCTGTGAGGGAAGGATTCTATATGGTATTTTCCCCTGATGTCAAACCCTGAGGGATATTTTCTCACTGGGATTGGAAGGGGACCTGAATTCGCCATAAGGGAGGATTTCTTTTATAGGGTTTTGTTTTATGCCTTACGAATTCAGGTCCTTATGTAAAGAGTGCCATGGGCTTATGGCCAGTGTTACTTTTTTCTAAAAAGTTTTATCTTTGATATATTGCATTTTTTTAAAAGTCAACAAAAAAATAAAAAAACAGAAAAATAAAAGGGTCTCCCTCCTCCTGTAAGGAAGGAGACCCTCTTGTTTTAGGGATATTACCTCTATTGTTCCAATTTTCTTATGAGTTCAGTAAGTTTGCTTGCCATATGGGCCAGTTCCTGCACAGCGGCTGAAGACTGGGCCATGGCATCTGTGGTCTCTGCCACTATCCTGTTTACGTCTTCTATACTCCTCATTATCTCTTCACTGGTGGCAGATTGCTCCTCTGCCGCAGTGGCGATGCTCTGGATCTGGTTTGCATTGTCCACAGCAAACTCCACTATTCTCCTCAGGGCCTCTCCTGATTCTCCTGCCAGATTAGTGGCCTCTTCCACTACCTTTCCAGCCTCTTCCATGCTCTGGATGTTTTGCCTAGCAGAGGTCTGGATAGAATGGATTGCCTCTCCCACCTCTTTGGTGGCCCCCATGGTCTTTTCTGCAAGTTTTCTCACCTCATCTGCCACCACAGCAAAGCCCCTTCCTGCCTCCCCCGCCCTTGCCGCCTCAATAGCGGCATTTAGGGCAAGCAGGTTGGTCTGGTCTGCAATATCTGAGATCACATTCATTACCTCTCCAATGGCCTCTGCCCTTTTGCCCAGGGAATGCATATTTTCTTTCAATATCTCTGTGAGACTGTTGACGCGATTTATGGCCTCTATTGCCTTTTCCACCACCATGGCCCCATTTTCTGCCTCTTCCCTGGTCCTTGCGGCACTATCCGCTGCCTGGGTGGCATTTTTGGCCACCTCAAGCACTGTGGCGTTCATCTCCTCCATGGCTGTGGCCACTTCCCCAATCCTCATCTTTTCCTCTTCTGAGCCTTGAGATACCTGCTCCACCTGGGCAGATAGTTCGTGTGCGGCAGAGGAGAGCCTCTCTGAGATCTCATTTGCCTCTCCTGCCATAACCTGCATATTCTTTAATATTTTCTTTATCTCTGTCTGGTCAATAATGATCTCATAAAAACCCACAACTTCCTTCTTCCGGTCCCTTAAGGGAATCGCATGGTATTCTATCTCCATATCCCTTCCTGAGGGATGGGCATCTGTCTGGGAACTTTCTTCTCTACCACTTAGAAGGGCCTTTCTTCCAGCACACCTATCTGTGTTGCAGTCAGAGTTCCTCATTACCTCATAACACTTTTTACCAACACAGTTCTCTCCCCCAATAGAGGTCCCTGTTCTATTCATAAACAGGATGTTGAAATCCCTGTCCACAGACATAATGGGCACAGGCATGTTATCCATGTAGGAGGTGAGGAGATCCAATAGCTCATTTATATCCTCCACAAGGGAGGCAAACTCCCCGGAAAAGCCCTTCAGGGGTATCCTTTCGCGAAGCCTTCCCTGTTTTACCTTCTCCGCTGTCTCCCTGATACTGGATATGATCCCCATAAGGGTGTCCCGAATGGAGACGAGGGAGAGACACATCTGGCCAATTTCGTCCTTTTGGGTAATGGTGAGCTCCCTCTCCATATTGCCCTTTGCCACCTCCAGGGCAAAGGCCGTACCCTTTTGAATGGGACGGGCCAGGAGGGTACTTATCAACCAGGTAAGGGCTATTATCACCAGCGCCACCACAGCGGAAATTACCACAATCTGTTTTATAAGTGCCTGAATTGGCTTATATACCTCTGACCTGTTTATCTGCGAGATAAGGGCCCAGGTGGTGGAGCCGTATATCCTGATAGGGGTATAGGCACACAACACCATATTTCCATTGTAGTCTCTCAAGATGGCCTTTCCTGTCTTTCCCTCAAGGGCCAGTCTCACTGCCTTGGTATCAACCCCATTTTTCTCTACACTCCCCGCAAAGGAGGCAAGTACAGAGTGTCCTTCTCTATCCAGATATGAATCAGAACGCATCCTCTTGTCTGGACCAATGAGATATGTCTCTCCAGTTTCACCCATGCCCTGCCTCTCCAGCATTATCCTGTTTATTCTCTGGATGGATAGTCTCAGGGCCACAATGAGTTCCACCTTTCCATGGTGCACATGGGGCATGGCAATAAAGGCCGCAGGTTTGTTGTGGTCTGGAGGGTAGGGGGCAAAGTCTGCAAATCCCAGTCTCTTTGTCTGGATAACCTCTTTAATAAGCCTTCCCAGATTAGTGGATGAATATCTGCCTGTAAGTAAATTGGTATTCATAACAGGTCCATGGGTGGCAGAGAAAAAGCATCTCCCATTGGGAGAGATGAGAAATAGGTCCTTATATCCTTTTTTTTGGATGTAGTGTAAAAAAAAGTTTTCTCCATCCATGGTCTTTATATTACTCAAAAACTCCTCTTTGGACTCCTGCACAATCCCTGCCCTGTGCAGGGGCTCATAGCTCTCGTCCACAAAGAAGTGGATGGTGTCCTCCAGTATGTCCAGTTCTTCTTTAAAATGAAAAAAGAGCCTCTCCAGTTGGGATTTTTTTATGTCCCTTACCGATACCAGGTGGTCAAAGGCCTTCTGGATGAGAAAGCGTGAGGATATCTTCTCACTCTCCCACGCCACTATAACTATGGGAACAAGAGAGATAATGAGACAAAATATTATGAGCTTTGTCCTTATCTTAAGGTCTTGCACCAGGTGCATAAGCAACCCCTCCTTATTTTGGATTTGGGATCCATCTTTGTGTAAGCCAGACCTTAGCCTAAAAAGACCTTGTGTTCAAGTTTTGAAAAAAATTCTCCCTACTCCTCTATTTATACCCTCGCACAAACAAGGGGGTTGTTTTTGTCCCTGGCTCAGTGTAAAAGCCCGGAGAGAGATAATCTGCACTGGGGGTAAAGTATTGGGGAATATGTCCCCATTTGACTATAATAAAGGGAGAGGAATATAGGACCATGTTGATTTCCCATAAATTCAGGTTTATCTTTGTCCACATTGCCAAGACCGGGGGCACGAGCATACGCTCTGCCCTCACTCCACTTTTGCTTACAGACCCATACAGGTGGCTTCAATACCTGTTAAATCGTCTAAGTGATCTCACATCTCATCGCATAGGGGTAAAGTTCCCCCGTCATGCGGGGATAGTGGCCGCCATGGAAATATTGCCAGGGGAATATTTTCGCTCTATGTTTAAGTTTGCCTTTGTAAGAAATCCCTGGGACCTCCAGGTGAGTTCCTATCATCATATACAGAGAGAAAGACCCCAGCTATTAAGCCATATCCATGACTTTGAGAGCTTTTTAAAATGGAAATTGGAGGGAGACAGGTCCCCTCATTATATACTGGATGCATCCTCCCGCCCCCAGTGGTATTCCCTTATTGATATTTCTGGAAATTGCGTTATGGATTTTATTGGAAGGTTTGAAAGACTGGAGGAGGACTTTTCCAGGGCATGTAAGCTCATGGGACTAAAGAGGGTCCCCTCACTTCCCCACAGGAGAAAGGGGGTTAACAGAGAGAGGGACTATCGTATATATTATACAGACCGTGGGGCGGAATTGGTGGAAAGGCATTTCAGGATAGACATTGAGAAGCTGGGCTATAGCTTTGATATGAAGAAATAAAAAAGTTAACCCTAGAGGAGGATGTTATGCTCTCTGGAATCATGTTGTTTCTTGGTTTTTCCATGGTGGCCCTGTTCTTATACTTTCTTCAAAAGGAACACGGCTATACTGATGAAGAGGAATAGCTGCTCCCTTGAAGAGATGCGCCTGGCCATGGTGAGGGACCAGATACGGTCCAGGGGGGTAACCAATCCCCTGGTGCTCAAGGCCATGGAAAGGGTGCCAAGGGAAGAATTTGTCCCCCCTTCCTCCAGGGAGAGGGCATATGAGGATTGTCCTCTGCCTATAGGTTATGACCAGACCATCTCCCAGCCCTATATAGTTGCCTACATGACCCAGGCCCTGAGGTTGTGTGGAGGAGAAAAGGTCCTGGAGATAGGTACAGGATGTGGGTATCAGGCCGCTGTATTGGCAGAAATAGCATCCAGGGTGTATTCCATTGAGAGGATAGGAGAACTGGCGGATAGGGCAAAAAAGACCCTGGAGTCTCTGGGTTATTGTAATGTGGAGATAAAGGTGGGAGATGGGACCCTGGGATGGCCAGAGCACGCCCCCTATGATGCCATTATAGTCACCGCAGGGGGACCAAAGGTCCCACCTCCCCTTGTGGAGCAGTTAAAGGAGGGGGGAAGACTGGTTATGCCTGTGGGGGAGTATCGTTTTCACCAGAGCCTGGTGAGGGTCACAAAGGGAGTGGGTGGAAAGATAAACAAGGAATTTCTCATAGACGTGTTATTTGTCCCTCTCCTTGGAGAGGAAGGATGGAGCCACTGAGCCCTCCTGTGGAGATCTCCAGTATCCCTCCCCTTCCAGGGATATATATGTTTAAGGATGAAGGGGGGAAGGTCCTGTATGTGGGCAAGGCAAAGGACCTGCGAAAGAGAGTGGGCTCCTATTTTTCCCGCACTATCTCATGTTCCAAGACCCTCCTACTGATTAGGAGGGTGAAGCATATAGATTTTATATGTACATCCAATGAGAAAGAGGCACTTCTTTTAGAATTTTCCCTTATAAAAAAATATCGTCCCCCCTTTAACATTGTCCTGCGGGATGATAAGGCCTATCTTCTATTTAAACTGGATAAAAGGACAGAATTCCCCAGGCTGGAGATAACCAGGAGATATTCCTCTAAAAAGGGGTGTAGATATTTTGGACCCTATACTTCTGCAAAGGCGGCCCGTTCCACCTTTAGACTCATAAACAAGCTCTTTCCCCTTAGAAAATGCCGCAACTCCCTTTTTAAGAACAGGACCCGGCCATGTCTTCAATACCACCTGGGACGGTGTCTCGCTCCATGTTGCAGACCAGTGGACAAAGAAGAATATGATAAGGTGGTAAGACAGGTGGAGATGTTTCTGGATGGCAGGTCCAAACAACTCATTCGCCAACTGGAGCAGCAGATGTGGGAGGCCGCGGAAAAAGAGGAGTTTGAACATGCCGCTCTTCTTCGGGACAGGCTCATGGAGATAAAAAAGACCCTTGAGACCCAGAACGTAATCCTGCCAGATCAGGGGGACGTGGATGTAATAGGGATTAAACTCCAGGAAGATAGGGTGCTTGTGGGGGTTTTGTTTGTGAGAAATGGGAGGGCACAGGAGACTAGAACCTATGAATTTGATCCCACAATACTCTCCTTTTCCACAGAGAATGTGGAGGGAGAGGTGCTTTCTTCCTTTCTATTACAATTCTATTCCATGCATCCCTCTCCTGCCCCAACCATTTTGGTCTCCCATCCCCTGGAGGGAGATTGTATTGCTGAGCTTCTCCAGGAGAGGGCTGGGAAAAAGATACACATTCATATCCCCACCCACAGGTGGGAAAAGGGTCTTGTAAATCTAGTGATGATAAACATCCTCAAAGAGAGTGCAGAGCAATTTCTTCCCCAGCTTTGCGCCCTGGGGCGTATCCTGGGTCTGTGTTCTCCGCCGGCACGTATAGAGATTATAGACGCCTCTCACATTGCAGGGGAATCCCCCTTGGTGGGTCAGGTGGTGTTTGAGGGAAATGCCCTTAGAAAGGAAGACTACCGTATATATAAATTCCCTGAACTTACAGGGAGTAGGGATGACTATGGTCTTTTATATCAGTGGGCCATTAGAAGATATAAGTCAGGCCCCCCTTGGCCTGATGTGGTCCTAATTGATGGAGGCAAGGGACAGATACAGGCGGTAAGAAAGGGATTTGTGGAGTGTTTTAAGACAAGGCCACCTTTTCGCCTTATATCCATTGCCAAGGGAGAAGGCCCTCGTTCTAGGGCCTTGGACAGGGTATATGTGGAGGGAAGAAAGAATCCCCTCCCTCTCAAGAAAAAGGATGCCCTATTGCTATTCCTTCAGTATCTAAGGGATAATGCACATAATTTTGTAAAGAGCCGCCTGGACCTCTCCTTTAAAGGAAAGCGAGGGAGTATCCTAGAAGAGGTCCCTGGAATAGGAAAGAAGACAGCCTCCTTACTATGGACCCACTTTGATAGCCTCTCTGAGATATTGGAGGCAGACGTGGAGACACTTATCCAGGTGCCTGGGATTGGCCCTAAAAGGGCAAAATTAATATATTCAGGGTTGCAAAAGATAAGAGAACAGGTTAAAAATTCCAGAAGACATACCATAAATTAATTTACGCAGGGATACATTATGGACCTAAAATACGCAAAACCCTTTATTGAGGCCACTATAAACGTCCTTTCTACTATGGCAAATATAACTCCCAAGGCAAAAAAGCCTTATATCAAGACCTCTACTAAGGCCCTGGGGGATGTCTCAGGGGTAGTTGGTTTTACCACTAATGACAATAAAAAGGGGGTCATGAGCGTCACTTTTTCCAAAAAATGTGCCCTCCAGATAGTGAAAAACCTGTTGGGAGATGATATTGAAAATATCCTGGAGGATGTCCAGGATGCAGTGGGTGAGATAACCAACATGATCTCAGGGCAGGCACGGGCAAAGCTTGCTGAGATGGGGATCTCTATGGCAGGTGCCACCCCAACTATTATAATGGGAGACAATCATACTATCTCTCATCTCACAAAGGATAAGATAATGGCAGTGCCATTTACCACGGAGTATGGAGACTTTGTGGTGGAATTTAGTATGAGTGAGTAGAGAATAAAATCCTATTTAAGGAGTGGACAAGATGAGTATTAATAAAAACATGAGAATCCTGGTAGTGGATGACTTTTCTACCATGAGGAGGATAATCAAAAACATCTTAAAACAACTGGGTTTTACAAATGTTGTAGATGCAGATGATGGGAGTACTGCATGGGAAATCCTCAACAAGGACAAGATTGACTTTATTATCTCAGACTGGAATATGCCAAAGATGTCAGGTATAGAACTGCTCAGAAAGGTGCGTGCCAGCGAAGAATTTGCAGACATCCCCTTTCTTATGGTTACTGCAGAGGGTCAGCAGGAAAATGTCATAGAGGCGGTGCAGGCAGGGGTGTCCAATTATATTGTAAAGCCCTTTACTCCAGAGACATTTGAACAGAAGATAAAAAAGATATTTGAGAAGAGGTCCCCTAAAAAGTAGGGGCCTTATTTTAAGGGACAAAAACATATTCCCCGGCGGGATACAAGGGCTACTTTCCCTCCGGGGAATTGAATTTTTTTGCCAGTGCGTTTCTCTTTAACGCACTCTTCCAGGGCCAGGAGGTTTTCAAATACCACCTGCCCCCTCCCCATCCGATCCAGAACGTCCTTATACCACCTGAGCCTCTCTGAGGGAGATAGGGTCTCAAGCTCGTTGAGGGGTAATATTATCTTTTGGGAGAGGTGTTTCTCCCTGGCGCGCATCTCTTTAAGTTTGCGCTCTATATCTCTTTCTTCCAGCATAGCAAGCCTCCACAGCCTTGCTATGGCCTGGAGAAAATTTGGATTCTCTTGAAGAAACAGGGGAAGGATACAATGACGTATTCGGTTTCTACGGTAGATGAGATCCCTATTGGAAGGGTCTTCCTTCCACCCTATGTGAAGTTCCTTCAAAAAATCAATGAGCTTTTCCTTTGGGGTCATAAGTAGGGGTCTTATTATACGTTTTTCCCGGGAAAATGCCTTCATACCTCCAAGAGAGGGCCAGGCACTTCCCCTTATAAGACGCAGGAGAACATCTTCTGCCAGGTCATTGAGCTGGTGAGCCACCACTATATAGTCAAAGCCCTTTTTTTTCCTAAGCCCTTCCAGATAGCGGTATCTAATGGTCCTGGCGGCATCTTCTATCCCCATTCCCCTGGAACGGGCATATATCTCTATGGAACTTGCCCCAAAATAAAACTCAATCCCTCCCTGAGTGCATATCTCTTTCACAAACCTCTTTTCCTCCCCTGTCTCTGGTCTCAACCCATGGTCCAGATAGGCCGCACCTAGTCTCAGGTCCATGCCTGGAGTAAGCGCAGAGAGGATACATATAAGGGCAGTGGAATCTACTCCCCCAGAGGCCCCAATGAGGAGGGAGGCCCCCTTGATATCCACTCCCAACTCCTTACACACAAAGTCTCTCACCTTTAGGCACATCTGTGCCCATCTACCTGGAAGCTCCTGTAGTGATCTAGGTATGTTCATACGGCTATATCCAGTCCTTTTATGATCTCATCCACAAGTTCTATCACATATCTTCTCTGTTCCCTGGAGGCATACCTAATACATTGGCACCTGAGGGTTGCCCTGGGCCTTACCAGTAGCTCCACCTTGATCCAGTCCTTTCCAGTCTCCAGGGAGAATATATAGGGCCCACACGAGGAGAGGTGTTCCCTCTGGATAGGGGACAGGAGTTCCTCTGGCACTTCAATCCAGTAGAGGTCTTCTATGCTGCTCCTGTATCCGTGCTTGTCCAGATAGTTGCGTATCCTATCCATGTTTTCCCTTGATATATCTTCTATTAGATAGCTCCTCATATCCTAATCTCCTCTGGTTATCCCTTCTATCCCCCTCCATCCCCGTTGTTTTGCCCCCCACAGTCCAATGAGTATGGCCTCTGCGGCATTGTGATTTAAACTCCGGGGAAGTGAAAGGTGGTAATAACGAATTACATTGAGGGCAACCTCTATGGCCTCTTCCTTGAGGGCATACCCCCTTTGTCGGGGATGGGGAAGCACCTCCCTTCTCCACTGTTCACTACAGACCCATTCTATCTCTATCCCCAGGGCCTGGGCCCTCCTCCGCCACAGCCTTGCCATATCCCTGCTCCCCTCAATCACCACCCACCGCAGGTGGGGGATAGAACGCAATATAGTATATATCCCTGAGCGCAAACGTCTCCGGGAGCCAAAGTTGTGAGACCGAAACCAGCAAAGTCCCTGTTGGGAAGAATACAGGGCAAATCCACTCCTTATGCCCATATCCACACCCAACAAAAACTCCTCGTATCCACTCATTTGTTATATTTTATTTGCCTTTAACAGGATCTTCCTATAAGAATATATCCACAATGAAGAACCATTGCCCTTTAGATCCAAAAACCACTATTGTCCTCTCTCTCCTCTCCTTTCTGTATGCATGTGCCACCTCGCATCTTATGCCTCCCCCTTATCACCCTGGGTCAATCTCTCCAGGGTATGTGGAAAAGGGCATTGCCTCCTGGTATGGACCGGGCTTCCATGGAAGACGCACTGCAAATGGGGAGGTTTACAACATGTATGCCTTTACTGCCGCCCACAAGTACCTTCCCTTTAATACCCTGGTAAAGGTGGTGAACCTATCAAACCACCGAAGCGTTATAGTACGAATAAACGACAGGGGGCCCTTTGTAAAGGACAGGATAATTGACCTATCTTATGCCGCTGCCAAAAAATTGGGTATATTAAAGACAGGCACCGCACCTGTACTAATTGAGGTGGTAGGAGTAGGGGGGTCTCATGTGATATTCCCCCGTGGATATTTTGTCCAGGTAGGGGCATTTTCCTCTAGGGATAATGCCATGCGGGTGTATCTATACCTGAAAAAGCAGGGATATACTGGTTCTCTTTTGGTGAGGGTAAGGAAGGAAGGTGGGTATATATGGAGGGTCCAGGCAGGGGAATTTCCCACCCTTGCAGTGGCAAAGAGGGCGATGAGGCTCCTGGGTAGAAAATTCCCCTCCTGTTTTATTTTGGCTCGTTGAGTTCTGCCCTAAATTTTCTTGAAAGGCGAAAGACGCATACATTTCTGGCAGGCAAGGTAATGGTCTCTTCAGTCTGGGGATTTCTTCCCTTTCTTGCCTTCTTATGATAACTCTCAAACTTTCCAAATCCACTTATAAGGAGGGCCTTGTCCTTTTTTATGGCCTCCTTCATAATGGAGAGGAGTTCTTCCACATATTCCTTTATTTCAATACGGTTTTTCCCCAGACTTTCATATATCCTCTCCACCAGTTCTGCCTTTGTAAGGGTCTTTTTTGACATCTACCGCTTCCTCCTTAAAACCTCTCGCGGGATTAAATTGCCCGGCTAATGGCCTCTGCCATTGATTTCATCTCCTCCTCAGAATCATACTTACCCTGTACCACCTTAAGGAGCCCATCCCCCTCTATGCGTGGAATCAGGTGCCAGTGGGCGTGGGGTACCACCTGCCCCGCAGAGCGGTGATTGTTCATCACCACATTTATCCCTGTGGCCCCTGTGGCGCTCATTATGGCCTTTCCCACCAATTTCAGGGCAAGGAGGATCTCCTCTCCCAGCTCTTCTGGCACTGTCCACAGGTTTTCATAGTGGTCCCTGGGAATGATAAGGGTATGCCCCTTGGAAATAGGGGCTATATCAAGGAAGGCCAAGACCTTGTCTGTGGAATATACCTGGGCACAGGGGATCTCCCCCGCAACTATCTTACAAAAGATGCAATCATTCATGAGGAATACCTCCTGAAATTTTTGTGGTTAAAGGGTGTTGACTCTCTCTGAAAACTTTTTCATTAAACCCCTTGTGAATACATACGTTGTAGGCTATATAAAAGGGGATTGCCTGTGTAAAAGGGCCCTATCTTTTATAACTAGCTGAAAGAGCGTTTTTTTTCAAGTAGCTTTTAACTAATTTGCATGAACAAAGAGATCTGTTTCTCCCACCCTGAACCCGCGGGGAAAAAGACAAAGGTCCTGCCAATATTTATTCCCTTTCTGGGATGCCCTTCCCGCTGTATCTATTGTGCCCAGCACCTGCAGACTGGCATAAAAACAAGGTCCCTATCCCAGGTGGTGGAGGAACTTAATACCATACTCTCCCGGGAGCGCATGAGGGGAGGGAAGGGATGGGAAGTAGCCTTTTTCGGAGGGACCTTTACTGGTCTATCTCCTGCCTGGATAGAGCGTTTCCTCTCTGTGGTGGATAAGTTCAAAGGGTTAGGGGTGGTGGAGAGGGTGAGGTGCTCCACACGCCCTGACTTTATTGATAAGGAGAAGTTGTCCCTGCTTGCAGGGGAGATGGACCTCATAGAGATAGGTGTTCAATCCTTTGATCCTAGAGTACTCCTTCTCTCCAGAAGAGGGTATTCCCCCAGTCAGGCCATGGTGGCGTGTGAGATGGTGAAAGAGTATGGTCTGGATCTTGGTATTCAGCTCCTTCCTGGTCTTCCTGGATTTTCCAGGAAGGGGTGGATGGAGGATATAAATATCACTGTCTCCCTTTCCCCCTCTTGTGTGAGGATATATCCCTGTGTGGTGCTGAAGGGCACTGAACTTGCCACCTTGTATGGGAGGGGAAAGTATCGTCCCCTAGAGGGGGATAGGGCCGTAAGGCTGGTGGGGAGGGGGGTCCTGAGGCTCTGGAGGCATGGGATAAAGGTGATTCGCATGGGATTGCATAACGAGCCCTTGCTTAGGGATGCGGTGATTGCAGGTCCCTGGGACCCGTGTTTTGGCTCCCAGGTAAGGAGCTATATCCTTTCCAGGCTTATCTATGTTCACCTCATTGGCTCTGGTCTTGCTCCTTCCTCCACCTCCCTTATCTGTCCCCGCCGTTTCTCTGGGGAGATATGGGGTAGGGGAGGAAGATATCGGGATTTTTTCAAAGATATTGGGATGGATACCACAAGGATATATTTTGAAGATATAGGCTCTTTTATACTCTATGGAGAAGAAACCCCCAAACATTAAATGGAGAATAATGGAATGAGCTGGCCCCATAAACACCTTCTAGATATTGAACCCCTTTCCAAAGAAGAGATATTCTATCTTTTTGAGCTTGCCCACAGGTTTGAGGAGATAAATACCAGACCTGTTAAAAAGGTCCCAACCTTAAAGGGAAAGAGCATAATCCTTTATTTTTCTGAGCCATCCACCCGCACCAAGACCTCATTTGATATTGCTGGAAAGAGGTTGTCAGCAGATGTGTTTTCTCTGGCCACAAAGGGCTCAAGTGAAGAGAAAGGAGAGAGCCTTAAGGATACCGTCCTCACGCTGGAGGCCATGAATCCAGACCTTATAGTGGTGAGACATAGACACAGTGGTGCCCCTCACTTTATTGCCAGCAAGGTAAGGTGTCCAGTGATAAATGCCGGTGATGGATGGCATTCCCATCCCACCCAGGCCCTGCTGGATGGCTATACCCTGAGTAAATACTGGGACGATTTTACAGGGAAGACCCTCCTGATACTGGGAGATATTGCCCATAGTAGGGTGGCTCGGTCTGATGTGGCCCTGTTTACCAAACTGGGAGTAAAGGTAAGGGTGTGTGGACCTCCCACACTTTTGCCCAGGAATATAGATTCCTGGCCAGTGGAGGTATATTATTCCCTGGAAGAGGCCTGCAGGGGGGTGGACGCCATCCAGTGTCTCAGGCTCCAGCTTGAAAGACAGGAGGCGGGGCTACTTCCCTCCCTCAGGGAATATTCCATGAGGTTTGGATTAACACCTTCCCACCTCTCTCTTGCGGCAAAGGGTGTAAGGGTCCTGCATCCTGGTCCCATGAACCGGGGAGTGGAGATAAGTTCCTCCCTGGCAGACTCTTCTGTAAGTCTTATCCTGGATCAGGTAAATGCAGGGGTGGCCATCAGGATGGCCCTGTTACATACCTATCTCATGGGAAGGGTAAAAACCAGTTAAAATGGATTCAGGAAGGGAATTATGCACAGAGAATTTTTGATAGAGGATGTAACTTACAGGGGTGAGAGGTGTAGTGTATATATAAAGGACGGAAAGATAGAGGACATCTGGTATGGGCATGAGCAGAAGAGGAAAGAGGTGCCTATAATAGAGGGAAAGGGCCATATAATGTTGCCTGGCCTTATAGATTGTCATGTACATCTCAGGGACCCTGGACAGGAATACAAAGAGGATATAGGCTCAGGTCTAAGTGCCGCCCTGGCAGGGGGCTTTTCTCGCGTCCTTGCCATGGCAAACACAGAGCCTGTGAATGATAATGCCTCAGTGACCTCATATATGATCTCAAAGGCAGGCTCCCTCTATCCACACGGTCCATATCTTTCTCCAGTGGGGGCACTTACAGTGGGACTGAAGGGGAGAGAGCTATCCCCCTTTTATGAATTAAGGGATGCGGGATGTGTGGCCCTCTCAAACGATGGGGTCCCAGTGGGGAATAATGAGATATTTAGAAGGGCCTTGGAATATGCCTCTGCCGCCTCCCTGCTGGTTATGGACCACTGTGAGGATCCCTCTCTCTCAGAGGGGGGACTTATGAATGAAGGGGAAGTGAGTGACAGGTTGGGGCTCAAGGGTCAGCCTGTGGTTGCTGAGTCCCTACAGGTGGCACGGGACATACTTCTCGCCCAATACCTGGAGATCCCAATCCACCTGTGCCATATAAGTTGTGAGCAGTCAGTGGAGCTTATATATTGGGCCAAAAAGAGGGGTATAAGGGTAACTGCAGAGACCTGTCCCCACTATCTCTTGTGGGATGAGTCCCTGATTGAGGGATATAATACCCTTGCAAAGGTAAATCCACCCCTTAGAACCAGGGCAGATGTGGTGGCAGTGAGGCAGGGGGTGAGAGAGGGCATAATAGATGTAATAGCCACAGATCATGCTCCACATGCTGACTTTGAAAAGGACGTACCCTTTGCCCTTGCCCCAAATGGAATAAGCGGTCTTGATACTGCCCTATCCCTATTATGGTCCCTGGTGAAAGAGGGGGAGCTGGAAATAGATGATCTTATAAGGTGTATGTGTGATAATCCCTCCTCTATCTTTGGGCTGGATAAAAATGGCTTTAAGAGGGGAGATAGGGCAGATGTGGTGCTCTTTGACCCCCATCTTACCTGGAGGGTCTCTGCTAATTCCCTTTATTCCAGAGGAAAGAATACCCCATGTATGGGTGAAGACCTCCAGGGAAGGGTGAGGCTCCACATAATAGGGGGAAGGCTGTTATACCAACACAGACTTGAGCAATCTCAGTGAGTCCCCATTAGATATAGTTGGGCCAGCATCTCAAGCTCTTCTGAAAGGGAAAGGGCGTGAAGGACATCCCTCCCCAGGGCCACCAGTCCATGGGACTTGAGTATGAGAAGGCCATTGTCTGTGGCCCATTGTGCCGCCTCCTGGGCGAGCTTCTGGCTCCCTGGAGGAAAGGGCTCCACCATGGCCATCTCCTCTTTAAAGAGTTTTCCTTCAAATATCTCCATCTCCTCTAGAAAGGAGGTATTTGTGGAGATGGCGGCAAGGAGATGAGGGGGATGGGTGTGGACAATGGCCCTGCATTCAGGTTGGGCATGGTATATCTCAAGGTGCATTCGCCACTCTGAGGAAGGGGTGGCCTCCCCATAGGGGGATTGGGTCTCCATGTCAATCGCCACCAGGTCTCCCGGGGCAAGAGAGGACTTGTTGCATCCACTTCTGGTGATCACCATGATATTGTCCTGTCTTACACTTATATTGCCATTGTACCCAGAAAACAATCCCCTTATCCATCCCCTATATCCCGCCTCTTTTATCCCCTCTGCAACATGAACATCTATATGGGGGCCCCAGGACCTTTTATACACATCAAACCTTACAGGTTTAATGTCTATCACCGGGGTCTGGTCCATGACCTCCAGGGGATGCACAGTAAGGGTAGTGTCCTCTATCTTCAAAAGGGTTACCCTATGCAGACCAATGGGGTTTGGTCTGTCAGGGGAGCGGGTGGCAAATATCCCCTTTTTGGGGATTGAGGTGTCTCCTCTGGGGTGGCACCTTAGGGTATCTCTATCTCCTAGGTGGAGCCAGGTGAGCACCACCAGCTCATCTCCTGGTTTCAGGCCATCCAGTGCAGGGGAAAATTCCTCTCTTATCTCTATTATAGAGCAGGGCATACCGTGATGGGGTTGTCTGGGACACTGAGACCTGTCTTTGTAACAGGAGCGAACATGTCCTATTATGGTGAGTGAGGTGTGCATAAGCGCCTCCTATGTTTAAAGTGGTCAAACCCCTCAATATGCAGGGGGAGAGAATTTATCCTTATGCCTTTTTCAGACACTATCCTTCCAATGACCTTTGTGCGTGGCACCTCTGTTAATAAAGAGGAAATGCCCTCCTCTTCAATGGTGCCCAGAAAACAATACTCTTCTCCTCCCCTCAGGGCAAACTCCAGGGGGTCTTCCCCCACCTCTCTGGCCACCTCCACCACCTCAGGGGAGAGTTCCTCCCTTTTAATCTCCAGATGTGCCCCCACCCTGGGAGACAACAGCCTTGGGAGGTCCCTGGCAATCCCGTCTGAGAGGTCCATAAGGGAGGTGATATGGGGGTTATCCCTGATTAGCCCTGCCTCTGTGGCGCAGATGTGAGGAGAGAGATGAGCCCTTATTGCCTCTCCATACCTAGAGGGATCCAAGCCCCTCTCAAGGGCCATTAGTCCTGCCCGTGAGAGTCCTATCTCTCCTGTGACAAAGATATAGTCCCCCACCTTTCCCGTGTTTCTCTGAAAAAATCTTTCTCCAACCCTGCCCCAGATGGTTATGTCCACCCCAAAGATACCCCCAGAGGATATATCTCCACCAGCGAGATAGAGGTGAAATCGGGAGGCCATATCTGCCATTCCTTTTAAAAACTCCTCTAAAAAACTTATAGAAATAGATGGAGGAAGGATAAGGCCCATGTTAAAACCCAGGGGATTTGCCCCCATGGATAGGATGTCTGTTATATTGACTGTAAGTGCCTTTAGACCAATGAAGTAAGGGGGAAAGTATCTCCTTTTAAAGTGAACATCTTCCAGAAAGAGGTCAGAAGAGACACACATCCTCTCATATCCCTGATAGATGGCACAATCATCGCCCCTGGGAAGGATGATCTCTGTATGTGAATAGGGAGAAAAGTATTTATCCACGAGAGACAGGACTTCCTCCTCTGAACCAATCCTCATTTATCCTCCTTTGGGACATAATATATGTCAAACCTGTGTCCCCGTCCCACTACCGAGTGGGAGGGAGACACTCCCAGATCAAGGGGGGGATGTTTCTTGGGCCTCTTTATCACCACCTTGTGCCTTGCAATGGCCATGGCCGCCAGGGCGAGGTCCTTTGCTTCTGTATCTTCCCCCCCTCCCACTATAAAACGGATGATCTGCATACGCTTCTTCTCTTTTCCCCGTCTCCTGTATGTGGAGGGATACATGGGGTCCAGATAGACCACATGGGGTAGAGGCAGGTCAATTCTCCCTTGATGTATCTCTTGTAGAACCCTTAAGGAGTCGGCGCATAACAGACGAATACGCGTGGAAGTGCTTATATCTTCTATCCCTATTCTGGCAATTATATCCCTTACAAGCAGGTATAAGAGGGGATTTTTCTCCACACCTATTACAGAAAAACCATATCTTGCCAGTAGATAGGCATCTTCTCCCAGGCCACAGGTGGCGTCAAGTACAATAATCCTTTTTTTTCTTTTAAGGGCAATTGCCCTTATGAGGGGTTGTGTCCTGGAGGGAGGTCTGCCCTGGTATGGAGGTGTGCCAGGGTCCAGTTCAAAGGTGTAGAAGCCAAAGGGGGTGGAAACACGTGAGGGAAAGTGGAGAACAAGGCTGGAAGGTCTCACCTCCAGGGAGATGGGAAGGGAAGAGGAGAGTAGTTCCCTTCCCATCTCCCTCTCTATCCTCTCCTTTCTTCTGGAAGCCCCCTTTGAAGCGGCAAATATTCTCATTGCCTATGCCCTTCGTTTAAACATCTTCTCCAGGGTCTCCTCATCCATATATATCACTGTGGGCCTTCCATGGGGACAAAATTCCCTCTCAGGGGTATTAAACCACGATCTCAGCAGGGCCATTGCCTCATGAGGGGCAAGGGGTGTTTTGGCCTTTATGGCCCTTTTACACGCCATAAGCCTGTACATCTCCTTTATGCGGTCTCTGGGGGAGGAAAAGGTGCCTTCCAGGACCTCTTTTACTTCATTTGCCTTAAGTATGCTGGGATAGGAATGGAGCACAAGGCAGTTGCCCTTTAGCTCAAACTCAAACCCCACCTTTTTTAGGTGGGAAAGAAAAGAATCCTCTACAGAGGGGGGTAAATCCACCACCAGGGGCATGTGAAGGGGCTGGGAGTAAAACCTGGGGCTTCTAATATATCTCTCATAAAGTACCCTTTCATGGGCCGCATGTTGGTCCACTATGAGGAGGGATTCACCGCCCACAGAGATCACCAGATAAGAATCCAGGACCTGTCCCAGGTATGAGAAGCCCTCATCCTCAGAGGGTAGTTCCCCAGTCTCTGGGGTTGGGGCAAAGGGGGGTCTCACCTCTCTGCCAGGTCCTCTGCTCTCCCCTTTCTCACTTACCTCAGGGAAAGATATGTGCTGACCATAGGGAGAGGGGGGAGAGTGTAGCTCAAAAGAGGTATGCACAGGGGGAGGGTCTATCACCTGTTTTACTGCATTATGGACAAGGGAAAATATAAGGGATTCGTCCCGAAATCGTACCTCTTCCTTGGAGGGGTGCACATTTATGTCTATCTTTGAGGGGGGTAACTCCAAAAAGAGGATGGCACAGGGAAACTCTCTGGAGAGGAGTTTTCCTTCATAGGCGGAGCTAAGGGACCTCATAAGGAGCCTGTCCTGGATAGGTCGTGAATTCACATAAAACATTATCCTATTCCCCCTTTTCTGGGAGAGGTGAGGGGGGGAAACCAGTCCTTTTATCTTCGCATATCCCCTTACATCCTCTATCTCAAGCATCTCTTCCACCACAGAGGAGGGCCATACCCTGGCCAGTCTTGTCCGGAGAGCCTCTCCCTCCTCCATAAGGAATACCTCGCTCCCCTGCCTCTTAAAAGAGAATCTCTTATCCAGGTGAGCCAGGGCCATCCTTACAAATATATCCTGGCATCTCCTTGCCTCTGTTGCTGTGGACCTTAGAAACTTTAGTCTTGCTGGGGTCCTGAGAAACAGGTCCCTTACCTCCACCCTGGTTCCCCTACTAAGAGCACAGGGATATACCTCACCCAGTTCTCCAAACTCCACCTCTATACATGCCCCTATCTCAGATGAGGGGGTAATGGAGCATATCTTCAGGTGGGATACTGCCCCTATGGAGGAAAGTGCCTCTCCCCTGAATCCAAAAGAGGATATCTGCGTCAAATGCTCCAGGGAATATATCTTGCTGGTGGCATGTGACTGAACCGCCAGAGGGAGGTCCTCCTCATCCATGCCCTCTCCATTATCCTGCACCAGCACGAGTCCCTTTCCCCCCTTCTCTATCTCCACCTCTACCTCACTGGCCCCTGCGTCCAGACTGTTTTCCACCAATTCCTTTACCACATTTGCAGGTCGTTCTATCACCTCTCCAGCGGCTATTATGTTTATGAGGTGGTTGGATAAAGGCCTTATCCTTGCCATGGCTACCTCTTCAGGGACAGCCCCTGGTTTATTTCTCCCAGTGTTCCCAGCACAATGGAAAACTCTACTCTGTCCTCATCTTCTGTATGGGTGTAGAGCACATCCAGGCTCCAACACTGGTGGTTATATCTCATATCTATCTCCCTTTTTATGGTCTCCCCCTCCACCAGGTCCCTCTGTTCCTCAAAGGAGAGCTTCCACTGAGGGGAGGGAGTGAGTATGGTCCCATATCTTACCACAGAGAGCCTCTCCTGACCTATCCTGTGGATGTCATTGGTGAGTTTTCTTTGATAATCATATCCTCCAAACAAGGAGAGACCTTCCACGGGGTTGAGCCTCGCAGAGGTCTCTGATTCCACCAGCGACCGAATATAAGGGGAAAACCACAGGGTACCTCCCACAGAGAGAGGGGGTGGATAGTTTATCTTCCAATCCATACGAATATCTGTAAAGGGGCGTCTGGGGTATTTGTCCAGGTCCTTTTCCCTGCCAGCCTCCTCCAGGTCATAGCTTTGTTCTAATTTAAGGGTGAGGATGTCAATATAGGTGGGATTTAGGGTACCCCTCTTGAGGGTAAAGATGTTAGAGAGGGAATAGGTTACCCTGTTTGCCCTACTTATGCTATCCACAGAGTCAAATTGAGGCACATTGGTGGTGCTTGGAGAAGGACGATATAGATAATCAACCTCTGGTATCACCCTGTGTCTAAGTGCCATACCCCTTAGGGGGTGATATATCCTAAAGAGCTCAGTGGAGATGTTTACCCCTGTTTCCCATATATTCCTGTTTTCAAATCTATCCAGAGAGCTACTCTGCCGGTGGTCTAACATATAGAGGGTTTCCCTAAAGGAGAGACGGGGGATGATGGTGGCATAGTTAGAGTTAAATGTGCGAGTAAAGGTGGGATATATGTCCACTCTGGCCCCTGTGTCCCCATATCTGCGCCAGAAATAGTCTGCAGTGGTTTGGGCCTCTATGTTTATATCCCCCCAGGGAAGAGGGGTCCGGGATAGGTTTATGCCCAGTTCTGGAAGTGTCTGCACCGTGGGATTTTGGGAGGGGTCGTTGTTTCCATTCATATATGCGAGATCTTCATTGTACACCACCTTTACATATCCCTCCCAGGAGGAAAAATTCCTGGATACAAGCAGAGTATTTGTCCGTATAAGGGAGTCTTTGTTGTTTATGTTGCGACCAAACTCGCTTAAAAAGGTGTCCCTTGAACGCTTAAACCCGAGATAACCAGAATCAAATTCCCTCAATAGGTTCTGGTCTGAGGCATAGTCCACATCCATCTTCAGGGACCACCATGGTTCCACAAGATAGGTGTTCACCTTTCCCCTTATCCAGTATCGGTTTTTGTTGGGGCGGATAAGACCATCTCCCTGGAATTGAGGGAGGTCCTCAGAGTCGGTGAGGGAATATATCTTATCGTGGAGCCAGCTGGCCATAAGAAAGAGCTTAGATTCCACATTTGGGGTGGCACGGTACTCTATTCCAAAGATGGGACCCCTTTTGCTGTAATAGCCAGGATAAAAGGTAATGTCGTCCTCTTTTGATAGTACCAGATAATAGGGCACAATCCCACCCATTCCATCCCTGGAGCTGGATACAAATTCCGGTATGAGGATGCCTGATTTCCGCCTTCTGAGTACAGGTAACTGGAGATAAGGGAAATAGAGTAGGGGATGGTCCTTTACGTTAAATAAGATATGATAAAGCCTGGCATCTCCATCCCTTTCCATCTCACCCCTCTTCACATACAATGACCAGGAGGGGGGAGAATTGTCACACCCTGTGATGGTGAGGCCTGTGAACCTGTATGTGTTTTCTCCTGTCTTCTCAATGAATTTTCCCTTGAAATAGAGGTGGGGAGCCGCATAAAATATCTCTCCATTCCTTATCCATCCAAGGGAGGAGGATACATTTACCTCCACCTCCTCTGCCCTGATGGTGTCCCCTCCCCACAGGGCCTTTACATGTCCCCTTAGATATATGAGATGGGCCTGCTGATTATATCGTGCATAATCTGCCTCTATGCGATAGCTCTTTGAACGTAACATCACATGGCCAATGGCCTCAAGGATGTGTTCTTCTTTGTGAAGGATAAATCTGTCTGCCCTCAGTCTAAAGGGGCCCTGTTCCTTTATCTTTAACCTGAAGGGGGTCTTTGAGCCGCCAGACCAACAGGTGCAGGGCATCACAACCATGGCGACAAATAGCAATACTGCTGTGACATAGGCTGGTGGTTTCATAAAGGGCTCTCCTGTGCTTCTATGATTTCAAAAAAATCCCTCACCATCTCCCTGTGATAGCTCCTAACCTCCTCTATGGAGCCATCTATCCAGGTATAGAGCCTTCTGTTTTTGAGACACATCCTGAGTAGTTCTTCCTCCTCCGCACTCCTGCTACTTTTTTTGTGAAGATTTGTAAACCGTACAAGGCGAAATAAGGTTGCCATCTCCAGGGTGGAGAGGGAGTTGTTCCATGGCCACAGGGAGCTTCCACAGGTCAGCACAGGGGAGTACCTCCAGAATATCTCCCTGTCCTCATATCCTGCAATCCCTGGAACCGGATAGAAAGGGGAAAGGCCTACGCGGGTCTTAAGGGAGAAGAGAAGGGAGAGGTTTTCCAGGGCGTTTTCCCATCTCTCTCCTTTGAAACCACAGATAAAATAGGTAATTGCAGGAATATCTTTTTTGTCCAGGAGGGTGAGAAGGGTGCTCAGGTGACCTATGTCCACATTTCTCTCCTGGAGGGAGGAGATGTGGGGAGATATATTTCCAAGGGAAAAGTTGAATTGTCTGAAGCCAAGGGAGACCATCTCTTCCAGGGTGGGGATGTCCAGGAGGAGATAGTCTATCCCATTTTCGCAGGAAAAGAGGGTGTTTTTTCTTTCTCGTCTTATCTCATGGAGTAGGTCTAAAAACATCTTGCGAGACAGCAGGATATTGTCATCTTCAAAATTTAGAAATAAGAGGGGAGAGGGGGGGAGCCTGCCCATCTCCTTTCTCAAAAGGTGGGCATCTACTCTCCTTATTTTCCTTCCATGTACAAGGTGGGTGGAGCAAAATCTGCATTTCCTGGGACATCCCCTGGATATATAGGTGGAATAGTATAGGTGTTTTCTGGTCTGCAGGGCAGGGGCTATAATGGGATAGGGAGAGGGGATGTTGTTGCTGTGTTTTTTGAAGAAAGGGGGCAATATCTCCTCTGCCTCTCCTGGAAGCACATGGTCAATCCAGGGACATTCCCTGAAGTATTCAGGAAAGACTGTTGCACCCCCTCCTCCCACAACTATGGATATATAGGGATATAGGCGCTTTACCTCTCTGGCAAGTTCAATGGTGTCTAGGGCATAACAAAAGGCAAAACAAGAGATAAAAAGTATATGGGGCCTATGCTGTCCAATGATATGGGCACATCTCTCAAAGGCAGGCCCAAGGCGTTTGTAGGAAGAAAAAAAAGAGAGAGGTCCCCTCTCTCCAGGGTGCATTACCTCCTTTAGGTATTCCAGCTCCCGGGGAAGGGGTATTGGTTTTGCCCGGGACACCATGTGGGGAAAGAGGAGGAGTTCCCCCTCATGCCCCATCCTCCCCACCACCGAGTAGGCAATCCGTGCCCCTAGAAATGCGGCCCTGTGAGGGGTGAAATAAAAATCCCTGATGGGGGGAGCTGCCACCACTATTCTCATTTAAAATACTCCTAAAATATTGTTGCCTCCATCCCTGGAATCTGCCAAAATAAGGAGTGGAGATGATTCTGCTTTAATTTTTTCACACCAATAACTCAAGGGTCAATTGTCCTGGAGAGGAGGCAAAAGGAGATGCGGGAGGCATCTTTCTGGAAGAAGATAGAGGGGAAGAGGGTGCAGTGCAACCTGTGTAATCATTTTTGTGTCTTAGAGGAGGGGGAAAAGGGCAGGTGTGGTGTGAGGATAAACCAGAGAGGGTCACTATATACCCTGGTGTATGACAGGGTTGCCGCAATAAATATAGACCCCATAGAGAAGAAACCCCTCTATCACTTTTTACCTGGAAGTAGTACCTTTTCCTTTGGGACCATGGGTTGCAATTTTTCGTGTATCTTCTGTCAGAATTACACCCTCTCCCAACCCCCCCGAGAGAAGGGGGTGATTGCAGGGGACAGGGTTACACCTGACTATCTGGTTAATGGGGCCGTGAAGTATGGGTGCAAGAGCATCTCCTACACCTATTCTGAGCCCACTGTGTTTTTTGAGCTCATGAGAGAGACTGCTGAACATGCCCAGGAGAAGGGCCTTAAAAACGTTATGGTCTCCAATGGATTTATCTCCCCTTCTGCCCTGGAGGAGTTGGGACCCTTTATAGATGGTGCCAATATAGACCTCAAGTCCTTTTCTAATCAATTTTATAAAGAGCTATGCGGGGGCCGTCTCAGGCCTGTGTTAAACAACCTGGTGCGCATGAGGGAGATGGGATGGTGGCTGGAGATAACCACCCTTCTTATTCCCGGTAAAAACGACAGTGAAGAGGAGCTTCGCTCCATTGCCAGGTTTATCTCAAAGGAGCTGGGCGAGGATGTCCCCTGGCACATCTCCCGCTTCCATCCAGATTACAGGTTGATGGATGTCTCTGTAACCCCACTCAAGACCCTGGAGAGGGCCTATGAGATAGGCAGGGAGGAGGGACTTGAGTTTGTATATCTGGGGAATGTGCCCAGTATGTTGGAGAATACCTATTGCCCTGGATGTGGAGAGCTTTTGATTAAACGAGAGGGTTTCTCTTCTCAGGTCCTTGGCCTTAAGGGGGAAGGAAAATGCAGGAGGTGTGGTTTTAAGATAGCGGGGGTGGGGATGGGGTAGCTGGAGAGAGCAAGGGAAAAAAGGCCCTCCCCCTTTATGAGAGGCTCAGGCCCACATCTTTAAAAGAGTTTGTGGGACAGGAGCAGGTTCGTCCAAAGCTAAATACCTTTCTAAAGGCAAAGAGGCCCCCAAGTATCCTGTTTTTTGGTCCACCAGGGTGTGGAAAGACTACCCTGGCCCGGATTTTGGCTGGGCATTTTTCTTCCAGAGTGGTGCATTTAAGCGCCCCTGAGACTGGAGTGGCCTCTCTCAAAAAGGTGATTGAGGAGTGCGAGATACTCATCCTGGATGAGATACACCGTTTTTCCAGGACCCAGCAGGATTTTTTTCTTCCCCTGCTGGAGAAGGGGGAGATAATCCTGTTTGCCACCACCACTGAAAATCCCTCTTTTTCCATAACCCGTCAACTCTTATCCCGTTTGCATCTCCTCCGGCTCTCCCCCCTATCCCCAGAGGAGCTCTTCACCATAGCAAAACAGGGAACAACCCTTCTGGAGAAGGAGATACCTGACGAGACCTTGAGGTTTCTTATAGGGCTGTGTGGAGGTGATGCCCGCTCCCTCTTGAATCTTCTGGAATACTGTCAGGAGATAGAAGATGAGGACCTAATCCCAGAGAGATTGAAAAAGCTCCTTCCTTCTCTGGTGCATCCAGGTGACCGAACAGGGGATAGTCATTATGAAATGGCCTCTGCCCTTATAAAGTCCATTCGGGGAAGTGATGCAGATGCGGCCCTTTATTATCTGTGTGCCATGCTGGAGAGCGGGGAGGACCCCAGATTTATCTGCAGGAGGCTCATTATATCTGCGGCTGAAGACATAGGACTTGCAGATCCCTATGCCCTTTCCCTGGCCACCTCATGTGCCCAGGCCATTGAGATGATAGGGATGCCTGAGGGATTTATCCCCCTGGCAGAGACAGTGGTGTATCTTTCCTTGGCGCCCAAATCAAATTCTACTTATCAGGCCTATCTGGAGGTGAAGAAGGAGATAGACAAACACGGGATAAGGCCTGTTCCCATTCATCTCAAAAACCCCTCCACTCGTCTCCAAAGGGAATGGGGATATGGACGCACATATAAGTATCCCCATGCCTATCCTGGCTCCTGGGTGGACCAACAATACCTTCCAGATGAGTTGAAGGGAAAGAGGTTTTACCGCCCAAAGCGGGAAGGCAAGGAGCCCTCTCTCATAGAGTGGTTGAGAGAAAAAAAGAAATATTGATTTTATTTCCATAATCCATTATGGAAGGTCCATTAAAATTTATAAGTAGAGATAAGGTCATATAAAAACAGGGGAGAGGATAAGGTGTTGAGTAGTGAGGACTTAAAATATTTCAGGAATCAGCTTGAAAAGATGTTGCAGGATATAGAGGAAAAGGGCAAGCAGACCCTGGAGGAGATGAGCGATTTTGCAGGAATATATCCTGATCCTGCTGACAGGGCCTCTGTGGAGTCTGAGCAGTTCTTTGCCCTGAGATTGAGGGATAGGGAAAGGAAGCTCAAGGCAAAGATACGTGCCGCCCTGGAGAGGATAGAGAATGGCACCTATGGGATATGTGAGGAATGTGGTGGCGAGATAGGGATAGCAAGGTTAAAGGCCAGGCCAGTTACCACATTGTGCATAGAGTGCAAGAGCAAACAGGAGGAAAAAGAGAAGCTAATCAGGAGATAGGATGTGGGCCTATAAATGGATGCCAATTTCATTCGTTTTTTGATAGAGGAGGCAAGGCCCCTTCTGGAAGGGGCCAGGATACAAAAGATATACAGTCCTGCCCGTGGAATATGGAGTCTTAAACTTTCTTCCAAGATAAATATGACCTTTTCCCATCTAAAGAGGGAAAGATTTCTATTCTTTTCTCCCTATAGGCCGGAGAGTCCTTTGATGCCATCCAGTGGGGTAATGTGGTGGAGAAAGAGGCTAAAGAATAAAAGGATAACCTCTGTTGAGAATATGTGGCCCCAGCGCCGGCTCCTCATGGAGATTGCAGGCATGGATGCAAGGGTGGCAGTGGACCTTGCAGAGGGGATCTCTTTGGTCAAGGAGGGACCTCACCTACACAAAATAATATGGCCATCTCTCTCAGAGATAGAGGAGAGAAGGGATATATATCGGGATTATCCCCATGTGACCTCGGTTTTGCGCTATGCCCTTATGGCCCTGGAGGACCGTGAAGAGAGGAGAATATGGTATGAAAGGCTAATTAAGGGGGATATAGACAGATTTTATCTCTATAAGGGAGAGGGAACTGTGGCCGCAGTTATCTCCCTGTGGCCCAGAGAGGACCTGAGGAAGAGGTTTGATGAGCACACCTATTCCTCTGCACTGGCCCTGGCAGAGGAATACGGACTCTCTATAATAGAAGGTATGCAATTGCAGGGGAGAGGAGGGGAGGAAAAAAGACAGAGACGCACCCTGCGACGCCTCCAACGAGATATTGAAAGGGCAAGAGAGGCCATTGGGCGCGGTGAAATAGCACGACTTATCCAGAGGCAGTTATACCTCTATTCCCCTTCTGGTCATTACAAAGAGGTTAAGGTCCAGGATGAGGGGGGAAGGGAATATTGCCTGGAGATGGACCCTGCCCTTTCCCTGGTGGAGAACCTGGAGCAGATATTTAAAAGGGCCAAAAAGGCCAGCAGGGCCCTTGTTCATCTTGAAAGGAGGATAGAGGAGGTCTCCTCCAGGGGGATGAGACAGGGAGGTCCCCAATGGGGGAATGCTCGTGCACCTTCCAATGATAACCACTCTCCCTCCATCCTTCCCAGACGTCTTCAGAAGATAAAGGTAAAGACGTTTTTGAGTAGTGATGGTTATCTCATTGTAAGGGGAAGGAACCAGCGGGCAAACCATCTCCTTCTCACCAGGGGATCCAGGCCCTATGATATGTGGTTTCATGTAGAGGGGGGACCTGGGGCGCATGTGATTGTGGTTAGAGAAAACCCCCGGAGGGAATTGCCCTTTACTACCAAGATGGAGGCGGCCCAGCTTGCGGTGCTATCCAGTTATGCAAAGGATTCTACCAAGGCCACTGTATTGTGCTCAGAGGTGAGGTATGTTAAACAATCAAGGGAGAGGCCAATTGGGGAGGTGGAGGTATTAAAGGTGCTGGAGACCCTGGTGGTGGCTCCTGACCCTGAGCTGGAAGAAAGACTGGCGTGTTAGGGTGATCTTATATGATTGACGGATTTGGGAGAAGGATAAATTATCTACGGCTCTCTGTTACAGATAGGTGCAATCTAAGATGCATCTATTGTTCCATGTGTATGGATTTTCATTTTCTTCCCCACAACGAGATCCTCACCTACGAAGAGTGCTCCAGGATCATATCCCTGGCAGGGGATCTGGGCCTGGAGAAGATAAGGCTCACAGGGGGAGAGCCCTTTGTGCGCAAGGGATTTGTGGACTTTGTGGTGTCAGTGTTAAGGAAATATCCCTCCCTGGACATCAGGATAACCACCAATGGGACCTTGATTACCAGGGGAGATATAAGGAGACTGAAAGATGCGGGGATTGGAAGTATAAACGTCTCCCTGGACACCTTTGATCCAGATAGATTCAGGTGGATAGCAGGGGTGGATATGCTAAATAGGGTCCTCTCTTCCCTGGATATGCTCTTGGAAGAGGGTATAAGGACAAAGGTGAATGTGGTCTCCCTTAAGGGGATAAATGATGGGGAGATAGAGAAGTTTGTGCAATTTGCCTCTTCCAGGACAGTGGATGTGAGGTTTATTGAGTTTATGGATATCTCTGGTAAAAGTAGGTGGCATAGACAATTTTTTATAAGTGCAAGGGAGATACTTAGGAGGATAGAGGACTACTGCGAGATAAGGCCTGTGTGTTCCCTGAATCAAACCAGTGGCCCTGCCAGGATGTACGAGATTGTGGGGGGAAGGGGGCGTATTGGGGTAATATCTCCCTTGAGCAATCATTTTTGTGGCACCTGTAATAGGGTGAGAATAACTGCAGAGGGAAGGGTAAAGACATGTTTGTTTTCTCCTGTCTCCTATCGTATAAAACCGTTATTGCGAAATCCCAGGTTTTCAGACAGCCATCTGTGCTTGGTGTTGAAGACCCTTATTCAAAGGAAGAAGCCAGTGGGACATGAGATCTTTTCCCCGGAAATGAGGAGGGGAGAGGGCATGTATTCCATAGGAGGTTAGGTCATATCTTATCCAAAAATATAAGTACCCCCATCAGGATAAATACTATCCCCGCCCCCTTTTTTATGAGGGAGGGAGAGAGAAACTTTATAAGGGCATCCGCAAAGACTACCCCTAGAAAGGTGACGCATATTAGGGCTAGGGATGCCGCGGCAAAGATGGTCCAGATCTCTTTGGTCCTGGCCGCCAGAAGTAGGGAGGCCATCTGGGTCTTATCTCCCAATTCTGCCAGAAAGATAGTAAAAAATGTCCCCACAAAGAGTTTCCAATCCATAATATTCTCCTTTGATATTGTTTTGCAAGGGATAAAAAAAACTCATATAAAAGTAAATAGGCACATCCTATAGTAGGTTGGAGGCATTGGAGGTTTTATAGGGGTGTTTGAAAGGGAACTGGAATTTAACGACTATATGCTTGCACGGGAATTATTTGGTCCCCAGGAGAGGTGTTTAAAGTTATTACAGAAGAGGCTGGGGGTGACCATTTCCAGCAGGGGGGGTAGGGTGAGGATAAGTTCTTCCTCATCCCATCACGCAGAGCTTGCCACTAGGTTCCTTGTTCAGATGTATGAGATACTGAGACAGGGATTTAATCTACACATGCAGGATATGGAGTATGCCCTGAAATATCTGGAAAACGAGCCCGCAGCAGACCTTAGTGAGATATTTATAGGGGACTTTTTTGCTGTCTCCTCCAAAAAATCCATCTCTCCCAAGACCCCAACCCAGCGGGAATACCTTCAGGCCATTAAGAAGAAAGAGGTGGTTTTTGCCATTGGACCTGCAGGCACTGGGAAGACATATCTGGCGGTGGCAATGGCCATTTCCTTTTTGTTGCAAAAAAAGGTAAAGAGACTTATCCTCACCAGACCTGCCCTTGAAGCGGGAGAGAAGCTGGGATTCTTGCCCGGGGACATTATGGAGAAGGTAAATCCATACCTGCGTCCCCTCTATGATGCCCTGCACGACATGCTGGATTTTAAGAAGGTTCAGGAGATGATGGATTCAGGGGTGATAGAGGTAGCTCCCCTTGCCTTTATGCGTGGAAGGACCCTTAACTCTTCTTTTATTATCCTGGATGAGGCCCAGAACACCACTGGTGAGCAGATGAAGATGTTTTTGACCAGATTGGGATATGGCTCCAGGGCGATTATCACAGGGGATGTTACACAGATAGACCTTCCATCCAGAAATATATCTGGGCTTATTGAAGCGGAAAAGGTCCTCAAGGGGATTGAGGGGATTGCTTTTATATATTTTTCTAAAAAGGACGTGATCAGACACCACCTGGTGGGAGAGATAATAGAGGCATATGAGAGATTTGAGGATAGTCATCCTGGTTAATACCACAAGATTCTATCCCCTGCTCACTGAGATAAGAGAGATGAGGGCAGGGGTGGGAGAGCTTTTGGAGGAGATGGGGTTTGGAGAGAGAGGCGTGGAGATAAGCCTGTGTGATGACAGGGAGATATCCAGATTGAACAGGGAGTTCCTGCAAATAGCTTCCCCTACAAATGTCTTGAGTTTTGTAGCAGATGAGGAGGATTTTTTGGGGAGTATATGTATTTCCCTGGAGACCATATCCAGAGAATCCTTGCTTTATGGGGTGTGTGAGAAAGAACATTTCTACAGGATGCTTATCCACGGTCTGCTCCATCTTGCAGGCTACTCTCATGGGGACCTCATGTATTTAAGGGAAGAGGACCTCTTTGACTCTGTTATTTCCCCCAGGTTGTAGGTGTGGAAGCAAGTGAAGGAAGAAAAGGAGGATTGATATTCATGAGACATTTTTTGACTATCCAGGATTTCCCTGGAGAGAGGATATATACCCTTTTGGAAAGGGCCCTTTACCTTAAGAGAGAGAGGTCAATATTGGATGTATTGAAAAATAGATGTGTGGTGATGCTCTTTGAGAAGCCATCCACCAGGACACGGATCTCCTTTGAGGTGGCCATCCATGAATTGGGGGGATATAGCATCTTCATGACCCCAAGAGAATCTCAGCTCGGGAGGAATGAGCCCCTAAAGGACACCGCCCGGGTCATCTCAAGATATGCCACTGCCATGGTGGTGAGGACATTTTCTCAGTCTTCCCTGGAGGAGATGGCCTCTTTTTCCTCCATACCAGTTATAAATGCCCTTACTAATGAATACCATCCATGTCAGGTGATGAGCGATTTATTGACCATTTACGAACGAACTCCGGATTTTTCATCTCTTAAGATAGCCTGGGTGGGAGATGGAAATAACATGGCTCACTCCTGGATAAATGCCGCTGTAATGGTGCCCTTTACCCTATATCTCTCCTGTCCTAAGGGATATGAGCCCCGTAGAGAGATACTTGAGAGGGCAAAAAAAGAGGGAGCAAAGATATTTTTTACCCATGACCCCATAGAGGCGGTGGAAGGTGCCCACTATGTGAATACAGATGTGTGGGCATCTATGGGATTTGAGTCAGAGGGACAGGAGAGAAAAAAGGCCTTTGAGAGGTATCAGGTAAATGAGGCCCTTTTAAGATATGCCAGGGATGATGTGCGAGTTATGCATTGTCTCCCTGCCCATCGGGGGGAAGAGATAACCGATGAGGTCATAGAGGGCCCACATAGCATTGTGTGGGACCAGGCGGAGAACAGATTGCATATGCAAAAGGCCCTGCTTGAGTGGATAGTGGAATAGCTTTCTCTTGGGGGCTGAATAAACCTTTTAGGAGGGAGATATATGGGTGAGGTAAAAAAGGTGGTGCTGGCCTACTCAGGGGGGCTGGACACCTCGGTGATATTGAAGTGGATAAAAAACACCTATGGGTGTGAGGTGATAACCTTTACTGCGGATTTAGGTCAGGGGGAGGAGCTGGATGGAATTGAGGAAAAGGCCCTGAGAACAGGGGCCTCAAAGGCCTATGTGGTGGATGTAAAGGAGGAGTTTGCCAGGGATTATGTATTTCCTGCATTTAGGGCAGGGGCCATATACGAGGGAAGATATCTCCTTGGCACCTCCCTGGCGAGACCACTCATTGCCAAAAAGATGGTGGAGATAGCCAGGGAGGAGGGGGCAGATGCAGTTGCCCACGGGGCCACAGGCAAGGGAAATGACCAGGTAAGGTTTGAGCTGAGTGTGATGGCCCTGGCCCCTGAGCTAAGGGTAATTGCCCCTTGGAGGGAGTGGGACCTTGAATCCAGGACAGATCTTATAGAATATGCCAGGGAAAATGGGATAGATGTGCCAGTGAGTAGAGAAAAACCCTATAGCTGCGATAGGAATCTACTTCACCTGAGCTTTGAAGGGGGGGAGCTGGAGGACCCCTGGGTGGAAGGGGGAGAGAATACCTATCTCCTAACGGTTCCTCCAGAAAAGGCACCAGATAGGCCCCAGGTAATCACCCTTGATTTTGAGGAGGGGAATCCTGTTGCCATTGACAAAGAACCATATTCCCCAGCCCAGTTAATCCTGAGATTGAATAAGATAGGGGGCACACATGGGGTGGGGCGCATTGATATGGTGGAAAATCGCTTTGTTGGAATGAAATCGCGAGGTATATATGAGACCCCCGGGGGTACCATAATCCATATTGCCCACAGGGACCTTGAGGGGATATGTCTAGATAGGGAGGTGATGCACCTAAGGGACAGCTTAATCCCTAGGTATGCAGAGATGATATACTATGGCTTCTGGTTTTCCCCTGAGAGGGAGGCCCTTCAACAGTTTATAGATTTTAGTCAAAAGAGGGTTACTGGTACTGTGAGACTCAAACTCTATAAAGGGGGGGTATATCCCCTGGGGAGGAGGTCTCCTTATTCCCTCTATGATGAAGAGGTGGTAACCTTTGAAAAGGACCAGGTTTATAATCAGGCGGATGCCTCTGGGTTTATCAGGCTTCAAGGACTCAGACTCATGAAATGGGAGAGGAGATAGATGTGGAAGGGAAGGTTTAAGGAGGATACAGATTCCCTTGTACTTGACTATACCTGTTCCCTTGATGTGGACCGGGAATTTGCCCTTTTTGATATCCAGGGCTCCATTGCCCATGCGAGGATGCTGGGGAGACAGGGGATACTTGAAGAGGAGGAGGTGGAGAGGATAGTCCAGGGACTTTGTGAGATAGAGAAGGAGATAAAAGAGGGGACCTTTCCCTGGAGAAGGGAGCTGGAAGATGTGCACCTGAATATAGAATACAGGCTTACTGAGATAATAGGGGAGGTGGGGAAAAAACTCCATACAGGTAGGAGCAGAAATGATCAGGTGGCCCTGGATTTTCGGCTTTTTGTGCGGGAGTGTATGGTGGAATGGAAGGGAGAGTTGTGCAGGTTAATAAGGGTCATGCTTCACCGCTCTCAGGAGCACATGCATACCCTCTTGCCAGGATATACCCATCTTCAGCCTGCCCAGCCTGTGTCTCTGGCCCATCACCTTCTCGCATATGGACAGATGTTCAGGAGGGACGTGGAGAGGATAGAAGATGCCATGAGGCGGGTAAACATCTCTCCCCTGGGTGCCGCGGCCCTGGCTGGAACCACCTATCCCCTGGACCCCTATTTTGTGGCCAGGGAGCTTGGTATGGGTGGTACCTTTGAGAATAGTATGGATGCAGTCTCAGACAGGGATTTTGTGGCTGAAGCCCTGTTTGTGGGCTCTCTTATTATGGTGCATCTGAGTAGGCTATGTGAGGAGATAATTCTGTGGTCAAATCCCTGTTTTGGGTTTGTGACTCTTCCAGATGCATTTGCCACTGGCTCCTCTATTATGCCCCAGAAGAAAAATCCAGATGTGGCAGAACTCATGAGGGGGAAGAGTGCCAGGACCTTTGGAAACCTCATCTCCCTTCTAACCCTCCTAAAAGGCCTTCCCCTGGCCTATAACAGGGATATGCAGGAGGATAAACCCCCTTTTATGGACACCCATAAACAGGTGAGCCTCTCCCTTAAGCTCATGGCCAGATTTATGGACTCAGTGGTATTTAATTCTTCTCAGATGCAAAAATCTCTCAAGAGGGGATTTCTCAATGCCACTGAACTGGCGGACTATCTGGTGTCAAAGGGCATTCCCTTTAGGGAGGCCCATCATATTACAGGGGAGGTGGTCAGGTATGCGGAAGAGAGGGGCCTTTCTCTAGAGGGACTTGAATTGGATGAGTTAAGGAGATTTTCTGAGGCCATATCTGAAGATGTATATGAGGTCCTGGACCTTAAAAGGGCAGTGGAGAGACGCTCCAGCCCCGGGGGAACATCCCCGCAATGTGTGCTTGCACAGATAAGGTCCCTGGAAGAGTGGTTGGAGAAAAAGGGAGAAAAATAGAGATGGCGGAAGCGTATAGGAGTCGAACCTACCGGCGACCTCTCGGCCGCCCACTGGATTTGAAGTCCAGGCGCCACACCGGTGGCGTAACGCTTCCGCCTGTGGAAGAGATTATTTATCCATTTTTTATGGTTTTGTAAATACCAAAAATCCAGGACGGAAACTTTTAATGGACAGTGTTTTTTATTTTATCTACAATAGTTAACTTGTAAATAATCACTGTCTATTTATAAGGATAGAACTCAGGCAAGGAGGAACTGGGTGAATAACTTTACTAGGAATCTATTGGTTTGGATAGTTATTTCATTGGTCCTGGTGGCCCTATTTAATATGTTTAACAGGCCTTCCCAATATCAGACCAAGATAACTTATTCCCAATTTATAAATCTGGTAAAAAAGGGAGAAGTGGCGGGGGTAAGCATTGAGGGAGAGAAGATAGTGGGAAAATTTGTAAATAACAAGTCATTTATAACCTATATCCCCTCCAATGACCCCAACCTCATTCCCCTTTTATTAAAAAAGGGGGTCTCTGTGGATGTAAAGCCCCAGCAGGACTCTCCCTGGTATATGACCCTCCTTGTGTCATGGTTCCCCATGCTCTTGTTAATAGGGGTGTGGATATTTTTCATGCGACAGATGCAGGGAGGAGTTGGTGGAGGAAAGGCCTTTTCCTTTGGAAGGTCACGGGCAAGGCTGGTATCGGAGGATAGAAATAAGGTGACCTTTAAGGACGTGGCCGGGGTAGAGGAGGCCAAGGAAGAGCTTCAGGAGGTGGTGGAGTTTTTGAAAAATCCAAAGAAGTTCACCAGACTGGGGGGAAGGATCCCCAAAGGGGTGTTACTGGTTGGTCCCCCTGGCACAGGTAAGACCCTTCTGGCAAGGGCAGTTGCAGGGGAGGCAGGGGTGCCTTTTTTTTCTATCTCAGGTTCTGATTTTGTGGAGATGTTTGTAGGGGTTGGTGCGGCCAGGGTAAGGGACCTGTTTACCCAGGGGAAAAAGCACGCCCCCTGTCTTATATTCATAGATGAGATAGACGCAGTTGGAAGGCAGAGGGGAGCCGGGCTGGGGGGAGGTCATGACGAGAGAGAGCAGACCTTGAATCAGCTTCTGGTGGAAATGGATGGCTTTGAGACAAATGAGGGGGTGATCTTGATTGCCGCCACAAACCGTCCTGATGTCCTGGACCCTGCCCTGCTCAGGCCAGGTCGGTTTGATAGGCAGGTGGTGGTGCCCAACCCAGATTTGAAGGGGAGATTGGAGATTTTAAAGATATATGCCAAAAAGGTAACCATGGCCGAGGATGTGGACCTGGAGGTGTTGGCCCGGGGGACTCCTGGATTTTCAGGGGCGGATCTGGAAAATTTGGTGAACGAGGCCGCTCTCATTGCCGCCAAGAAAAACAAGGACAGGGTGGAGATGGAGGACCTGGAGGAGGCAAAGGACAAGGTCCTTATGGGAAAGGAGAGAAAGAGCGTGATAATAAGCGAAGAGGAAAAGCGGATCACCGCATATCACGAGGCAGGACATGCCATTGTGGCCAAGAAGATGCCAAAGGCAGACCCTGTGCACAAGGTTTCTATTATCCCCAGGGGACAGGCCCTGGGGATTACCATGCAACTTCCCATAGATGATAGACACAACTATACCAAGCAATATCTGGAGAGTACACTGGCAGTGCTCATGGGGGGCAGGGTGGCAGAAGAGATATTCCTCAATGAGATGACCACAGGGGCCTCCAATGATCTGGACAGGGCCACCAAGATGGCGAGACGTATGGTGTGCGAGTGGGGAATGAGTGACACATTTGGCTCCATTGCCCTTGGAGAAAATGGGAAAGAGGTGTTCTTGGGGCGAGAGTTGGTTCAACACAAACATTACAGTGAAGAGACCGCCAGACTCATTGATAGAGAGGTAATAAAGATAGTGAAACAGGCCTATAACAGGGCCAAGGAGATACTGGAGAATAACAGGGAAGGCATGGAGCGGGTGGTGCATTATCTTCTAGAGAGGGAGACCTTAACAGGGGATGAACTTACCAGGATATTAAATGGAGAAGAGTTGCCTCCCAATGAAAAAAAGGAAAAGGTGTTAAAGAGTGACATCTCAGAGGGAGATGGAACCCAGGTGCCACCCCAGTCCAGTGGGGGAACAGGAGAGGAAGAGCAGGACTTTACCTTAGAGGAATAGTTTTTACTCAACATACTGTTAGCCGCAAGAAAATGGAGAGACCAAATGAAAGTTAACATAGTTATCGAAAAGGAGATGCATGGGTATTTTGCATATTGCCCTGAGTTAAAGGGATGTCATAGTCAAGTGGATTGTCTTG
>CAYRSC010000017.1:0-70857 GCA_964427155.1 uncultured Desulfohalobiaceae bacterium | reverse complement strand
AGGGTCCAGGAAGTCAAAAAGATAGTTAAGGAGTTAAAACAGAGAAAGAGAGAAGAGGTCCTGCATCACAAGAGGGTATATCGTCCCTGGGGCTCCTATGAGACTTTGGAACTAGGTGAGAGGTATCAGGTAAAGCGGATAGAGGTAAAGCCCGGGGCCATCCTCTCCCTCCAGAAACACTTTCATCGCTCAGAGCATTGGGTAGTGGTTCAGGGGACTGGCAAGGTGACAAGGGATGACGAGGAAATACTCCTGTCTGAGAATCAATATGTATATCTTCCCCTTGGATGTGTGCATCGGATAGAAAATCCAGGGAAGATCCCGCTTATATTTATAGAGGTACAAGTTGGCTCTTACCTGGGAGAGGACGATATAGTGAGATTGCAGGATGTCTATGGGAGGACAGAGGAAAAATAAAAATAATCTATAACTCCAACATACCTTAAAAGGGCAAGAGGGGGCTTGGGTGTGTCTCTTGCCCTTTTTTATCTTTAAGGATGCTCCCCTTAACGTATATGTGGGGGAAGGTCTTGTTTATCCAGTTTGAAGATGCGCCTTATAAGGGAAATATAGGTCTTTAACTGTTCCTCTTCCCGGGATTTTTTCTTTAAAAAGGTGATTGGGTAGTGGGCGATCTTTTTTATAAGGGACTCCACGAGCAGATGTAGTTCCTCCTCCAGGGAAGGGGGGATATCTGGCCCCAATTTCTTGAGGGTCCTGTGGATCTCTTTTTCCCCCATCTCCTCCCAGCGGGAGAGGAGTTCTTTTATGGTGGGAGTGACCTCAAGGGATTTCATCCATCTATAAAAGGCATCCACCTCTTCCTCTATGATCCGGTGAGCCACCTTTGCCTCTTGAGACCTTTTTTCTAGATTTTCCTGTACAATGTCTTTGAGGTCGTCAATGTCATATAGATATACATTGTCAAGGGTGTTTACATCAGGGTCTATGTCGCGGGGGACTGCAATGTCTATGAAAAACATGGGGGTGTATTTCCTGGACCTGAGGATCTTCTGGACATCTCGTTTATGGATAATGGGGCGCGTGGAGCCTGTGGAACTTATTATTATATCCACTGAGGGGAGGATAGAAAAGAGCTGGGAAAATGGATATGCCTCGCCTTCCAGGGCCCTGGCAAGGTCCCTGGCCCTCTCCACGGTCCTGTTTACAATAATGAGCCTTTTTATCCCTGCATTTACCAGATGTCGGGCGGCAAGTTCTGCCATTTCTCCTGCACCTATAAGCATTGCCCTTTTAGAGGTAAGGTCTGAGAAGATATGCCTTGCAAGCTCCACCGCCGCATAACTCACTGAAACCGCACTCTGGGCAATCCTCGTTTCACTCCTTATCCTCTTGGCAACGGAAAATGCCCGGTGAAGGAGACGATTTAAGATGGCTCCAGTGGTACCTTCATCTACCGCACGTCTATATGCCTCTTTGATCTGTCCCAGGATCTGGGGCTCTCCAACCACCATAGAATCCAGGCTAGAGGCCACCTCAAATAAATGGGTGACAGCCTGGGCATCTCTGTAGCTGTAGATGTGCGATTGTAAGACCCTGTCTGGGTGTGCACATACCTCCGCCCATCTCTGTAATAGCCTTTTGAAGAGGGAGGGGTCTTCTCCTCCCACACATAGGATTTCTACTCTGTTGCAGGTGGAGAGAAGCATCACCTCCTTTACCCCTTTCACCTGGGGGGACTTAAAATCCCTATTACTCTTTTTTTCCAGGGCAAAACGTTCCCTTATCTCTACAGGTGCAGTCTTGTGGTTTAGTCCTATAAGATAAATATGTTCCATGGGCAGATATCCCAACAAGTTATGGCCTGAAGCTGTGATGGGTGGGAAAAAATAGATTTATAATGGTAAAAGATAACACCGTCAAAACAAATATCCATATAATTATAATGGCAGGTTTTTTCCCCTTCCACCCAATGGCCATCCTCTGGTGAAATAAGTAGGCAAATATAAACCATATAATAAGGCTCCATATCTCCTTTACGTCCCAGGAAAAGATCCTGTGCCACGAGATTCTGGCCCATATAAAACCAGAGAGTATTCCAAGGGTGAAGAGGGGAAAGGCACATAATACCACCCAGTGATTTATCCTATCCAGCATCTCCAGAGAATATGTTTGTTTCTTTAATGAATTCAATCCAGTTTTATCCTTTATTTTCTTGTTAACATATAGATACATAATTGCTCCACCAAAACCTATACAAATTAATGCTATGGATATAAATAGACTTACAATATGAAAACCAAACCATAGGGAACTCATCTGTTTTGGAAATGGGACTATTCTTTTTCCAATAACAATGGAAGATACTAAAAATATAAAGGCAAGAGGTGCTACTGTAAGAGATAAAAATTGAATACGATATCTTAATATTAATAAAAAATAAACTAGCAATAATATCCATGAGAATAAACTAAAATAAAAGTGACCATTTGATAAAAAGGATGATTTCCAGATCATATTTCCTATAACTATAGTATGAAAAATATATCCAATAAGTACTATCGTAATTGATATTTTTTGAAGTTTTTTGGATCTAGAATAAGATGCTATAATTGCTAGAATAAATCCTAAAAGATATAAAATTGCTGAACTTATACTACCAAATAGCATTTACCACCTCTTGGATTGTATGGAGGTTCAGAGGTAGAATCTCTGTCAACCTATTGATGAGTTTTTGTTTGTGGTTGTATTCTATGGCATCAGAGATGGCTTTATCCCATGCAATAAGGTAAAACAGTCTGCGATTATATTTGCTTCCTTTGTTAAGTCTCAGGATATGTGGTCGTAGCCCCCCCAGGAGAGAGGTGAGTCTTACATCCTTTTCGCTGATGGATCCCTGTATCTTTTTTTTAAGGATGCTGGCCATGGCAGGGCTCTTTCCCCCGGTGGAGATGGCCACAGAGATATCTCCTCTTTTTATCACGGAAGGGACTATAAAATTGCACAATTCTGGTCTGTCCACGATGTTGCACAATATATTCTTTTCTTCACATAACCTGCTTATTTTTTTATTGAGGACCTCATCATTACTGCTGGCGATCACCAGAAATTTCCCCTCCAGGTCTTCTTCCTTAAAGGCCCTTTTTTTTAACTCCACCACAGGCGATTTGAGTACTTTTCTCAAGGGGTCTTCTTTTAGGTGAGGATCCACCACGACTATCTTTCTGGGAGAGGAGCTAAGCAGGGCCTTTATCTTTCTCAAACCTACTCCCCCTGCCCCTACCACCAGGCAGTTCTTGTCTTTTAGTGCTAGAAAGATGGGAAAATAAGACATTGTCATATTACCCTTAGCATGAGGCCCTTTAAATATTTGCCCTCTGGAAAGGTCATAGGGTAGAAGTGGTCCATGGCCTGAGAAAGGGATTTAAGTACCAGGACCTCTTTCCCTGCATCCAGGGCACTTGAATATACTATGCTTTTAAATAACTCTTCTTCTATAAGCCCTGAACAGGAGAATGTAAAGAGGAGGCCTCCTGGTCTTAATATGCGCATGGCACTGTAATTGAGTTCCTTATAGCCCCTTATTCCTCCCTGGATATTTTTTTTCCCCGAGACAAACTTTGGGGGGTCCAGGATTATGATGTCAAAGTTCTCTTCTCTTGCGTACAATTCCCTGAGGAGATGAAACACGTTTTTCTTTAAAGGATAAGAGGGTGCCCCCTCAAGTCCATTTAGTTTTAGATTTGCCTGGAGGAGTTCAAGGGCCTTGGGGGAGATATCCACATTTATCACCTCCCTGGCCCCTCCCTTAAGGGAATAGATGCCAAATGCACCTGTGTAGGAAAAACAATTTAATACCTTTTTGCCCCTGGAAAAGGCCCTTACAATGGAGCGATTTTCTCTTTGGTCAAGGTAAAATCCAGTCTTGTGTCCCTGTTTTATGTCCACCCAGAAATAGAGGCCTTGCTCTTGTATCTTTACCCTTTCCGGCACATCTCCATATAAGGGCCCACACCTCTTTTCCAGCCCCTCCTTTTCCCTTACCCTGGCATCTGACCTTTCCCATATGCCCCTTGGAGAAAGGGTCTTTTTTATTGCCTCTATTATCTCCTGTCTAAAGAATTCCGCACCCGCAGTTAAAAATTGGCACACCACATAATCTCCATACTGGTCTATGATGAGCCCCGGGAGGCCATCACATTCTGAGTTTACCACTCTATAGGCATTACTTTTCTCCTGGATGTTCATGGAGATGCGCGTTCTTAGGGCCTTTTGTAGGCGATATAATATAAGATCTGGCTCAATTTCCCCATCTTCTCCAAAGGTAAGCATCCGGATGCGTATCTGGGAAGAAGGAGAATAACATCCCATTCCAAGAGGTTCCCCCCGGGAGGATAATACCCATATTGGCTCTCCTGGAGCAGGCCTTCCTTCTATTCGGTCTATGGCCCCGGAAAATATCCAGGGATGTCTTTTTAGCACTGAGTGTTCTCGTTTTTTCTTTAGAATTGCCCTTTTCATCACACTGTGTTACATAGTCCCAGATCCAGGGACCTTAGAGGGTCCGTGACAATCTTATGGAGATATAACCCCAGTGCCACTTCTCTTAAAAGATATCTATATGTGGCCTTTTAGGATGTGTCAAAAGATAAGCACAGGAAAGAATGCGTATTTTATCTACGCATTATATACAAATTTTTCCAGCATTGATTGGTGAGATGTTTTTGGGTAGGGCATTAGAGTAGAATGGGAAATAATAGTATGGGATGGTTGTGTTTCTTTTTGGTGGGTGTTTTTATAACCTCTTAAATCTAAATTTATGGAGGCTTGATTATGTCAATTGATACCACTGTGGAGGCCTATAAGGGTCATCGCCTCTCAGGCTGGCTGGACTGGCTCCAGATGCTTACAGGGCTATGTCTGGTCTTGTTTTTATTTGCCCATATGATGTTTGTTGGAAGCATCATCTTTGGAGCAAGGGCGCTGGATTTTGTGGCGGCGTTTTTTGAGAAGACCTATCTTGCCCAGGTGGGGGGTCCTCTCTTGTTTTTATTGTTTCTCCTCCATGCCTTTCTTGCTGCGAGAAAGATGCCCTTTAGGACAAAAGAACAGAGGCTCATCCTGAGGCACGCCAAGATGATGCATCATAGAGATACGTGGTTTTGGGTTATTCAGGCAGTAACTGGTGCATTCCTCTTGGTGGTGGCATCTATTCACATGTGGTCTGTGCTTTCTGACCTCCCCATTACTGCGGCCAAGAGTGCTCAGTTGTTACATCATGGTCTATGGATAGTCTTTTATCTCCTACTTATTTTTATTGCAGCACTCCACGGTTGTATTGGCCTCTATAGGATAGGGGTAAAGTGGGGATTTGTAACCAGGGCCACAAGGGCAAAGGTAATAAGGGTAATTTATTATCTCATTGGGATATATGTTGGGGTGGAGATCATAAATTTGCTCAGATTTTATTTTTTAAAGGCATAACCTAAAAAGATACGGGGTGATAATATGCAGACCTTTTATACTGATATGCTTTGTATAGGCGCAGGTCTTGCGGGAGAGCGGGTGGCCATAGAGGCGGCCCAGGCAGGATTTGATTGTATTGTTTTATCCCTTGTCCCTCCCAGACGTTCCCACTCCTGTGCCGCCCAGGGGGGGATGCAGGCCGCTCTAGGTAATTGTGCCATGGGAGAAGGGGATTCACCAGATGTACATTTTGAAGACACTGTAAAGGGTTCGGACTGGGGATGTGATCAGGAGGTTGCCAGGCTGTTTGTGGACACTGCACCTATAGTGATGAGGGAGCTTGCCTTCTGGGGAGTCCCCTGGAACAGGGTGGTTCCTGGGCCGGCCACGTATTTTCAGGGCGGAAAGAAGATAGAGGTATATGAAAAGGAAGAAAAGGCAGGGCTTATCACCGCCAGGGCCTTTGGGGGCACTGCCAAGTGGAGGACCTGTTATACTGCTGATGGTACTGGACATTGCGTGTTATATACCATGGACAATAAGGCCCTGGAGTTGGGGGTAAATATACATGATAGGGTGGAGGCCCTATCTCTTATTCACGATGGAGAGAGGTGTTTTGGAGCAGTGGCCAGGTGCTTGAGGACAGGGGAATTACTGGTATATCTAGCAAAGGCAGTGCTGATTGCCACAGGGGGGTATGGTCGTCTTTATAAGGCCACCACAAATGCGGTTATAAATGAGGGTGCTGGCCTCATCCTTGCGCTGGATACGGGGATTGTACCGCTGGGGAATATGGAGGCGGTCCAGTTTCATCCAACTGGCATAGTCCCCACTGATATATTGGTCACAGAGGGATGCCGTGGGGATGGAGGCGTACTTCTGGACAAGAATGAATACAGATTCATGCCAGATTATGAGCCCAAAAAGGCAGAGCTTGCCTCTAGGGATGTGGTATCTCGTCGTATGACAGAACACATAAGAAAGGGTTTTGGGGTAAAGAGCCCCTATGGGGAACACCTCTGGTTAGATATACGGCACTTAGGGGAAAAGCATATTACCACCAAACTCAGAGAGGTCTATGATATCTGTATGTCTTTTTTGGGGATAAATCCCATTCATCAGCTTATTCCAGTAAGGCCAACCCAGCACTATAGTATGGGAGGAGTAAGGACCAACAAAGACGGTGCCGCCTATGGGCTAAAGGGTTTGTTTGCCGCTGGGGAGGCCGCGTGTTGGGACCTGCATGGATTTAACAGGTTAGGTGGAAATTCTCTAGCAGAGACCGTTGTGGCAGGGAAGATTATAGGAGAGAAGGTGGTAGAGTTCTTAAAAGGATATGAGGTGGATATCAAGACCAGTGAGGTGAGTGGTGCGGTGAGGAAACAGAAGGAGAGGATTGAGTCCCTCAAGAATTCTACAGGTGGGGAGAATGTCTATAAGATCCGTGCTGAACTGCAGGAAATAATGATGGAAAAGGTGGGTATATTTAGGAATGAAAAGGACCTTACCTCTGCAGTGGAGTCATTGCAGGAACTGCATGAGAGGAGCAAGCGTGTGGGGTTAAGGTCCAATGGTATAGGTGCGAACCCAGAGCTTGCTGCTGCCCTTAGACTCCCAGGGATGATAAGGGTTGCCCTGTGTATTGCCTATGGGGCATTGCAGAGAAAGGAGAGCAGGGGGGCCCATTACAGGGAAGATTATCCCGCCAGAAATGATAAAGAGTGGCTTACGAGGACCCTTGCCACATGGAAGGAAGGGGAAGATTTACCCACATTGGAATATGAACCTGCGTCTAAGGTATTTTATTTGCCACCTGGCGACAGGGGCTATGGTGAGGGTAAGGTAATAAGCAAAGATGAATAGAAAAAAACAGAGAGGAAGCTATGAGCAGACGACTTCATTTTGAGATATTTAGATATAATCCCATGGATCCGGACTCTGTTCCCCATATGCAGAGTTATTTTTTGGAAGAGAAGGACAATATGACCCTGTTTATTGCCTTGAATGAGATAAGGGAGGAGCAGGATCCCTCTCTCCAGTTTGACTTTGTATGTAGGGCCGCAGTGTGTGGTTCCTGTGCCATGGTGATAAATGGGAGACCAGGTCTTGCCTGTCACACAAAGACCAAGGACCTACCAGAGCATATAGTCCTTCATCCCCTCCCGGTCTTTAAATTAATAGGGGACCTTTCAGTGGATACAGGCACATGGTTTAGGGGGGTGGCCAAGAGGATTGAGTCGTGGGTGCATACCACCAAACAATTTGACCCCAATGCCCTGGAAGAGAGGATGGACAATGACCTGGCAAATGAGATCTTTGAACTGGACAGGTGTATAGAATGTGGATGTTGCATAGCGGCCTGTGGAACTGCCAGGATGAGAGAGGACTTTCTGGGGGCGGCTACCATAAACAGGATAGCCAGGTTCTATATTGATCCCAGGGATGAGCGAAGTGATCAGGAATATTTTGAGGTTATTGGTACTGATGAGGGTGTTTTTGGATGTATGGGGCTACTTGGGTGTGAGGATGTATGTCCCAAGAAGATCCCCCTTCAGGATCAGCTGGGCATCATGCGCAGGAAGATGGCAATGGCCTCCCTTGGGGGCAAGGTGGGGAAGCTATTTTCCGTATTTTCAAAAAAGAAAAAGAAGTAGTGGGGCGTTGATATGCGTATTATAGATGCAGGTGAGATATACGAGAAGATGAGAGAGGTGATAATGGATGCAGGGGTGAACCTGCCTCCAGATGTAGAAAGTGCCCTGAAGCGGGCCTATGAAGAGGAAGTGTCTCAGACCGCCAGGGAAATACTCTCTCAACTTCTGGAGAATGCAAGACTTGCCCGGGAAAGCAGACTTCCCCTGTGTCAGGATACAGGGGTGGGTGTTTTTTTTGTGGAGATGGGGGCAGATGTAAAGATAGAAGGGGGGTTTATTGGAGAAGTGCTCACCAGGGCCATGGTGGATGCCTATGAGAAGGCCTATTTTAGAAAGTCCCTATGTGATCCCTTTACCAGAGAGAATACAGGGGATAATACCCCCGCCATGATACACTATGAACTGGTCCCAGGGGATGTGTTTAAGATATCCTTCATGGCAAAGGGGGGGGGAAGTGAGAATATGTCCAGGTGCACAATGCTCACCCCTGCCTCTGGATGGGATGGTATAAAGGAGTTTGTGGTAAAGAGGGTGGCAGAATCTGGGCCAAATCCCTGTCCCCCCATCATTGTGGGGGTGGGGATAGGGGGGACCTTTGATCAGGCCCCTATTCTTGCAAAGAAGGCACTTTTTAGGCCCCTTGATGAGCCTCATCCTGAGCCAGAGATGGCAGAGAGAGAACAGGAACTTTTGGAGGCCATTAATTCTCTTGGGATAGGTCCCATGGGTCTAGGAGGTAAGACCACTGCCCTTGGTGTGAGGATAAATGTCTCTAAGTGTCATATTGCCTCTCTACCGGTGGCGGTGAATATCCAGTGTCATTCAGCGAGATATAAGGAGGTTATATTTTAATGAATACCTATAGACTCACCACACCCTTAACACAGGAGGATGTCTTTAAACTCAGGGTGGGAGATGTTGTACTCATTTCGGGGACCATCTATACCGCCAGGGATGCGGCACATAAGAGAATGATAGAGGCGCTGGAGAGGGGGGAAGAGCTCCCCTTTCCTGTGGAGGGTGCTGTGATATATTATGTGGGCCCCACTCCAGCTCCCCCCTCCAGGCCCATTGGAGCAGCCGGTCCCACCACCAGCTATCGCATGGACCCCTATGCACCTAGGCTTTATGAATTGGGCCTGAGGGCCACTATTGGAAAGGGTAAGAGATCTGAGGAGGTTAAGGAAGCCCTTAAGAGATATGGGGGGGTCTATCTTGGAGCAACTGGGGGGGCAGGGGCCCTGTTATCCCAGCGGATAAAGTCTGCAAGGGTGATTGCCCATGAAGATTTGGGGCCAGAGGCCATTAGGGAATTGAGGGTGGAGGATTTTCCCACCCTTGTAATAAACGATGTTTATGGAGGTGAGCTATACATCAAACCTAAATTGTAGCGGAGTTTTTTATGGATAGAAAAGAAAAGATAGTGGCGGCAATATCTGCCGCTATACACATGTATCTGGAAGAGGAGGCCCTTTCTCTCCAGGCCATGAGCGTATATGCACCTCCAGTATATGTGGAGCAGAGGCCAGTATTACCTATAACTAGCCCCTGGTCCTTTTCTGGAAGGTGTATGGTGATGGAGAGACGTTTTAACTGGCAAATGAGGATGTGTAAATCTTAAAGCAAGGAGTTTGTTATGGTTGAAAAACATGGAGTAGTCCTGGCAGGCACTCTGGAAGATAAGGTGGAGGTTACCAATCCTGTAAAGATACAGGACCTTACTATGAGGGATGGACATCAGTCCCTTTTTGCCACAAGGGGGAGGACAGAAGATTTTATTCCAATTGCAGAGGAGATGGACAAGTGTGGTTTTTATTCCATGGAGGTCTGGGGGGGCGCCACCTTTGATACCATGCATAGGTTTTTGGCTGAGGACCCCTGGGAGAGGATACGTACCCTGAAGAAGTATATAAAAAATACCCCTTTTTCCATGCTCCTGAGGGGACAGAACCTGGTGGGATACAGAAATTATGCAGATGATGTGGCAGAGGCATTTGTGGAGAGGTGTTGTGAAAATGGTATAGATATCTTCAGGGTATTTGACGCCCTGAATGATTTCAGGAACTTCAAGACAGTGGTAAAGGTGATAAAGAAGCACAATAAGCACTTTCAGGGTACTATCTGTTACTCTCTAACAGAAGAGAGGATGGGAGGAGATGTCTATAATCTGCAATATTATCTGGATAAGGCCAGAGAACTGGAAGATATGGGGGCAGATACTATCTGCATAAAAGACATGGCAGGATTGATCGCCCCCTATGATGCCTATATCCTCATCAAGGCCCTTAAGGAAACCGTGAAGGTCCCCATTCATCTCCATAGCCATTTTACTTCTGGAATGGCGGATATGTCTCTTTTGAAGGCAATAGAGGCGGGGGTGGATATAGTTGACACCTGTCTATCCCCTTGGGCCTATAGGACATCTCATCCAGCAGTGGAGCCCCTGGTGGTTACCTTAAGGGGGACAAATAGAGATACAGGACTGGATTTGAAACAGCTAATCAAGTGTGCAGAATATTTCAATAAGATCTCTCCAAAGTATAGGCATCTCCTGGATGATAGGATGTCGGTAATAGATGTAAATGTCCTTCTACATCAGACACCTGGTGGAATGTTGTCTAATCTCGTAAATCAGCTCAGGGAGATGGATGCCATTGATAAGCTGTCAGAGGTGTTTAAAGAGTTGCCAAGGGTGAGAAAGGAACTTGGTCAGGTGCCCCTAGTGACCCCAACCTCTCAGATAGTGGGTACTCAGACGGTGAATAACGTCCTGTTTGATACAGAAGATGAGAGATATAAGATGATAACCGCCCAGGTGAAGGATCTATGTTATGGTCTTTATGGGAAAACCCCTGTGCCCATTGATCCTGAGGTACAGAAAAAGGCATTAAAGGGATATCCCAGAGGAGAGACTCCATATACAGGTAGGCCCGCGGATATCCTTGAGCCAGAGCTGGAAAAGGCCAAAAAGGAGATTGGTGACCTTGCCAAGGATATGGATGACCTCCTCATATATGCACTTTATCCAACCACAGGTAAGAGGTTCTTGAGATGGAAATATGGGCTGGAGGAGATCCCTGAGGACGTGAAGCCCAAGACCCTGGAGGATGTAAAGAAGGAGCAGGAACTCATAGAGAAGGCAAAGAAGGGGTTGTTGGTGGAAAGGCCCCAGAAAGAGGCCCCGGAAAAGGGAGAGGGCATAAGGACATTTAATGTGTTTGTGGACGATGAATACTTTAAGGTAGAGGTAGAGGCAGTTGGAGGGACACCTATGGTGACCTCTATTTCGCCAATGGCAGGATATATGCCTCCCATGGGGGCCATGCCCCAGCAGATGCCATCTGCTCCCTCTGCGCCTGTGGCAAAACCTGCCGCTCCCTCTAAGCCTGCAAAGACAGAGGAGAAAAAGGAAGAGAAAAAGGCGGAGAAGGTCAGTGCCCCTGTGGAAGGCACTCCAGTTGAGGCACCTATGCCTGGTATAATCATCCGGCTGGAGAAGAAGGAAGGAGACAAGGTGGAGGAGGGGGATGTACTCCTCATCTTAGAGGCCATGAAGATGGAAAATTCCATTACTGCACCTGCCTCAGGAGTAGTTAAGGAGATAAGGTGTAAAGAAGGGGAAAATGTCCAGAAGGGGCAGGTATTGGTGGTGATAGGATAGGGTTTAACCATAGAAAAATCAGGGGTGTTGATATGCACAGGAGAAAAAAGATATCCATAATTGGTGGAGGAAATGTAGGGGCAACCGCAGCCCATTGGGCCGCCAGTAAGGAGTTGGGAGATATATGTTTATTGGATATAGTGGAAGGGATGCCCCAGGGAAAGGGTCTGGACCTTAGAGAGGCTTCTCCTATAGAGGGGTTTGATTCTGAGATCATTGGTACCAATGACTATAAGGATACAGCAGATTCTGATGTGGTAATTATAACCGCTGGTCTTGCCAGAAAACCTGGTATGAGCAGGGATGATTTGTTGGCCAAGAATACTGAGATAGTAAAAGGGGTTGTGGAACAGGTTGCCAAATATTCTCCCAATGCAGTACTCATTGTGGTATCCAATCCCTTAGATGCCATGGTCTATGTGGCCCATAAAGTGAGTGGATTTCCCGTAAACAGGGTGGTTGGTATGGCAGGGATATTGGACTCTGCCCGTTTCAGGACCTTTATTGCCATGGAGTTAAATGTCTCGGTGGAGGACGTCACTGCCTTTGTCCTGGGGGGCCATGGAGATCAGATGGTGCCATTACCAAGGTATAGCACTGTTGCAGGTATCCCCATTACCAAGTTGCTTTCCAAAGAAAAGATAGATGCCATGGTGGAGAGGACCAGAAAAGGTGGTGGAGAGATAGTGAGTCTTTTAAAGACAGGGAGTGCCTTTTTTGCCCCCTCTGCTGCGGCAGTTCAGATGGCAGAGTCTATTTTAAAGGATAAGAAGCGTATTCTGCCCTGTGCCGCCTACTGTGATAAGGAATATGATGTGGGTGGCTATTTTGTGGGGGTTCCTGTAAAACTTGGTGGAAATGGGGTGGAGGAGATAATAGAGATAGAGTTATTACCCGAGGAGAAAGAGGCCTTTGCCAGGTCTGTGGATGCCGTGAAGAATCTCGTAAAGAAGATAAACATTTAGATTTTTTTGGGGGCCTTATATGGGAGAGAAAAAGGTTTACAGGGTACTCATAGGAAAACCAGGGCTGGATGGGCATGATAGGGGAGCTAAATGTATAGCCCGGGCCCTGAGGGATAGTGGTTTTGAGGTGGTATATACTGGCATAAGAAGGACTCCTGAAGAGATTGCAATGGCGGCTATTCAGGAGGATGTGGATGTTGTGGGTCTTTCTTCCCTCTCCGGTGCCCATATGGAGTTGTTTTCTGAGGTGGTGGAGGCCCTTAAAAAGCATGGGGCTGAGGATATCCCGGTGATTGGGGGGGGGATAATCCCAGAGGAGGATATAGAAGAGCTGGAAAAGAGGGGGATAAAAAAGGTGTTTACCCCAGGTACGCCTATGGAAGAGATAATAGAAACCTTTAGAGAACTGTGTGAGAAGAGGTAGATGGAGATAAAAGAGATCCTACAAGGGATAAGGGAACATTCCCCCCGGGCCATTGCAAGGGCCATTACTATTGTGGAGAACGGCGATGAAGGAATAGATGAGTTGCTTCAGGGACTGGATGATGAGGCCATAGAGAGGACCATGGTCTTTGGGATTACAGGTCCTCCTGGGGCAGGTAAATCTACACTTACGGGCAAACTCATTGGGCATTGCAGGTCAATGGGAAAGAGGGTTGGGGTCATTGCTGTGGATCCCTCCTCTCCTATCTCAGGGGGTGCTATTCATGGAGATAGGATCAGGATGATGGACCATGCCCTGGATAATGATGTGGTGATAAGGTCCATGGCTACCAGGGGAAGACTGGGAGGTCTCTGTGCCTCTGCAGGGGCAGTTGCTAGAATCTTGGCCACTTCAGGATGTAATCCAATAATTATTGAGACCGTGGGAGTGGGACAGTCTGAGATAGATATTATAAAGATAGCTGATGTGACTGCCTTGGTATCTGCCCCTGGTCTGGGAGATGACATTCAGGCCCTGAAGGCTGGACTCATGGAAGTTGCGGATGTGATGGTGGTAAATAAGGCGGATAAACCAGAGGCTCAGATGTTGGCAGTGGAACTTAGCGAGATAGCAAGAGAAAAGGGAACAGAGGTCATTTTGACCATTGCCTCAGAGGGGAAAGGAGTGGATAGGCTATATGAGGTGATGGAGAGCATATATCAACGGGAGACAGATTCCGGGGCGAAACAGAGGCGCAGATGGGAGGCCAGGAAAAAAGAAGTAGTGGATTGGATTATAGAGATGATACGGGATGAATTAGAGAAATGGGCAGAGAAACGAGAGGTGGACCTGAAGGTGGATCCCCGGATAATTGCCAAGGAGATGGCCCAGAAGATAACCAGTTCTATTCAACTCTAAACATAATGAAAAAAGGGGTGGGATAATTATGTCTGTGCATCCAAAATATAAGGAGTGGGAAGATAAGATATTGTCAAAGGTCCTGGCGAGATTCCCAGAGAGGAAAAAGGAGTTCAGGACCCTTGGGGGGCTCCCCCTTCCCAGGGTGGCACTTCCTCAGGAGATAGATGAGGACTACCTGGAGAAATTGGGTTTTCCTGGTCAGTATCCCTATACCCGAGGAGTCCAACCCACCATGTATAGGTCCAGGCTCTGGACCATGAGACAATATGCGGGTTTTGCCACTGCCAGAGAGACCAATGAGAGATATAGGTATCTGCTGGAACAGGGACAGACAGGTCTCTCCGTTGCCTTTGATCTACCCACGCAGATTGGTTATGACTCAGATCATCCCATGAGCAAGGGAGAGGTGGGAAAGGTAGGAGTGGCCATTGATTCCCTTGCAGATATGGAGATCCTCTTTGATCAGATACCCCTGGATAAGGTCTCTACCTCTATGACCATTAATTCCCCTGCGGCAGTGCTTCTGGCCATGTATGTGGTGGTTGGAGAAAAGCAGGGGGTGGCCAGGGAAAAACTCAGAGGGACCATCCAGAATGATATATTAAAGGAGTATGTGGCAAGGGGGACCTATATTTTCCCTCCAAGGCCAAGTCTTCGTATAATAACCAATATATTTGAATGGTGTAGTAAAAATACACCACTGTTTAATACCATCTCTATTTCAGGGTATCATATAAGGGAGGCGGGTTCCACGGCTGTCCAAGAGGTGGCCTTTACCCTTGCCAATGGATGTACATATGTGGAGACCGCAATAGATGCAGGATTGGACGTGGATGTATTTGGAAAGAGACTTTCCTTTTTCTTCAATGCCACCACTGACATCATTGAAGAGGTGGCCAAGTTCAGGGCGGCTCGTCGGATGTGGTCCAAGATAATGAGGGAGAGGTTTGGTGCCAAGGATCCAAAGTCATGGATGCTTCGTTTTCATACCCAGACAGCGGGCCATACCTTAACTGCTCAGCAGATTGACAATAATGTGGTGAGAGTGGCCCTTCAGGCCTTGGCCGCAGTGTTAGGAGGGACCCAGTCTTTACATACCAACTCCAAAGATGAGGCCCTTACCCTTCCCACAGAGGATTCTGTGAGGACTGCCCTGCGGACCCAGCAGATAATTGCCTATGAATCTGGGGTTGCAAACTCTATAGATGTGCTAGGTGGTTCTTATCTTGTTGAGGAACTTACAGATAAGATAGAAGAAGAGGCCTTTGCCCTTATGAAAAAGATAGATGACATGGGCGGAGTGATTGCTGCCATTGAAAGTGGATTTATCCAGAGACAGATAGAGGATTCCGCCTATGAGTACCAGAGGCAGATAGAGAGTAAGGAGCGGATAATAGTGGGTGTAAATGAGTTTCAGAGTAAGGAGTCTGTAAAGGTGCCTATCCTTAAGATAGATAAGGAGGTTGAGAGGCGACAGGTGGAGAGAGTGAGGGAGGTGAGGAAGAATAGGGATAATTCCAAAGTGGAAAAGGCCTTAAAGGCCCTTGAGGATGCAGCCAGGGGAGATGAGAATCTCATGGATTATATTGTAGATGCGGTGCGTGAATACGCTACCATTGGTGAGATTTGCGGGGTACTCAGAGAGGTATTTGGAGAATACCGGGATTAAACCTTTAAAATATACGAGGAGTTAGTATGTCTCTAACCACCGCAGAAAAGATAGAAAAGCTAAAACAGCTTGAGGAGGAAGTAAAGAAACTGGGAGGAGAAAAGGCGGTTGAAAAACATAAGTCCAAGGGAAAATTGACCGCCAGAGAGAGACTGGATCTACTCTTTGATCCAGGTACCTTTCAGGAAGTGGATATGTTTGTAAAACACAGGTGCTCCTTTTTTGGAATGGATAAGGTGAATATCCCTGCAGATGGAGTGATAACAGGCTATGGTCTGGTGAATGGGAGACCAGTGTGTGCCTATTCCCAGGATTTTACTTCTAGGGCAGGCAGTTTGGGGGAGATGCATGCGAAGAAGATATGTAAGATTATGGACCTGGCCCTAAAGGTAGGGGTGCCTGTTATAGGATTTAATGATTCTGGAGGGGCCAGGATACAGGAGGGGGTGGATGCCCTTTCTGGATATGGACAGATATTTTTCAGGAATTCCAATGCCTCTGGGGTCATTCCCCAGATATCTGCAATAATGGGTCCCACTGCAGGGGGTGCAGTATATTCTCCTGCAATGACAGACTTTATCTTTATGGTAAAGAATACCAGCTATATGTTTATTACAGGGCCTGAGGTAATAAAGTCTGTCACAGGAGAGGATGTGACCTTTGAACAACTTGGAGGGGCAATGGTCCACAATGAAAAGAGTGGGGTGGCCCATTTTGCATGTGAGAGTGATGCAGATGCCATAGAGAAGATAAAGGTGCTTTTATCCTATTTACCCTCCAATAATATGGAAGATCCACCCCCTCTTCCCTCAAATGATCCCAGTGGCAGGGAGGCACCTGAACTGGATTCTATTATTCCTGACAATCCCAACCAGCCCTATGACATGAAGGATGTGATCCATGCCATAGTAGATAATGGTGATTTTTTTGAACCCCATGAATATTATGCCCCTAACATTATTGTGGGTTTTGCAAGATTGGATGGATATCCTATTGGAATAATTGCTAATCAACCAAAGGTATATGCGGGATGTCTGGACATAAATGCATCGGATAAGGCCACGCGGTTTATTCGTTTTTGTGATGCCTTTAACATCCCCCTACTCACCATTGCGGATGTCCCTGGTTACCTCCCTGGCACTGATCAGGAGTGGGGGGGCATAATTAGGCATGGGGCCAAGCTCCTGTGGTGTTATTCAGAGGCCACTGTTCCCAAGATGCTTCTTATAACGAGAAAATCGTATGGAGGGGCATACCTTGCAATGTGTTCCAAGGACCTAGGTGCAGATATAGTATATGCCTGGCCCACTGCAGAGATAGCGGTGATGGGTGCCTCAGGGGCCGCTAATATCATTTATCGCAAGGAGATAAAGGCCGCAGAGGATCCAGAGAAGAAGAGGCAGGAGAAGATAAAGGAATATGAGGAGTTGTTTTCCAATCCCTACAGGGCCGCTGAGAGAGGCTATATAGATGGGGTAATTCTTCCTAGACAGACAAGGCCAAAACTCATTGCTGCGCTTCAGTTTTTAAAGAGCAAAAGAGAGGCTAGGGCACCCAAGAAACACGGAAACATCCCAATGTAGTAAGGAGATGGCAGATGTTAAAAAAGATTGATCATATAGGAATAGCAGTAAAATCCCTAGATGAGGCTATAGGGTTCTATGAGAAGGCCCTTGGTATAAAATGTGAGAAGGTAGAAGAGGTTCCCTCTCAGAAGGTAAAGACTGCCTTTTTTGAGGTGGGGGATGTCCATATAGAATTGCTTGAGCCCATGGCGGAGGACAGTCCTATTGCCAGATTCCTTCAGAGGAATGGGGAGGGAGTTCATCATATAGCATACTATACTGACGATATTGTGGCACAGCTCTCCAGGGCTAAAGAGGCAGGGTGTAGACTTATAAATGAAGAACCTGTTCCTGGAGCAGGGGGAAAGAAGGTGGCGTTTTTGCATCCAAAATCCACTCATGGGGTGCTTACGGAGTTTTGTTCAAAAGAGTAGTAAAAGGGCTGGAGTGGTCTTATGAAGATACATGAATATCAGGCAAAGGACTTATTTAAAGATTTTAATATCCCTGTCCCCCGGGGAAAGGTGGCCTTTTCCCCTGAGGAGGCCCTTTCCATAGCAGAGGAGCTTGGTGGCTACCCGGTGGTGATAAAGGCTCAGGTACATGCTGGGGGAAGGGGCAAGGCAGGGGGGGTGAAACTTGCCCACTCTGCAGAGGAGGTAAAGGACTTGGCCTCTTCCATCCTCGGGATGAGGTTGGTGACCCACCAGACAGGTCCAGAAGGAAAGCTGGTGAGAAAGGTGCTGGTGGAGGAGGCACTGGATATTGAAAAGGAATACTATGTCTCTGTTATCCTGGATCGTTCTACGGAAAAGATTGTCCTTATGATGAGCGAGGCAGGGGGAATGGATATTGAAGAGGTGGCGGAAAAGACCCCTGAGAAGATAGTTAAGGTGGCAGTGGATCCCTTAATTGGGCTGTGGCCCCAACATCTTAGAAGGGGATGTGCAGGACTTGGTCTTCCAAGGGAGAGACAAAAAGGATTTATGGCTATCATGAGGGGACTATATAGGTTATATGTCTCTTATGATTGTTCTTTGGTAGAGATAAATCCCTTGGTGCTCACTGCACAGGGTGAATTTATTGCCCTGGATGCCAAGATAAACTTTGATGATAATGCACTTTTTAGACATGAGGAGATAAAAGGGTTGCGTGATATTGAGGAAGAGGATCCCCTGGAGGTGGAGGCATCCAAATATGGCCTCAATTATATAAAGATGGATGGAAATGTGGGAAATATTGTAAATGGGGCAGGACTCGCCATGGCCACCATGGACCTTATTAAGAGGGCGGGAGCAGAACCTGCCAATTTTTTGGATGTAGGTGGAGGTGCCAGCAGTGAGATGGTGGAAAATGGTTTTCGTATAATATTGAGCGATGAGAATGTAAGGGCTATATTTATAAATATTTTTGGGGGAATACTCAGATGTGATGTCCTTGCAAAGGGAGTGGTGGCCGCGGCAGAAAAGGTGGGAGTAAAGGTCCCTGTTGTGGTGAGGATGGAGGGAACAAATGCAGAGGAGGGGAGGAAGATCCTTAAACAGTCTGGTCTTGATCTCAGGACAGCAAAAGACCTCAAGGAAGCGGCAAAGATGATAGCAGAGATTGTATAAGGAGTGGAATGTTATGAGTATATTTGTTAATAAAGATACAAGGGTGCTGGTTCAGGGCATAACCGGAAGAGAGGGTCAGTTCCACACACGACAGTGTATAGCTTACGGCACAAAGGTGGTGGCAGGTGTTACACCGGGTAAGGGTGGACAGAAGATGGATGAGGTGCCAGTATTTAATACAGTGGAGGAGGCAGTTAAGGAGACAGGTGCCAATTGTAGTATGATATTTGTCCCCCCTGCCTTTGCCGCAGATGCCATCTTAGAGGCAGTGGATGCATCTGTGGAGGTGGTGGTTGCCATCACAGAGGGGATCCCTGCCCAGGACATGCTGAAGGTGAAGAACTATCTGAGGGGGAAGAGGACCCGTCTTATTGGTCCCAACTGTCCTGGGATTATTACCCCTGGAGAGTGTAAGGTGGGTATAATGCCAGGTCATATCCATAAGGCAGGAGGACCCATAGGTGTGGTATCCAGGTCAGGGACCCTTACCTATGAGGTGGTTTATCAGTTGACTCAAAAGGGGCTGGGGCAGACCACCTGTCTGGGGATTGGGGGAGATCCCATAATTGGTACCAATTTTATAGATGCCCTTTCTGCCTTTGAAGCAGACCCTGATACCAGGGGAGTGGTAATGGTGGGAGAGATTGGAGGGGATGCAGAAGAGAAGGCAGCGGAGTTTGTGAAGGAAAATATGTCTAAACCGGTTATCGGCTTTATTGCAGGTCTTACTGCTCCTCCAGGGAGGCGTATGGGACATGCTGGGGCCATTATAAGTGGCAAGAGCGGGACTGCTGAGGGCAAGATAAAGGCTATGAAAGAGGCGGGGATATACGTGTGTGAGGACCTGGGCTCTCTGGGAGAATTTGCCCTGGAGGTCTTTAAGGTTTGATAACCAGACATTATTAACCCAAAACCTTTTAAATAGGAGGGGAGAGTATGGGAAAGTTGTTTTTGAGAGATTACAAAAAGATGTGGGAGTACGCAAAGAATGATCCCATTGGTTTCTGGAACGAGGCCGCGGTATGGGCCATGGAGAATATCCATTGGTTTAAGCCGTGGGAAAAGACCTTTGTGTGGGAATATCCCACCTTTAGGTGGTTTGTGGGCGGGACCACCAATATCTGTTATAACTGTTTGGATTACAAGATAATAAAGGGATATGGGGATAAGCCTGCCTTTATTGAAGTTAGTGGAGAAAGGGGCAGTGAGAGGGTGTTTACCTATAGGGAACTCCTTGCCCTGGTGGAGAAATATGCAGCTGCCCTAAGGGGAGTGGGAGTTGAAAAGGGCGATAGGGTGATGATTTATATGCCCATGTCTGCAGATGCGGCTGCGGCTATGCTTGCATGTGCCAGGATTGGGGCCATCCATGTGGCAGTGTTTGCAGGTTTTTCCTCCAAGGCAATTGCTGATAGGATAGATCTCACCCAGCCCAAAGTGGCACTTGTGCAGGATGTGGGATCCAGGGTAGGTAAGCCTGTGATGCTTAAGGAGATGTTTGACAAGGGAATTGAGTTATCCCAGTCCAAGGTGGGTACTGTGGCGGTATTTTCCAGGGATGGATATAAGTTTGATAAGTATGATGTGAAGATGGAGAAGGGAAGAGACATCTCCTGGGAGGAGTTCCTGGAAAAAGGAGAGGGACAGGATGGTTCTTATGTGGAGTTGGAGGCAAATGATCCCCTCTTTATCCTGCCCACCTCTGGAACCACCAAGAAGCCAAAACCCACGCTTCAGAGACATGGGGGTTATCAGGTTTACATCTATTGTATGGGACAGTGGATATATGGAAGAAAGCCTGAGGATATGTGGTTCTGCACCTCTGATATTGGATGGATAGTGGGACACAGCTATAATGTATATGAGCCCCTTCTCGGTGGCTGTACCTCCATTCTTTATGAAGGCACCCCCAATTATCCAGAAAAAGACATGTGGTGGGCCATAATTGAAAAATATAAGGCCACTGGTTGGTGGATATCTCCCACAGGTGCAAGGGCACTGCTCATGCTGGGAATAGAGCAGGCGGAAAAACACGATCTTTCTTCCCTGGAAAGGGTGTTTAGTGCAGGAGAGGTGTTGAATCCACCAGTATGGGAATGGCTTCAGAAGAAGGTGTTTAAGGATAGGATCCCTGTGATAGACCATATGTGGCAGACGGAATCCTCAGGGCCTATGTTTGCAAATCCCTACGGGCTTCAACTCTTTCCCATTAAGCCTGGTTCTTCTACTTACCCTGTCCCTGGTATTGTTCCAGAGGTGGTGGACGAGCTTACAGGTCGTTCCCTGCTTCCAGGGGAAAAGGGTACCATGATTATCAAGAGGCCATGGCCAGGTCTTACTGCCACCCTCTATGGAAATCCTGAGGCCTATAAGGAGGAATATTGGGAAAAGACCCTGGCCACTACTGGATCTTATTACTGCGGTGATGCCGCCCAGATAGATGAAGATGGCTATGTCTGGTTCTCTGGAAGGGCCGATGAGGTGATAAAGATATCTGATCACAGGATAGGCACCATTGAGGTGGAGAGTGCCCTGGTGAATCATCCTGCTGTGGGTGAGGCCGCTGTGGTGGGAGTCCCTGATGAACTTAGAGGCCAGATATGCCTTGGCTTGGTGGTACTTAAGTCTGGATATGAGCCCTCTGAGGAACTGGAGAAGGAGTTGGTCTTGCACGTGAGAAATTCCCTGGGTCCAATTGTGGTGTTTAAGGGGATTGAATTTGTGGACATGCTTCCAAAGACCAGAAGTGGTAAGATAATGAGGCGCGTACTTAAAAAGGTATGGAGCAATGAGGATATTGGAGATATATCCACCATTGAAGAAGAGGCATCTGTAGATGAAGTAAAAGAAGCACTTAGCAAGCTTGGAAAGAAGGTATAGTCCGCAGAGATGTAAAGGGGCAGATATTCTGCCCCTTTACTTTTGGCATTAAGCATTAAATATTTATTTTAGTGTTTAATGCTAAAAGTGCAAAACTTGTTGACAATAAATAGATGGTTATGTTAAAGATTATTAACCTTTAAAATACTAAAGAGGATGTAGTATGGAGAAGTATATTCAGAGATTAGAAGTAACGAGAGCAGACATCTATAAAGACGCAAAAATAGCTGAATTTGGAAAGAGAGAAGTTGATTTTAAAGGGATGGGGAGAAAAAAAAGAAAGAAAAGAGAAAAAATAACAGAAGTAGTATGTGTAGAAGCATGTAGAACTCCTTTTGGTAGATTTGGTGGGAAGTTAAAACAATATGATGCCTGTGAGCTTGGTGCATTAGCTATAAAGGAGCTTTTGCGTAGGGTTGCAAACAAGGTGAATCCTGAAGATATTGATTATGTGATTATGGGACAGGTGGTACCTGCAGGTTGTGGTCAGGTGCCAGCCCGTCAGGCGGCTATTTTGGCGGGACTTTCTGAATATATCCCTTCCATCTCCATAAACAAGGTATGCTCTTCAGGGATAAAGTCCCTGGACCTGGGAGTACAGCTTATCCAGACTGGAAGGGCGGAGATAGTGATCGCCGGGGGCCAGGAGTCCATGTCCAATTGTCCTTATGCCTTAAAGGACATGCGCTTTGGCCATCGTATGGGACTACCAAATGCCAATGTATGGGATCTTATGGTTTATGATGGACTCTGGGATCCATTTTACAACAGGCACATGGCAATTCATGGCTCTGAGACCAGTGATGAATTTGGTTTTACCCGGCAGGACAATGATGAATGGGCATATCATTCTCAGATGGCGGCAAAGGATGCCATGGAAAATGGGAGGCTGGAGGATGAGATATTTCCTGTGGAGGTGAAGGTGGGCAGGGCATTAGAGGTTTTTGAGAAGGATGAACAACCTCGTCCCAACACCACCATGGAGGCCCTGGCAAAGCTTCCGCCAGTATTTAATCATAGGAGTACGGTAACTGGTGAGCCAGGGGTAGTTACTGCGGGTAATGCCCCAGGCATAAATGATGGAGGTAGCGTATGTCTTTTGATGAGCAGGGAGATGGCAGATGAGCTTGGATTGAAGCCTTTGTTTACCATATTGGATTATGCAGAGGTCTCTCAGCGCACCAAGGATATTGCCCTGGTCCCGGGGCTTTCCATAAAAAAGGTATTGGAACAAAATGGGATGTCCATTTCTGAGATGGATCTAATTGAGATAAATGAGGCGTTTGCTGCGGTTACTCTCATTAGTGCGAGAAAGGTCCTTGGGCTTTCCAAGGAGGAGATGTTTGACAAGGTGAACGTAAATGGGGGGGCAATTGCATATGGTCACCCCATTGGTGCCACCGGTGCAAGGATAGTGATGACCCTTGCCTATGAGCTTAGAAGGCGAGGAGGGGGAATTGGCGTGTGTGGTATTTGTTCTGGTCTTGCCCAGGGCGATGCAATGTTAATCAAGGTGGAAGCCTAAAAGTATAAGGGGGGATGACAATGGAGATAAAGAAAATAATGGTAGTAGGTGCTGGTCAGATGGGAAATGGGATTGCCCAGGTGGCGGCCCAGGCAGGATATGATGTGGTCTTAAATGATATTTCTATGGAGCTTGCCCAGAAGGGATATGCCAATATTGAGAAGATATTGAGTCGGGGTGTTGCTAAAGGAAAGATAGATGAAAGCAGAAAACAGGAGATCCTATCCAGGATATCTTTGGCAGACAATCTAGAACCAGCAAAAGAGTGTGATCTCGTGGTGGAGGCGGTGGTGGAGAATATGGAGATAAAGGCTAAGGTCTTTTCTCAACTGGACAAGCTTGCTCCTCCCCATACCATCTTGGCTACTAACACCTCTTCTCTCCCTATCACCCAGATAGGGGCCTGCACCAATAGGCCTGATAAGGTAATAGGGATGCATTTTATGAATCCTGTTCCTGTGATGAAATTGGTGGAGATAATAAATGGACTTGAGACCTCAAAGGAGGTTACTGAGACAATAATTGAGGTTAGTGAAAAGATGGGGAAGGTTCCTGTGGAGTGTAAAGATGTTCCAGGCTTTGTATCTAACAGGGTCCTTATGGTGATGATAAATGAGGCCATATGGGAACTCTATGAGGGGGTGGCCACAAAGGAGGGGATAGATAATATTATGAAACTGGGAATGAATCATCCAATGGGCCCCCTTGCACTTGCAGATCTTATTGGTCTGGATACGGTCCTGGCCATTCTCAATGTCCTGGTGGAGGGCTATGGTGATCCTAAATATCGTCCATGTCCCCTACTGAAGTCCTATGTGGCTGCAGGTCGTCTGGGGAGGAAGACTGGAAAGGGATTTTATGATTATGATAAATAGGATGGCTCTAAGTCTAAGAGGCATCAGGAGGTTTTTATGTATTTTGCCAAGGAGCTTCTGGAGAAGTGTTCTTCTCTAAGAAAGAAGTGGGAAGATGAAGTAAAGAAGATAATAGCCAAGAGGGCGGAGAGGAAAGATAGATTTTCCACAGTATCTGACAAAGAGATAAAACGGCTTTATACCCCTGAGGACATAAAGGACCTGGATTTTGAAAAGGAGATAGGCTTCCCTGGTCAGTATCCCTATACACGAGGGATTCATCATACAGGTTATAGGGGAAGGCTCTGGACCTACAGGATGTTTTCAGGTCTTGGTACTGCAAAGGACACCAATGAAAGGTGGCACTTACTTCTAAAGGAGGGGCAGACAGGTCTCAGTACAGCCTTTGATTTCCCCACCCTCATGGGATATGATTCAGATAGTCCCAGATCTGCAGGAGAGGTGGGGAAGTGTGGGGTGGCCATAGATACCCTGGAGGATTTTTTGGTCTTGGTGGAGGGGATACCCCTGGGGGAGGTGACCACCTCCATGACCATCAACCCACCTGCCACGGTGATGTGGGCCATGTATATAGCGTGTGCCCAGAAACAGGGAGTATCCCTGGATAGGATTGGAGGGACTATTCAAAATGATATGCTGAAGGAGTTTATTGCTCAAAAGACCTTTATGCTTCCCCCTGAGCCTTCTATGAAGCTCATAAGTGATACTGTGGAGTTTGGCACCAAGTATGTTCCCAGGTGGAATACCATCTCCATAAGCGGCTATCATATAAGAGAGGCGGGTGCCACTGCAGTGCAGGAACTGGCCTTTACCCTGCGGGATGGAATGGAGTATGTGGAGCATGTGATGAAAACCAAGGGATTACATCCTGATGAGTTTGCCCCAAGGCTTTCCTTTTTCTTCAATTCTCATATAGATTTCTTTGAAGAGATATGCAAGATGAGGGCGGCCAGGAAGATATGGGCACATGTGATGAGGTACAGGTATAAGGCAAAGAATCCAAGGTCCTGGTGGCTGAGATTCCATACTCAGACTGCAGGGTGTTCTTTAACGGCCCAGCAGCCCTATAATAATGTGGTAAGGACTGCAGTGGAGGCCCTTGCTGCAGTACTTGGTGGAACCCAGTCTCTCCACACCAATTCCCTAGATGAGGTGTATTGTCTTCCCACAGAACATGCAGTGCAGATAGCCTTGAGAACCCAGCAGATAATTGCTGAAGAAACAGGGGTTGCCAATACTATAGATCCCTTGGCGGGCTCTTATTTTGTGGAGAAGCTAACCAAGGAGATGGAAGAGGCCGCATGGGAGTATATTGAGAAGATAGATGAGATGGGAGGTATGCTTGCGGCCATAGAACAGGGGTATCCCCAGATGGAGATTGCCAATGCGGCGTATCACTATCAACAACAGATTGAGAAGGGAGAGAAGATCGTTGTTGGTGTGAATAAATATGTGACAGATGAGGCTCAGGAGTGTCCTATTCTGGAGATAGATGAGAGTGTGGAGAGAGAACAGCTAAAGAGACTAAACGAGGTGAAGAGAAGAAGGGACGATAAGGCCGTAAAAAAGGCCTTAGATGAGTTGAGACAGGCATGTAAAAAGGATGAGAATGTGATGCCCTATTGTATTGAGGCAGTGAAGGCCCTTGCCACAGAGCAGGAGATTTGTGATGTATATCGGGAGGTATATGGGGAATATAAGGATCCTGGATTCTTCTAATCCAAAGAAGGGGATTTTGAAAAAGTAAGGAGAAGGGGATGGCGAAGAGAAAACTGCGTATAATGGTTGCAAAACCAGGGCTGGACGGTCATGACAGAGGGGCCAGGATACTGGCAAGGTTTTTCAGGGATTGTGGTTATGAGGTGATATATACCGGCTGTCATCAAACCCCTGAGCAGATAGTAGAGGCCGCACTTCAGGAAGATGTAGATCTCATTGGACTTAGCTGTCTCTCTGGTGCCCATAAGGAGCTGTTTCCCAAGGTGGTAAAACTCCTTCGCGAGAAGGGGGCAGATGACATTGTGGTAATAGGAGGAGGGATAATCCCTAAACAGGATTTCCAATATCTCTATGATGCAGGTATAAAAGAGGTATTCACACCTGGCACGCCTCTGGAAGAGATTAAGGAGTGGATTGACAAGAATGTAAAGGTGGAAGATAAGGTGTTATAAACTTGAAGGCGGTGAAGGGGTATGGACAATTCCAGGATTGAAAAGATCATAGAGAGGATAAAGGCAAAGGATGTGAGAGTAGTCTCTCGCCTCATAAGGAACATTGAGGACAGGATTCCAGAGGCAAAGGAGATAGTAAAGAGGATATACCCCTATACAGGAGGGGCAAAGGTAATAGGGATAACTGGTGCTCCTGGAGCGGGAAAGAGTACTATTACAGACTTTTTGATAACCAGCTTTAGAAAAAAGGGAAAGACAGTGGGGGTCCTGGCTGTGGACCCCACCAGTCCCTTTACTGGTGGTGCCCTTTTAGGAGATAGGGTGAGGATGCAAAGTCATGCGGGTGATGATGGGGTTTTTATCAGGAGTCTGGCCACAAGGGGGGCATTGGGAGGACTTTCTGCGGCTGTGGAGGATGCCATCTATGTGTTGGATTTTATGGGTAAAGATATTATTATAGTTGAGACAGTGGGTACTGGCCAGTCAGAAGTGGACATTATGAATAATGCCCATACCATATTGGTGGTGCTAACTCCGGGAATGGGGGATGATGTCCAGACTATAAAGGCGGGTATTATGGAGATAGCAGATATATTTGTAATAAACAAAGGAGACCATCCAAATACCACCAAGTTATATATGGACCTTATGAGGGCCCTGGACATGGTACAGAGCTTTCCGGGAAACTGGAGACCCCCCATTGTGAAGCTAGAGAGTATTGCCAATCCCATAAAGTTTGCCCAGCAGGTGGATGAACTTAGGGAGAAGATTGAGGAACATTTTAGATTCTTAGAGGATAAAGATATTTTTGAGGAAAGGGAGCGGAGAAAGGCAAGGGTTCAACTTATAAATGCGGTTAAATCTCAGATGTTATACCCCATCCTGGAGAGACTAGAGGAGGATGGGGAGCTGGAAAAAATGATAAAAGGTATTGTAAAAAAGGAGGCAAGTCCGTATAATTATGCAGAAGATATAAGGGAGCGTTTTTTACGGGAGGAGGTTTAGGGGGAACTACCCCCTCTTTTTTCATCCCGGAGCCTGAACGAGGTTTATATATTCAATAAAAATTTTGTGTCGCTATCGCAAGAGTATGGATTTAAATAATAGTTAAACCCCAAAGATAAGGAGTAGTGTATGGAGATGAAGGAGTATTACAAAAAGGTAATGGAACTTAATCAGATGGAGGACCTTGAGGCCAGGGAAAAGGCAGCAAAGGAATTTTTTGACGATTTGAACCATGCGGAACTTCCAGAATATTTTAATTGGGCAGAAGAGATATTTGAGGGTCTACATGTAAAGGAAAGAGGGGAACAGGATGCCCTTATCTGGGTGAACCTAGAAACAGGGGAAGATAAAAAATTTACATACGTAGAGCTGGCAGCAAATGGGAATAAGGTCCTCAATCTGTTGAGGAAGAAGGGGGTGAACCAGGGAGATAATATGTATATGATGATCCCTATTGTACCTGAGACATGGTTCGCCTCTTATGCGTGTTTGAAAGGGGGATTGGTGGTGGTTCCCACAGCTACTACCATGACCGCCAGGGAATTGGAGTTTAGGTTTGAGACCTATCCCCCTGATGTGATTGTGGCGGATGAAAAGTCTGCGGCTGTGATGGATGAGACCTTAAAGAATACAGGTAAGGAGCCCAAGGTAAAGCTGGTCCTGGGAGAGAGGGAAGGATGGATACCCTATTCTGAGGTAGAAGGAGAATCTGGTGAGGCGGAAGCGGCAAAAATAAAGAAAGACGATATCCTATTTTGTTTCTTTACCTCTGGGACCACAGGCCTACCCAAGAGGGTGGGGCATTCTGCCACTTCCTATCCTGTGGGACATCTATCCACCTCGGTGATGATAGGAATTGCCCCTGGTGATATCCATCATAACCTCAGTGCACCTGGGTGGGCAAAGTGGGCATGGAGCTCCTTTTTTGCCCCCCTAAATGTGGGTGGTACTGCCACAGGTTTCTTCTTTACTGCCCTGGATGGCAACAAGTATCTGGAGGCCATATCCAAGTACAAGGTCAATATCTTTTGTGCCCCTCCAACCGCTTGGAGGATGTTTATTAATCTAGACCTGGAGAAATTTGACTTTTCTGCCCTAAAGTATTCTGTGAGTGCAGGAGAGCCTTTAAATCCCGAGGTGATAAACCAGTGGAAGAAATATACCAACACAGAGATAAGGGATTTTTATGGTCAGACCGAGTCCACAGCAATGATTGGAAATGCGCCCTGGATGGAGGGCAAGATGAGGTTTGGGTCCTTTGGAAGACCCTCGTTTATGTATGATGTTGTGTTGGTGGATGATGAGGGTAATGAGATCACCAAGCCTGATGAGACTGGTCATATCTGTGTGAGGCTAAAGAACTGGAGAGCCATTGGTCTATTTACGGAATATATTGGCAACCCAGAGAAGATGAAAGAGGTCTTTGTGGGTGATTATTATTATACAGGGGATAGGGCCTTTTTTGATAAAGATAACTACTGGTGGTTTGTGGGAAGGGCCGACGATGTAATTAAATCCTCTGACTATCGTGTTGGTCCTTTTGAGGTGGAAAGCGCCCTTGTGGAACATGTTGCAGTGGCTGAGGCCGCAGTGGTAGGTTCTCCTGATCCCCACAGGTATCAACTGGTAAAGGCCTTTGTGATCCTAAACGAGGGATATACTCCTTCCAAGGAACTGGCCCTTGAGCTTTTTAAACACACCATAAATGTCCTTGCCAAGTTCAAGATACCAAGAATTATCCAGTTTGTGGATGAGCTTCCAAAGACCATAAGTGGTAAGATCAGGAGGATAGAACTCAGGGAGCAGGAGATAAAGAAAAAAGAGCAGGGCGTTGAAAGGGGAGAAAACGAATACTTCTATTGGGACTTCCCAGAGCTAAGTTCCAAGGGAAAGAAAAAATAGTTTAATTTCTCTTGTCTAAGGTAAATAAAATCCTTTAACAACAGGGGCCCCTTTGTGAGGGGCCCCAGAGGAAGAGACGACACTGTAGCTTTATACAGTGTGGGGGGGATCCCTACACTAAATTTAGGATAGTTAAGGTAGGGGGAGTTTTAAAATTTTTAACCTTTAAGCATTAAGGAGTGGTTTGTATGGCACATGGACAGCTTAGACCTCGCTGGGGCCAACCAGTAACAGGAATTATTTCCTTCATCTGTTTTTTCCTGGTGGCATGGCTTACCTGGTACATCTTTAGTGACCCCAGGGGGCCTATCAAGTGGTTTCCCTATCCCTTTGTGATGTACCTTGCCATGATGATTTTGGTGGGGCTGTGGCAGCACATGTTTTTGGGGGATTGGCCTTTTCAAAACCTCAAACAACCCCTCAAGGGGATAGTAATGACCATTGCCAATGTGGTGCTGGTGTGGTTTGTTATTGACATCATCTTCTACCGCGTCCTGGGTATTGGGTTCAATTTCTTAAGTTATTATAATCTTGCCGCCGCAGGGAAACCAGGATTCCTTGCACAGGTTGCCATAGTGTGTTTTGTGCTCATTGGTTTTTATACCTATCCTGTGGTGACCATCTTTTTTGGGAAGTGGCCAGTATTGCCAGGGGCCCTTAAACAGCCTGAGGCAGGATTGGCAGAACTGGGGTGGGCATCTCTTATTACCTTATTTGCCTATACCATATTAATCGTTCCATTTCTGGGACTTATCTATAAGACGGTGGCCCTGAATACCCCCTGGTGGACCAAGATAGCGGGAACTCCCCATGTACACTGGGTCTTTGGATGGTGGGAATGGGCCATTATTATCCTGTTTATGACGCCCAATGTATGGCGTATGAAGCCCTGGAGCGCCATGAATATTGGTCAACCCTGGAAGGGTCTTATTTCCATGATAGCATCTTTTATTGGGGCCTATATTCTGGCTGTTATCTGCACCAAGATAGTGTATCTGTGGATACCCGCGGAGACCTTCCATCACCTGGAACATGCCAAGGGACATGCTGAGGTGATGCGCTTCCTCTGGCTACACTCTGCAGAGATAGCAGGCTTTACCCTTATTCCTTTTCTCATCTGGCATCACTATTTTGATGATATGTGCCCCATGGCGGATAAGGATAGCTGGGGTGCATTTTTCTTCAGGACCATAGGGGTCTTGTTTTTTACCGCAATAAATTACTGGTTTTACTACTATGCAAACTTTGGACATTGGGGTCTTGGGAATCCTCACATGACAGAGCTTTCTCATCGTTTCCCTCATGGAGAGTCCCTTATATGGAACTTCTGGTGGATTATTCCCCTGCTGTGGAATGAGTGGTTCTTCCATAAGTGGCCATTTTATGTAGCTGAAGAGGAATAACCAGGAAGAGAAAAAGGGGGAGGCTCTTCACCTCCCCCTTTTTTATTGGCCTTAGAACTCTTATTGAGCGCTATTCCTTTTCACCTTCTCCTTTTGGGGGAAAATCCATAAAAATCTCCACTTCTCCCCCAAACCCCCTCTTTAGTTTTGCATGGGGGTATCTCTTTTTAAATACATGGATCATCTTGGTGTTGTCTATGAGCACAGTGGCCATAAACCCTTTATATCCATTTTCCCTCGCTATGTTTTCAAGTATCATCAGGAGATAGGACCCTATCCCCATATTCTGCAGATCATCTCTCACCACAAATGCCACCTCTGCAATCTCCTCACTTATGTCAGATTGGGCATAGGACCCAATGGCTACTATTTCCTTCCTCCTACCCTTTTGAAGTAATCCCACGATAGTCATATTCTTACGATAGTCCACCCGTGCCCATTCTCTCTGGAGCATCTCACGGGAAAAGACCTTTTTCTTTTGAAAGAATCTGTAATATACTGTGGATTCCTTAAGGGAATAAAAGAAGTTGCGAGAGGCAAATTCATCTGAGGGCAGGAGGGGACGAAACTCCACGTTCCTCCCATTGGGGAGGGTGAGATGATATTTATATCTTTCCAGAAAAATGAGGTCTTCTCTCCTGGGAGGAAGCTGGTCTGGAAAGATATAGTGTCTCTTCTTTGCCTCCTTTATGAGCTCCTCTCTGAATTTTGGGTGGGCGATCTGGGCGAGCTCTATTACCCTCTGATAGATACTTTTTCCATAGAGTTCTGCAATACCATATTCTGTTACTACTATGTCCACATCGGCCCTGGTGGTTGCTACCCCTGCACCTTCGCTTAGGTGAGGCACTATACGGGAGACCTTCCCCCCCTGGGCAGTAGAGGGGAGGGCAATTATAGAAAAGCCCTGTTTTGACATCTTGGAGCCCCTTATGAAGTCCACCTGGTCTCCAATGCCACTGTAGAAAAGGTATCCCTTGGAATCTGTACATATCTGACCAGTTAGGTCCACCTCCAGGGCAGAGCTTATGGAGATGAAGTTGTCGTTTTTGGCTATTACGTTAGGATCGTTGACAAATTCAGAGGAACGAAAGTAGAACATGGGATTGTTGTTTACATAGTCATAGAGTCGTCTTGTCCCCATACACAGGGAGGCAACTACCCTCCCTGGGAGATAGGATTTTTTCCTGTTTGTTATTACCTTTTTTTCAAATAGGGGGAGAAAACCCTCGGTGATTACCTGTGTATGTATTCCCAGGTCTTTTTTGTCTGATAGATAGGGAAGAATGGCATTGGGGAGGTGTCCAAAACCCACCTGAAGGGTGGCTCCATCATCAATGAGCTGGTTTACATAAAAGGCAATGCGTTTGATCACCTCTTGATTTTTTTGTTCTGGTACTGCCTCTACCAGGGGCTCATCATAATATACCAAATAGTCTATTTCATCCAGGTGGATAAAACTATCCCCCCAGGTGCGGGGCATCTTAGGATTTATCTGGGCGATTACTATATCTGCACTTTTGAGCCCTGCAAGGGTGATATCAACGGAGATACCAAGACTGCAATAGCCAAATTCATCTGGGGGAGAAACCTGGATAAGGGCCACATCCAGCCCTATCCTTTTTGAATAGAAGAGCTCTGGTATCTCAGATAGATAGGCAGGAATGTAGTCTATCTTTCCTTCAAATGCCGCCTGCCGCATCCTCAAACTGATAAAAAAGAGTTTCAGAGAAAAGCGTCTCAGAAAGTTTTGATCGTGAATATAATTGGCAAAGGTGGAGGAGAGCATCTGATACACCACAATATCCTGTATAGAGGCATCTCCCACCATGGTGCGAATAAGGTGTTGGGGTTCTCCACAGCCTGTCCCCACAAAGACCCTGCTGCCATTTTTTATTTTTTTTACAGCTTCCTCTGCACTTATTAATTTTTCCTTACAAAAGTGAGGAAGGTCCATTTTTTCTCCATATTAAGTTGATTTTTTTGTCCTTATCTGTAAATAGAGCCCCAGAGAGGGATACAGTCCATGATGAAAGTATAATATTAATTTTCTAGCGTCAAGCTCACTACTAGCCAGGAGGTAGATATGGAATTTATAGAAGATGGGATGCATTATGAGGGCTTTTGTATAAGGCCCCCAAGCGAGGCCCAGAGTATTTTATTGCAGGTAACAGTTGGATGCTCTCATAATAAATGCACCTTTTGTGGTTCTTATAAGGAGAAGCGCTTTAGAATAAAGGAGTGGGAAATTATATATCACGACATATTATTTGCATCCAGATATATGAGGAGACAGAAGAGACTATTTCTGATGGATGGGGATGCCCTTATTATCCCCCAGCGGAAATTAGTGCCCCTTATAGATACCATAAACGAGCACCTTCCCTGGCTGGAGAGGATAGGGACCTATGCAAATGCAAAGAGTCTTAAGAGAAAGACCGTAGAAGAGTTAAAGGTTTTGCAACAGAAAAAATTGGGGATTGTGTATCTGGGGGTAGAGAGTGGAGATGATAGGGTCCTTGAGAGGATAAAAAAGGGGGCTACCTCCAGAGACTATGTGGAGGTGGCCCAAAAGGTGAAGGAGGCAGGGATAAAACTTTCTGTAACAGTGTTACTTGGAATAGCCGGAGTAAAGGAGTCTCTTGAGCATGCCAGAAAGACAGGGGAACTCCTTTCTCTTATGGACCCTGATTATGTGGGTGCCCTCACCCTTATGCTTATCCCCTCAACGCCTCTGTATGAGGAATATGAGAGGGGAGAGTTCAAGATGCCAGATAGATATCAGATGCTTCGGGAACTAAAAGAGATGTTGAAATATACTGAGCTTTCTTCAGGGCTTTTTATCTCTAACCACGCCTCCAACTATCTGCCCATAAGGGTAAGATTTCCCTATGAGAAAGAGGAGGGGCTCAAGATTATAGATATGGCCCTTCAGGGAAGGGTCTCCTTAAAACCTGAGTGGATGAGGGCACTTTAAGTGAAAAAAATAACAAGAAAGGGTCTCCCTCTTTTTGAACTTATGCAGACTCTTTAATGTAGGGAATTAATCTGCGTATTTTTTTAGGAAAAAAATCTTTGACAGAAAAAGGGAAATAAGATAAACAGGTTTCCAATTTGTAACAAATTTCACAATGTCCTTTTTAATCCTCAAAAAAGAGTGGAGGTCTTAGATGATCCAGTTAAATATTACCTTTTTTATCCAGCTTGTGAATTTTTTAATATTACTGGCAGTGCTCAATCTGATTCTCTATCGTCCCATAAGGTCTATAATTAAGCAGAGGCGAGAGAGGTTAGGGGGATATCTCTCTGACATAGAGCGGTTTAATGTGGAGGCTGAGGCAAAGCTCAGGGATTATGAGGAGGAGTTGGCCAGGGCCCGTAGTGAGGCATCAAAGGTAAAGGGTGAGTATAAAGCAGAGGCCATGGAAGTGGAGCAGGAGGTAATTGCCCGGGCAAAGGAAGAGGCCATGAAGCGTCTGGAGGAGACCAGAAAGGAACTTATGAAACAGGGGGAGAGTGTGAGGAAGCAACTCTCTGCCCAGGTGGAGGAATATGCACAAATGGTGGCGGAAAGGGTGATGGCATAATAAATTAAGATAAGGCAAAAGGAGGTTAGGGCATTGAAGGGCTTAAAAAAGATTGGGTTTATATCCCTGGGCATACTCCTGGTGGCCTCTGTGGCATGGGCCACAGGTCATGGAGGAGAGAGTGCCTCATGGGATGCTAGGGCGTGGAAGGATTTTTTCTGGAGGTGTTTAAATTTTGCCATCTTTCTCGCCATTATCTATAAGCTAGCGGGCGGAAAGATGAAGGAGTTTTTTGGAGGTCGCACCCGGCAGATAGAAGAGGAATTCAGGAATCTGGAGAATAGAAAGCAGGAGGCGGAAGCTAGATTGAAGGAGGTGGAGTCCCGTATTGCCCATTTAGAGGAGGAGAGGGAGGCTATCCTGGCGGAGGCCCGAAGGCAGGGAGAGGCCATTAAAAATGCCATAATAGAGAAGGCCAGACGGGATGCGGAGGAGATAAAGAAGCAGGCGGAGGTAAAGGCGCAGCAGGAATTTGAGCAGGAGATAGAGAAAATAAGGGCTGAAATGGCAGATAAGATTATTGAATCTGCCGAGAAGATAATCTTAAGTCGGCTAGGGGTTAAGGAACAGGAAAAATTAATTGACAAATATTTAACAAGGGTGGTGCTCAATTGAAACAGGAAGTATTAGCAAAGAGATATTCCAGAGCGTTGTTTGCAATTGGCCAGGAGGAAGGTCCTGACGCCCTGAGGAGATATGGAAAGGAGTTAGAGGGGTTTTGCTCCGTGGTGGAGGAAGAACCCCTTCTTTTGCGTATATTTAAAAATCCAATTATCAGGGTGGAGGACAAAAAGGCCCTTGTACTTAAGATACTGGACAAGATGGGGGCATCCACAGTGTTTAAAAATTTTTGCATGCTCCTGGCCGAGAAAAAGCGTCTTCCCTTTATCCTGGATATCCGAAATTATTATCAGAGACTCCTTGATGAATATGAGGGTATTGTGAGAGGCAGTCTGGTTACTGCCATTGAGATCTCTCAGGAGAAGAAAAAGAAGATCCAGAAGGGGCTGGAGAGTCAGCTCCAAAAGAAATTTGTGTTGGAATATGAGGTGGATAAAGGGATATTGGGAGGGGTTGTCTTAAAGGTAGGGGATAAGGTGTATGATGCCAGTTTAAAGGCCCAGTTAAATATATTGAAAGAAAAAATAAAAAGGGGTGAGTAGTGGCCATGCAAATAAGATCAGAAGAAATTACTCAGATCATTAAGGACCAGATAAAAAATTATGAACAGAAGATGGAGATGGCAGAGACAGGGGTGGTCCTCTCTGTTGGTGATGGGATTGCCAGGGTGTATGGGGTTGAAAATTGTATGTCCATGGAGCTGTTAGAGTTTCCAGGAGGCATTTATGGAGTGGCCCTTAACCTGGAAGAGGACAATGTGGGTGTGGCCCTTTTGGGAGAGGACACGCACATCAAGGAAGGGGATATTGTAAAGAGGACTGGTCGGGTCTTTTCTGTGCCCGTGGGAGATGCAGTTATAGGTAGGGTGATTGATCCTGTAGGGAATCCCCTGGATGGTCTGGGACCCATCTCCATGAAGGAGACCAGGTTAGTGGAGATAAAGGCGCCAGGCATTATTGTGAGAAAACCTGTTCACGAGCCCATGTATACAGGCCTAAAGTCCATTGATGCCATGACCCCCATTGGGAGGGGGCAGCGTGAGCTTATAATTGGTGATAGGCAGGTGGGAAAGACCGCTGTGTGCCTGGATGCCATATTGGCCCAGAAAGACAGTGATGTGTATTGTTTTTATGTGGCCATTGGTCAGAAGAGGTCCACAGTGGCCCTGGTGGCAGAGACCTTGAGGAAGTATGGAGCAATGGAATACACCACCATAATCTCTGCTACTGCCTCTGACCCTGCGGCCCTTCAGTTTATTGCCCCTTATAGTGGTTGTACCATGGCAGAATATTTCAGGGATAGTGGAAAGCATGCCCTTATTATCTATGATGACCTTTCCAAGCAGGCGGTTGCCTACAGGCAGATGTCTCTGCTTTTGAGACGTCCTCCTGGACGTGAGGCCTTTCCTGGTGATATCTTCTATCTGCATTCTAGACTCCTGGAGAGGGCGGCAAAATTGGATGACAAGCACGGAGGTGGTTCTTTAACAGCCCTTCCCATTATTGAGACTCAGGCAGGGGACGTATCTGCTTACATCCCCACCAACGTGATTTCTATTACAGATGGACAGGTCTATTTAGAGCCGGACCTCTTTAATGCGGGTTTTAGACCTGCAATTAATGTGGGACTTTCTGTTTCCAGGGTTGGTGGTAGTGCCCAGGTGAAGGCCATGAAGAAGGTGGCGGGAACTCTGCGTCTGGATTTGGCCCAGTACAGGGAATTGGCCGCTTTTGCCCAGTTTGGTTCAGATCTTGATAAGGCAACCATGCAGAGACTGGAACGTGGTAAGAGGATGATGGAGTTGCTGAAACAGCCCCAGTATCAACCCTTGCCTCTTCAGGAACAGGTGGTTGTGTTGTATGCAGGGACCAGAGGGTATTTAGATGATATTCCCGTAGAGGCCATTGGAAAGTTTGAGAAAGAATTTCTGGAGTTTATGAGAAATTCCAAAGGGGAGATATTGGGTGCCATCAAGGAGAGCAATGATCTGGACGAGGCAACAGAGGAAAAACTAAAGGCTGCTATTGAAGAATTTAAAAAGGGATTTCAGGCCTAACTCTTAAGGAAAAAGGGGAAAATCCATGCCTTCTTTGAAGGATGTCAGAAATAAGATTGCTTCTGTTGAAAAGACTCAGCAGATAACCAAGGCCATGAATATGGTGGCCTCGGCCAAACTCAGGAGGGCGCAGGAGCGTATAGAGAAGTTTAGACCCTACGCAGATAAGTACTATGAGATGTTAAAGGAACTCTCCCGGGGGGTGGATGTAAGTGCCCATCCCCTTCTGGAGCCAAGGGAGGAGGTAAAGAATACAGGGATTATTTTGATAACTTCAGAAAGAGGTCTGTGTGGGGCCTTTAATACCAACTTGATAAATAAGGCCCAGGCCCTTGCCAGGGAAAAGCTATCTCAGGGGAAACTGGTTAAGTTTTTAACTGTGGGGAAAAAGGCTGCCTCTGCCATAAAAAAGATGGAAGAGGTGGAGGTGCTAGGTTCTTATGTGGATTGTATGGATAAGTTTGATTTTACCCTGGCAAACAAGATAGGCCTGGAGGTCATAAAGGCGTATGAAGATGGGGTGGTGGACGAGGTATACCTGGTGTATGGACAGTTTATTTCTATCCTGAGACAGGATCCTGTGGCACTTCAGATATTGCCGGTGGTGCATCCAGAGACCTCTGAGGAGGAAGGGGGGGATAAGCCCACTTCTCCCCACGCCCTTTATATGTATGAGCCCTCAGTTGAGGGGATCCTGGCAGAATTGCTTCCTAGATTTGTGAAGGTCCAGGTGTATAGAGGGATGCTGGATACCTCTGCCAGTGAACATGCTGCCAGGATGACGGCCATGGATAATGCGTCCAAGAACTGTGATGATATGATATATAAACTTACATTGTCCTATAATAAGGCAAGACAGGCCGCAATCACCGCTGAACTGCTGGATATAGTCGGCGGTGCCGAGGCATTAAAAGGTTAAATAAGGGGGAAGTAATGAGTGAAAACATTGGAAAGATTGTACAGGTAATAGGAGCAATCGTAGATATAGAGTTTGAGGAGGGCAAACTTCCCAATATCCTGAATGCCATCAGGATATTGGATCCCGACAAATCAGAGGATGAACAACTCATAGTAGAGGTGGCCCAACAATTGGGAGACAATGTGGTCAGATGTGTGGCAATGGATACTACTGATGGACTGGTGAGAGGGATGAAGGCCCTGGACACTGGTCACCCCATAAAGACCCCTGTGGGAAAGGCCGCTCTGGGAAGGATATTGAATGTGGTGGGGAGACCTGTGGATGAGATGGGACCAGTGGAGGCAGAGGAATACTGGCCCATCCATAGACCAGCCCCTTCCTTTACTGAGCAGTCCACCAAGGTTGAACTCCTGGAGACTGGTATTAAGGTGGTGGACCTTATGATCCCCTTCCCCAAAGGTGGTAAGATGGGGTTGTTTGGGGGTGCTGGTGTGGGAAAGACTGTTATTCTCATGGAGATGATAAACAACATAGCCAAACAGCACGGTGGTAAGTCTGTGTTTGCTGGTGTGGGGGAGAGGACCAGAGAAGGTAATGACCTATACCTGGAGATGAAAGAAGCAGGGGTACTTCCTAATGCGGCTCTGGTATATGGTCAGATGAATGAGCCCCCTGGGGCAAGGGCAAGGGTTGCCCTTACTGCCCTTACTGTTGCTGAATATTTCCGTGATATGGAGGGAGAAGACGTCCTTCTCTTTATTGATAATATCTTTAGGTTTACCCAGGCCAACATGGAGGTGTCTGCTCTGTTAGGTCGTATGCCCTCTGCTGTGGGCTATCAGCCCACTCTGGCAACAGACCTTGGAGAATTGGAAGAGAGGATAACCTCCACTAACAAAGGTTCCATTACCTCTGTTCAGGCCATATATGTGCCTGCAGATGACCTTACAGACCCTGCTCCTGCAACCACCTTTTCCCACTTGGATGGAACCCTGGTTCTTTCCAGGCAAATAGCGGAACTGGGTATATATCCTGCAGTGGACCCCCTAGACTCCACATCTAGGATACTAGATCCTAATATCCTGGGAGAGGACCACTATCAGACTGCCCGGGCTGTTCAGCAGATCCTACAGAGGTATAAAGACCTTCAGGATATTATTGCCATACTTGGAATGGAAGAGCTTTCAGACGAGGACAAGCTCATTGTCTCCAGGGCCAGGAAGATTCAGAGATTCTTGTCTCAGCCCTTCCATGTGGCTGAACAATTTACAGGCAGGCCAGGGGTATATGTGAAGACAGAGGATACCATAAGGGGCTTTAAGGAGATCATTGAGGGTAAGCACGATGATCTCCCGGAGAATGCCTTCTATATGGTGGGAACCATAGAGGATGCCATTGAAAAAGCAAAATCAATGCAATAACCAATAGGAATTGATCATGGCAAGCACCATAAAATTAGAGATAGTCACTCCTGATAAGGTGGTATTGAGTGAAGAGGTGGAATATGTAGGTGTCCCTGGTGTAATGGGACAATTTGGTGTATTGAAAAATCATATTCCCTTTCTGTCCGCCCTCTCCATTGGTAGCCTCTATTATAAAAAGGATGGACATACGAGATACGTATTTGTGTCTGGGGGATTTGCAGAGGTGACAGGGGATGCCATTACTATTTTGGCAGAGAGTGCAGAGAGGGCAGAGGATATTGATGTGGAAAGGGCAGAGAGGGCCAAGCAACGGGCAGAGGAGAGGCTGAGGAGTCAGCAAGAGAATATTGATTATGCAAGGGCAAAAGCGGCCCTTATGAGGGCCATCCAGAGGATAAACACCAAGAAAAAGGTGGGCTCATAGGGTAGTTTCTCAATATTTTTAAATGACGATAGAAAAGAGGGCACAAAGGGGACCCAAGGGTCCCCTTTTGTTTTTTTGATGGGATTTTAATTCTTGCTTAAAAAGGGGGATGAGTCTATACTTGACCTGTTCATGGGAAAAAAGGGATATTTATAAGGCCATGATTATGAGAGATGATATATGTGCCCTGGTGTTGGCGGCGGGAAAGGGTACCCGCATGAAGGGGTCCATTCCAAAGGTCCTCTATGGGCTTTTGGGAGAACCCATCCTCTGGTATGTGCACAGGGAATTGGTTTCTCTTCTGGGAGAGGGATCCATTTTCTATGTGCTGGGATACAAAAGGGAGATGATAGAGTCTTCCCTGGAATTTGTAAGGGCGGCCTCTATTTATCAGGAGAGGCAGTTAGGTACAGGGGATGCCTTCAGGTGTGCCTATCCACTTTTGAGGGAGAAGGGATATAGATGGTGTCTGGTGGTTAATGGAGATGTCCCCTTTCTGGAAGTAGAGGAATTAAAGAGATTGCTGGAACTAACCCTGGAGCAGGAGAGTGCCCTCTCATTCCTCTCTATTGTGCTTGAGGATCCAACAGGCTATGGTAGGGTGATAAGGGATGAGAGTGGAATGGTGCTAAAGGTGGTGGAAGAGAAGGATATAGAGAGGAATGAAGAGAGATTGATAAAAGAAGTCAATGCGGGGATATATGTGGTGGACCTAGAGGTGGTTGGTCCCTATCTGGAGAGGCTGAGTAATGACAATGCCCAGGGAGAATATTATCTTCCTGACCTCATTTCCCTTTTTTTAGAGGATGATAGGGATGTCCTCGCGGTAAAGGCAGAAGGTGGGGAGGACTTTCTGGGGATAAATACCTGCAGGGAGCTGATTAGGTGTGACGAGATACTCAGGTCCAGAATTGTGGAGGACCTTCTGGATAGGGGAGTTGTCATATACAACCCTCAGGCGGTGAGAATTGGCCCCCGGGTGGATATAGCTCCTGGGGTGATACTTTGTGGACCGGTGGAGCTATATGGAGACACCCTTTTGCAGGAGGATGTGAGGGTAGAGTCCCATGTGTGGATGAAGGATGTGGAGGTGGGGAGAGGTGCCCATATTCTGGGGTTTTCCCATCTGGAAGGTGCCTCTATAGGTGCAGGTTGCATAATTGGTCCCTTTGCCAGGATAAGGCCAGGGACTGTAATTGATGAGGGGGCAAAGGTGGGGAATTTTGTAGAGATAAAGAAATCCCATCTGTTCCCAGGTGTAAAGGCCAGTCATCTTTCCTACTTGGGGGATAGTGAAATAGGAGAAGGCACCAATATTGGGGCAGGGACTATTACCTGTAATTATGATGGAAAACGCAAACACAAGACCGTAATTGGAAGGGATGTGTTTGTGGGAAGTAATACCTCTCTGGTGGCCCCTTTAAACATTGGAGAAGGGGCACTCATTGGTGCTGGCTCTACAATTACCAGAGATGTCCCTGAGGGATGTCTTTCAGTGGCCCGAGCCAGACAAAAAAATCTTGTAAAGAAAAGGCATTAGTATCCCTATGGAAGTATTGGACCTTTTGGAGAGGAAGATAGACCTTCTCCTTGAGAGGGTAAAGGGTCTTGAGGAGGAGAATAAAAGGTTGAGAGAGGAGATAGAGAGAGAAAAACTCATTAAGGAGGATGTGCTGAAGAGGGTAGATAACTTATTGCAAAAAATGGAAGACATAGATATAACTTAATGGATGCCAAGTTTCCATCTTTCAATTTTAGGCCAGGAGGTCTCATTTAGGGCAAATGTGGATGAGGCCCGGGTTGAGGAAGCAAAAAAGGTTGTTTTAGATAGATTTAGTAAGTTAGATGGTTATGGCTCCAGGCTCACCAATGAGAAGCTTTTGATCCTGGTGGCCCTGGGGTTGGCCGATGATTTTTTACAGACAAATCGGAAGTTGCAGGAGGCAGAGAATAAGATAAAGCAACTTCTGGAGAAGATAGAGGACATTAAATAAGGAATTAGAGACCTTTTCTTGGGTGAAGGAGGAGTTTCTCCCTGGAGATTGCGTGATTGGAGGAACCGTTTTTGAGCCAACAGCAATAAAAAGGGAGCCGCTTCTTGTAACCTGTTGAGCATGCCTGTCTCTTTCCTGGGGGGAGAGGGACAGGAAGCCTGATGGTTACTAGTGGCGCCCACCTGGTTGAGCCAGGTTCAAAATGGCCTGCAACACGGATCTCCGGGGAGCCTTCATATCTTTTTATCCTTACCGTTTTTTTGCTTCCCATCCCCTACCTTAATATCTCAAAGGGTCCTTATCCCATTTGCGGCATCTGTGGCTTAGATGGAGTTTTGTTGTGGAACCAGGAAGGTGCCTGCGTTCTTTGGTAACAGGCCAGGTATATGGTCTGAAAACATATATCTTAAGGAGTGGCTTATGGAATGGATAGGATATGTTATCATTGGTTTTGTGCTTGGGGCAGTAGCTGGGTTTGTGGTGAAAAAGTACAATGCAGAGAAAGAAATAGAAAGGGCCAGGCAGGAAGCTGAGGAGATCCTGGAGAGGGCCAGAAGGGAAGGAGAGGCAAAGAAGAGGGAGTATCTCCTTCAGGCGAAAGATGAGATATATCAGCAAAAGAGGGATCTGGAGAAAGAATATAGAGAAAGGGAAAATAGTCTGAAACGCCTGGAGAATCGTCTTCAACAAAAAGAGGAGAGACTGGAAGGGAAACAGGAAAAACTTTCCCGAAAGGAGGCAGAGCTTGTTGAGACAGAAAAGAGGCTCTCGCGGATGGAACAGGATATTAAGAAAAAGGAAGAGGAGGTTGAAAGACTGCTTCAGGAACAGCGCAATAGGTTGGAGGAGATATCTGGTCTTACTGCAGAGGAGGCAAAGGAAAGGCTTATGGAGGAGATAGAGTCCAGCACGAGACATGAGGCCGCCCGGATGATAAGGCAGATAGAGGCGGAGGCCAGAGAGACTGCAGATAGAAAGGCCCAGGAAATATTGGCAACTGCTATTCAGAAATACTCAGGGGAGTATGTAATAGATAACACTGTTACAGTGGTGGAACTGCCTAATGAGGAAATGAAGGGAAGGATAATAGGGAGAGAGGGGAGAAATATAAGGGCCCTTGAGGCCGCCACTGGGGTGGATCTCATAATAGATGATACCCCTGAGACAGTGGTGCTTTCTGCCTTTAATCCCCTGCGTAGAGAGAAGGCAAAGATGGTTCTGGAGAGGCTCATTACTGATGGGAGGATACATCCTGCCCGGATAGAAGATGTGGTCCAGAAGGTGGATAAGGAGATGGAGGTGAAGCTCAGGGAAATAGGGGAACAGGCCACATTTGATGTTGGGGTCCATGGTATACATCCTGAACTGGTTAGGCTTCTTGGTCACCTATACTATCGCACCAGTTTTACGCAGAATGTACTTAATCATTCCCTGGAAGTGGCATTCTTGTGCGGTATAATGGCTGCGGAACTCAAGCTGGATGTAAAGACCGCTAAGAGGGCGGGTCTTCTTCACGATATAGGAAAGGCAGTGGACCATGAGGTGGAGGGACCTCATGCCCTTATTGGTGCGGATCTTGCCAAGAAGTATGGTGAGAGTGAAGAGGTGGTGCATGCAATTGCCGCACACCATGAGGATATTCAACCAAAGACGGTCCTGGCAGTGTTGGTTCAGGCCGCAGATAGTCTCTCAGGGGCCAGGCCAGGTGCAAGAAAGGAACTACTGGAACATTATGTAAAAAGATTGGAAGAGCTTGAAAACGTTGCCATTTCCTTTGATGGGGTGGCAAAGGCCTACGCCATCCAGGCAGGAAGGGAATTGAGGGTGATGATTGATTGTGAGAAGGTGGATGAGAACGAGACATATTTACTCTGTAAGGAGATAGCCAAGGCTATTGAGGAGAAACTCACCTATCCTGGTCAGATAAAGGTGACGTGTATAAGAGAAAAAAGGGCAGTGGAATACGCCAGATAAAACAATAAGAGAGGTAAGGAGAGGTTAAGATGGGTGACATCCAGGAGGCATTAGAGATAATAAAGAGGGGAACTGTGGAGGTGATAGAGGAGGGAGAGCTGGAAGAAAAACTCAAGAGGGGGATGCCCCTTCGGATAAAGGCGGGATTTGACCCCACCGCCCCTGACCTTCATTTAGGTCATACTGTCCTCATCCAAAAGCTTAAACATTTTCAGGACCTGGGACATACAGTGCTCTTTCTTATTGGGGATTTTACAGGGATGATAGGGGACCCCTCTGGTAAGTCCGAGACTAGAAAGCCCCTTAGTAGGGAGGAAGTCCTCAAGAATGCAGAGACCTATAAGAGACAGATATTTAAGATACTGGACCCCGAGCGCACCCAGATACTCTTCAATTCTCAGTGGATGGACAGGTTTTCCGCCGCAGATTTTATACGTCTATGCTCCCGCTATACCGTGGCCAGGATGCTGGAGAGAGATGACTTTAATAAGAGGTTTCAAGAAGGGAGGCCTATCGCTATTCATGAATTCATCTATCCCCTGGTCCAGGGATATGATTCTGTTGCCATGAGGGCCGATGTGGAACTTGGGGGAACGGATCAAAAATTTAACCTACTTGTGGGAAGGACCCTTCAGAGGCAAGAGGGGATGGAACCACAGGTCATTATTACCATGCCCCTCCTGGAGGGACTAGATGGGATACACAAGATGAGTAAGTCCCTGGGAAATTATGTGGGAATAGAGGAGGCCCCTGGGGATATGTTTGGAAAGCTCATGTCCATATCTGATGAACTTATGTGGAGATACTATGAGTTGTTATCAGATCGGACCATGGCAGAGATAGAGAGGATGAAGAGAGAGATTAAAAATGGTTCCCTTCATCCCAAAAAGGTAAAGGAGGACCTTGCCTGGGAGATAACTGCCAGATTTCACGGAAAGGACGAGGCAGATAGGGCAAGGGAAGAGTTTAACAGGGTCTTTTCACGTCATAGCCTCCCCTCGGACATTCCAGTGCTCTCCCTGGGCAACAGGGAGGACACAGACCTTGCCTCTGTGTTGGTAGATGCGGGTCTATGTAAGTCCAGGAGCGAGGTTAAGAGATTATGTCGTCAGAATGCGATCTCTGTGGATGGGGCCCGTATAGTGGATCCCCTTTATTCCCTATTACCCCTGGAGGGGGAAAAGGTCATCAAGGTGGGAAAGAGACGTTTTTTAAAGGTGGTCCCCTAACTACCCATTTAGATGGGAGAGATGATATATGATTAGAGATGTGCTCGCTGTTGCCAGGATGATAAAGATAGAACATTCTATATTTGCCCTTCCCTTTGCCTATATAGGCCTATTCCTTGCCGCTGATGGATGGCCAGGATGGGAGAAATTTTTCTGGGTCTCTGTGGCCATGGTGTGCATACGTTCATTTGCAATGACTATAAACAGGATAGTTGATAGAGATATTGATGCAAAGAATCCCAGGACCTCCAACAGACCTCTGGTGGTGGGAGATGTGGGTGTGGGATTTGCGTGGGGTTTTGCATTGGTGTGTGCAATATTATTTGTGATTTCGTGCGCTATGTTGAATCGTGTGTGTCTTCTTCTCTCTGTGCCTGTTGTGGTGTGGGCAGGTCTATATAGTTATTCCAAGCGCTTTACCTCCCTCTGTCACTTCTGGCTTGGCTCAGTCCTGGCCCTGGCCCCTTTAGGGGGATGGCTGGGTTTTAGACCAGTAGTTGTGCCAGGCATCTTGGACTTTTTCTTTGGAGTGTTATTCTGGGTAGCGGGATTTGATATTATATATAGTTGTCAGGATGTGGATTTTGATAGGGAAGAGGGCCTCCATTCCCTCCCAGCCAATCTAGGGGAAGCATCTTCCCTATACATCTCCACCCTCTCCCATGTGATCGCCATAATCTTTTTCTTTCTGGGTGGTTTTTCCTTCTCCTTGGGCTGGATATATTTTTTAAGCCTCTTGGGGGTATCTCTTATTCTGATGCTGGAGCACATCCTGGTTACCCCTGATAGGACTCAGCACATTTCTCTGGCCTTTTTTAATCTAAATGCAATTGTTGCCTGTGTGTTATGTGCAGGGGTAATTATGGACCTCTTTCTATAAGGATTGGCCCTTTAAGATGTTTTTTTGGCCATTAGTATTTTGAGGATGTTATATGTCCCATGGTATCTTTGAGATATAGAAAGAGACAGAGGAATTAGAATTTGCTCATAATTATGAGTGAGGATATGAGCATTAACCTTAGGTGAGCGTGGACCTTATGGAGATATTAGAGCAGAGAGATAATTTTATACATCTGGTACTTGGAGAGAGGCATATCTATATATTGGGAACAGCGCATGTATCCAAAAAGAGTGTAGAGGAAGTCAGGGCCTTGATTAAAGAGGTACGTCCCCACAGTGTATGTGTGGAGTTGTGTGAGTCAAGGTGGGAATCTATCTTTAATCAGGATAGATGGAAAAAGATGGATATAGTTCAGGTTATTAGAGAAAAAAAGGCCCTTTTTGTGCTTATGCAACTGATGCTTTCTGTTTTCTATAAGAAGATAGGTGAGAGGCTTGGGGTAAGACCAGGGGAAGATATGATTCAAGCGGTGATTTGTGCTAGGGAGGTGGGTGCAGAGGTGGTGCTTGCAGACAGGGATGTAAATATTACCCTAAAGAGGGTATGGGGGCATCTGTCTTTTTGGCAGAAGATGAGGCTGGTGAAGGAGATGCTCTTTGGCATATTTTCTGTGGGAGATGTGGAGGAGGAAGATATTGAAAGGCTAAAACATGGGGATGAATTTGAAGTGATGTTGAAGGAGATATCTTCTGCATTTCCCGGAATTAAAGAGAAGTTAATAGACGAGAGGGATATTTATCTCTCTCAGAAGATAAGACAGGCCCCTGGAGAAAAGGTGGTTGCAGTAGTGGGTAGAGGTCATATAAAGGGGATAACTAGATATATATCTCAGGAAAGGGAGATAGGGGATCTATTGACTATTCCTCCTCCCTCCAGGTCCTCTCGTGTCTTAAAGTGGATTATCCCCCTCCTTATAGTAGGGCTTATCTCTTATGGTTTTTTTCGGGGGGGAGCCACTCTCTCCCTTCACTCTATTGCAATATGGGTAATGGTAAATGGTCTCTTATCTGCCCTGGGGGTGGCCCTTGCCCTGGGACATCCCCTTGCTGTAGGGGCCGCCTTTGTGGCCGCTCCAATTACCAGTCTCAATCCAATGATAGCAGCAGGATGGGTGGCAGGGCTGGTGCAGGCATGGGTGAAGAGGCCCACTGTGATGGATATGGAGAGGCTTCCAGAGGATATTTTGAGTGTTAAGGGATTCTGGTCCAATCCCATAAGCAAGATATTATTGGTGGTGGCCTTTGCCAATATAGGGAGTTCTTTGGGTACCTTTATTGCAGGGGGATGGATTGCCTCTGCGGTCTTTTCCCATTAGGCTCTTGGAGCATCTAGTCACCATACGTCCCCTAATATCCTGTCCACAACAATAGACACCGCTGACCTTACAGAGAGGTGTCGGTATGAGTCAAAGGCCCGAAGAGGCCGAAGCACCCCTTCCACTGACTCCATAATAGAGGGGGCCAAGCCATGTCCCGTGCCAAAGAGCAATAACACTATCTTCTTCCTGGAGAGTATTTTTCTTACGTGGACGTAGGGGATATCACCTTCATCCCTTGCACTAGTGGCAAATACCACAGGGGGATACCCTGTTATCTCTTCTATGATCTCCTCACAGCGGGAGACAGACTCCACTATCTTCACCAGTTTCAGTGCCTCTTCCCTGTGGGGATTTGCCCCCTTTCCTGGACCGTCTAGCCAGTGGGATATAAGACGCCTGGCCAGTCTCATTTGGTCCCTTATAGGGGTTACCAGGAAAAAGCCAGATATACCATAGGTCTTACATACCCTCGCTATATCATGGATATCCAGATTGGTTAAGGATACAGTGGTTGTTTCTCCTCTATTATTTAGCACAGGGTGGTGTACCAGGGCCACATAGAGGTTTTTCCCCAGACCATGTCCCTTTTCCTTCCTCAAGATCTGATAGTCCTCAGGAGAGAGAAATGTCCTTTCAAGGAGCTCAGGCCTGAGCCTTAAGGTGTCTATAAGTGCCTGTTTTCTTCTCCATTTTCTTATATTCTCATGGTGACCAGACAGGAGGATAGGTGGTATAGAATGTCCCATAAAGGTTTCAGGCCTGGTATAGTGAGGATATTCTAATATACCTGAGGAAAAGCTCTCTTCCATTGCAGAATCCTGTTTTCCCATAAATCCCGGAATAAAGCGGGATATGGCCTCAATGGCACATATACATGCGGACTCTCCCCCATTTAACACAAAATCCCCTATACTTACCACCAGCGGAGAGAATATCTCCTCTATGCGTGCGTCAATACCCTCATATCTCCCACATATAAAGGTGATGATTTCCTCTTTGGATAGGGACCTGGCCATTCTGTGAGTAAGGGGGGTGCCACGGGGGGAAAAGAGGATAAGCCTTCCCTTTTTATCAAGGGATGAAATGGCCCTGTAGAGAGGCTCCACCATCATCACCATACCCGCCCCCCCTCCATAGGGCCTATCGTCCACACTTCTATGTCTATCCCGGGTATAATCCCTGGGATTTATAAAGGAAAAGGAGAGGAGATTTTTTTCTATGGCCTTTTTTATGAGACCTTGAGAGAGGGGAGAGTTAAAAAACTCAGGGAAGAGGGTGATGATATTAAAGTGCATCACAACCTAAAAGGACTTGTTTGAAGGAGAAAATCCATATATCTCTAAAAGACCTGGGGGAGGGGCTATAACCACCTCCCCTTCCTCCACGTCCAGTCTTTCCACAAATTCATCTTCAGCAGGAAAGAGGATCTCATGTCCCTCTTTATCCTCAATTTCCCATATCTCCTGCGGATATTTCTTTACTTCCTTTATCTTCCCAACCTCTATCCCATCTGGAAGATATACGCGACATCCAATAAGGTCCACAAAAAAGACCTCCCCTTCTTCCACAGGGATATCTGTTCTCAATATCAATACCTCTGCTCCCCTCCAAGATTCAGCCTCGTCTCTAGTAAGGATATTTCTCAGCCTCAGCAATATATATTTACCATGTTCCCTGTATCTTATTATCTCAAATGGAATTGGAGGGGAATCTTCCAATTCCAGAAATATCCTCCTAACCCTTTTAAAAATTAAAGGGGACTCAGCATAACTTACCACACTGAGGTCCCCTTTTAAGCCATGTGGTTTTCGTACTTTCCCCAGAACCAAGAACCTGGATCTGGTATTTTTTGCCATCGTTATTCCAGGATTTCCAGAACTACTCTCTTTTGTACCTTTGTGGATACCGCTCCAAGGATTGTCCTGATTGCCCTTGCTGTGCGGCCCTGTCTTCCAATCACCTTTCCCAGATCCTCCTTGGCCACACGAAGTTCAATTACAGAGGTCTGCTCTCCTTCAATCTCTGTAACCTGTACTGCATCAGGGTTGTCCACCAAAGCCTTTGCAATGTACTCAACTAATTCTTTGAACATAGCGTACCTCCACGTCTACTACTGATTTTTAACATAGAAATAAATCCTTACAAAAAAATCACCTTGCCCAGAAATCCAAAATTATTTTTGGAACTTATATCCCACCTTCTTCAAAAGAGATGCCACTGTCTCTGTGGGTTCGGCCCCCTTGTCCATCCAGTACTTTACCTTCTCTAGGTCTATTTTAATCTCTGCTGGATCCACCATGGGATTATAGTATCCCATATAATCCAGCGCCCTTCCCTCTCGTTTTCTTTGACTATCAATTGCCACTACCCTATAAAAAGGTCTCTTCTTAGAACCCATTCTCGTAAGTCTGATTCTCACTGCCATATTCTTATCACCCCCAAAAAAAATGAATTTTTTCTATAGCAATTTTGACTGAAAAACGCAACACAAAGTTTCCTCTCCTAGATGACTATCTCCTTTTTTTTCCCTTTTTCTTCTGACGCTTTTTCTTTTTTCTGACCTTTTTTTTCTTTGTAAATGTACTCTTGGGGAGGGGACTTGGTTCTGCTCCCATGCCAAAGGGAGAAGTCATGCCATCTCCCAGGCCCATTGTCCTTTTTTTGGACTTGCCTGAGAGTTTTTTGAACATTTTCTTCATCTGATTGAAATTCTTCAGGAGCTGATTTACCTCTGCCACAGTAGTTCCACTTCCCCTGGCTATCCTCTCCTTTCTACTCTGGTTTATTATCTTGGGATTTTTTCGCTCTTGTGGGGTCATGGAATTGATTATGGCCTCGGTCCTTATCAACTCCTTTTCTGGCATCTGGGCATTTTTGAGCTGATCCCGAAGCTTACCCATTCCAGGAATGAGTTTTAAGAGGCCTTCCAATGAGCCCAATCTTTTTATCTTTCTCAGTTGATTCCTGAAGTCTTCTAGGTCAAACTCTGCCTTGAGGAGTTTTTCCTCAAGTCTTTCCGCCTCCTCTTCATCAAAGGTGCTCTGGGCCTTTTCTATGAGGGTGAGGATATCCCCCATTCCAAGGATCCGGGAGGCCACCCTGTCTGGATGAAACACCTCAAGGTCCTTGAGCTTTTCTCCTACCCCCACAAACTTGATGGGCCTTTTTATTATGGAGCAGATAGAAAGGGCCGCCCCTCCACGGGCATCTCCTTCCAGCTTGGTGAGTATCACCCCAGTGAGGTCCAGACGATTGTTAAAACTTTCCGCTATATTCACCGCATCTTGGCCCGTCATGGCATCTGCCACAAGGAGTATCTCTGAGGGTTGGACCCTCTCCTTTATCCTTACAAGTTCTTCCATAAGGGGTTCATCAATATGGAGTCGGCCTGCAGTGTCAATGATTACCACATCCAGGAGATTAGAACGGGCATGAGATAGGGCCTTTTCTGCGATCTCCACAGGGTCCATGCTTGCCTTAGAGGGGAAGCACTCCACCTCTATCTCTGAGGCCAGTTTTTGGAGTTGCTCTATTGCAGCGGGGCGATAGGTGTCTGCGGGAACAAGGTAGGCCTTCTTTTTTTGACCCTTTAGATAAAGTGCAAGCTTTGCGGCAGTGGTGGTTTTCCCTGAGCCCTGGAGTCCAACCAGCATTATAATTGCTGGGATATCTTTCAGATTTAAGGGTGTGCTTTCTCCTCCCAGGAGGGTTATAAGTTCCTCGTGGACTATCTTTACCACCTGCTGTCCAGGGGTGAGACTCCTTAGGACCTCCTGTCCCAGGGCCCTCTCCTTTACCCTGGATATGAAATCCTTAACCACCCGATAATTGACGTCTGCCTCCAACAGGGCCAGACGTACCTCTCTAAGACCCTCCTGGATGTTGTTTTCGTCTAATCTTCCCTGGCCCTTTAGCTTCTTAAATATTCCATCAAGTCTTTCCGATAGATTATCAAACATTTCTCTAGGATCCTGTAAATGCTCTCACGTGGTTCTGTGATAAATCCCCTGTCAAGGGGATGCCTCTTTAAACCAAAAGGTTACTTAAGTCAATTTACAATATAAGGCTCATATGCGCTCCATTGCCCTCTTGAATCCCCGGGCAGAACCTTCTATTACCTTTTCTGGGACACTAAAACAGAGTCTAAAGTGAGAGGCCCTTCCAAACCCTGATCCTGGTACTGCCAGTATCCTCTCTTCCTGTAATATGCGAATAAACTTTATCTCATCCCTGATGGGAGAGCGGGGGAAGAAATAGAAGCCCCCTTTTGGCATGATAAAGCTATAACCTGCATCTTTGAGGACCTGGGCCATTATCTCCCTGCGCCTTTCATATACACTTACATCCACCTGGTCCCCCAGCACCCTTTCCAGGATCTTTTGTCCAATAATAGGGGCATTTACATATCCCAGTATCCTGTTGGCAAATATGAGCCCATTCATGAGTTCTTCTGCCCCCTCCATCTGGGGATTTAGGGCCACATATCCAATCCTCTCCCCTGCCAAAGAGATGTTTTTGGAAAAGGAACTCACCACAATACTATCCTTATAGCAATCAAATACAGATGGAATCTCTATCCCATCATAGGAGAGAAACCTGTAAGGCTCGTCTGAGATGAGAAATAATCTTCTCCCAGTGGCCTTGGAAAATTCCTCCATTACTTCCCCTAGTGCCCTGAGTTCCTCGGCGGTATATACCTGGCCAGTGGGATTGTTGGGAGAGTTTATAATCACCGCCCTCACGGAGGGTTCAAGTGAGTTTTTTATGGCATCTATATCCAGAGAAAAGTCCTCTCTGGATTGCACCACAAGGGGCTCTCCTCCATGGTTGGACAGATAAAAGGCATATTCTACAAAGTAGGGGGCAATGCAGACCACCTTATCCCCCTTCTCCAATATACATCTGAAGAGACAGTTTAGTGCCCCTGCGGCCCCACAGGTTATCATCACATGAGAGGAAGCCACCTCCACCCCCTGCTCCCGAGATATATATCTTGAGAGCTTTTCACGGGTAGAGGGGACCCCTGCATTGGGCATATATCCAAATACATAGGGAGAGCCTGCCTCTTTGGTTATTTCTTCCAGGGCCTTTTGAACGCTCGGAGGGGGAGGCAGGTCAGGATTGCCAAGGCTAAGGTCAAAGACATTATCTTCCCCATATCTCTTTTTGAGTTCCATTCCCGCTTCAAACATCTTTCTTATCCATGAGCTTCTTTCTAAAAATCCGTGAATTTGTTGATTTAATAGCATATCTCCACCCCTTATTTTTTATTTGGTCTATCAAGACTTGATACACTTAGAAGGCCATGTTGACAAGCGATAAAGTGGTAAAATCTCAACTGGTGCCTGAAAGGGCAGGGAGGGCACCCCTTGACATCGTGGAGAAAGAGCATATAGTACTTTCCCCTCAATGCGGGATGGAGTCCCCCATAACTGCCCCTGGGCTGATGACTCCTGGGATGTTTTTCATAACTATTGACGAACAAGGAGGACTCCATCATGTGCCCCAGTGTTTTTTCTATCCTATCCCCCCTTCTTTTCTTTAAATTCTCTCCCTAATTTTAGGTCCCTCTTACGAGGTGTGGTTATTGGGAAAAATTAGGGAAGTTTTGTCCAGTCTTTAAAGAGGAGCTTTGAGGAGGAACCCTATGATAAAATATCTTCTCTTTAACCTGGTGCAGGTGGGGGTGGTTATGTTCCTCTCCCCTCTATGTGTGGGCATCCTGAATAAAGTGGAGGAGAGGCTTCAGTTCAAAAAGGGGCCCTCTATCTTCCAGCCCTATAGGGATATCTGGAAGCTATTTTCCAAGGATGAGGTGGTATCTGAGGATGCCACCTGGATATTTAGGGTGACCCCTTATCTGGTATTTATGGCCCCTATCTTTGTGACACTCCTTATACCTGTTCTAACCTCCTATCCCCTCTTCTGGGCATTTATGGGAGATATGGTGGGAGGAGGATTTATCCTGGCACTTGCAGGTTTTTTTGCATCCCTTGCCGCAGTGGATGCCTCTAATCCCTATGGGGCAATGGGTGCCAGCAGGAGCAGGATGGTGGGGTTTCTGGCTGAACCCATATTTATAATTGTATTTTTTACTGTCTCTTATGTAGCAGATTCCACTATTCCATTTATTGTTCAACAAAGATGGATAAGTCCCATAAGCAATTTTTTTGAACCATCCCATGTCCTTATCCTTATAGCATTTTTAATGTTGATTTTGGCAGAAAAGGGACGTTTGCCAGTGGATAATCCCGCAGGTCACTTTGAACTGGCCATGATTGAGGAATCCAAATCTCTGGAGTTTTCGGGAAGGTCTGCGGCTATGATGAAGTGGGGAGGGTATATGAAATTTTTTGTGCTCATGTGTATCTTCCTGAATGTGCTTGTATCTCCGTGGGGACTGGCATCCTCCCCTGCCTGGGGAGATGTGCTCATGGCTATTCCCTTAATTTTTTTAAAGATCCTTTTGTTTGTGTTGGTGATAGCTGTTATTGAATCTTCTCTTGCAAAACTTCGTCTATATAGGATCAGCGAATTTATGAGTGCAGCCTTTATTATCTCTGTGATTGCCATGATGAGTAGTGCATTTAGTCATTAGATAAAAGGAGGTAATTTATGTTACATCATTTTACTATATCTCCTATTATGGTAAATCTGGATGCATTGAGTGCAGCATTATTTATTGTTTGTGCGTTTGGAATTGTAGGTGCCCGTCAAGTTGGAATGTGTTTTAAGTTTTTTATAGTTGAATCTATATTTCTTGCTCTTTCTGCAATAGTAGTTGGTATTGGAATAGGATCCTATCATTTGATAGGAGTTGGATTAGTAAATCTTATAACAAAAGTATTTTTGTTGCCATATATTCTTCTACGAATCATTCCAAAGGCTATATACACCAGAAGAGAAATAAGCCATGTAATAACTATCCCAAGCTCCATGCTCATATCCCTTCTACTCTCTCTTATTGCATACTTTTTTTCCATGCCAATAGTATCCCTTTTGACTCCCTCTTCCCTGGCCCATATTAATATACCTGTGGGGATAGCGGGGCTGCTGCTGGGGGCCTATACTGTGACTGTAAGGAGAGAGGCACTTCCGCAACTCCTGGGCATCCTTGCCATGGAAAACGGGGCATTTTTTGCTGGTATCTCCCTGGCGTGGAATCTCTCTTTGATAACCGAGCTGGCAGGGGCGTTTGATATCCTCATTATGGCCTTTGTGGTGGGGATATTGACCAGGAAGATACATGAATATACTGGCTCCACTGTTGTGGGAGAATTGAAGATGTTAAAAGAGGAGGCCAATTAGATGATACTGTTAGGTATGTTGATATCAATACCCTTGCTCGCTGTGGTGCTTTCAGCCCTGTGTAGGTGGGGGATGTCCACCAGGTATATAACGGTGCTCTCTGCCGTGGCCACCCTTGGGGTTTCCAGTATTCTTTTAATCAAGGTGATAGATTCTCCTATTCACTTTATAGGCTCTGTTTCCCAATGGATAGGACTGGACCCCTTTGGGGCAATTGTACTCCAGTTGGTGTGTTTCGTAAACCTCACTGCCTCCATCTTTTCCATTGGATATATAAGGTCTTACCATCTAAGGGAGATAAGGCGCTATTACCTCAACTATAATCTCTTTGTCTTTTCCATGATGCTGGTCCCTGTGCTTCAAGAACCCAATCTAGTGTGGATAGCAGTGGAGTTTACCACCCTCTTTTCCGTAATGCTGGTTGCCTTTAATTATACCCATACCTCTCTTGAGGCCGCCTGGAAGTATGTAGTCATTACCCTCATGGGAGCAGGTATAGCACTGCTGGGTTTTTTATTTTTGTTCTCCAGTGCCAGGTTAGGGGGAGTAACATATTATACATGGGAGGGGATAAGACAGGTGGCACCCCTTATGCCCCCTTTGCCCCTGAAGGTGGCCTTTCTCCTCATTCTTATAGGGCTGGGTACCAAGGTGGGGTTTGTGCCCATGCATACCTGGTTGCCAGATGCCCATAGCCAGGCACCTTCCCCTGTATGCGCTCTCCTCTCAGGCATTGAAACCTCTGCTATTTTATTTGTAATAGTAAAACTATTTCCCATTGTGAGGGCGAATCCTGGCATAAATATGGGCCTACTACCCGTCTCCTTTGGGCTCCTTTCCGTGGGAGTGGCGGCCTTGTTAATAATTCAGGTGCGGGACTTAAAACGCCTATTTGCTTTTTCCACGGTGGAACATATGGGAATTGTCCTGGTGGGTTTTGGACTCATGGGAACCCTTGCAACCACAGGGGCCATCCTCCAGATGATTGTGCACGCCTTTACCAAGTCCCTATGTTTTTATGCGGCTGGTTCTCTGGTATATATATTTCACTCTAGGGAGATAGAATCCTTTGGAGAGCTTATAAGGACCTGCCCCTTTGTGGGCTCTGTCCTCCTGATTGGTGCCCTTGCCATTGCAGGCGCCCCTCCCTTTGTGGTGTTTTTTAGTGAATTTTCCATAATAAGGGCGGCATTGGCAGAAGGTCATTATATAATTGTGTGTATCCTATGTGTTTTTATTGTAGTAGCTTTCTTTGCTATAATGAATCATATTGGAAAGATGGTATTTAGTAAGATAAATTCTGGAGATAACAGGGCAACATTAAATAAATCTTTACCAAAATCCTGTAAATTTGCCATTATAATGTCAATAATTCCTGTAATTATTTTTGGTATATTTCCATTTTGGATTTATAAAATAGCTAATATTGCGGCCATAAGTATGGGAGGATAAGGATGTATGATTTTTTAAATCAAATACAATCCTCATTTTCAGTTAAGATAAAAGAAAAAGATGATTGTATATATATCTTATGCCCTTCTAATCTGTCTCCGAAGATTTGTGATATCTTATTTTCAAAATTTGACTACATTTTTTCTGGTATAATTTTAGATAGAGACGATATGGGGTGGAAGTTATATTATATTTTCTTTAAAGCACATAAGGTGGTGCTAGTAGAGGTTTCTTCCTCCAGAGCCATTCCTATTTTCCATAGCATAAGTCCTTACATCCATGGGGCAGATTGGCATGAGAGGGAGATAGAGGACCTCTTTGGGATAAGGTTTCAGGGACATCCAAAGTTGGGGAATTTTGTCCTTCATGACGATGTATGGCCTGAAGGGGTAGCCCCCATGATGCACAAGGACTTTCCTGACCCCTCTTTTGACTACTGGCAGGACCTTCCCCCGCAGAGGCTCCTAGATGCAAAGGGGGCCTTTGTGATGCCAGTGGGCCCTGTTTTTTCTGGGGAGGCAGAATCTGTGCATTTTCAGATAGAGACCATTGGGGAGGAGATAGTTAGGTGTTATCCTCGTCTATTTTATAAGTATAGGGCCGTGGAGAAAAAGGCAGAGCTTATGGAGATAGACAGGGTTATTTTTCTCTGTGAGAGGATAAATGGAAAGAGTGCTTTTTCATCTGCCCTGTGTCTATGTCAGGCGGTAGAGGATATATGTGGCATCACTCCTCCTCCAAGGGCCCAGGTACTGCGGGTATTTTTTTGTGAACTGGAACGTATTCGCCACCATATAGGGGTTATTGAGGGGATATGTTCCTCCACAGGGCTGTGGATTGCCTCCAATGCAATGGGGATATTGGAGGAGAGGGTACTACGGCTCTGCTGTACTCTCACAGGTCATAGGTACCTCTTTGGGATGGCTATCGCCGGCGGGGTATCTAAGGATATCTCTTCTGAGACCTTAAAGGAGGCCAGCGAGGAGTTAGAAAGGGTCTTTTTGGAGTTTAAGGAGATAGAGGACCTGCTTGTATCCACCAGCAGTTTCTTAGATAGGATAGAGGAGGTGGGGGTGCTCAATAGGTCCCAGGTGAGGGACTATGCTATGGTGGGGCCAGTGGCCAGGGGATGTGAGATTATCAACGATATGCGGGTGGTTAGGCCTTATCTACTCTATTCCCATATCAACTTTGGCATTCCCACAGAGAGGGAAGGGGATGGCTATGCCCGTCTTCGTGTATTTTGTGCAGAGATAGAGCAATCCCTTAGGATAATTAAAGAGATAATCCAGGATATCCCAGGTGGACCAGTTGCAATTACACCGGAATATAGGGCTGGGTCAGGGGTTGGAGCAGTGGAGGCACCAGGTGGAGCCAATATACAGTGGGTCAGGATAGATGAAGGGGGTAGGGTGCTTCGTTATAGGATAATTCCCCCTTCCTTTATGAACTGGCATGGTTTTCACAATGCAGTTGAGGGATTTGCCTTTCAGGATTTTCCCATAATCCTAGCCACATTTGGTCTTAGTGTGGCGGAAAACGATAGATAGAAGAGGGGAGACAGATGAGTAGGTGGGTTGTTAAGGGGCTCAGAGGAAGGTGTAGGTCTTCACAATACCCTGTGAAGGAGGAAAAGGCACCTGGAGTATCTCCAGGTATTATAGGGGAGCGTCTTCCCCAGGGATCTGCGCTGGGGTTGAGAGAGAGGTGTCCCATGGGAGTAATTTGTGATCCTCCAGGGGGAGATCTTGTGGATAGAGGTAGATGTATTCACTGTTTAAGGTGTGGCCCATCTCCTTCTTTAGGGTGGGAAGAGGGGTTTGAATGGGCCAGATTTACACCTGAGGGTGGTCCCCTTCCCCCTTCTTTTAAGGGTTCGGTCCATATAAGGGTAGTGGATGTGGGGGACTGTGGTGCGTGCTTAAATGAGGTGAAGTTGTTGAATAATCCCTATTATAATATGCATCGTTCGGGACTCTTTATTACTCCCACCCCTCGGAAGGCAGATGTATTGCTTGTGGTTGGAAGACTTACAGAACATATGAAGATCCCCCTTATACGGACCTATGAGGCCATGCCCTCTCCAAAGAGGGTAGTTGTGGTTGGGGCATGTGGGCTCTCTGGCGGGATCTTTGAGAGGGATTTTATTACCCCAAATGTGGTCCAGGAGATGCTACCTGTGGACGTGGAAGTGCCAGGATGTCCTCCCCCTCCCCTGGCCATCTATCATGCACTCTTACTGGTTTCTGGACAGATGAAAGGTGAATATGAGAGATAGGGAGGTTAGTATCTATGTGGAGATTTACACTTTTTTTTCTATCCCTTGGTTGTTTCTTACTTGGGATAATAGGCGATAGGGTCCTTTCCAGAAGAGAATGTGGTTGGTTGGTGGGCTTGGCAGGTGTCACAGGGGGCATATTTCTTTTTATCTGGTCTTTGCCTCTTCTGCTCTCACGGGAGGTCTTTTCCCTTGCTATATACAGATTTTTTGGCAAGGTGAAGTGGATCCTTTCCTTTGATCCCCTCTCCCTATTTTTTCTTGCCATCACCTCTGTTGTAATAATTGCCTCTTCCCTATTTGCCTCTTCTATGATGGGACGAAAAAGGGAAGGGAGAGGAGAGGATGCTTGTGTATCCTGGGTCTATTTTTCCATTATTATCTCCTCCATATTTGTGCTAACTGCCGGAGATGTATTTTCTTTTTTGCTTGCTTGGGAGATGATGTCTATTTTTATATATCTCATGGTCTCATGCCCCAGTAAATCCAGCCCTGGCTATCTTATGCTTGCCATAGGAGAGGCAGGCACCATGGCCATTATGATGGCATTTTTGTTGCTGGCCAACCACGCAGGTTCCCTTGAGTTCTCCACAATAGCCCAGGGCTCCACCACCCTCTCCCCTGCTATTAGATGGTGGGTCTTTATATTGTCATTTGTGGGTTTTGGGATAAAGGCAGGCCTCGTGCCTTTGAATTTCTGGCTTCCCCGGGCATATTCTGCCTCACCTCGCGCCTTTATCCCCTTTATTGCAGGGGCCACTTTGAACCTGGGGTTATACGGGATAATAAGAGTAAATGCCTCTCTACTCTTCCCTATTGGAGTGGGTCCTGGCCTGGTGGTCCTTTTAACAGGGGCCATAACTGCACTTGTGGGGGTGCTCTATGCCAGTATAGAGGACGATTTTAAAAGGTTACTTGCCCATAGTTCCATTGAGAATGCGGGGATAATTACCATTGGTGTGGGTGCAGGACTGATCTTTTTATCCCTTGGACATCCATCCTTTGCATCTATTTCATTTATTGCATCCCTTTATCACCTGCTAAATCATTCAATATTCAAGCCCCTTTTATTTATGGGGGCCTCAGAGGTGGAGGGGAGTAAGGGCCTCAGAAGTCTTGATGAGATGGGAGGGATATTAAAGAAGATGCCCTATACTGGATTGTTTGTGCTGGTGGGTGTCCTCTCCATCTCTGCTATGCCTCCCTTTAATGGGTTTATAAGCGAGTGGCTCACCCTGGAGGGACTTTTAAGGAGCGTGGAGGTCCATCCCCTGGGGGTGAGACTGGCCTTTGTGTTGGCTGGGGTGTTGCTGGCCCTTACTGCAGGACTTGCAGTGACGTGTTTTGTTAGACTATTTTCCATGGCCTTTCTGGGACGTGCCAGGAGCAGCCATGTCCAGGTCTTGAGGGAGAAAAGGGGAGTAGACATGATGGCAATGGCTTTGTTGGCCCTCATGTGCTTTGTGTTGGGGGTTGCTCCCACCTATGTGATCCCTGTACTGGATAGGGTGGTCTCTCCCATATGTGGAACAGGTTCTTCCCCCTACTTAGTGCCCGCTTTTTTTCATTCCCCTGGGAACTCTCACCTACCCCTGGCCTTTTTTCACGATTTTGAGAAGATTGGTGCCAGGATTGGACACTCCATCTTGCCTGGTAGGGGACTTGTGATATTGCACAGGGGTGGGAATATAAATCCTGTTGTGTTTGTGGCATCTCCCGCATATATGCTTGTGACTATCCTTGTTATAGTCTTATTTGCAATGGTGATAACAGAGATTTTTCCTCTTCGTGGGAGAAGGATAGAGAGATCTCCTGTATGGGCAGGGGGTATTAAGAGGTTGTTCAGTGAGATGACCTATACTGCATCTGGGTTTGCCCAGCCCATTAGGGTGATCTTTGAAGCCCTCTTAAGACCTCGCCATGTGGAGGAGCGTGAAAGTCTTGCAGGGCATTTCCAGATGAGGATAAGGAGGGAAAGTGTTCATATACACCTAATGGACAGATTTGTTCTCTATCCCCTTGTTAAAGGGCCTTCTTATTTGTCGGCCAAGCTGGCAAAAATGCATGGGGGAGAAGTTAACACCTATACTGCATATGTATTTGTGGTCCTTGTGGGGGTGATGTTATGTCTGGGATTTTCGTTTTTTTAGATAGGATGATAACTTATGGAAGATAGTTCCAGTGAATTGTCCCAAAAAAAATGCGCCAATTATAGGGGGAAAGGTGGACAACTTAAATCCCAGCCCAGAATATACCCTCAGTACAATCACCAGGGGGATGGGGGCATGAATATAGATAAACCACTTCCTGGAGAAGCGTCTGCTTCGTGCCCGCAGGACGCCAAATGGGAGATTCAGGATAAACACTGAGGCGGCAAGTGTTGAAAGGTTCATAACCCCCTTCCTTTTTTCAGATTCTTATAGAGACCTAGTGTAGGGATTTCCTTTCTTGTCTTCCCCTTGCAAGGGAAATCCTCATACCCCCTAGATTGTCTATTATTTGAGTATTGTCAAATCTTGACCGCCACTGTATTATTCTTTATCGTTTTATAAAAATCTTCCAAAAATAAACCAGTTGAGGAAGTCTTATATGCAGATTACATGTCCCAAATGCGGGTTTACCAAAGAGATACCTGAGGACAAGATCCCCCCCAGGGCCCAGATGGCCACGTGTCCCAAGTGTTCCCATAAATTTAGGTTCAGAGAGCTTCAACAGGAAGATGGGGTTGAAGATAATACATCTCTCTCTTCTGAGGAGGGGAAGGATTTGTGGAGTGCTCTTGCCTCTTTAGATGGGGATAAGACATCTAAGGCAGAGGGGGAGAGTCCCTCTGGAAGAAGGATAGATGGAAAGATTCCCTGGGAAGAGATGGAGCATTATGGATTCTTTAATGCCCTATTTTATACCATTAAAGAGGTATGTCTCTCTCCCACTAGATTCTTTCAACAGATGCCAGTGGTTGGAGGATTTGTAAGACCTCTTATATTTTATCTTCTCATTTCTGAGATATATACTGCAGTAAGGCTTATATGGAAGCCCCTTGGATTTATGAATTTTCTCCAGGGATATACCTCTGTTCCTTTAAATATGGGTCTACATGGAGTATCTACTATTATGCTACTTCTTATGTATCCTCTTTTTCTCACAGGGCTTTTGTTTGTGGGTACTGCTATAAATCATATATGTCTTGTGTTGGTAAAGGATGGTTCCGGGGGTTTTGAGGGAACCTTCAGGGTATTGTGTTATTCTTCTGCTCCAATGCTTCTTGCTGTTATCCCCTTTATAGGTCCCATTGTGGGGCTTATCTGGTCAGGAGTGTGTAATTTTCTGGGATTTAAATATGCCCATAACACCTCCACTACCAAGGTGGTATTGGCCATGTTATTACCCTTTTTCTTTGCCGTTGCGGTGGTGTCTATTTTAAAGGGTATTTCTTATGTTTAAATTCTTGCGTTTTTTCAGGAGAAAAAATAGGGAAGAGGGTAGGTATTCCCCTGCTCAGTTTAAGAGGTTATCTCAGGATATACGGGATCTGGCGAATGTAATTGCCAAATTGTGGTTGTCTAACCAGCAATTTCAGATAAAGATAAAGAGGATAAAGCAGGAGATGGACCAGTTGGATAGGCTCCTGGAGAATAAGTCCTTTTCTTCTCTCTCCAGAGAAAAAAAAGAAGAGCTTAGAAGGAGCCTGCTGGTATCTAAAAAGGAGCTGTTGAAGTGCATTCAGGAGGCTCCCTGTCCCACCAAGAGGGTACAATAGGGGTATGCGCACTATAAAGAGGACCTTTCTCGTATTTGTGATAGGATTGGTATGCGCCTGTAGCTCCCAGTATGGAGAGATTCACTTAAATGAGATTGAGATAAAATGTCCTCAGCCGGTGTATCGTGCTTCCCCTGATTATCTCATCTATCCCATGCATATCCCTTCTTTTCATCCTGTGGCTGCACTTTTCCCTTTTAGGATTAAGCAAGACATAACACCAAGGGAATATATGCAGAGAGAGATGACCAGGGTGTTATATGCCAGTTGGCTAAAACATCGTGTTTTTGTAAAATTGCTCTTATTTTCCTCAAGTCCAAAATCTATGCGAAAGGCTGCAGAAATAGCATCTAAAGCAGGGTGTGACGTAATGATAATGCCGCAGATAACTTATTGCCTGCTGGGTGGAGAGAGTGGAGACAGTATTATTGCTATGAAAATAGATATATATTCGTGCTCGGACCTTAAACTTATATGGTCTATAACGCATATGGGAAAGATAGAACATGCCCTGAATGAGGATTATGTGTTTTTTAGAATAAATAAAAGGATTCCATTTGCTGCTGGTGCAGTTATTATTGATCGTCTTGCCACAGACATATATCCTCCTATTAAGAGATGGGCCTGGCAGATATATCCCATATTTCCTCCCAGGAAGAAGACCCTATTTTAAATAGAGATTTGTACCAAGAGAGAGGTGTGAGATGATTGGTGTGTCTAAATTGTATTGTGGAAGTGTGGAACCTTCTGATGCCCTTCGTTATGGGAGAAGGTCCAGGGACCTGCCTTCTCATCTCCTTCAGTTTTCCCGGGATAAGAAACCAGTGGTGGTATGGAACATAACCAGGAGATGTAATCTCAGGTGTATTCACTGCTATGCAGGAGCAGATTCTACTTCTAGGGATGAGATCTCCACACAGGCGGCCAGGGAGATACTGGAGGACCTTTCCTCATTTGGGGTGCCAGTGGTGCTGTTTTCTGGGGGTGAGCCCCTGGTTAGGAAGGACATTGTGGAACTGGCCTCTTATGCGGTATCCTTGGGGATGAGGGCGGTTATTTCCACAAATGGCACTCTTATAGATAGGGCCCTGGCCAGGGACCTTAAAGGGATTGGACTTTCGTATGTGGGTATATCCATTGATGGTACCCAGGAGACCCATGATAGGTTTCGGCGCAGGGAAGGGGCCTTCAGGATGGCCATGAAGGGGGTGGAGAACTGTATGGAAGAGGGGCTTAAAGTGGGACTAAGATTTACCATAAACAGGTCCAATGCGTTACAGGTCCCTGATATTTTTAGGATTATTGAAGAAAGGGGTATTCCTAGAATCTGTTTTTACCATCTTGTATATAGTGGACGGGGCTCTGCCCTTATAGAGGAGGATCTCTCCCATGAGCAGACCAGGAATCTCATGGATGTTATCCTGCAGCAGACCAGAGAGCTATTTGAGAGGGGACATTCTCCTGAGGTCCTTACTGTGGATAATCATGCAGATGGTCCTTATATCTATCTGAAATTGCTGAAAGAGGATGAGGCAAGGGCAGAAAGGGTTATGGAGCTTTTAAGATTTAATGAGGGTAATAATTCAGGGCGTGGCATCGGGTGTATCTCTTGGGATGGGGAGATATATGCAGATCAGTTCTGGAGGACACATTCCTTTGGAAATGTGTTTAAGCGTCCTTTTTCTGCTGTATGGGAAGACCCTCATATAGAATTGCTGGCCATGCTCAAGGAAAAAAAGAGATATGTGAAGGGGAGGTGTGCCAGGTGCAGGTTTTTGGATATATGTGGGGGAAATTTTAGGGCAAGGGCCGAGGCGGTATATGGAGATATATGGGCCCCGGATCCTGCCTGTTATTTAACCGATGAGGAGATAGGCCTAAAAGAGGGGGAGGGAGATGAGAGAGGATAAAGGCTTTTTTCGGGGAAGAAGGTTCAGGCAGACTGGTTTTTTTAGGGAATTGATAAAGGAGACATACTTACATCCTGGGGACCTTGTGCAGCCCTATTTTGTAGTTGAGACAGAGGAGGAGGACTTTATAAAAGAGATCCCATCTATGCCAGGGCAATATCAATTGAGTATAAGGAATTTAATATTACGACTAAAGGAGGCCATGGAGGTGGGTTTGAAGGCAATAATACTTTTTGGTATCCCCGCCACTAAGGATGAGATGGCCTCTTCTGCCTATGATATAGATGGAATAATTCAGCGGACAGTGAGGGAGGTGAAGGAGAGATTTCCTGAATTAATAGTAATAACAGATGTATGTTTGTGTGAATATACATCCCATGGCCATTGTGGGATCGTAAAAAATGGGAAGGTATTAAATGATCCTACCCTGGAGCTTCTGGCGAAAACGGCCTTGTCGCATGTAGAGGCAGGTGCAGATATGGTGGCCCCTTCAGATATGATGGATGGACGTATAGGATACATTCGGGAGGTATTGGATTCCAATGGCTTTGAGGATGTCCCTATAATGTCGTATGCGGTCAAATACTGTTCTGGTTTTTATGGGCCCTTCAGGGAGGCGGCCCATAGTGCCCCTGTGTTTGGGGATAGACGTACCTATCAGATGGACCCTCCAAATAGTAGGGAGGCATTGCGCGAGGCCTCTGCAGACATATTAGAAGGTGCAGATGTTATTATGGTGAAGCCTGCCCTTGCCTATCTTGATATTATTCACATGATAAAGGGGAAATTTGACGTACCAGTTGCCGCATATCAGGTAAGTGGTGAGTATTCCATGATAAAGGCGGCCGCCTCCAGGGGATGGCTGGATGAGGACAAGATTGTGTACGAGACCCTTATAGGGATAAAGAGGGCAGGAGCTGATATGATTTTGAGCTATTTTTCAGTGGATGTGTTGAGACAGATGTCCTCTGGAAAGGGATGGTTATAGTATGGGGGGAGATATATTTGAACCCAATCTCAGGCTAGTTGCGTGGGAGGTTACTGATGCATGCAACCTGGCGTGTAAACACTGCCGGGCAGAGGCGAGGAGGAATCCTTCTTCTGATGAGATGGACACAGAGGAGGGGAAGAGACTTTTGTCCTCTATTGCCCGCATAGGGTCTCCAATAGTGATATTTACAGGGGGGGAGCCTCTTTTACGCCAGGATATATTTGAACTTATATCCTTTGCCCGGGAAGAATCCCTTACCCCGGTACTTGCTCCAAATGGTACCCTTTTGACTCGGGAAAATGTGAGGGAGATGGTCTCCTGTGGAGTTAAAAGGGTCTCTCTTTCAATAGATGGGCCCGATGCCCATTCCCATAACTCCTTCAGGGGGGTGGATGGGGCCTTTGAGAAGGTAATGGAGGGCATAGAGTTTTTAAGGGCAGAAGGGATGCCCTTTCAGATAAACACTACAGTAACCAGGACCAACCTGCATTCTTTTAGGGAGATATTTTCTCTGGTTGAAGGACTTGGGGCAGTTGCATGGCATATATTTTTGCTCGTTCCCACAGGGAGGGCGAGAGATATTCAGGAAGAGATTATCTCTGCTGAAGAATATGAGGAGGTCCTTACCTGGTTTTATGACTTTAGAAAGACCACTTCTCTTCAGTTAAAGGCTACCTGTGCCCCTCATTATTATAGGATAATGCGCCAGAGGGCCAGGAAGGAGGGGTTAAAGGTAGATGTAAAGACCTTTGGGATGGAGGCCCATACCAGGGGATGTCTGGGGGGAATTGGTTTTTGTTTTGTATCTCATAACGGGAAGGTGCAGCCCTGTGGGTATCTGGATGTAGTTTGTGGAGATGTAAGGAAAGATGACTTTGCCTGGATATGGTACAATTCTGCTGTGTTTAAGATGCTCAGAGATAGGGGAGAATATAAGGGAAAGTGTGGGGTATGCGAATATTTTAAGGTATGCGGAGGGTGCAGGGCCAGGGCTTATGCAATGAGTGGAGACTATATGGGGGAGGAACCCCTGTGTAGCTATCTCCCTAAAATATATAGGGGGGGGTATGGACGATCTGGATAGGGAGGTCCTGGATATAATCCAGTCTGATTATCCCATAGTCTCCCGGCCATATTATGAGATAGGCAGGAGAGTGGGGCTTACAGAGGCAGAGGTCCTTGCAAGGGTAAGGCGACTGAAGGAGTTGGGGATTATAAGGAGAATAGGGGCCAATTTTCAGTCCAGAAAGCTGGGGTGGAAGAGTACGTTGTGCTGTGCCTGTGTTCCTTCAGAGAGGTTGAAAGATTTTGTGGAGGTGGTAAATAGTTATCCCGGCGTTACCCACAACTATCTTCGCAGACACAGGTTTAATGTATGGTTTACCTATATAGGGCCCTCGTGGAAACGTATCCAAGAGGATCTTTCTGAAATAGAGAGAAAGACGGGTATTCCTATACTCAGCCTTCCTGCCAAAAGGATGGTAAAGATAAAGGTGGATTTTAGGATGAGGGAGGGGTAGATGGCTTTGGAGGAGATTATTCTTGCTTAGTTGAATGTTCTGATATGGTAGGAGGATATGAGCATGAGATATAATGGACGCAAGGCCCTTATTACTGGAATTACAGGACAGGATGGAGCATATCTAGCCGAGTTTTTACTTAAAAAGGGATATGAGGTCCATGGTATAAAGAGAAGGGCATCGCTTTTTAATACCCACAGGGTAGATCATCTATACAGAGACCCTCACGAGGAGGATGTAAGATTTTATTTACACTATGGGGACATGACAGATTCTACCAATCTTACCCGAATTATTCAGGAAGTGGAACCTCATGAGATATACAATCTTGCAGCCCAATCTCATGTAAAGGTATCCTTTGAGACTCCGGAATATACTGCAAATGCCGATGCCTTGGGGACCCTTCGTATCCTGGAGGCGATCAGGATTTTGGGCATGGAAGATAAAACTAGATTTTATCAGGCCTCCACCTCTGAGCTTTTTGGTAAAGTGCAGGAGATTCCCCAGCGAGAGAGTACTCCTTTCTATCCAAGGAGTCCCTATGGAGCTGCCAAGCTGTATGGTTACTGGATTACAGTTAATTATAGAGAAGCGTATAATATTTTTGCCTGTAATGGCATCTTGTTTAACCATGAGAGTCCCATTAGGGGAGAGACCTTTGTAACTCGGAAGATTACTAGGGCGGCTGCCAGAATAAGCCTTGGTATCCAGCGTAAACTCTATCTAGGTAATCTGGATGCCAGGAGGGATTGGGGACATGCTCTAGATTATGTAGAAGGGATGTGGCTTATCCTTCAACAGGATATTCCCGATGACTATGTGCTGGCCACAGGGGAGGCCCATTCTGTTAGAGAATTTGTGGAGCTGGCCTTTAAGGAAGTGGGAATTGAGATTGAATGGAGGGGAGAGGGAATAGATGAAAAAGGGGTGGTGAGTCATATTAATGGGGATCTGGAATTAAAAAAGGGTGATGTAATAATAGAGGTAGATCCCCGTTATTTTAGGCCTACTGAAGTTGATTTTCTTCTGGGGGATGCATCTAAGGCCAGAAAACACCTTGGTTGGAGACCAAAACATACCTTTAAGGAATTAGTCAGAGATATGGTTCAATCTGATCTGGAACTCGCTAGAAAAGAACTCTATTTGAAAGATGGTGGTTATAAAATAAGAAATTGTGAGGAATAAGTTAAGATGGAGAAACATGCAAGGATTTATGTAGCAGGTCATCGGGGGCTGGTGGGTTCAGCTATAGTGAGGATCTTGCAAGATAAGGGATTTGATAATCTTATTGTGAGAAGCCATTCAGAGCTTGATTTAACCAGACAGGAGCAAGTAGAGTTGTTTTTTGATAAAGAAAGGCCAGAATATGTATTTCTTGCTGCTGCTCGTGTTGGGGGTATCCTGGCCAATAATACTTATAAGGCCCAGTTTATTTATGATAATATGATGATAGCGTGTAATGTCATTCATGCGGCTTATAAATTTGGGGTAAAAAAACTTCTCAATCTCGGTTCCTCCTGTATATATCCTAAATATGCATCTCAGCCAATGAAGGAAGAGTATCTTTTGACCGGTCCCCTTGAGCCTACTAATGAGCCTTATGCCATTGCCAAAATTTCAGCTATTAAACTCTGTAGATATTACAATGAACAATATGGTACAAACTTTATTTCAGTGATGCCAACAAATCTATATGGGCCAAACGATAATTTTCACCTCCTCCACTCTCATGTATTGCCTGCGTTGGTAAGGAAGTTTCATCTGGCTCGTTTGTTGGAGAAAGAAGATTTTGAAGAGATCAAGAGAGACCTTATACGAAATGGGGATAACGAGATTTCATCTCATGATTTTTCCCTGACTATTACTCCCACCAGTAGCAGAGAAGAGGTGATTAAGGTCCTTAAATTTTATGGGATATTATCTCCCATGGTTTCTCCTTTTTCTCAGGTATGTGTCCTTCTATGGGGTAGTGGAAATCCCTGGAGGGAATTTCTCTATGTGGATGATTTGGCAAGGGCGTGTATATTCTTAATGTGTCACTATAATAAAGAAGATGTAGGGGAGTTTATTAATATTGGTACAGGGACAGACATAAGAATAAAGGACCTTGCAGAGGAAGTTAAAGAGATTGTTGGTTTTAGAGGGAAGATTGAGTGGGATAACGTCCATCCTGATGGCACCCCTAGAAAATTGTTGGATGTTTCTAAGATTAGGGCCTTGGGCTGGAAGCCTGAGATTGATCTCAGGGAAGGGATATGGAGGATATATGAGTGGTATAGGGGGAGGATAAATGCAAACAATAAAGATTGGCAAAAAAATGATTGGTGAGGATCAACCTGTTTTTATTATAGCTGAGATAGGTGTTAATCATAATGGGGATCTTAATCTGGCCAAAAAACTCGTTGAAAAGGCAAAAGAATGTGGTGTTGATTGCGTAAAATTTCAGACATTTAAAGCAGAACGGGTAGCAAGTGCTGCCGCTCCTAAAGCTCCTTATCAACTACGAACAACTAGTCCGTCTGAATCACAAGTTGAAATGTTGCGTAAACTAGAATTATCTGAAGATGCCCATAAAGCATTGCTTGAATTGTGCGATAAACTGAATATTATCTTTCTTTCCACTCCTTATAGTTTGGAAGATATTGATTTTCTGGATTGTTTGGGGGTGCCAGCATTTAAAGTTGCGTCTGGTCAGGCAGTAGAACCTTATTTCCTGAGATATATGGGAGAGAAGAAAAAGCCTATTATACTTTCAACAGGAATGTGTACCCTGGGTGAAGTGGATAATGCGGTTAGAACTATTCGTGGGACAGGGAATAAAGAAATAGTTGTGCTTCAATGTACTACCAATTATCCTTCTGTCCCTGAGGATGCCAATTTGTTAGCCATGCAAACAATGAGAGATGCTTTAAAAGTATTAGTAGGATATTCTGATCACACCGTGAGTTTGAGTGCATCTATCGCTGCTGTGGCTCTTGGTGCGTGCGTAATAGAACGGCACTTTACCCTGGATAAAAATATGCCAGGACCTGATCACTCTTGTTCTTCTGAGCCTGAAGAATTTTTAACCATGGTTAAAACCATTCGGGAAGTTAAAGCCTGTCTGGGGACAGGTATTAAAGAACCCACTTCGGGTGAAATAGAGAATTTGTTATGTATGAGGCGAAGTATTGTTGCTAAAAGGAAGATAAAAGCAGGAGAGAAATTTAGTCTGGAGAATTTAACATTAAAAAGACCCCTTGATGGACTTCCTGCGTCATTTATGGATGTTATTTTAGGAAAAGAGGCAAGGTGTGATATTTTACCTGATACCTTTATAAGTTTGGGAATGATAAAATGAAAGGAGTTGCTATTATAGGGGCAGGTGGCCATGCCAGGGTGGTCGCTGCTATTCTTAGAGCTAAAAACAAACCCATTTTAGGTTTTTTTGACGACTCCTACTCCCAAGACAAAGTAGAAATTATTCAGGGAGCGCCTTTAATAGGTGCTGTATCTTCTGTTCTTAACTATCAAGATAAGGTCAGCGCAGTTTATTTAGCGATTGGCAATAATTATGTTCGTCAGCAGGTTTTTTATTTTCTGAGACAACATGATTTTTTATTGCCGCCCCTGATTCATCCGTCAGCAAAAATTGATCTGGATGTAAAAATTGGAGAGGGAACAGTTATCTGTCTGGGGGCATGTGTGGGAACGGAGGTTGTGATTGGCAGAGGATGTATAATAAATACAGGCGCGTCAATTGATCATGAAACTATACTTGGTGATTTTGTCCATCTTGCCCCAAAATCAGTTCTTGCTGGTAGGGTTAAAATTGGAGATACTACTTTTGTAGGCATGAATGTTTCTATTGCAGATAAATTGTCTATAGGTAAGAATGTAGTCATTGGAGCGGGGTCAATTATTTTAAAAAATGTAGATAATAATAAAAAAATCGTAGGTGTTTATCATTGATGAATGATAATATTTTTATATCTACTTCATGTTTTGTTGAGAAAGATTTGCGTAATATTGTTCGCTTGTGTCAGGAGAAGAATATTAAATCCCTGGAATTAAGTAGTTGTAATTATTTTGATCAAGAAATATGGAATTTTTTATTGTGGCATAGAAGACACGCGGGTTTTAAATTCCTGCTTCATAATTATTTTCCACCACCCCCTGAGCCGTTTGTGTTGAATTTGGCGTCTAATGATTTTGAAATTTTGAGAAAAAGCAGAGAACATTGTAAAAGAGCAATAGATTTAACTAATGAAATAGGGAGCACTCTTTATAGTGTACATGCTGGTTTTTGTTTTCATGCCACTCCTGAAAATCTGGGTAAAAAGTTAAATGTTTCTAATTTATTTTCCAGGGAAGAAGCTACAAAAATTTTTATAGAAAGTATTCAGGAAATTGGAGAATACGCCGCGAAAAGAGGTATCAAACTGGCTATAGAAAATAATGTAGTAGCTCCTTTTAATCTGATAGAAGGAAAAAATAAATTATTGCTAGGAGCAAGAGCAGAAGAGCTTCTTGAGATTTTGCACGCAATATC
>CAYRSC010000016.1:0-181138 GCA_964427155.1 uncultured Desulfohalobiaceae bacterium | reverse complement strand
TGAGACTCCATCACCACAACCCACATCTAAAACAACATCATCTGACGATAAAAGTTTGGCTATAAATTTATAACGACATAACTTTATAGTAGCAGCAAGGGGATTATTTTTAATAAAAAAATCAAATCTAGATATCCTAGGACCTTCCATTTAATTATCCTTCTTTAAATAATATTAGGATGTATTGTTGCATAGCAAATTGTATCACCAATTGATACATTTTTATGATCAATATATATCTTATAAAAGGGGAAATTGTCTTTTATCCATAAAGGTATTTCCCACATATGAGATACTTTGTGATATATACAAATTGCTAGATCAGGCTTAAACTTCTCTATAGTTTTTTTAGCACCTTTAAGTGCTTCTATTTCTGCACCTTCAATATCAATTTTAATATAATCAACTCCTCTTAATGAATTACTCTCCACAAAATCATCAATAGAAGTAACATGTATTATCTCGTCACCCTCTTCAGATATAAAAGACCCCACACCAATATAGTTGGATCTTATAGATTTTTTAATATATTTTTTTTCTGTTCTGGACCAGATTCCACATTTAATAGGAATAATATTATTAAAATATCTTGTATTTTCCTTTAACTCACAAAAAATATCAGAAACTGGCTCAAATGCAAAGATTGTGGCCTCTTTTGCCAAGAAAGAAAACATTATAGCAGTATCTCCATTATATGCTCCTATATCAAATATGACTTTTTTACCTTTTAAAGTTACTATATCATTATATTCATACAATCTTCTTGACAAATTAGAGGCAAACATATTTAATAATCTCTTATTTTTTATAATATTATAAAATATATTTTTGATTTTATTTTCTATTTGTCTCCAGTACAATTCTTTATTTTTTGTAACAGGAAGAAAAGTCAGATCTAAATTGTAATGATCATAGCTATTTATTTTATAATTTAATACCTTTATAAAGATATCTTTTGAATAAGAATCATCTATAAACAATAATGTCTTTTTAAATTTATTTAAATTATTAACATAGTAATCATTAAAATTCTTTCCAAGTAGAAGCCTAAATCTATCTTTATGTTCCATATCCATAAAAAATCCCATTAATGGGACATAATCACCAAATAATTTTAGTCTAAACTTATTTCTAATTATATTAGAGGCTTCTAATTCCCAATTTAAAGAATCTACCTCCTGTAATGAGGCTAATAAAATAGGAGCTTTTTTTTGTAAACAGTCTTCTATATCAAAAACTTCAATATCGGAAAAATCAAAATCTCTATCTTTATCTAAAGATACAATACCTAATACCTTTTTCCCATTATAAAGTAATTGTTTTACAATTCGTCTTGTTTCAAAACCAGTCCCCAATACATAAAAACAATCATTAGATTTAATAAAATTTTCTACATCTTCTACACTATATCTGGCAATTTCTTTTTGGATATTAATTAAATTCTTCATAAAATTTATATATTAAATCACATATTTTTTCTATATCATGTGATAATAACTTAGAATGTATAGGCAAGCTTATTATCTGTTCTGCCAATAACTCAGTATTCTTTAATTTTATATATCCATATTTAGAAATAAAAACATATTGTTTATTTATAGGTATAGGGTAATGAATTCTAACATCCACACTATGTTGTCGTAAATAATTATATAACTTGTTCCTTTGTAAACATTTTATCATAAATAGATGGTATACATGAGTAGAAATATCTTTTGGAATATAAAAATCAATATAAGATTTATATTTTAAATCTTTTAATAAATCATAGTACAATAATGCAAGTTTATGTTTTTTTCTTATAACAATATCTAACTTTTTTAAACGAAATAGTAAAACTGCAGCATTTATACTATCCAAACGAGAATTATAACCCCACATTTTCAATTTATCTCTATTAAATAATCCATGATTTCTCAACAAGATAAGTTTGTGATATAGCCATTCAGCATTTGTAATAATCGCTCCTCCATCACCTATTCCTCCAAGATTTTTCAATGGATTTAAAGAAAAACAACCTGCAACGCCCATACTTCCTGCCATTTTACCTTTGTAAATTGCTCCAATTGCTTGGGCAGCATCTTCTATCACAAATAAATTATATTTATCAGCCAATTCTAAAATAGGATCCATATTGCAACATAAACCAGCCAAATGAACAGGAATAACCGCCTTTGTTCGCTCAGTAATATTCTTTTCAACTTCCTTTGAATCAATTAATTGTGTATCGTATTCCACATCAACCAATATAGGTTTAGCCCCAGTAGCTACTATAGCCCCAACTGTAGCTATAAATGTATTTGCTACAGTTATTACTTCATCTCCAGGACCTATATCTAATGCCTTTAAAACTAAAAAAATAGCATCTGTACCTGAATTAACTGTGACTGTATATTGGGTTCCACAATAATTAGAAAGTTCCTTTTCAAATTCAAGTACTATATCATCTAAAATAAAACTGCCTTTTTCAAAAATGGGTTTTATACAATTTATAATGCGATTTAAATCTTCTAATGAAATAGATAGATCTACAAACTTTATTTCAGTCATCTGTCATATAAACTAATTAATTTATCAATATTATGTTCATAAGAAAATCTATTTCTAAAGTTTATAACACTCTTTCTCATCTCATAATAACTTTCTTCCGAGATGCTTGTTAATATCTCATCACACTTAACTATATCAGTTTCTTCAAAAACTATTCCCAAATTGTGTGTTGTTACTATATTGGCTAAATACTTCATACTACTTGGTACTAAAACAGGTAAGCCAGCTTCTAAATATAAAGCAAATTTGGTTGGAATTACTTCTTCAAACATAGGAGTATATCTATCTTTCATAATAAGAGGAAAAACACCAAAATGATATTTTGATAACTCAGAGGTTATTTCATTAGGAGATTTACCCCTAATTATCTTAAACAAAGGATTGAATTGATCTTCATACAACAAATCCAAATATTTTTCTCTATGTTCATTGGAAAATACTCTATCATAACACACAGGTGGAAAGAAAAAATCTATTTTTATTTTTTGTCTGGTTAACTCTATAATCATTTCTAATAATGCCTTGGAACAATAATAATATCGAGGGAAAGAACTAGGTAGTGTACTTCCAGCCCAAACCAATTTATGAGGTTTTGAGTAAGAAACCTCTCTTTCTATATAGTTATCTTTGTTTGTGTAATTAAACCATGATATAATCTCTGCTTTAGGATTATATTTATTGTAAAAATAATCTATAACATTTTTGCTATAAGGAACTAAAAAGCTTCGAGCAGAAGAACATATCATTTTTATACCATTGAAATCGTTAATTGCTTCTTCTTTATTAAAAATCCATTTGTACTTATCAAATGGAGCAAAAAATTCTGGTATATCCATAGATTCTACTATTACTTTTTTACCAAACAACATACTTAATAATCCAGCCTTGCCATACTGATGCATCCAGGCTCTTATATGAATAAGATCCACATCTAAAAAAGCACAGAATAAAATAGTTAAAAAAAACTCTTTTGCAGTTATTATAAGTTCAAAAATATTATCCTTCGTTACATCTTCTAACAACATATTATTAAAACAAAACAACAATAAAGGATACCATTCTTTAAGTTTTACTGATTTTGCTTCTCTTATTACTGTATAATAATCGGATAAAGGAACAAAAATCACTTTATTTTCTTTGAATTTCAATTTAGAATTTATTAAATTTATTTTTAAAATAAAATTATTTCTTGCTTTTGCATTCCTACTAAACCAAAGAACGGATTGAATATAATTTTTTTTTAATCCATTTGTTAAACTAGATCTATCAATTAAAGAAATAATTCTTTCTATTTCTTCTAAAAACAGATTTACATTTAATTCTTTCATCTTTATATAAAATTTACATGTTCAGGAGTATTTTGTAATAATTCCAAAAATTCATTTATTCTAGCCATTCTACAATTTATCCTACATTCTTTAGCCACATCCAATTCTTTAGCTCCCCAATAAATAGATTCCTTTCTTCTCTTTCCATAAATAATATCATAAGGAGCTTTCTCATTAATATTTCCACACATAAAACGATTATCTCCAATAAATATACTACAAGTATAAAAATCTCCTTCTGCAGTTAAATGCCCCCAAAAGGAAAGAGCATAACAATGATTATAGTCTTTTTCCATCAGTATATATTTTTTAAAAGATTCTTTTCTAAATATAATTGGGAAATCACACTTACTTTTATTTATAATCTCTTCAATACATTCCAACTTTTTTAGTGAATATTCAACAGATAATTTATTTTTCATTTGCGGATGAAGAGAGAACGGCTTTAAAACAAAGTAATCTATTTTTAGACTAGATAACAAATTAATTGCGTTCTCAATATCATTATAATTTTCGTCAACAACTAAATACTGCACACCAATTGTAATATTTAAATGTAAGTCTTCTTTTATTTTGCAACAATTATCAATATTTTTTATTACTTTAAAAAACTCTTTCTTATCCACATTATGAACTAAAGAGTAAATATTTTCCGAACCTGCATCTAAACTAAATCTTATCCATGTAAGAGAAGGAAGTATTGGTTTCATTTTCTCTTCTATTGCAAGACTTCCATTTGTAACTAAAGCTACATCTATACCAGCTCTTCTAGTTTCAAAAATTATCTCTTCAATCCTTTTATGTAAAAGTGGTTCGCCTTCTCCAGCTATCATAACGCTTTTTAAACCTTCTCTAGATAAAAATTTTATAAATTTAACATAACTAGAAACATTTAATATTTTGTTTCTTCTCGCAAAATCTACACCGCAAAATATACATCTATGATTACAACTAGAAATTGGACTAATTTCCATATAAATAGGACAGATGACAGGATTTATTTGCCACTTTACAACTCTATCCAAATGCCATAATAACTTATGGCCATCTATATAATATTTATCCTTCATTTCCATATTTTCTCCAATTAATCAAATTTTTCTAAAAAATTAATTAATTGTTCTATATTATGTTCAATTGAAAAGAGATGTCTATTCTGAAAACAAAACTTTTTTCTTTTTAAGCTAAGTTCTTTTTGCAAGATCTTTTTTAAAGAACAAATTTCAGAAGTTTCCAAAGGAATAAAAAACTCCTTAGGAAACTGCTCCATAAGTCCTTTCATACTTCTATTAACAAGAACAGGGATACCAGCAGCACAAAAGGTAATTACAGTAGTAGGGACAGTAGTTAAACCAAAAAGATAATACAACTCTTTTAAGAATTGAGAGCTAGATTCATAAATTGGATGAGCCAATGCCACTGTATCGTGAACCATCCAACCACAATCATAATGCGATAACTTTTCTAGCAATTTATATTGATCAAAAATTACCTCCTCCCCATGAAAAAATTTTCTCTGATTAAATGATAGATTGTCATAAATAGTTTTTATATCTTCCTCAGAAGAAAATTTATGTACATGCACTTCTTGATCTAATATGCTTTTTAGAACTTCTATACCTAAATATTCTCGCATTTGATCTCTGTTATGTGTAGAAAAAATGGAATTTATCACTGCAATATGAATTTCATTATTCTTTTCTTTATAAAATTTTAAATCATTGTTATAATAGCTATATCTATAAAAAGAAAAAATATTAATCTGTTTAGTGGTATTAACCAAAAAATCATTAACATCTTTTGTATTAGCATTTAAAATAACAAAATCCATTTCTGAAATTGTATTTTTATAAGCCATTTCAAAAAATTTATTATCGTCAATTTTTAACTTTAAATTATCTGGTATTTCATATACTATACCTGATGTTAATCCTTTAAAAGGTGGCCATATAACATCTAACATGAGGGAGCCACATGGTATATTAGAAATGGATTTTATCATACTTAATATGATATTACTTTCAACTGTATGTCCAGAAAAATTTAAATTACTTATAAAAATAGCTTTGCCTTTCTTTAATCTTTTTAATAAATAAAATACATCGACCAAATTAACATAATAGGTGGGAATATCTTCTATGATATTTTCCAGTTGAACTTTAAGTCCATGTCGTGGAGAAAATTTATCTTCTAATAAAATTTTAATATTGAATCCTCTTTTCTTCAGTTCTTTTACAGTAGGAGATAGCTGTTCAAGAAAAAAACCTCCAATAAAAAATAAATCTCTTTCTGTATTCTTTTCTGATAAATAATCAACTAAATCATGATTTATTGTTAAATTAATATCGTATTTTTCAATTAGTGTCTTAAAAAGAGAAGTAAGTGTAATTTGAGGATAGCCTGCAAACTTTTTTTGAAAATGATCAATTAGTCTATTAGTTAAACAAGATATATAAAACACATCTATTTTTTCAGGAGAAACTTCATTTTCTTTTATTATTGGAATTTCATGAATATATCCTGTACGAAAATTATCTACTAATATAATATTTTTAAACTGTTTCTTTAAATAAGGAAGCATACTATCAATATAAAAACTACATGGAACTATACATAATGTATTTACTTCTTTTCCAAGAATTTCTTTAAAAATAGAAAAGAAATTAATCTCTTTATAATCAATTGATGTTAATACTATTGGAAAGTACATTTTACTATTTATTTTTGATATTAATGCATCTTCCAAATCTAACTCTTTTAACAATTTAAAAATTTGTTCTTGTGCTATTTTATATATATTTTTTAATTTCATAATACACTATCCAAACTTTGTTGTAGTTTAAATAAGTTCTTTTCTAATGAAAATCTATCTCTAAAGTTTATTACATTTTTGCAAAGTTCTACATAATCATTTTTTTGTAATAATTTATTAATAGAATCTAATCTATTCAAATCATAGATTATTCCAAGATTATTTTTAACAACTATCTCTTTCATAAATTCTGCTTCTTCATACACAAGCAAAGGCAGTCCTGCTTCTAAATAAGAAAACATTTTTGTTGCCATATTATATTTAAAATGTTTCTTGTTAAAAGAACATGCTGAAATATTGTCATATATTAAACCGAAATGAAAATTAGCTATCTTTTCAGGGAGTCTAAAAAAAGGATAACCGGGACGAAATTTGAAATTTAACAATCTATCCTGCATATCAAAGTATCTCTTATGCTCTTCCCAATACATATTCCTTGCATTTTGATTCACATAAATTGTAAATTTTATATTTTGTTCATTCAGTGAACATATAATTGGATCAAAAATATGATTTCCACAACCTCTTTTAAGAGCAATATGGTAGGGCATTACTCCGCCTGCAAATACAATACTCCATTTTTTCTTAAGCTTTTCCTCAACATCTGGATTAATAAAAAAATCTTTACAAGGCAAGGAAAGGATAAAAAAATCCTTACATTTAATATCCCAAACATTTCGCATCTCTTCTATGGCTTCAGAAGGCATCTTATGAGTTAAGCAGTGTACTCTTTTATACAATTCTCTTTCCAGACGACATAAAAAACTATCTTCTGGAAGAATAAAAAGTTGAGTATCATAAACATTTAAAATAATTTTGACATGTTGTGGCAAACTATCTATTATAATAGCTGCCATTTCAACTAAAGGGATCTGCACATAAACTGCCCAGGGATCTGCATCTTTTAATAGGTCATAAAACTCCCTATAGTGAGTCACTTCATAAGCTTCGTCAAACCATCTTAAAATCTCAACATCTTCCCTTATACAGCATCCGATAAATGTAGTATAATATTTATTGCTCTTTCTCAAAACAATACTCTTCTTTATAAAGTCAATTCCTGGGTAGTAACAAATAAATATTATATGCTTTTTACCATTTACTTCTCTAAATTTTATATGTTTTAAAGGCTCTCTATATTTTAATTCTTCTCTACCTCTAGGCATCTTATCCTTTAGAATATTTAAAAGTGGAATACGAAGATCGATTTTTAACCATTTAAATTTATCTTTATCATTCATTTATACATCTCCACTCAAATCCCATTCATATGGATCTAAATAAAAATTTTGTTTTTTAAGTTCTTCCACAAAAATCACCCTCTCCCATGGAATAGTCTCATTATTGATCCCAAAATGAACTCCACATGAATCTGGACCTATCAAAATTGAATCAGTATTATCCTTTCTCATTCTTAAAAACCTATAAAATCGACTATGAGAAAAATGTTTATTTATAAATTTTGAATTACCTGTTTTTTTTAATTTCATAGAATTAACCAAATCCAATCCTTCTGGTCTAATAAAATATCTTCTAATAGAACCATCTTGAATTCTTACAAAGCCCAACGGGGGAAAAGCATCTTCTAATACCAAAAAGGGATATTTTAAAGAATCAAATTTTTCCTCTCCTGCATAATCTATAAGTTTATTTATCTCTACACCATCTGGTACAACTATTAACCAGTCTTTGTATGGTTGTATATAAGGTTTTCTAAATTTTAATACTGCTCCTTTTGCTATTTTTTCCGCAATCTTAAAATCTTCTTCAGTATCAATATCAATTGTCTCTTCTGGATCTAAATGCAATCTATATTCTCTTTCTGTCATGGTAAGACCATATTTTGCCCAAAGAGAAGAGCTTGTTGCTGGACCTTCGTCAACAGCTAATCTATGCCACAAGAGATAAGCACACAAATTACTTCTACAAAAAAGAGCTGGATCCATAAAAAACTTTTTCACTCCGCCATCCACAGGATAGTAGTAATCCATAAGACATACTTCCTCTTTAATCACAGATACAACCTTCCAAACATAACCAGAAGCTATGACCCAGTTTATCTCTACCAACTTTTCCACCTTTCTAAAAGGATAAGTGGGCATAAAAAGACCGATCCAATCAATCTCAGGACGATTTTCAAGGTAATGGAAAACTACTGAAGTTAAAGGGGCATCATCGGTTGCTAACTCTCCTGGTCTTTTTAGAATATTTATTTCCTTTGAGGAATAATATTGCCTAACTACATCTATTATCTCATCACTCTCCGTGGAAACTGTAATGTCTGAAAATATATTACTTTCTAATAATACATCTATTGTCCAACAAATAAGTGGCTTACTCTTCAATATTTTAATGTTCTTTTTTTTAAGCCGTTTAGAACCTCCTCTTGCAGGAACTAAAGCCCCAATTCTCATACTACCGCTCCTCTTCTTTATCTATTTTTTAATCTATCACTTATATAATGAAGCAAGCACTGATGAGAAACCTCTACAATTCCATAAGAATTACTATTTATATAAAAATTTATATTTCCTATTCTTCTAAGTCTATTCTGACTATTAAAACCAGAGAATGTAATAATAGGCATTTTTATATCTTTTGCAGAGAAAGTAACTTTTAAAATGTTTTTAGATTCACCAGAACTACTTATTGCAACTAATAAATTACCTTTCTTTCTCCATAATTTAAAAGATTGATAAAAACTATTTTCATATCCAAAATCATTTGAAGATGCTGTTAATAATGGTTGTGAATAAAAAGATATGGCCTTTATACCACTCGCAACTAAATCATTTTCTAAATGCATAGCTATGGCAGCACTTCCACCATTTCCTATTATTATAACTGTGTTATCTTTAGACTTTAATTTACAGAAAATTTCTATTACTCTATTAAAACCTTCATTAAAAGATAAAAGCTCTCCTAAATTATTAGTAATTTCAACGTGAGAAAGACATAAATATATTTTCTCTAAATATTCTCTAAACATCATTTTAAAATAGAAATTACATATTTTATAATTGATAGTTTATCAATAGATTCCCTGTTACACATGGTATTTACTGCATATCCTCCAACACAATTTGCCAAAAACAGAGTAACATCTAATGGTACTTTTACGGCCAGTAGTAAAGATACAATGGACAATACAGCATCCCCAGCCCCTACTCTATCTTTAAAACTATTTATTAAAGCAGGAGAATATATAAAACCTGTATCCTCGGAATAACCTACACAACCTTTTTCTCCCCTTGTAATTATTATACTTTTGTACTCAAATTTATTTAATAATTTTTTTATAAGTTCTTCTATAGGTTTATTCCTTGAACGCATTTCCATTCTCAGCTCTTTTTCAGATATACAGACTACATCAGCTCTTCTATATTTAGATATAGTATTAAATCCTAAATTTCCTGCGTTAACCTGTACATTTATTGCTAAAAATTTATTACTATCACATAAAAACTCCCTTACAGACTCGCTCATCATACCGTGGCCATAGTCTGCCACTAATATAAGATCTGTATCAATGTTTTCTCTTATGCACCTTAAAAGCTCCTCGCTACCTTCTTCATTTTCAAGACCATTCATAAAGTAAATCTCAAATAACTTTTGAAAAGGATATTTTTCCACAAATCTTCTTTTAACTATTGTTGGACCTGGATGGTACAAAAATTTTGCCTCAATATTTGGTTTTAATTTCTTCTTTATAAATTCTTCTTGAGTCCAATTCCTACCCAAAAAACTTATAAGGGTAACATTGTCGCAAAATGAAGAAATATGATTTGCAATAGCTAAAACACCCCCTGCAAATTTTTCTTCATAAAGATACCTAGCTGCAAGTATTGGTTCTTTGCCAGATTTTCCCATGGTTTCACAAAAATGATACTCGTCAATAATGGTTTCTCCAAGAATAAGTACTTTCAATTTCTTGGTCTTATTAATATACTCTAAAATTTCATCAATGGAATATTTATTTTTTAGTTGATCTATAAATCTTTTTGCTTGAGGAGACAGAGAAGAAAGGTATCTATTAATTAAGGAGGATGAACTAAATGTTATATCTTCAATAAATTTTATTTCTCCACCAATATCCTCTATTGCTTGTTTTTCTTTTATAATTCCACCTGTGGGATCATCATATAGATTTTTATACTCAGCCCCCTTTGCGTAAATATGAGGTTTCAAAAGATGAATAGTTTCAACAGCAGTGGGCCATTTGTTTATAGCCACATAATCTATACATTCCAAAGAAGCCAAAGCCTCAGCCCTAAGCTCCTCTGGAAAAGCAGGACGATGGGGGCCTTTGTTTACATATTTGTCAGGAGTTATTGTAACAACTAAAACATCTCCAAGTTCTTTAGATTTTTTAAGGTACCTTATATGTCCAATATGTAACAGGTCAAATACCCCATGACAATGAACTATTTTTTTTCTATTTCTTATCTTTCCCAGTTTACAAGCAAGATCTCTTATGTCAAAAATCTGTCCCATCGATCTATCCTTTAGCAGGAGAGGAAATCAAACCACTTTTTAGTAACCTTTTTTATACTCTCTTCATCCCAAACAGGGGCATCTCTCCAATCTTCTATATGCTTCAACACAATTGAAACACCTTCCTCAAAAGAAATTTTAGGTTGCCAGCTGGTATATTTTTTAATCTTAGAAATATCTGCCCATGTAATATCCGGCTCTCCTGGCCTTTTTGGCACATGGACAACATCTCCTTCCAGAAGCTCAACAAGTCTATTTATTGACTGTGGATTACCAGAACCTATGTTAAAAACCTCTCCTATACAATTCTCACACATAACCATTGTTAAAAATGCGTCCACCACATCACTCACAAAAATAAAATCCCTTTTTTGAGTGCCATCCCCAACTACAGTAAAAGGTTTTCCTGCAAGTTTCTGAGCCAAAAAAACACCAAAAACAGCTCCATAGGCTCCAGTTGTTCTCGAACGAGGACCATAAACATTAAAAAGTCTGCATGATATCACAGGAAGTTTATACACCTTTCCCCAATGCAAAACATATGCCTCTCCAATGTATTTGGTAAGGGCGTAAGGATACATTGGCTTTATGGGGGCTGTTTCTGACGTAGGATACACATCAGGGATTCCATAGCATGAAGAAGATGCCGCGTACACAAATCTTTCAACTCCAGCAAAACGAGAGGCCTCTAAGATTGCAACAGTACCATCTACATTTGACTTATGATAGTTAAGAGGTTGTTCAATAGATGGGACAATATCAGCCAGACCAGCCAGATGAAATACCCACTTTACCCCTTTAAATATTTCCTCATCTGGCTTTAACTCATGAACTCCCTTCTTATGAAAGACAATCTTATCTTTAACCTTCTCCAGATTTTTTTCTCTCCCCATGGAGAGATCATCTATAACAATAACCTCATGCCCTTCCTCTACAAGCTTCTCTACTAAATGGCTCCCTATAAAACCAGCTCCTCCACTCACTACTACTTTTTTCATAGTCCGCCCTTTCCAATTTATTAACTTTATAAATAAAATCGGCAACAGCTAAAAAAATTTAACAAGTTAAATTAATTTTTCTATCCAGATATTTTCTATCACCAATATTTCCAATCCCGTCGTATAAAAACATCTAATAGCATCTGCTGGAGATAGAACAATAGGCTCTCCTTTGATATTAAAAGACGTATTTAGTAAAACGCCAACTCCTGTAATCTCTTTAAATTTTTTAATAAGTCTATAAAACAAAGGATTATCATTTTCTCTCACCATCTGCGGCCGAAGAGTTCCATCCACATGAACCACTGCGGGAATCATCTCTATATTTTTCCCTATAAAGGATAGAATCATATAAAAATTATCCTCTTTTTCTTTTAGCCATCTATCTTTTTCTTCGTACAAGATAGAAGGACAGAAGGGACGAAAATTTTCCCTAAATTTTACAAAGTTATTGATATAATCTTTATTTTCTGCCTTTAGAGGGTTCATCAGAATGGATCTATTTCCAAGGGCTCTTGGACCAACCTCCATTCTTCCCTGAAACCAGCCAATACATTTGTTTTTTGAAAGTTCTTCAGCAGTCTTCTCACATAATTTTTCCCATGAATCAAATTTCTTATATTTTATTTTATTCTTTTTGAGAAAAGTCTCTATCTCTTCAGATGAAAAACAAGGGCCTAAATATGGAGTATATTCTACTTTATGATCAACTGAACACTCAAGCATGGCACACAGAGCGGCTCCAAGCCCTAGTCCGCCATCTGATGGATTAGGAAATATATAACAATCATCCACTTCTTTTAAATTGCAAATCGTTCTGTTCAATACAATATTCAAAAAAACCCCTCCACTTAGCACTATTTTTGTAATTCCAGTCTTTTTTATCCAATATCGGATAATATTTATATGCTCTTCCTCTAAGATTTTTTGAGCTGCGCTTGCTAAATCCTGAGGGGTTATCTTACCATCAATTAAAAATTTATTAATAAAAGTAGCATCTTTAAAATGCCAATGATACGAACCTTTTAACTTCAAAAAAAAGCTTTTCCCATAATCTCTTTCTTTAATCAATTCTCCATCTCTATAATGAGGAGAAAACTCTCTTATAAGATTAATACAATTTTTAAAATTTCCAAATGGAGCAAGTCCCATGGTTTTTCCTTCTCCATCACCGTGGATCCATCCTAATGCCTCTGTGACATTTGCATAAAACCATCCCATTGATCCGACTTTGGGATACTTTTTTAACAATTTAAGTTTACCATCAAAGCCTTCCCATACAGATATGGAACAATCATCCCCTGCCCCATCACTCACTATTACCAATACCTTTTCTTCAAAACCACAACAGCAGTAGCCACAAGCTGCATGACACATGTGATGATCAAAACTTTTAATCTCCAATTCTCTCTTTTTTAGAAGAAATCTATTTATATAAACTGGAATTTCACCTGCACCCTCATCATCGGTAACAAATATTTTAAAAAAATCCTTATGAAGATTCTGACCAGAAACTGCAATCACATCCAAATCATTTATTTCCAACCTGACCTGTTCTAGGCAATACTTAATGGAATTTATGGGAATATCAGCAGAATGTTTTACACGATTAAATCTCTCTTCTTGAACATCAGCAATAATTTTTCCATCTACTATTACTGCAGCATTTGAATCATGCCCAAAATGAATCCCTAATATTTTCATATAGTTACATTCTCTCCCACACAAACTCTTTTATATTCCTTATCTCTTCATCAAATACTATCCCAATAATAAAAACTTCCTTACCCTCACCCATATATTTCTCATAATATCTCTTATCCTTTATCTGCTTTAGAGCATCTTCTTCTATTACCTTAAATTCAAATATGTAATACCTATCTTCAAACTATACTGTAAAATCTATCCTTCCCTTATTGGTAACATCTTCTGGTATTATTCGTAAGCCTAAACTCGCTATATACGCATAAAATACACTCGCATAATACCCCTCATATCTATCTAAATTATTCTTGATAAAATAATTATACGGGATTGATGCATATAATGAAACTAAACTATCTTTTAATAAATCCATATCTGCCTTCTCAAAGGCATCATATATATTGTCTTGATATTCTATCTTTTCTGTAACTACTGATGTGAAAAAATCTATTAACATATTATTAAATGAAATTTGCACCTCTTTGTTAGGAACTCTTAAAATGTATTCAATACCTCCTCTCTTACTCTCCCTTATCTCATCTATTGTCAAATAACCACTTTGAAACAGTATTGGCTCTAATCTTATGTCCTCTATATCAAAACTATTTATCAAACTACCATCTGACCTTAAATGCTCTAATGATGGTAAAAAATAACTCCTCTCCTTTAAAAGCTTTATCAAAAAACTAGGCGTACCCGTGGAAAACCAATAGTTGTTATACACATAACCTTTTGATATAAACAACAATATAGCAAAAGGATTATATACATTCTCTCCGTTAAAATTATACCCATTATACCACTGCCTTACCTTATCTAAATCTCCAGCCTTTAGTAACTCCCCAAATACTTCCTCTAATTCTCCTTGCGTATATCCACATATTGCACTATATCTTTTATCTAAACTTATATCATCTAAGTTATTTAAACCACTAAATATTGATACCTTCGCAAATTTACTTCCCCCTGTTATAAACAAAACCTTATATATGCATCATTCTCCTTTATCTCTGTGTAAAACCTCTTTAAATATTCCCTTATCTCTATTGCAATATTAACATTTTCTATATTATCAAGAATAGGCTTGTCATATTCGTCTATTATTATTACTGTCTTTGCACCATCTTTCTTAGAAGCTTTCTTTATAAGTTCTGAAAAACATAATGCATTGTCCTCATATTTACATTTTATCCCCAATGACTCTTGAGCTAATTCAAGTTGATATGAAAGATATAACTTAAGATCTTCTATCCCCTTTATTCCTCCAAAGCTTATCTTTATCACTGGATATTTCTTAAAATCATATTTACTGTAAATATAAAGCCCTTTAAATAATTCTTTATTACCTTCAAATAACTCCTTTAATGTATCACAAAGTAAACTCTCCCCAAACCTCCTTGGACGGGATAAAAATGCATATTCGTGATTTCTTATTAATTCCAAAATATATTTAGTCTTATCTACATAAATATAGCCATCTCTTATCTTCTTAAATGTGGATATGCCTATGGGAAATTTCATTTTATTGCTCATAAAAATCCTTGTTTTACTTTTTCTCTAAACTATTTTTTACTTGCTCTTCAATCCAGAGGTAAGTCTTTCTAAGCCCCTCTTTTAAGGAAAATTTTGGCTCCCATCCTAATTTTTCTTTTATAAGTCTATTATCAGAAGTTCTTCCCCTCACCCCCTGTGGGCCATCCACATGTTTAATCTCTAATTCTACTCCTGCAATCTCCATAATTATCTTTGCCAATTCATTTATGCTCACCATTTCTTCAGACCCGATATTTACAGGCCCTGTCCAGTTAGATCGCATAAACAAAAGAGTTGCGTCCAGACAATCTGCTATATATAGAAAAGATCTCGTTTGCTTACCATCTCCCCAGATCTCTATAGAGTCTTCCCCTTTTAGTTTTGCATAAGCCACTTTCCTACATATTGCTGCAGGAGCCTTTTCCCGACCTCCATCCCATACCTCTTCAGGTCCATATATGTTGTGATATCTTCCTATTCTAACTTCCATGCCATAATTTCTATGATAGGCAAGATATAGTCTCTCACTGAAAAGTTTTTCCCATCCATATTCACTATCTGGCTGGGCAGGATATGCTGAATCCTCAGAGGTCCTTGGATTTTCAGGGTCCATCTGATTATATTCAGGATAAATACATGCAGAAGAAGAATAAAATATCCTTTTTATATTACGTCTATAACACAGAGAAAGAATATTTAAATTGATCATTGCTGAGTTATACATAATATCTGCATCATTATCTCCAGTAAATACAAAGCCCGCTCCTCCCATATCTGCTGCCAGTTGATACACCTCATCAAATTTCTGATCAATAACAGAGCGACAAAAAGAATAATCCCTTAAGTCTCCAAGTACAAAATCATCAGCATATGTTTCTGAGAATTCAGGAAACTTGAGATCAACTCCCCTCACCCACACACCTTCTTCCTTTAATCTCTTAACTAAATGACTTCCTATAAATCCCCCTGCCCCTAATACCAGTGCAGTCCTCATTTTTCTCTTCCCCTCTTTATAAACAAGTCTGTATTTAGCCATCTTTTCAAATTAATCCCAAAAATTTATAACCTTACCCTCTGGCTTTATTAATCCTTTCCAAGAATCAACATCCAAAAACTCAGGATACGGCGTTAAAATAGCCACAATATCAGCTTTATCCACGCATTCTTCTAGACTCTCACTTTTTATCCATCCATAATTTTCATTCACAAGAGGATCATATACCCTAAGTTCACTGATATTCTCTTTTTCTAAAAGAGCCTTAGCCACTTCCAGTTGTTGAGAACGTTCTGTTAGATATGTATATGGCTTATAAGCCAGTCCCAGAAGAGAAACCACAACAGAGGTATTTTTCCTCTTTAAAATCTCTGAAAAAATCTTATCTACTGCTCTTTTAACCTGCTTATTATTTATCTCTATTACAGCCTCCTGCAGTGGAGCCTTTTTTTGGAGATCAAAAGCAAATTTTATAAACGCCTCATTATCTCTAGGGAAACACGGACCCCCAAAACCCAAACCTGGAGAGATATATTTTGTGCCTATCCTAGAATCGTGCCCTATTATAGAAGTAATTTCTTTAGCACTTGCATTGGGTATTTTATCTACCAATTCTGCCAAAAAATTTGCAAAACTTATCTTCATGGTGCAAAAACAATTAATACATAACTTTGCTATCTCTGCATTTATAATAGAAGTCCTTGCAATATAAGGATTATTTTCACATACGTTTTTATAAATATCTGCTACAAAATCTCCTGTTCTTTTGTCACTTTCTCCAATTAACACAATATCAGGGTTTAAAAAATCTTTTATTACTGAACCAATAGCTATAAACTCTGGATTATATACATATCCAATATCATGTCCCACTTTTTTTTCTGTTAACCTTTCAATATATGGGATTAATTCATTTAACCCTGAACCTGGCATTACAGTACTAACAATATCTATTATAACAAAATCTTTTTTCTTCTTTACAATGGGAAGTATATTGTTAAGTGCTCTTAAAATAAATTCATTACTAAAAGCCCCATCTTTATTTGATGGAGTAGGAACAATAATAAATATTATTTTTGCATTCTCTATTGCTTCTTCAACATTATAAGTAACATATAAATTATCTTTTACTCTGTTTAATAAATCTTTCAAACCAGGTTCAAAAAAAGGCGTTTTTCCCTCTCTAATGATATTTATCAAGTCTTTATTTATATCAAATCCATATACCTCATATCCCGCTCTGGCAAAACAAGCTGCTGTACACAGTCCTAATTTTCCTAATCCTACTACTGAGATAATCATTCTTCCCCTCTAATCTTGAAATTTATCTAACATCATAAATTTTCTTGCCTTAAGAGCGCATTCTACACTCTCCCTTAAAAGATTTTCATATCCCCCATCTCTCCATGCCGCAGGTTCATCTAAGCCTTCTGCATCATGTTTTCTCACGCAATAGAGAACCCTATTTATATGATAAAATTTTGCTCCACCAATTGCAAAACGTAAAAACATATCATAATCATGGGCATTTCTATAATATTCATTATAATATCCAAATTTATCATGAAGACTTCTTTTATATAATCTGCATACTCCTACATGGAACCAATCAGCAAGACATCTTGTAAAAGACCACTCTGGCTTTGAAAGTCTCTGCAGGATCCTACCATTATCATCTACAACAAACATATCAGCATATACAATATCAACTTTTTTTTCTTCTAAAACTTTTACCATCTCTGATATTGCATGTGGTAGAAGATAATCATCTCCCACAAGATACATACAGTATTTGCCTGAACAATTTTTAAATCCAATATTATAAGATCTAACTGCTCCTATATTTTCTCTGGACTCAAATACCTTTATTATTCTATTTTGAGGATATCTATATTCATATTTCCGAACAAAGACATTTTCATCCTCATTATAGTAGTGTAAATAACTTACTCTTTCATTATGAAATGCTTCTATATAATCTCTTATAACAAAATGAGTATCATCTGTAGATCCATGATTGCAGATTATTACTTCCAGGTTTGGATATTCCTGAAACAAAACACTATCTAATGCTATAGGAAGATATCTGGCCTGATTATATGACGGAACTACCACACTAACTAAAGGAGTAGATAAAATTTGTTTCTCCATACTTATTTTAACAAAACTAGTTAAAATTTTCTCTTTTCATATAGATTAAGAGCATAGTCATAAAGTTCAAGATCCAAAGTATTAAAGATTTTTATTATATTAATAGCTTCTTTATCTATATCATCCAAAGATTTTCTATTTTTAGTAACGTTTTCTTTTTTATAACTTCTATTTTCTATTGAAAAAATATCAGAAATAATATTAATAAATTCATCAAATTTCTCTTGGAATCCAAATAAATTTATTTTATTTTCTAAATTATATTTGGCTACTTCTAACATCTTATAATTACATCTACCATAGGGTACATTTAATGCTCCTATCAGTCTCCTTAACATGCCATTATCTAATTCTATCCATAAACCCGATCTCATAAAATCAGAAATGTTCATTTTATTCTCTTTTACTATTTTATGGAGATGATGTTTTTCATTTTCAAGTATATAAAAATAAAGAGAAATTATCCTATCTACTGGATTTCTAAGTAAAGTAAAAGAAAAATGTGGATAATCAATGGATTGCAATAAAAAATACTCCACATGTCCACATATAAATTTATATTTTTGTTTTTCATAAGAGGAAAGTTTTATAAAATTAATATTACCTTCAATATGAGTTTTTGCTCTAAAACCACAGTTATAAACTTCCTCCTCCTTTAAGTCCAAACCCTTAATAAGAAAATTAACAATACTTGTTCCTGCAGTTTTGGGAATATGTAAAAAAACAATAGTCTTTATCTCCTCAAAAGCCCTTGACATGGCCTAATTCTCATAAAAAGAAATAAGATTCCCTATCACTCTTTCCTCATTCCATGTCTCTTCCATAAATTTCCTGGCCCTTATACCATACTCCTCTCTCACCTCCCTCTCCTTCACCAGTAAGGTCATATCCTCCAAAAGTTTATCTCTGGCAGATATATACCAGGGCACATTATCCCATCCTGAAAAGCTCTTAATGTGGGATATACACCACTCATCCAGACCTGCCACCACACACAACCCCTGGGAGAGCCCTTCAAGACTACTTACCCCAAAATATCCCTGGAGGTGATCAAAGAGGATATGGGATCGCTGCTTTTTCTTAAGACATTCCTTATGAGGGGTATTTTCTATAAGGACCTCTTTCACTTTCCCTGTGCGAGACCTTAATTCATTCATTACATGAATAAAAATATCTGTATCCTTGAGTTCTCTTCTAGTGGGAGAATGACATATCCTTACAGGAGAGGGATCCTTTTTTAGAGGCAGATATAATGGATGATTTACAGGGACTAGATTTGGCTGCCATTTTGCCTCTGGGAGAAGTTTTAAGAGATCAGGAGTACTTACAAGAAGTTTATCCCTTCTTCTTTCCTCATATTTTTTACGATATTTTTGAGGATTTCCCCTAAAGTCAGGATGACCATGGTGATGGTGTACCAGCATCTTACCTTTTATAAAATCTTTAACCCTAAAAGGACCCAATTGTATGTCCTCATCTGCTGTCATGTGAAAATGAAATATGTCCGCTTGACGTAGTACCTCTTCCAACTCTTCCCATTGATATTTCTCTTTAATCCAGGGTATATGGATGTCTTTCTCAAACATAAAATTATATCTTAGCTCCTTTGTTATCAAACGACAAGAGTAAGGAGTGTATTTATTTATGGCATTTGTAAAATTTATTGCAGTACCTGCAGGGTCATTTATTGCTATCATAACAATATTCATAGTTCTACAGTACTCAACTACTTTATATCTTCCCACATAATTACATCATCTTTTTTCAACTCACGCTGAATTATTTTTCCAAACATCTCATCCCAATGGATTGGAGAGATCCCATAGCCAGGACTCTTTGCAACAATATCCCCTTCTTCTAAAACATGTCCCGGAGAAAGGTGTTTTGCAGCAACAATACTCTTTCTCAATTTTAAAGAGACCTGTTTCTCAGAATCAAACACCCTTTTTTCCTTCACAGCCATTGCCTTTTCCACCTCCCGAATCCCCTCCACAAGCATCTTAAATTCCCGTGGGGTAAGGGAGGCCTTATGATCAGTACCACAATATTCCCTGTTCAAGGTAAGGTGACGTTCAACAACACATGCTCCAAGGGATACAGCCCCTATGGAGGGGGCAATTCCCTTCTCATGGCCTGAATAACCCACCACCACTCCATACCTTTTAGCCAATAGGGGGATTACTGGAAGCGCTATCTCCTCTTCTCTGCAGGGATAAGAGCTATTGCAATGCATAAGGATCAACTTATCGTGACATAACATCACCTCATTTACCGCCACATCTATCTCCTCAAGGGTGCTCATTCCCGTGGAGAGGATAATGAGTTTATGGAGCAAAGCCGCCTTTCTGAGCAAAGGGATGTTCACCAGATCTGCAGATGGTATCTTTATTATCTCCACCCCCAGGGAATCCACCTCTTCCAGGCTCTTCTCATCCCAGACTGAGGCAAAAAAGACAAGTCCCCTCTCCTCAGCAATTGTTTTTAAACGGGCAAATTCCTCAATTGAGAGTTCCAGGGCCTTGCGATGTTCTCCATAGGTATCCCCAAAACTCTCCCTCCCCTTATAGGGCATATTATACATTTGCTCATTTAATAAAGAGGGGATATGTCTTTTCTGAAACTTAACCGCATCCACCCCAATGGAGGCGGCCTCTTCAATCATACGAGCAGCCAATTCAAACCTGCCCTGATGGTTATTTCCTATCTCTGCCACAATGAAACAGGGCCTGGAGACACCGATCTCTCTACCTGAGGACAATACAAAATAATTACTCATAAGGTAAATATCTTTACATCCTTAAGTGTTAATTCATTTAAAATATAATCCCTTATCTCCTCCTCCCGGGCAAAGGAGGTAACAAGTATATTCCTACATCTGATATATCTTAGGATCTCAGGAGGAGAAATAATATACCCCATCAATGCCCTTCCCTGTTTCACAGGGTCACTATCCACCAATGCAATTATCCTGAAGAAATCCCTCTTATATGCTGAGAGCACCACCTCACAGGTGGTAGAGGCCCCAAAAAATATTATCTCCTTGATCCCCCCCTCTCCTATCCTTTGAAGCTTCTCCCTTATATTCTCCTTAAGTCCACTATATACCTGCACTATCTCCGCCATATAAAGGCCCAGAAGCTCCCTCCTTATCCTCTCTCCATCTGCCGTAATCCTATATTCATATCTCTTCCCATCAAGGGGACAGGCCTCTATTAGACCCCTTTGTTGAAGCTCCTTAAGATAATTATTTATCATGGCAGAGCTTAAAAGTGCCCTCTCCCCAAGTTCGCTTTGACTTATCTCAGACCTAACCGCCAGATTCTCCAGAATAGATACTATCCTTGCCTCTTTTGTGGGCCTTAAAAATCTCTTATTTACCAGGAACAACAGCTACATCCCCCAGAATTATCCCCAAGGATTCTGCCTTTAAAACACAAAATATATCTCCCCTCTCCCTGGCCTCCTCTATAAAAGAGAGGACCTCTCTTCCAGGACCCTCCCCCCCCAACAATCCCCGTATTACCTCTAAAATGGGACACCGTACCTTCAGGGATGAATAACTTTCCCCCCACTTCCTGAGTCCCATCATAGTTTCATTCATTAAGTTTGTAAATATCTTATCGGACAAAAAACCCCTTTCTTTAGTCATTTTTGCGGCAAATCTTCCCGCCCTATGTCCAAATACCTGAGAAGCCAGGACCATCCCGCCTCCTATTCTATTTGCTCCATGCATACCTGAAGCACACTCTCCACATGCAAAAAGGCCCATTATGTTGGTCATGGCTCGGCTACAGATGTGGGCACCACCATTGAGGGCCTGGGTTACTGGAATCAGGGAAAAGGTAGTCTCTCTTCCCTTTATCAATACCCCTTCAATGGTAAGGGCCCTTAATAGAAACTCATCTATCAAAAAATCCTCCAATCCATAACCAATGGGACAATGGGTGGCCCTTTTATGGGCCAGGGGATGGAGGCTGGAGGGAAGAGTCACAGTTCTATTCCCTATCCCTATAGAAAAATCCTCACAAAGAAGTGTATGGACAGGGAAAAAACCAAGGTCTTCCCTTTTGGCCCAAAGCATCTGGACAAAAGAGGTATTTACAAGTTTCACCCCTGCCCTTTTTAGCAGGGCCAGACCATATCCCCCAAAGGGACTATCCCAGGAAATGGTCCAGGGAAACAGTGAGGCACCCCCCCCAAAGGCACACACCACACACCTTGCCCCTATCTCAAGGACCTTCCCCTTTTTTCTATCCAGGGCCAATACACCTGCCACCTGACCCTCATGCACAACTATATCTACTACAGCACAATCGCCCAAAAAGGTGACCCTATCCTTTACTCTCTCATAGTATCTCCAGAAACACCCCTTTAGGTCTTCTATAATCACAGCGGTCTTTATCTCCGGGAGAAAGCATCCGGAATATCTAGCAAACCCCTTATTTCTGCCCTGTTCAAACCTCACCCCCATCTCTACCAGTTCTAGAAATCTCTCCTCAGCCTCCTCTACCTCTATCTTTAAAAGCTCTTCTTCCACAATTCCCCCACCCCCAATGGAGATGGCCCTCTCATAAAAGAGTTCCTTCTCCCTGTCCTCTACAGGTACCTGCATACCCAATCTGCCATTAAAATTACAAAAGGAGGAACCCGATGGTCCCTCCTTTAATGTTATAATCCCTATCCTGAGCTCCCCATCCTCTTTGCAGGCAGAATATGCAGCCCTCATACCCGCAAGTCCAGAGCCCAATATCACCACATCAAACCTTAATCTCTCCTTTTCCATAGGGGAAAGCACACCTTCCTCCCTCTGTCTTCAGGTGCCCACCACTCTACTATGTGCCCTCCTCCCAGGAGGCTAGATATCTTATCTGCTCCGGCGTCAACTCATCTATCTCTATCCCCATGGCCCTGAGCTGAAGCATGGCTATCTCCCTATCCAGTTCCGGAGGAAGCTGGATCACTGAGGCAGGAAGTCTTCCCTTATTTTTCACCCCATACTCACAGGCAAGTGCCTGGCCACAGAAAGATGTGGACATTACCTCACTTGGATGGCCCTCTGCTGCAGCCAGATTTACCAGTCTTCCCTCTCCCAAGATAAATATCCTTTTTCCCTCCAGTACATATTCCTCCATAAAGGGCCTCATCTGGCGAGAAGAGGAGGCCTTGCCCTTTAAAGATTCAATGTCTATCTCCACGTCAAAGTGACCTGAATTGCATAAAATGGCCCCATCCTTCATAAGAAGCATGTGTTCCAGTCTTATCACATGCTTATTACCTGTTACTGTACAAAATATATCTCCAACCCTCGCGGCCTCCTCCATGGGCATTACACGATACCCATCGTATACCGCCTGAAGGGCCCGAAATGGTTCTACCTCTGTGACAATTACATTTGCCCCAAGTCCCCTTGCCCGCATGGCCACTCCCTTACCACAGCTTCCATAGCCGCATACCACAAATACCTTTCCCGCTATCAATATATTTGTGGCCCTGAGTATCCCATCAATGGTGGATTGACCTGTACCATAATAGTTGTCCACCAAGTGCTTGGTCATATTATCGTTCACCGCTATCATAGGATATTTTAACGCCCCGTCTTTTTCCATTGCCTGAAGTCTGATTATCCCAGTGGTGGTCTCTTCACATCCGCAAATAATATCTTCAATAAGATGGGCATGATTCTTATGTATCTCAGAGACCAGATCACAACCATCGTCTATAGTAATATGGGGATGTTGTTCAATCACATAGCCCAGGTATCTATAGTAATCCTCCTTTGTCTCTCCCTTATAGGCCCATACCTTTACCCCTTCTTCTGCAAGGGCCGCAGCCACATCATCCTGAGTGGAGAGGGGATTACATCCTGTAATGGCCACATCTGCCCCCCCTGCCCTAAGGGTCCTTACTAGTACCCCTGTCTCTTTGGTTACATGAAGGGCCATCCCAATCCGAATCCCATCAAAGGGCCTCTCCTCTTCAAACCTCTTTCTTATCTCCATGAGGGCGCCCATATGAAGCTCTGCCAGTTCCAGGTTCTTCTTCCCCTGAGTGGCCAGGGACATGTCCCTTACCTCAAAAAACTCTCCTCTATCCATGTTTTTTCTCCTTCCAGATCTTTAAATTAATTATCAAGATAACACCGTCAGGCATCTTAACACCTTAAGATAAATGGATCAATCACATATCATCACCAATCTCACCTACTGCTTCTTAACCTCTTAAGGTCTTTTAAAAACAATTTTCTATAGGTAACCTGCAAGCTTACTCCTCCTCCAGAGAGTTTAAAGCTTCTTCCCTAGACAATAATTTGACGGCTCACTATATATTAGCCCAGAGATAGTAGATTTATCAAGGAAGAATACGAGAGAGAAAACAGGTTATATCACCAGGATGTTCTATGACAAAATAAAGGACAATACCCAGAAAAAATGCCACATACCCCATTATATGAAACCTTACTATAAAACGAGGAGAAAAATCCCTGGCCATGCTCACAAATCTATAGGCAATGAGATTGGCCATGGAGCCTATGAGATTGCCAAATCCCCCAACACTTACTCCCCATAAAAGGGCCTTCCAGTGAAGGGTAAAGTCTGAAAAAAACAAGGCCGCAGGGACATTGCTTATAACCTGACTAAAAAAGGCAGAAAATAGAAACACCTGGGAAGGGGTATTTATCTTCATATTTATCATATGGAGTAGATTGTCCGTAAAACCAAAAAAACAAAAAAAGGTAAGAAGTAATATATAATCTACCTTAAAGGAGCGGCGATCCCATATAAGGGCGTGCAATAGGGCGGCACAGGTGATCCAGATGGGAATAATCTTTAATATCGCCAGGATGGATATTACCAGGAGAAAGAGATGCACTATTATCTTGCTGGATAGCCTCACCTCCTCCCTGGTGCTATCCTCTACCTCTGCCCCCACAAACAGGGAGATCAATAAAAGGATACAGGAGAAAAATATAAAAAAGGGCAGGATGGTACTTATAAATTCAGGTAAATGGAGGTGATAGAACCAGAAGATAAAAAGATTTTGGGGATTTCCAAAAGGGGTTAAAGCAGAGCCTGTATTTGCCGCCAAGGCCTCCAGTATTATAAGGATGTCCCTGCGTTTTACCTCTATGCTCAGGGTCAAGGGCACCACGATTAACAGGGCCACGTCATTGGTCACTATCATGGAAAGGATAAGGGTACCCAGCACAAGTCTCAGGGAGAGAAACCTGCTTCTTTTGAGTATCTCTCCCACATAGGAAAAAAAGCTCTCATTCTCTAGTCCCTTAATGGAGATAAACAAGACCCACAGGATATACAGTATCTGCACATCCTGGAGACTATAGGAAGGGAGCCTCTTTAGATAAATAGAGGTAAAAACCAGTCCCAGAAGGGTGAGGACGAGTATCCATTCCTTTAAAAGGGCGCTCACACACCTTGTTATAAAATCTTTCACCGCTAACCTTGAGGGCTTGGTTGTTTTTTCTATCCATATCCTTTTAACCCTCAGGTGTCTATAATTTTTCCAGGCCATAGGGGCCCTGACCAGTTCCAGGATGTAAAGGGGGAGAGAGGGCAAAACAACATCTCGCGGGCAGATACAGGGAGAGGTGATGGCCTTCTGAAGCCCAGGGAAGGGCGTGGTGTATCTCTCCCAGGGAAATACGCTCAAAACCTCCATATTCCTCTCTGTCACTGGAAAATATCAGGGTATAGGTGCCAGGAGGAGAGGGGACTTTATAGTCCACAAAAGAGGTGGAAGGATGAAAATTAAACACAAACACAAACCCTCTCCTCAAAAACACGATCACCTTGTCCTCTTCATGTAGATATAAAAGATGGGGGGGATGGGAGGGAGTAATGATCTTATAAGATTTCACGAATCCAAGCATATCCCTATCAAAGGCAAGGAGTTCTCCATATCTCAGCTCAGGGGAATCTGCAAGATGCCACTGTCGTCTGGCGTACTTATATGACCAGTTATTCCCCTCGCGGGGAAAATCAATCCACTCAGGATGGCCAAATTCATTGCCCATAAAATTCAAATAACCTGCACACGCGGTGGTTATGGTAATAAACCTTATCATCTTGTGGAGGGCAATCCCCCTATCCACTTTGAGATTTTCATCACCCTTCCTCATAAAAAAATACATGTCTCTACCTATTAATCTAAATATCATACTCTGGTCACCCACCAGGGCCTGGTCGTGCGACTCCACATAACTTATGGTCTTCTCTTCCTTTCTATGATTTGTGAGTTCATACCATATCTCCCCCATAGACCAATCTTCATCCCTTTTATCCTTCACCAACCTTATCCACATGTCAGGTATTCCCATGGCAAACCTGTAATCAAAACCATATCCTCCTCCCTCCACAGGATATGCCAGACCTGGCATACCACTCACCTCCTCAGCCACAGAAATGGCATTATTACTCAGCTCATGGATAAGGTTATTGGCAAGGGAGAGATATACAAGGGCATCCTCGTCCACATCATCTCCAAAATATTGACCATATTCCAGAAAATCCATTCCAATTCCATGATGGAGGTATATCATGCTGGTCACCCCATCAAAGCGAAAGCCGTCTATGTGAAACTCTTCCATGAAATAGCGAAGATTGGACAGGAGAAACCTTATGACCTCTATTTTCCCATAATCAAAGCACCTGCTTCCCCACAGAGGATGAACCCCCCTTTCTCCACTGTGAAAATATAGATCATACGATCCATCAAAACAGGAGAGCCCCTCCACCTCATTTATGGCCGCATGGGAGTGCACAATATCCATAACCACATACATGCCCATACCATGAGCCGTATCTATGAGTTCTCGTAGCTCATCAGGGGTTCCAAAACGAGAGGAAGGGGCGAAAAAATTGGTTACCTGATACCCAAAAGAGCCATAATAGGGATGTTCCTGGATGGCCATGAGCTGTAAGGTGTTATAGCCAGCATCCCTTATCCGGGGAAGGACCCTGCGGGTGAATTCCACATAAGTCCCCACCCTTTCTTCCTCCTGGGCCATACCCACATGGGCCTCGTAGATGAGAAGGGGCAGGGGTGGGCTCTCACATCTGGGATATCTCCATCTAAATGGAGGGACATCCCAGACCCTGGCACTGAATATCCCTGTGGATGGGTCCTGCACCACATAAGTGGCATGGGAGGGGATCCTCTCACCTTCTCCCCCATCCCACTTTATCCTGAGTTTATAGTGGTGACCATGAGAAATGGAATCAAGGGGCAGATATATCTCCCATACTCCATTTCCAGCAGGGGCAAGGGCAAATTCCTCCTTTTCCTGCCATCCAGTCATATCTCCAATGAGATAAACCTCCCTGGCCCTGGGGGCCCACTCCCTGAAGACCCATCTATCTGTCTCTTTGTGGAGACCAAAATAGAGGTGTGAAGATGCAAAATCCACCAGGGATCCCCACCTCTCCTCAATAAAAGAGAGCACCTCTTCCCTTTTCTTTATCCTCCTATCTATGATGGCCCTATAGGGAAGAAGCATCTCATCCAACTCTATGAGGGAAGGAACACCTTTCATACTCACCGCCTGGCTCCCATAAGTGCCCCATCCTCTCTTATAAGAGGGGCCTGTTTATCATCCTCTCATACAACCTGATATATTGTTCTGCACATACCTTATGATTGAACCGTTCCCTGGCAAACTTCATTATACGCTGGATCTGACGTCTCTTTGTACTTCGGGGAAGACGATAAAAATCCATGGCCCTATCTATTGCCCAAAACAGGCCCTGGGAATCAAGATACTTGAATACAAATCCATTTCCTGTATCACTCTCCCAGTCCAGGTGCTCCACAGTATCGTGGAGCCCTCCTGTATCATGTACCACAGGAAGAGAACCATATTTCTGGGATATCATCTGGGGAAGTCCACAGGGCTCAAAGGAGGAGGGCATGAGGATAAAGTCTGAGGCGGCAAAGGCAAGTCGAGAAAGTCCCTCGTCAAATCCATGAACCGCCACCCTGGAGTGAAATCCATGAAAGTCCACGATCTCTTTAAAGACATCAAAATATGCCCCATCAGCCACAAACACCAGTTCAAGCCCCTCTTCCCAGTACTTGGAGACCACCTCATATAATATATCAGAGAGTATCTTACACCCCTTCTGAACTGGATCCAGCCGGGAGGGCCAGAAGAATAGGGGAGAATCCTCTCTCACCTCCAACCCAAGTCTCTCCTGAAGGGCCTTTTTATTTATCCTCTTTCCGCTCACAAAATCTCGTATTCCATAATTTTTCACTATATGGGGATCAAATCTGGGGTCAAATGACTCATCCGGGGCGTTGAGGATCCCCGCGGCACACCCTGCATGGTATTTGTTTATTATTTCCTGTCGTATTCCTGGTTTTATAAAGTCATGACGTCCCTCCACTATCTCCCTCAAAAAGGTGGGACTCACTGTATTTACAAAGTGAGAGGCAAATATACCCGATGCAAGTAGGTCCACGGGATTGGAATTCCTGCTCTCTTCATATCCATGAGGAAGCCTTTGATAATAGAGGTGTTGCCAGAACATGGCCCCATCTATCCCATGCTCCTCTATATCTTCCAGGGTGGTGTGGGCGGTGTGGATGTTGTGTATAGTAAAAAGGGAAGGTATTCTGATGGAACGGGCAAATCCCGGGATAAGTCCTGTCATCCAATCATTACAATGGATAATATCAGGTCGTACCCTGGGAATTATATTGTTTATGGCCTCCCTTTGAAAGGCCAGGGCAACCTTTAAGTTCTCTTTTCCATAGGGGGAGTAGATATTATTTATATAATAAAATGCCCTATCCTGCGCCAGATGTATCCTCTGGTCGCAGAGATGTTCCATGTAGATCTGAAGTTGCTCATAGTAGAGGGAAGATAGCGGCCCCAGATTATTTTGAAAGATGCGACGATAATCAGGTATAGCCACATGCACATCTATGCCCATCTCATAGAGCTGTTTTATGAGCATAGCTGAGACATCTGCAAGTCCTCCTGCCTTGGCAGATAGAGAATTGGATATCTCGCTACTTCCCTCTGGGAGATAAGTAACTTCAGGGGTGATTATAAGTATCTTTGGCGCATATTCTGTCATATAAGCTCCTTAGTATAATTATGCCCATGTGATAAAATGAGGAGTATACTTGAGATAATCATCTCCCCTGGGCACAATCCTTACATTAAAACCATATCTCCCTGCCTCCTTACATGAGACCCTGCACTTGTAAATATACTCCCCTTCCCCCTTGTCCTGCACTACCTGCATTGGTTCCACAAAACTCTTCTCTATATCCTCCATACCCCTTAGTTTGCCAAAATAGAGTTCCACCTCTACCTCTTCGGGCATTATCTCTCCCAGATACACCTCTACCACCACCTCAAACTCATCCCCTACCCTAAAATGGGAAGGTCCTAGCTTCAAAGGGGTGTTTAATCTAATAGAGGGCCAGTGTTTCATAAGCCTTTCCCGCTGGGCAGAGGCATCTCTGGCACCCTGACATCCATTGGCACTTAAGGAAAAATAGTTATTATTGGAAGGAAGATAAAATCTCTCCACATACTCCTTGAGCATCCGTCTCGCAGAAAACTCCGTTATGATCATCTTCATGGACTCTTTCATCATCTTTACCCATCTCTTGGGAATGTCTCCTCTCCTATTTTGATAGAAGATAGGGATCACCTCCTCCTCAAGGATATTATATAGGGCGTGAGACTCTACCTCATCTTGATAATTGGTATCTGTGTATTCCTTACCATCTCCTATCTGCCATCCTCTATCCTCTTTATATCCCTCACACCACCATCCATCCAAGACACTTAGATTGAGCACCCCATTTAAGGCGGCCTTCATCCCTGAGGTCCCACATGCCTCAAAGGGACGGCGGGGGGTGTTGAGCCATACATCCACCCCCTGGACCAGGTGTCTGGCTATGTTTATGTCATAGTTCTCCAGAAAGATAAATCTGTGTCTTACCTCGGGATTTCGGGCAAACTGGATTATCTGCTGGATGATACGTTTTCCCTCTTCATCCTTTGGATGGGCCTTTCCTGCCATAACTATCTGGATGGGATGTTTTTTGGAAGTGATGAGTTTTATTAACCTCTCTGGATGCCTTAGAAGAAGATTTGCCCTCTTATAGGCAGTAAACCTCCGTGCAAAACCAATGGTCAACACCTCAGGATCAAACACAGATTCCACCTCATCAATCACGGACTTGGGGGCATTCCTCCTCTCATATTGCATTCTCATCTGTTGCCTGCAAAACCTTATCATCCGGGCACGACTCAACTCCCTGGCCCTCCATAGCTCCTCCTCATATATATGGTCTATTCCCTCAAGTATCTCCTTTTCATCCTTCAAATACCACTTGGGAGAGATGTGCCTCTCAAATAAGAGATGATTTTCAATGGAGATCCAGGAGGTGCAGTGCACCCCATTGGTAACATATCCAATGGGCACCTCTTCCAAGGGTCTATTGGGCCACACATGGTGCCACATCCTCTTTGCCACCTTCCCATGGAGTTCACTCACCCCGTTACAGTACTGGGAAAACCGTAGCCCAAAGGTAAACATACAAAATTTACCACCAGGGTCATACCTCCATCCCTGCTGTCCCCAGGAGATTATCTCTTCCACAGGGACATGAAATATCTCTTGATAGGGCTCCAGATAAGGTCTTACCATATCCACAGGAAATGAGTCATATCCAGCGGCCACAGGGGTATGGGTTGTAAAGACATTACTGCGGGCGAGAAGTTCCTTGGCCTCCCTGTGAGAGATGTTAAACCTCTTAACCATCTGCGCAAGTCTCTCCAGACACACAAAGGAACAATGTCCCTCATTTAGATGACATACAGAAGGGACCTTCCCCAGTCTTTCCAGAAGTTTCATTCCCCCCACTCCCAGAAGGATCTCCTGGGCCAGACGAATATGGGGCTCTCCTGCATAGAGACGAGAAGTTATCTCCCTTATCTCAGGGGAGTTGGCCTTAAGATTGGTATCCAGAAGATACAGTTCCACCTTTCCCACATCTAGCTTCCACACCCGGGCCCGAATCTCCCCCAGGGGAGAGGGGATGGTGATATATATCTTCTGTCCCTCTGCGTCCCTCACCCTCTTTAGGGGGAGATAATAAACATCTGTCTCTGGATATTCCTCCATCTGCCACCCATCATGATTTAAAAACTGGGTAAAATATCCATAGCGATAAAAAAGCCCCACCCCTATCAAGGGTATTCCCATGTCAGAGGCCGCCTTTAGATGATCCCCTGCAAGGATACCAAGCCCCCCTGAAAATATAGGGATACTCTCATGAATACCATACTCCATGGAAAAATAGGCAATAAGGCTTTCAGGAGAAAGGCCAAAATCTTCAGGGTCCTGCCAGGTTAACACCTCCTGCTCAAATTGCTCCCTTACCTCTTTTACCTGGGAAAGAAAATTGTCATTCCTGGAAAAATCCTCCAGCACCCGTTGCTCAATAAGGTCACTAAACATGGCAAGGGGATTCTGGTTGGCCTTTTTCCAGGCATCTGGCCCTATCCTCCTCAAGAGTTCTATGGCCTCAAGCCTCCAGGACCACCAAAGGTTCTGGATGAGTTTTTCCAGAAAGGAAAGATTCTCAGGGACATGGGGATAGACATGATAGGCTATAAATTTTTTCATGATCCACGCTCCTCATATTTTGGAATCAGGATAAAACAAAAAGAGTCTTAATACCCTATAAAATTCACTCACGCTCCATGCCTGGGCCAGGCAACCCCTCTGGGTATGGGGGAAATCTCCATCCAGGATCTCAGGCATCTGTCCCACGCATCCTGTGCGAAGAAGAAGGGATGCAGACATAAGAAGGGAGCAGAGGCCTTTTTTAAATGGTTCTCCCCTTATCTTTAACCATGCCTCACATAAGGCAGGGAAGAGCCAGCACCATGCAGTTCCATTGTGATAGGCCAGCTTTCTGGACCGGTCCTCCTCGCCCTCATACCTCCCCTGATAAAAATAATAGGGGTCCTCAAACACCTCTGAAGGTATGGTAATGGCGGGACACTGGGTCCTCCTGTCAGCCAGGGACCTCAATGCCCCTGGCACAATAAGGCTCTCGCACCAGGAAAGGACAGAGCTACATATATCCTTCTCTTCCACCGCAGAGAGGGTGAGTGCAAACAACTGGTTGGGACGCAGATGGTCATCTCTAACTGCCTGCCGGGCCTCCACAAAGGAAGAGGCATGAAGACAATCTGATAGATAACCCTTTTCCTCTAAATAGAAAAGCTCCAAAATAGACTTTTTTACCTTTTTCTTTATAAAGGACCATCCTCCTGCCACTGGACAATGCCCTGAATCCTTATCCAATCTCTCCATTAGCTCCAGGGCGGCATACCACAGGGCCTGTATCTCTATGGGATAACCCTCCCGGGGAGTACATGCAGGATAGTTGGTATCCATCCAGGTAAAGTGGGCAGGGCTGTATATAAGACCACTGTCCATATCCATGCGAATGCCATTGTCAGTCCCCTGGATATAGGAGGTGGCAATGGAATAGATTACCTCCTTAAGGTCCCTCTCCCCTGCCCTTAGCTCCAGCACCTTCTCCCCCTCTTTCTCCATAAGCTCCCTGCATACTAGCAAAAACCAAAGGGGCGCATCAGAGGTATCACGGTTTAATGGTCTTTTTCCCTTTATGAGATTGGGGAGGGTCCCCTTGTCTTCAAATCCCCCTAAATAGGAGAGTATCTCCTTCACCAGATGGCTCTTGCCCGCGGCAAGAAGACCCCTGCAAAAAATAAGGCTGTCCCTTCCCCAGTCTGTAAACCAGGGATATCCTGCCACCACTGAATAGCTATCTCCTGGACGGACCACAAACTGCTCCATTGCCCTCCTCAGGGCATACTCAAGTTCACAAAAGGGGCGGGGATTATATGGAAACGGAGAGGGCCTTCTTCCCCTTTCACACTGGATATAAGCACATATCTCCACCTGCTCTCCAGCTCCCATGGAAAACTTAAAATATCCTGGACTAAAGAGGTCTGTCTCTGCCTCCATTCCCCTTTCCTCTTCCACAGGGAGATGAACCATATATTCCCACCTGGGCTCAGGATGGAAACTGCCTTTGCTCACCTCAATATGTAATCTATCTTTCTCAGCAGGACCAAAAGAGAAGCCCCTGGGCTCCACACCTACCCAACTATTCCATTGTGGCTCCGGTCCCAGATAGGCCTTTGTAAGATAATGATGGGAGCGCCAATCCACATCTGGTCTTACCACCACCTCCACCTCCCTCTCTTCCTCTCCTTCTCCTCCTGGCAGATGGCGGTAAAACCTCACCCATATCCGATTTTCAGTATCGTCTAAGGAAAGCACAATGCTAAGGTGGATGTGTTTACCAAGCCCTGTGGGGATATAGAAATCCCATCTCCCATACTCACCAGGTCCATAAAAAAACCTCTGGATATAGTCCTTTTTTACCTCTGCATAATAGCCCTGATTCAATACCCACACCTGCATCCTGGGCAGAAGCACCATCCTGTCCTCCAGGGAATCAGGGCTGAGATTGGCCACCAAAAGTCCGTGATATTTACTTTGGATACTACCCCACCACACAGGGATGTAACACATGCTACCCCTTGAATTGGACAGGAGCATGGTATAGGACCTCTTCAATATCTCCCTTCGGGTATATTCCAGTTTCAGGGGAGATACCCCTGCAGGGACCCACAGGATATGGGCATCCCTTTTCAATATCTCACCTTCTTCATACACCCAGATCCTCATCCCTATCTCAGTCATCTCAGGGGAGATCTTAGGGGGAGGGAAGAATATGGAAAAATATCCACCCCTGTAACGCAGGGAGTGAGATGCAAAAAGCACCTTTTTATTTAAGGCTAGCTCTATCCTGAAAGGAAAGGAAGATTCCACTAAAAGGAGATGTCCTTGAGGAAGTACCACCTCTCTTTTCACATCCTCAGGCCACTTCCACACCACCACCTGAACCCCTCTCACACCCCAGCGATGCCTTAGAAAGGAGAGGGGGTCCTCTAGAAAAGACCTGGTCTCAATATCCAGGTCAAATGCCACATTAGAGGTCCCCTTTAGAAATTCAAAGGTCCTGAGCAACATGGCCCTTGCTCGCTGGATAAAAGAGGCATCCTCACCTCCTTCCCTCCTCACCACATCCAAATCCTCCTTAAAGGGGCTAAGACATCTCACCTCACCAGGGGAAAGGCGGGCCCCATAGATGCCCTTCCCCTCCCTGGAAGGAGAAAACCTCTCCCCTGACAAGAGGTCATAGAGGGGGGTATTGCACTTCACAGAACCCTCCCTCCACACAAGGTATTGCTCCCTTTGGCAGTCCAGATTCACCAACACCAGCAAGGCCCCATCTCCTCCCTCCTCCCTCCTCTCAAATGCAAGAAAATTACCGCTTCCTGCACGTAAGAACTTTACATCGCCAACCCTTTGAAAACAGGGATGACGCAGGAGTATATGATTCAACCTCCTTATATGTTCCACCTGGTTCTCTTTACTTCCCCAGTTGAGAGAGGTCATCTGGTGCACGTTTATCTTTTCAGTGGCAAACCATTCCACTCCATTTGCAAAACCAAAACCCCCACAAAATGACAAAAGGGCACACAGGGCAGTCCTCATCTTTGCATAGGTGGTGGAGACAGAGGCAAGGCGATTATTATCATGGGTCTCACAAAAATGTATCATAAGGCCATCTTCGTTAGATACCTCTCTGGCAAAGAGTTCATATGGCTCTATTTGTTCAGGGGTGTAATTCTGAAATATCTCTGAATAGGCCCAGTCATATCCCCCTCTACATAGGAGAGTGCGGGTTATGGATATATCTCCCCCCAGCCCCTCCAGGAAAAAGACTGTCTCAGGAAAGGAGTCCTTTACCCGTGCAATGATGTATTCCCATACCTGCCTGGGTATCATATAACCTGCATCCCCCCTGAAGCCATCAACTCCCCTCCTGCACCACACCAAAAATACCTCTGCCATATACTCCCACAACTCCTTCCTGGAATAGTCTAGCCGCGTGAGGTCCTCCCACCTTACCCCCCATACCTCAGGGACCTCAATCTCCCCTTCCCTGGTCCTCTTGAGCCATTCTGGATGTACATCATGGATGCGGGAGCCCCATCCTGTGTGATTAATTGGTATATCCAGAATAACCCTTGCCCCCCTTCTGTGGACCTCTTCCACCAATTCCATAAACTGCTCCACAGGAGTGGCATGGGGGTCAAATTCCGCCAGCGAGGGATCAACCATAAAGAAATCCAGAACTGCATAGGGGCTTCCAAACCTTCCCATCCTCCCAAAGGTGGTGGGAACTGGGAATATGGGAAGGAGCTGGATATACCTGCATCCCAGTTCATGGACTATAAAGTCCAGTTCCTCTATAAGGTCCCTGAATCTTCCAGAAGGAGGAATAACAGCAAATCCTGCCTCATCCAGAGGAGAGAGATCAAACTCCCTCTCATAATCCCTGCCATATTTCCCTGGACCAAAGAGACGAATAAAGGCATTATATATGGTATTCCCTCCAATGGTGTGGGCAGGTTTCACATTTATCTCTGTATTATCTCCCTCTGGCCAGAGCATGGTTCCCTCAGACGAGAGGAAATAGCACTTTGCCTCAAAATGTCCTGACTGGGTAAGGGGAAGGTTTATAACATGTCTATTTTCATCATAGGGGATGAGGGGAATATCGTACCAATCCATAAAAAATTGAACCTCGTCCCGCTCCACTGAACGAATTATCTCCCTCCTCCTCTGGGATACATGCCCAATATTGGTCCTCACAAATGCCCTTCCAGGGAGGGGGTCCCTACACCTGAGCTCAAACCTTATGGTATCCCCTTCAAACACACAGAGACGTTTCCCCGGGGCAGGGGACTGAATCAGTGAGTGTGTAACCACAATGGTCATAACATGTCCTCAATCTCTTTTATTCAGATTTTATACCCCACTATAACCCCTATTTACATCAAATTCAACACAATCTAGGGAAAAGGCGCCAGGGGAAGTCCCCTGAAACTCCCTTTTAAAAGAAGGGCCTTAACCTCCCCACATATCCCTCTGGCTCAATAGTATTGGAGCACCACATAGCTGAGATATATCCCCACCAGCCACAACCCCTGCCATCTCTTGAAATATCCCCCTCTATTTGTGGAGATAAAGATGCGGAGGGAATAGAGGAGAAGGAGCATTACAGGATAGTGGAGACGAAAAAAAAGAGGGGTGACCTTCAGAGGGGAGGCAAGGGCAGATGCACCAATCACAAAGAGACAATTTAACACATCTGCACCCACCACATTCCCCACCATAATCTCAGGATGACCCTTTCTCACCGCAGTGATGGCAGTAACCAGCTCAGGCAGAGAGGTCCCAAATGCCACCATGGTGGCGGCAATCACATCGTCAGATACGCCCATGCGCCTGGCCAGTTCCTGGGCCATTACCACCAGAAACTTGGAGCTTGCCACCACCACTACAAGCCCCAATATTACCAGAAAAAGAGAAAACAAGACAGAATAAGAGGCCCTGGGCCCTCTTTCTTCCCCAGGAGAGAGGTGACGCGCCCATGCAAGGGTGAGATATAGATACCCCACCAAAAGAGATAGAAATAACACCCCAACCCATCTCCCCAGCACAGGGGAGGAGGGAGAAACCCCTCTTATCCCCACAGACAAAACCACCAACAGGGTGGCAGCACCAACCTGTATCCAACCAGTCCTGTTCAGGATAAACCGATCCACTGGCACAGGAGAGAGTATGCACGTAAGACCCAGGATGAGACCTGTGTCCACTATGATGGAGCCCACCCCATTGCCAAGGGAAAGACCAGGGTTACCATTTATAGCCGCCATTACAGAGACAAACACCTCAGGGAGAGTGGTGCCCAAGGAGACAATAGTGGCACCTATCACTACCCTGGATACATTGGTGGAATAGGCAAGATTGACCGCCCCATCAATTGCCCAATCCGCACCAAAGGAGAGAAGTATTACCAGAGATACCACCCCCAATACCAGATACCCAGTGGATAGCTGTGAAACCACTCCCTCCAACAAAATCACCTCTTTTACCTCCCCGGACAAATGGGTTTCCCTGACCTTTAAAAGACTAGATTAAATCCACATAAAATTTTGATTATTGATGCCACAACGTATTCAAGTCAAGGGTAAATACCCCCCTTTCTCCTGTTGACATGCCACAAAAGATGCGTAATAAAATTATTGCCTTTATCCCAGTGAAACTCCTCAAGATAGATTGACATGACACCTTATTTGGGATTTAATAATTTCTATGTGCGCGTTATACTAAAATTATTAAAAGTGACACTTTTAGAAGTACTTTTCCTAGCAGATTCAAAATTTCAAGGAGAGGAAAAATGAAGGAGGACAATGCCCTATCAAGAGAGGACAAGAGATTTATAACAATTGCAATTATATCTTTTATAGCGGCATTTATTTATGGGGCTATAATAGTGCTTCTTTACTTTAAACTGCATATACATTACTTAGTCACTTCTATCCTGTTTCTCTTATTTATTATAATCAGCTATTTTTTTATAAAAAAAGAGATAAAAAAAATAATTAAAAATAGATTTAATGAGTGTGGCATGTCTGTACATAAAAATATAGAGTTATATATTACAGACATATTAAGTCATTATAAAGAGTTGTCTCAGATCCTAAAAAATAGACAGATATACAAACCTGATCCCCGTATATTAAAGGAGGTTATAGACTCAATTGACAGTTATGAAAAGGAAATTGGACTTTTATGGAGCAAGAGTGAGGAGGATAATACATTTCCCATATCAGATTATATAATCAACACTTTTGAGTTCCTTTATAAGCTCCAGAAAAAATTTATGTTACTGGCCAAATCCGCAACAGATAAGGAAAGGGAGATCCTCAAGGACCACAAGGTGGGATTGGACAAGATATTTAACAATATAAAGATAATAGAGACAAAGGGAAAGCATTTTCTGGAAGAGCTTCCCCGTATAAACAATGTAATAATAGGACAATTTCAAAATATAAACTCCTCCACAGAAGAGGCCGCCATGTCCATAATTGAGGCCCTCAATAGGATAGAGGGGTTATCCAAAGAAAATATAGAGATCCTGAATCGGGGGAATGAAGAGATCCTTAGTCTATGGAATGAGGTAGCTGGAGAGGCCAATGACTGGCGAGAGATGCTGGAGTCCTTAAAGGAACAGTTTGGTGTCCAGATGGAGGAGTTTAAGAAGAATGTGGAGAACATAAAAGTCCTTATCCAGGAGGTAAATGGGCTAAGGGAGTTGGTGGACCAGGTGGAGGAGATAGCGGACAGGACCAAGCTCCTCTCCTTAAACGCCTCTATTGAGGCCGCAAGGGCAGGAGAGGCGGGAAAGGGATTTGCAGTGGTAGCAGGTGAAATTAAACGCCTGGCAGATAAATCCAATGAACTCACCAACCACATAAACGACAAGATATCCTCTGTAATTGAGGAGGTAAAAGAGAGATTCTCTTCCCTGCAGAGGGTGGAGGAACAAAAAGAGAGGGAGGAGCGGTTTATGGCCATAGAGCAGGAGCTAAATGACCTGCTCTCCTTAAACACCCGGACTGAAGAGATAAGGGCCTCCATGATTGAAGAAATAAGGAGCCACTCCGAGGTGCTCACCAGGGAGATAATGGATGCAATGGCAAGCATCCAGTTTCAGGATATAACCAGACAGCAACTGGAAAATATCCAGTTTATTTTGGAGGAGATAAACGGATTCTGCAAGACCTATCGCTCTATCCTGGATGCTCAGGACTATAAGGAGCTAGACAGGCTCACTGTCCCCAGTGCAGAGGATATGAAGGCGAAATATAAGATGCAAAGGGAGAGGGAAACCCACGCCAGGACATTGAATGAAACAGAAACCCAAGGAGATAGTGGACCTATGATTGAACTTTTTTGAAGAGAGGGCTTCACTTTTTTAAGTTTTTTTAAAGAAGCCGAATTAAGATATTACGTAAGGAAAATTAAATGAGTTTTAAGATAAATGGGAAAATAAAAATTTAACCATTTTAAGGAGGCGTGAAATATGCCTTTGAAAAAAAGAACAACCCTACCAACACGACCCAAAGAAGGGACAGGACTTGAGAAAAAACTGGCAGAGGAGAAGAGAAAAAGGGCAAGGACCCTTGCAAAACAGCAACAGGCCGCAGAAAGAATAGCAGCAGCGTCTGCCCAACTGGCAAGTGGGGTAGCAGAGGCCGTGGGCTCCATTGAAGAGATGGCAAAGGCAATGGAGCAGATAACCAGCGGTGCAGAAGAGGCAAGTGGTGCATCTCAGGAGTTGGTGAGCACCTTTAACCAGCTCACCAGGATCGCAGAGGGACAGGCAAAGCTCGCCCTGGAATCCAAAAAGAGGGGGGATAGGGTCTCCTCCATCTTGGAGGATGTGAGCAGCCGGGTAAACAATCTGGTGGATGGGATAAACTCTGCGGCAAACAAACAGGAAAAGACCGTTGCCAAGATCTCTGAGATGGAGGAGCAGGCAGAGAGGATAAATGAGACAGTAAAGGCGGTTATCAAGATAGCGGACAAGACCAACTTGTTGGCCCTTAATGCAGCCATTGAGGCAGCGCGCGCAGGAAAACACGGCAAGGGATTTGCTGTGGTGGCAGATGCAGTCAGGAACCTTGCGGAGAAAACAGAGAAGAGCGCGGCAAACATAGCCCAGCTTGTGGAGCAGATACAAAATTACATCCAGTCCCTGGTCTCAGGGATAAGAAAATCAGCAGGGGAGATAAAGGAAGAGGCCTCCCAGGCCACCTTAACCGCTGAGCAACTCATGAGGCGAAAGGAAGAGATAGAGATGTTGTGCAGGGACTCGGTAAAGGTGCAGCAGATGGCAGCAGATGCCCTCTCTGCCATCCAGGATGCCCAGAAACAGGCAGAGGATGTGGCAGCTGCTGCAGAAGAGCAGAGTGCGGCCTGTGAAGAGGCCCTGGCTAACATAGAGGAACAGAAAAAGGCAATGGAGCAGAGCGAACAGGCGGCCCAATCCCTGGAGGAGCTGAGTGAAGAGTTAAAGAATAGTACAGATGTGGTAAAGAGTGCAGAAGAGGTGGCAGCTGCTGCAGAGGAGCTTGCCGCGGCAATTGAGGAGAATCACAGGGCATCCTCTGAGATAAACACCGCCATAGAGCAGATCAAAAAGGGAGCAGAGCTCCAGAGTTCTGCCACAGAAAATTTGGCTGCAAATACTGCCCAGATAGAGAAGAATAACAAGATAATCCTGGAGATGGCAGTTAAGGGGGCAGAAAAGACCCAGGAGATTTCTGAAAAACTCCAGGAAAATCAGAAAAATATCCAAAAGATGCTCAAGGCAATTCAGGAAAACCTAAACGACAGTCTAAACAATAAGGAGACCTTGCAGGAGCTAGAGAAGATAGTGAGGGGCATGGACAAGATAGTGGACACCATTGCCACAGTGGCCATCCAGACAGACATGCTGGCGGTAAATGGGGCGATTGAGGCGGCCAGGGCAGGGGAATTTGGAAAGGGTTTTGCTGTGGTCTCCAGCGATATACAGAACCTTGCCGCGGATGCCGCGGAAAATGCAGACCAGGTAAAGGACATTATAAAGTCCATACAGGATGAGATAATAGTAATGAGCAACGAGCTTTCGGAGATAGTGGCCACAGGCATGGAGGAGGTGAAAAAATCCGAGGTGGCAGCAAATCAGCTTGCCCTCCTCATTGAGGAGGTGGACAAACTAGTTGAATCCAACAACAAGGTAAAGGACTATTCCCATGATGTAATGAACTCCATTACCGAGGCAAAACAGGCGGCTGAAGAGATAGCCGCAGCTGCAGAAGAATCTGCTGCTGCAGTGGAAGAGGCCACCCGCTCTGCTGAGACCCAGTTAAAGGCCCTGGAAGAGCTTGCTGCTGCTGCAGAAGAGATTGCATCTATCGCTGATGAGCTCCAGAACTTTTAACCAAAAAGGGAGTCCAGCATGAATAGAGAAGTGGTGCAATCCCAGCAGGATATAGGGAGCCATCAGTCAAGGTCCCAGCCCCAGGAGGAAGAGGTTTATAGATTTCTCACCTTCTCCATAGGAGAGGAGTGTTTTGCCTTTAACATGGACATCCTCCAGGAAATAATCTGGGTTCCAAGGACAATAAAGGTGCCCCTTACCCCTCCCTCCTTTCTGGGACTCACCAATCTCAGGGGAAGCATTCTACCCATAATTGACCTTCGCATCCTATTTAATGCCCCCACAGCAGAGATAGGAGATGAAACCAGGGCAATAATCATCCAGGCGGGCAGTGCAATTGGAGTAGTGGTGGATAGGGTGGACAGGGTCTTTGAGGTGAGGGCGGAACAGATAGAGCGAACCAATTGTACCTCTCAAAGGTGCAGTGAGGGGGTAGAATATCTTGAAGGGGTTATCAAAGGAGAAGATGGAGACCTGATTCAAATAATAGATATCCAGCGCCTTATCCAACTGGAGTTTTTAGATATATCCCTTGGTGCAGAAAAAGGTTCCAGGGAGAGGGAGGAGGTGGTAACTTCCTCCAGACAGGACGATGACATGGGGGGAGACTCCCAGGAGGAGAGGCAAATAATCACATTTTTTCTAAGGGGCCAGGAATTTGGATTTGAGATAGATAGGCTCAAGGAGATAATTCGCTATCCAGAGGAGATCCATGTGGTCCCAGAGGCAGATACCTCCCTTTTGGGGGTGATAAATTACCGAAACCAAGTGCTCCCCCTGCTGGATATGGGGAGGATGATAGGGCTGGATACAGACTATGACCCTGAACAGAGCAGGGTCCTGGTTATGCAGATAACCGGGGAAGAGCTCTCTGGATTGGTGGGATTTGTGGTGGAACAGGTCCACGAGATAGTAAAGGTAAAGGAGAGGGAATGGAGTCCCCTTCCAGAGCTCATCTCCCACTCTGATGAATGTTCAGAATTAAAGGCAATATGCAAACTGGAGGGAGGAAGGAGGATTGTTTCTGTTTTTTCCCTTCAGAAGATGGCGGAGCATCCCGCTATAGAAAATGCCCTGGCTGTTACAGAAGAGATAAAGGAGGAGCAAGAATCCATGGGTCCTTCAGAAAAAGAAGATTTAATGGATGAAGAACTTCAGCTCGTCACCTTTAAATTGGCTGATGAGGAGTATGGCATAGTAATTGACTACATACAGGAGATAATCCTGGTCCCAGAACAGATAAATGTGGTGCCCCGAACGCCAGATTATATTGAGGGGATGATCAACCTCAGGGGGGCAGTACTACCCGTTATAGATATGAGAAAGAGACTGGGACAAGAGGCCTCCTCCAGAAAGGATTCCCAGAGAATAATTGTACTAAACATTGAGGGGGTAAAGACAGGTTTTATTGTGGACTGTGTAACTGAGGTCTTATCCATCCCCCTCTCAAAGGTTGAAAAGGCACCCAGGCTCTCAGAAGAGCAGGCAAACCTCATGGACCAGGTTATAAACCTGGAAGAAAAAAGTCGTATTATCTTGATAATCAACGCAAAGAAATTATTATCAGAAGAGGAACTGGACGAGATAAAAAACCTTGGGGAGGAGGAAGAAGAGATATGAGGAATGTCAAGGTCCTGGTGGTGGACGATTCTGCCCTCATGCGGAAATATATCCGCCAGATGTTGGAAGAGGCAGGCTTTGAGGTTTATACAGCCAGGGATGGAGAGGATGCCCTGGAGCAGATAAAAAGGATAGACCCAGATGTGGTAACCCTGGACATCAACATGCCAGTAATGGACGGGCTTACCTGCCTGAGCCACATTATGACAGAGTTTCCCAGACCAGTGATAATGGTATCTTCCCTTACAGAGAAGGGGGCAACTGCCACCTTTGAGGCCCTGGAACTGGGGGCAGTGGACTATATCCCAAAACCAGGAGGAACCATCTCCCTGGATATAAAGAAAATAAAAGATGAGTTAATATCCAAGGTAAAGGCGGTTATAAGGGGCAAAACCAGAGACAGGGTAAAATCCACCAGTGTGAGGAGGCTGGGGCTCAGGGAGAAGAGAACAAAAGTTACTGTTTCTAAAAGCAGACCCAGACCAGTTAAGGATTTGCCTGGCCTGGTGCTTATTGGTTCATCCACTGGGGGCCCTGGAAATCTAGAGGAGATATTAACGGCCCTTCCAGGGGATTTCCCATTTCCTGTACTCATCTCCCAGCACATGCCATCCTCCTTTACAGGGGTATTTGCAAGACGTCTAAATAATTACTGTACCCTCACCGTATCCCATTTGGAGAACACCCATCCCCTGCAACCTGGTCTCATACTCATTGGAAAAGGGGATGCAGATGTGGAGGTACAGAGGAAACTCAACAGGGCAGTTGGGGCCAGTGTGAGTGCCAGTAACAAATACCTCTGGCATCCCAGTGTGGACAGGATGGTGGAATCTGCACTCAATGTGGTGGACCCAAAAAAGACCATTGGGGTGTTACTCACAGGCATGGGTTATGATGGGGCAGAGCAGATGGCAAGGCTTCATTCCTTAGGGGGGAAGACCATTGCCGAATCAGAGGAGACCGCCGCAGTATTTGGGATGCCCAGGGAACTTATTGAGCGGGGAGGCGCAGATAAGGTCCTGCCATGTTATAAGATAGCGGATCAGCTCATCAAGTGGGCAAAACTCATGAGGTAGAGGAGTAGAGATGGGACTAAAAAAAAGGACTCAGAGGGAAGAACAAAAAAGGGAAGAAAAACGGGCCATAAAGAGAGACCTTGATGGTCTCATTACCCAGCTCCAGAGGGGGGACAGGGTCCAACGCAGGTGGGCCGCCAGGGACCTTGCCCAGTATGGAGAAGAGGCGATTGATCCCTTATGTTCCAGACTGGAAAAAGAGACAGACCCTGCAGTGCAGGAGGCCATATTGTCCTCTCTTATGGAGATAAAAAGACCCCCTATTGGAGAGAGGTTAATCCCTCTTTTGCGCTCAGATGATGCAGGTCTGAGAAACAGGGTGATTGAGGCACTGCAATCCATGCCAGAGCTAGTGGAGAGCCATGTGGATGAACTCCTTGGAGACCCTGACCCAGACATGAGGATATTTGCCATAAACATTATTCAATGGGTAAAACATCCAGATGTGCCCAAGTGGCTACTGGAGGTGATAAAGAGGGACGAGCACATAAATGTGGTGGGCACTGCCCTGGATGCCCTCACAGATATAGCCACAGAGGACATGAAGGAGGATATCCTAAGGGTAAAGGAGAGGTTTGACGACCCCTATATCCACTTTGTGGTGGATGAGATAATAAAGGGACTTTCATGAGTGATTAAGACGAGGACCGTAAATGACACTTAGCGATCGTGAATTTGAAAAGTTCCGGGAATTTTTCTACCGCAAGACTGGGATATTTTTCCCAGATACAAAGAAAAAATTTGTGGAGAAACGCCTTCTGGCCAGGATGAAGGCCACAGGACATGAGAGCTTCCGCTCCTATTTTAATTTTGTGAGATTTCAGCGCTCAGGAGAAGAGCTTCAGGAACTCACAAATGCACTCACAGTAAATGAGACCTATTTTTTCAGGGAAAAGTATCAATTTGAGTCCCTGGTGGAAAATGTTTTAGACGAAGTACTGGAATACAAAGAAGACAATGAGCCCATAAGGATATGGTCAATTCCATGTGCCTCTGGAGAAGAGCCATACTCTATTGCCATATATCTTCTGGAATACTGGCCCAGGATAGATGAAGTGGATGTTGAGATAATTGCATCAGATATTGATACCAATGTACTTGAGAAGGCCAGAAAAGGAATTTATAATTTAAGGTCTGTGAAAAATTTACCAAAACATATACTTAGAAAATATTTCAAGAGGCTCTCTGGCGACAGATATGAAATCATAGATGATCTTAAAGAGGCGATAGACTTTAGACAGTTGAACCTGTTTGACTATAGAGAAAACAAAAAATATCGTTATATTGATGTAATATTCTGTAGAAACATGCTAATATACTTTGACGATGAGTCCAGATTAAAAGCCGCACAGATTTTCTATGATAGTTTAAATCCAGGTGGATTTATCTTTTTGGGACATTCTGAATCCATGAGCAGGATCTGCTCCCTCTTTAAGGTGAGGAAATTTAAACAGGGTATAGTGTATCAAAAACCCTTGTAACGTGTTAAGGAAGGGAAAGAATTATATGAAAAAGATCCTCATAGTAGATGATGCCACCACAGTAAGAAAATACGAGAGACAATTGGTGGAGGAGATGGGCTTTGGAGCAGAGGAGGCCATAAACGGGATTGAGGCCCTGGAAAAGATATTAAATGAAAGGTTTGACCTGCTCCTGGTGGATATAAACATGCCCAAGATGAATGGATATGAGCTGGTGAGAGAGATCAGAAAAAATCCTGAACTCATGGAGATCCCTGTGGTGATGATAAGCACTGAGGCGTCCCAGGAGGACAAGATAAAGGCATACGAGGCAGGGGCAAACTTCTATATTGTAAAACCCATACGACCAGAGACACTGCGCTCTCTTTTAAATATCTTGTGTTAAGGGGATATTAAAAACATAGGGACAGCAGGCTCATAATAAAACATATAATCGTGAGAGATGCATAGCTTGTCCTGAAAATTTTCAAATAATGGTCAAGACCAGAAAATTGTTAAGGCCCTAAATCATAAAAAGGTTCATGGACCTTTAATCTCCAATTAATAAATAATGGAGAGTCAATTATGGATGAACTTTTAAGAGAATTTATAAACGAATCCAGGGACCTTATAGAAGATGCCAGCAAGGGCTTTCTAAAGGTAGAACAAGACCCATCAGATAAAGAGACCATAAATGCCCTCTTTCGGGTAATGCATACTCTAAAGGGCTCATCTGGCATATTTGAGTTTTTATCCCCCCTTACAGAAGCAGTACATGCAGGAGAAGACCTATTAGATGAAGTAAGAGAGGGTAATATAGAACTCACCCCAGATATAATAGACATCTTTCTGGACCTGTTGGACCAGTTAAACGCGTGGTTAGATGAGCTTGAGGATAGTGGAACCTTAGGAGCAGATGCAGCCAGTATAAGCAAGGAATACAAGGAAAGGTTGCGTTCACTCATGGGTGAGAAGGAAAAGAAGGAGGAGGTGATTGTAGAGGAGGGACCATCAGAGAGTGTATCTCAGGAAATAGCTCCTCCTGTGTGGCTCAAGAATATACCGGACAAAGATAGACAGAGCCTATATCTGGAAGAGAAAGAGATACATGCCATCTCATATCTACCTGAGCAAAACTGTTTTTTCACAGGAGACGATCCAGTCCTACTGGTAAAATCCACCCCTTCCCTCAAGTGGTGTGAGATATTCTTTAAAGAGGGGGAAATAGATCTCCAGGGGTTTGATCCCCTTGTATGTGAGGTGGGATTTCATGTGATAAGCACTGCATCTGAAGAGGAACTTAAAGAGCACTATCTATATGTAGAAGACCAGGTGGAAATATTTTCCATCCCTCCCAAGGCCCTGGTCTTTCCCCAAGGGGAAAAGGAAGGACTTGAACTCCTATCCCCCTTTGCAGAAGAGGGCCTCGCCCTTGCATCAGAGGGAAAGTGGGAGGAGCTAAAGGAGAAGATAAGGGTTGCAAAGGAGATAAGCTCCCCTGAGGGTTTTGGATATTCCTGTCTTTCATGGATTGAGGCCCTTCTTGGATCCTCCAGACAAACAGAGAGATCTCTTATCTCCTCATTTATAACTGCCATAACCACAGGAGAATTCACCCTAGAGGAAGAGACAAGCCCTGTCCCTGTGGCCCCAGAGGAAGTGACTGGGGAAAGGGAAGAGGAAGGTGAGGAGATATCCCAAGAAGAGATTGCCCTTTCTCTGGAGATACTGGAATCTCAATTAAAGATACTGCAAACTCCCACCCAGGAGGAGATAGAGCCAGGGAGACGCGCCAGTATCCGCGAGGTAATGAGAAAGGTACTTACCTTCTTAAATAGAAAGGACAAAATCAAAGACATAGAAGGTATCCTCTCTGGAGAAGGAGAGATCCAACTTACCCCCTTAAAGGAGATTGTGGAAGAGATCAAAAAAGATATGGGGATGGAACAAGAAAGAGGTACAACTTCCCCCTCTCCTCCGCCTCGCAGGGAAGGGACCCAACCAAAACATCCTCCACGTGCTCCTGCCCAAAGGACTGAGATAAAGGTGCTCAAGGTGGATCAGGCCCGCATTGATACCCTTATGGAATTGGTGAGCGAGCTCGTGGTGGCAAAGAACTCCCTCCCCTATCTCGCCAGAAAGGCAGAAGAGGTCTTTGGCAACAAAGAGATGAGCAGGGACCTCAAGATACAATATGCCACCATAAACAGGATATGTGAGGATCTCCAAAATGCAGTGATGCAGATCAGGATGGTGCCTGTATCCCATACATTTCAAAGGTTTCCAAGACTTGTGAGGGACCTTAGCAGAAAACTTGGGAAAAAGATAAATCTGGTCCTTGAAGGAGAAGACACCAGGGCGGACAAGACCGTTATAGAAGACCTGGCAGAACCTTTGGTTCACCTCATTAGAAATAGTATAGATCACGGCATAGAGTCCCCTGAGGAGAGGACCAGTAAAGGCAAGCCAGAAACAGGTACCATTGTACTTCGGGCGTTGCAGTTGGAGGACCAGATACTCATTGAGGTGGAGGACGATGGAAGGGGGATAAACATTGAAAAGGTAAAGAGAAAGGCCTATGAAAAGGGGCTCATCTCTGAGGAGGAGGTGGAAAGGCTATCAGAGGAACAGGCCCTTCAGCTCCTGTTTGCGCCGGGTTTTTCCACTGCAGAACAGGTCTCTGACCTCTCTGGAAGGGGTGTGGGCATGGATGTGGTGAGGACCATGGTGGAGAACCTGGGGGGAAGCGTGAGGATAATGAGCAGGGAGAACAGGGGCACCACGGTCCAACTTGCCCTTCCACTCTCCATGGCCGTTACAAGGGTGCTTATGGTGGAGACCCACAATGAACTCTTTGGAGTACCCATTGAAAATGTGGCGGAGACCGTAAAGGTCCCAAGGGAAGAGATAAAATTTGTAAAGAAGAGAGAGACCATTGTGCTCAGGGATAGGCTCATTCCCATCTATTATCTCAAAGAGATATTAGGACTCAATGGAGATGGGGGGGAAACCCCCGTGGAAGAGGAGGTGGCAATACTCATTATCCAGTTGAAGAACTCAGAATTTGGCCTTGTGGTGGACAGGTTCCATGAGGGCATAGACATTGTACTAAAACCACTGGAAGGGATAATGGAAAAATACACCCTCTACAGTGGGGCCACCTTGCTTGGGGATGGGAGGGTGCTTTTGGTATTAAATCCAAAGGAGATAGTTAAATGGCTATAGAATACCAGGGAGATACCGCCATCTTAAAGGGAATATGCACCATTGAAGAGGCAGAGGATTTTTTTGAATGGCTAAAAAATGAGCCATCGCCCTGTGTAAATATGGAGGAGATGGAACACATCCATACTGCCATCCTGCAGGGTATCCTCCTTGTAAAACCCACCATAAAGGGCATAAAGGAGAACACATTCTGGGGAAGATTTATATTCAACACATCCAATTAAGACCCTATGATAATTATCTCCATTGCCAATAGAAAGGGTGGAACTGGCAAGACCACCACTGCGGTAAATCTGGCTGCTGAGATGGCGGCTAAGGGATATAGGACCCTGCTCATAGACCTGGATACCCAGGGTCATGTGGCCTGGGGAGTGGGGTTTAAGGACGTAAATGGATTTGAGCATTATATCCATGAGGTATTCAATACAAAGGGATTTCAAATAAAAGATGCCATCTATCCCACTCCTTTTGAGAACCTCTTTATTGCCCCTGCTGACCTGAACTTTGTGCCTTCAGATGCCCAGGATACACATGATAGATTGAGGGAAGGACTTGTCCCCCTCAAAAAAGACTTTGACAGAGTAGTCTTGGATACCCCTCCCACCCTGGACCTCTTCCTCATGGCCGCCCTCTCCTGCTCCAACGTGGTTATAATCCCATTCTTACCCCACTTTCTTGCGGCAATTGGGGTAAAACAGATGGCCACCCTCTTCTACAGGGTGGCGGTAAGGCACAATAATGAGCTCAAACTTCTGGGACTTGTACCAATTATGCTGGACAGACGGTTGAGGATGCACAAAGAGGTAATAAAGACACTGAGTGCATCATTTGGAAAAAGGAGGATATTGAGACCCATTCGCACCAACGTGAAACTGGCAGAGGCATTTAATGCAGGTATGCCAGTGAGATATTTTGCACCACGGAGTGCAGGGGCAATGGATTACTACCTCTTATGCGAAGAGGTGGAACTCCTGCTTAGAGAGAGATTGTGAAAATAAGGCAGTAATTTCAAACAAAAGGAGCGAGGTTATGAAAAAGATATTTCTGGTTGATGATTCTGCCACCTTGCTAATGAGTATGGAAAATGTCCTTAAAAGAGCAGGTTATGGGGTAGAAAAGGCAAAAAACGGCAAAGAGGCCCTGGAGAAGTTAAAAGGGGGGCTCAAGCCAAACCTCATTATCACAGACCTAAACATGCCCCTTATGGATGGAATAACCCTTATAAAAGAGGTAAGAAAACTGCCAGGCTACAGGTTTATACCCATCCTCATGCTCACCACTGAATCCGAACAAAAGAAGAGGATGGAGGCCAAAAAGGCAGGGGCCACTGGATGGTTGGTAAAACCAGTAAAACCCAATGACCTCCTTGCTGTCATCAAGAAGGTTATCCCCTAGAAAGGGGTGGAGAATACCCTTTAGTTTTACTAGGGTGAAGAGGGTATATTATGGATCATGGCAGGGATAGGCGTTGGCCCACCACTGGGAAGGCACTTACATCTTCAGTCCATATCTTTCCCTGCACCTTTGTATCATGCGTCTCAATGTGTCCTTGGATATCCCAAGCTCCCTGCAGGTGGCCATCTTCTTCCCCCTATTGCGACGCAAGGCCATCTCCACGGCCCTGCATTTTATCTCCTCCAGGGTCATGGGCACATCTGCAGGAGAGAGGCTCCCGTTGAATTTGAGGGGATGGAGATAGTCAGGGAGATGGTGGAGATGGATAAACTCCTCCCTGCAAAGGATAAAGGCATATTCCACTATATTTTCCAGTTCCCTTATATTTCCAGGATAGTCATGCCTCATGAGAAGGGCCATTACATCCTCTGAAACCCCCTTTATATTGTGGCCCTCCAGCACATTAAAACGAGAAATAAAATGTTCTATAAGGAGGGGGATATCCTCCCTCCTCTCCCTTAATGGGGGAAGATGGATATGGGCCACATTGAGTCGGTAATAAAGGTCCAACCTGAAGCTACCCTCCTCCACCGCCTTTTTCAGGTCCCTGTTGGTGGCCGCCACCACCCTAACATCCACCTTTTCTCCTTCAATTCCCCCCAAGGGATATATGCACCTATCTTCCAGGACTCGCAGGAGTTTTGCCTGAAGAGAAGGGGGCATCTCCCCTATCTCGTCCAGAAACAAGGTGCCTCCCTGTGCCAATTTGAATCTTCCAGGCTTGTCCCGCCTGGCATCAGTAAAGGCACCTTTCTTGTATCCAAATAGTTCAGATTCCAAAAGACCTTCTGGAAGGGAGCCACAATTTATTATCACAAATGGTCCTGTCTTCCTCATACTCAGGTTATGAATGGCCCGTGCCACCAATTCCTTTCCTGTACCAGACTCTCCAGTAATGAGCACTGTGGCACTACTCATGGCTATCTGGGGAAGGATCCCCAGTACCTTTTTTATAGAAGGGCTCTTTCCCACTATATCGTATTTACAATAGGCATGTCGCATCCTCTGCTGGATCATCTGAAGTTCAGACAGGTCCCTGAAGGTCTCCACTCCCCCAATGAGGTTTCCATCCTCATCATAAAGAGGGGAAGCACTTATACTGATGGGTATCTTCTCTCCCCCCTCCTTTAATATAAAGATGGACTTGTTGGTTATCTCCCTCCCAAGCCTTAGTGCCTCCTGCAGGATACACCTCCCATCACATGCGGAAGAATGGAATACATCCCAGCACTTCTTTCCCAGGGCATCTTTTCTGAAGATACCCACAATTGTCTCTGCGGCACGATTGAAATAGGTAATGTTCCATTCCCTATCCACAGTAAATACGCCATCTGCAATACAGTCCAGGATTATCTTTAGCTGTTTATTGAATGCCATATTCAAGGGGCAGGCATAAAGGCATAAGGTGTTTATAAGAAGGACTCAATAGCCGCAACTATCTTCTCTACCTCTATAGACTCTCCATCTCCCACCTTCACATCAATGGAGATATTCCGCATAGAGCAATATCTCTCCAGGGACAGTTTTGTCATTGAACCAATTAAAAGCGCCCCTATTCCCCTTCCCCACTCAAAGTGTGGTCCATCTCCCCCGCTATCTCCTATAATCACCACCTTTTCAATGGAGTATCTCTCCATCACATAAGCTGTATTTTTGGGCTTATCCTCTATCTCCTCCAGGGGATAATGACAGGATGTGGGAAATGGCTGGTCAAACACCAGAAAGGTACTGGCAGAGAGACAATCCACCGCTGGTATAAGGGAGGCGGCAAAGGCCCTCTGAAAATAACCAAACCATCCTGTAGTGTTTATCATAAAGAGAATACGGTTCTCCCGGCACCACCGGATCAACTCCTGGGTCCCTGTATAGAGGGAAAATTTCTCATGCAGATACCTGTCCACCTCTTCCTGGGTAATGGGTCGGGGCAGTCTTGCGCGAAGCCGCTCCACTGCCCCACTATAGGAAAGTCTGTTTCCAGTATAGAGGAGAAAGGTCTCCTCCACCACCTCCTCCAACTGGGGGTAAACAAAGGTAAGGATATCAAAGGGGCGGGCAGGAGAGAGACACTCGTTCCAGTCAGAAGAAACCAGTGCCCGAAATCTTAACTCCTCCATAATTAGAGCATCTCCAGGGAGGCCTTTTCTTCCTTACTCAGGGTCTTGCTCAGGTCCAGAAGGATGAGAAGCCTATCTTCCAGCTTTCCCACCCCACTTATGTACTCAGACTCCACTCCAGCTACAATTGGTGGTGGGGGCTCCACGGTCTCTTTGGGTATCCTCAAAACCTCTGAGACCTCATCCACAACCAGCCCCACTGTTATCTCATCCACCTTTACCACAATTATCCTGGTGGCCTTATCATGATCCTTTTGCTCAAGCCCAAATCTTTTTCTCAAATCAATTATAGGAATAACGCGTCCCCTTAGATTAATCACCCCTTCCACAAAGTCAGGGGCATTTGGCACAGAAGTTATATTCTGCATCCGGATTATCTCCTGCACCTGCATTATATCTACCCCAAATTCTTCATCCCCCAACTTGAAGGAGACAAGTTGAAGCATGTCGTCATGTCTCATCTTCATATCATCCATAGGCCCCTCTCCTCTTTTGTTTTTTCTAAGAAATTTATCTTAAATCTCCTGTTTTTACAAGCAAATTTCTAAGATTCCAGGGAGTGGCCCCTCTCCTTTTCCAGGCCAGATCCCCTGACCCTGTTCTGTCTCTCTATATATCCCAGGAGTTGCCGACATATCCCCATGAGTAGATTATATTCGTTCTTCTTGAGGTTTATCCGATGAATAAACCTCTTCAGGGGCAACATAAAGTAGTCAGGATTTTCAGGGAGGAGAAAATCTATGGCAATCAAAAGCTCCTTTGCCCTCTGAAAGAGAAGCTGGAGGTCCCTATGGGTGGCGTAATGGGTTATGTCCTTCTCCAGATTACGACGGGTGCAGTGGAAGAGCCTGTTAAAACACTCATATAAAATAATGAGTACTGCCTGAGAGATATTAAGGGACCAGGCATCCTTTGAAGTGGGAATGGTTATAAGCTGACCACAAAGATCTATCTCCTGATTTGTAAGGCCTGTATCCTCAGGCCCAAACACCAGGGCCACCTTTCTTCCCGCCACCAGGTCCTCACAGATAGACTCTGCGGCCTGTCCTGGGAGTAACACCCTTTTTCGCCATCCCCCTGTGCGCGCAGTGGTACCATATACCTTATGAAAATCGCCTATGGCCACCTCCAGGGAGGAAAATATCCCCGCCCCCTCCAACACCCATCTACCCTTTGGAGTGGCAAGGGGTAGAGCCCGGGAGAGATCAAACTCCCTGGGATTTACCAACAAGAGGTTACCGCAACCCATATTCACGCACGCCCGGGCAACAGACCCTATATTTTCAGAATACTTGGTCTCACATAATACTACTGCCAGATTATCCATTGCATCCATGGGCGAGCCTCTTACATATCTCCTGCCAGATTATCTCTCCCACCTCTTCCACATCTCCCCTGGCATCAATAACCACCACCCGTTCAGGATAACGACGGGCAATATCCAGATATCCCATTCTCACTTGCCTGTGAAAAGAAAGGGACTCCCCCTCAAATCGGCCCTCTTTATCTTCAATCCCCTCTCTCTTATTCCTCTCTCTGGCCCGGGCCAGTGCCTCTTCCACAGGGAGATCCAGCAGCAGCGTCACATCTGGCCATATACCTTTAGATGCAAAATGACACAGACGAAACAGGAGCTCTCTGGGGAATCCCCTCCCATATCCCTGATAGGCCAGGGTAGAATCATTAAACCTGTCCACAATTACTGTCCTGTGCCTCTCCAGAGAGGGCTCAATTAACTCCTCAACATGCTGGGCCCTTGCCGCCAGATATAAAAACAGCTCTGCATGTTGACCTATCTGGAGGGAGGGATTTAGGACTATAGCCCTCACCTTCTGCCCAAGCTCACATCCCCCAGGCTCTCGGGAGAGGACCACCTCATGTCCCGCCTCCTTCAATCTGTTGTAAAGCCGTCTGCTCTGGGTGCTCTTTCCACACCCCTCTATTCCTTCAAAGGTAATAAACACTGGGTAACCAACCTCCTACCTTCCCTTTTCCTATCCTCCAACAGGTCAAGGGTATTGAGCGGTCTAAATATCCTTCTCTCCAGGGACCTTTGATATCTGGACCAATTTTCCTCTTCCCCTTCCAGGGACTGAAGGAGACTGGAAATGGTATTTAGTTTTGCATCCAGGTTGTCTGCAAGATGAAGCACAAAGGCCTCCCGGGTAAGAGGGATCCTGGGGGAACCAAATTCATATTCTCCATGATGGCTCAAGATGAGGTGTTTAAGGTGGAGGATGAGGCCTTCCTCTATGTCTCCCACCTTCTTCAAAAAGGGAGAGAGCATCTCCAGGCCAAGTATGATATGTCCCAGAAGCTGTCCCTTATCAGAATAGTCTATGGACACCTTTCCCATAAATTCTTCTATCTTTCCCAGATCGTGCAAGGTGGCCGCCACCAGCAATATCTCCCTGTCCAGGTCTTCAAAGAGATCACATATTTTAAGACATATTTTGCAAACACTCAAGGTATGCTCTAAAAGTCCCCCCCGATAGGCATGATGTATGGACTTGGCGGCGGGACATATAAGGAACTTCTCCCTTATATAATCATCTGTTAGGATCAGTCCACATAGTCGTCTCCAGGGTTTGTATCTGAGTTCTCTTTTGCACAGACCCTCTAACTCTTCCATTAACTCTTCAGGAGAGGTTTTCACACATGGCAAAAAGTCCTCCCAGGATACTTCCCCCTCTTCTACTGCCAAAAGCTCATTTATTACTACCTGAAGATTATCCCTGAAAGAATCCACATATCCCTTTATATAAAAAAAACTCTCCTCCTCAATACTGGGATAACGCACAGAGGCAGGATACCATATCTTCCCAGGAATCCTTCCAGTCCTATCCTGCAACTCCAGGTCCCAATAAGGGTCTCCATTTTTGGAGACCCACTGCTTTGCCCTGACCAAGAGAAAGACGTCCTCTACCTTCTCTCCCTGTCTCAAATCCTTTATAAAGCCCTTCTTCTCAATCATCTCAATTATAAACTTGAAATTGTAAATATTATTGGTTAAAAACGGCACCTGGTCAAAGCCATATGGGGCCTTTGTAACGTAAAAAAAACACAAGGTAAAGATGAATATAGTGGTTACCAATGACGACGGAATATGGTCTATTGGCCTGAGAGACCTGGTAAAGGCATTAGAGCGTCAAGGCCATAAGATAGAGGTAATAGCGCCACTCACCGAACAGTCAGCAGTTGGACATGCGGTTACTATCTCCTCTCCCCTCAGGATAAAAAAAGTAAGAGACAATGGTTTTGAGGGGATTGGGGTATCGGGGACCCCTGTGGATTGTGTAAAACTAGGTCTAACCACCATCCTGGATTCTCCTCCCCAGCTACTTCTCTCAGGGATAAACACTGGCGCCAATGTGGGGGTAGATGTGCTCTACTCTGGCACAGTGGCTGCTGCCACAGAAGCGGCCCTTGCAAAGATCCCCTCCATGGCCATCTCCATAGACGATTTTTCCCCCTCCACCCTGGAGGAAGAGGCCATGTTCGTCTCTTCCCTTATTGAAAAGATACAGTGGAAGAGGTACCGGGGTTATGTGATAAACCTAAATTTTCCCAGATGTGGCATCAAAGACTCAAAGGGAATAAAAGTATGTCCCCAGACCCAGGCGGTATATGAAGACTGGTATGAAAAAAGACAGGACCCCAGAGGAAAGACCTACTACTGGCTCTGTGGATATATCCCTCCAGAAAAGGTCCAGGAGGGAACCGATAGGGATCTCTTATCCAGGGGCTATGTAACACTCACTCCCCTTGCATTTAACTTTACTGCCTCTAACTTGCTAAGATCTCTGGAAGAGGAAATTTACTCCAATTAAAGATTCAAAAAAGGGTCTCCCTAAAAAAATCCATCCATGATGTCTCCCCTATAAGGGTCTGCAATCCTCATTTGAAAAGGATTTGCTTGAGCTGTGACTACTTTTCTATTTCTCACATTAATGCTATAAAAAAATTTAATAAAATAGCAAAATTTGTTGATTTTTTATGATAAAAATCATAATAACCTCTTGACGCATCATATATAGATGTATAAACTGTCTTAAAGTTTTAGTGTGGGATTGGCTAAAAAAATATATTTCTTTCCATGGTGGATAGAGATATTTTTAAAAATTTAAAAGTGTTATAAGGAGGGTTTCAGAATGGAAGAATACATAAAACAGGCATTGGAGATTGTGAAGGCCCAGGCAAGTGTAAGGAACATGACAGAGGAAGAAATAACTTCTATGGTAAAGAGTCTGGCCAACCAATTAAAAGAAATTATAGAGGGTAAAGATCTTAATAACGAAGAAGAAAAAGAACAACAACCTCCTGTTGACCCAAAGAAGGCAATAAGGGAAAAGTCCATTGTATGTCTGGAGTGTGGAAAGTCTTTCAGAATAATTACAAAGAGACATCTCAAAAGTCATGGTCTAACACCAGAGGAATACAAAAAGAAATGGGGCTATAAGAAAAATCAATCTCTTATTGCAAAATCCCTGGCACGTGAAAGAAGAAAAAAGATGCAAGAGATTCAACTATGGAAAAAGAGGAAGATATAGCACTGTAATATAGGTAGGTAAGGGGTTATTTTATTTATTGACAAAAATCCCTTACTGAAATAGAAAGAGAAAGCTATCAAAATTTAGAGATAGATACTAATCCTCCTAACATCTCGGAACACGGTGAAAGTCCGTGGCGGTCCCGCCGCTGTAATCGGGGAGGAGGTCTCGCTGTAGGGTCGGCTTGACCGATCCGGTCACTTTCAGGGTGCACCCTGGGGGGAAGGCCGCGGGGTCTCTGAGGATCCGAGAGCCAGAAGACCTGTTAGGAGGAAGGAATTGCGGTGTCCTGATGGTAAAGGGACCCGGAAAACTGAGTTTTCCGGGTCCCTTTTTTATTTGTGGCCCACATCCCAAAAAAAAAGGAGGTAGAAACATGAAGACAGCCATTATCTCTTATCGCCGCAGGTGTAAACAAGCAGGTAAGAACACAGGGCTTTCTCACTATATCCTCTTAACCCCTAAGACAAAGAAAAAGCAGAGCAGGTAAATGGAAACACTAGGGTATGTGAACACAGGAGAGGGGCCCCGGTTCTCTATCCTGGGGATAGGGGTGGAAGATAAGGTTGCGGTGGTGGAGGGGGATACTGGATTCTGGGCAATAGTAGATGCCCACAGGATCCCCTCCCTCCTGGAAGATAGTCTATTAAAGGAATTTGAATCCCACAGGGAGGAATTTGCCCGTGAAATGGAGACCCTGAGGTTCAAACTCCCCCCTTCTGCGGTATACTTTAATCCCACTGAAAGGTGTAATTTTGATTGTACCTATTGTTATCTTCCCAGGGAAATAAGAAAAAATGGGATCTCCATGACACCTGGGGAGGTATGTGAGGCCCTGGGGATACTCCTGGACTTCTTTCATGAGGTACTGGGAGAAGGAGCAACTCCGCAGGTGATCTTCCACGGCTCAGAACCCATGATGGCAAAAGAGGCAGTATTTGAGGGCATAGAGCGGTTTCATGGGAGATTCCTCTTTGGCATCCAGACCAATGCCACCCTCCTCACCCCTGAGGACCTGGATTTTATAAAAAAGCACCAGGTGGGATTGGGTATCTCTCTGGATGGTCCAGTGGAAGAAATAGCCAACAGGACCAGAAAGAGCTGGAGTGGAAAAGGCGGTTTTAAAAAGGTCTTAGAGGTCATAGAGACCCTGGAGGATTATCCTGCCTATAATGTGATCACCACGGTGACAAAGGAGAATGTCCACGTACTGAGAGAGCTAATTGGATTCTATCACCAGCTACATGTGCCTGTTATCATGTTAAATCCAGTGAGATGTACCCAGGAAGGGGGAAGGCGGGCAAAACCAGATGATGGGGTCTTTTTAAAGGCTATGACCCAGGCCCTGGATTACAGCTACCAGCTTTATGAACAGAGTCAGAGAAAGGTGGTGGTGGCCAATTTTGCCAATATAATGGCTGGGATACTTGGTCCCACTGGTAGAAGGCTCATGTGCGATATATCCCCCTGTGGAGGAGGGAGGTGTTTTTTTGCCCTCGCGGCCACCTTTGATGTATATCCCTGCAGTGAATTTATCGGGATACCTGAATTCAAGGCAGGGAATATACGAGAGACTCCCCTCTCCAGGATATTAAAGAGCGAGCCAATACAAAAGGTTACATCCCGCAAGGTAGAGGATATTATACCCTGCAGGGACTGTGCAATAAGGCACTTCTGCGGGGCCCCCTGTCCAGCAGAGGTATATATGTTGAATGGGGACCTAAATACCCCTGCACCATTTTGCGAGTTCTACCAGGGACTTATCAGATATGCCTTTAAGTGCATTGCCCTTAAAAGGGAAGATGCTTATATGTGGGATGGATGGGATGAAGAAACCCAAGTCTCATATGAGTATCAATCAGCCTAAAAAATAGAATTAGGATGTGGGCCACAAACAAAAAATGTTGACAAATAAAGAGAAGATGTATATAGGTACTTTTCACCTTGGGGCGGATAGCTCAGATGGGAGAGCATCGGCCTTACAAGCCGGGGGTCACAGGTTCGAGCCCTGTTCCGCCCATGAAAACGGAGCCGTAGTTCAGTTTGGTTAGAACGCCGGCCTGTCACGCCGGAGGTCGCGAGTTCGAGTCTCGTCGGCTCCGTTTTTTTTGTCCCATAAGCCTCCCCACAGGGATATTTTCCCTCCCTCCTATCCTTAATTTAATCCTTGAGTTATTTTGATAGAGTCCTTATCACAAGGCCATATCGGGCCATTTTTTTTCTAAGACCTTCCCTACTTATCCCAAGGAGACGAGCCGCCTGAGACTTATTGTTGTTGGTACGTTCAAGGGCCTTTTTTATCAACAACTGTTCCATCTCCTGGAGGTTTAACACCCCTTCCAGGGAGTGCATCTGCACCTCATCCCCCTCTCCTGTGCTCATCTTCCCACAGGAGGAGAGGATCTCCTGGGATAGGTCTTCTATCCTTATCACGGAATAAGGGGCAAGGGCCACCAGTCTCTCTACCTCATTTTCCAGTTCCCTTACATTTCCAGGCCAGGGGTACTTCTTAAGACAATTCATGGCCTCAGTGGAAAACTTCATCCCCCCTCTTCCAAATTTATGGGAATATATCCGCAGAAAATTATTTAACAAAATGGGGATATCCTCTACCCGCTCTCTTAGAGGAGGAAGGTGGATGTTTACCACCTTTATCCTGAAATAGAGGTCTTCTCTAAACCTCCTCTGTTCTATCTCCCTGCGCAGGTCCCTGTTGGTTGCCGCAACTATCCTTATATCCACTGACACAGGGCTCTTTCCTCCCACCCTTAGCACCTCTCCTTCCTCCAGGACCCTGAGGATCTTTGCCTGGGAGGAGAGAGGCATATCCCCTATCTCATCCAGAAACAGGGTGCCCCCATGGGCCTGTTCTATTCGGCCAATCCGTTTTCCCACCCCCGTGGCCACTCCCTTTTCTATACCAAAAAGTTCACTCTCAAAAAGGGAGTCAGGTATTGCACTACAATTTATGGCCACAAAGGGTCCATCTTTTCTAATCCCATTGTAGTGTAGGGTCTTGGCTATTAGTTCCTTTCCTGTACCAGTCTCTCCAGTGATAAGCACATTTACAGGCAGGTCCGCCAGTCTCTCTGTCTGCTCAATTATCTCCTGCATCTTTCTACTTTGGCCAATTATCCTCTTGGGAGAAAACCTCCCCCTGAGACTCTGCCTGAGTCCTTTATTCTCCAGGGCCAGTCTCTGACGGGCCACTTCCAGTTCCGCCTTTGTCCTCTGTAATTCCTTTATGGTCTCCTTGAGATGGAACTCCCGCGCCTCTATCTTTACCAGCATCATCCCAAAGGACTCTGCCAGGGAGCTAATCTCTGGGGGATATTCCCCCTCCTTGGTAAGCTCAAAAAGCTCCTGGGCCCTGTTATAATCTCCCTGGGAGATGGCCTCAGTTATATGGATGAGAAGATCAATAAACTCCTTATCCCTCATAAAAACCACCTGCCTTTATATATGAGCTCCCCCTACAACTATTCCCCTCCAAATACAATCTCCTTCAAATAAGAGGAAAGGCCGCCTATCTCAGAAGGGGTATATCCCATAACGGCCCTCCATACCTCATCGGATTCCATGCAAAAATATATTCCCCTCCTAAGTCCCCACCTCTTGAGCCTATCCACCAGGAAACGAAACTGCTCTATCCGCAGGGGTCTAAATAATCGCCTCTTTCCATCCATTCCCCTAATAAATTCCCCCCAATAGATATAGTTACTCTCAGGCCAGTTCTCCTCTATGTACTCAAAAAGTTCCTCCATTCCCCTAAAGGAACCTATACTCAGGTAAGCAATATCAGGGGGTCTGAGATAGTCAAATATCATCTCCAGGGTCCTGCTATATCCCTTTTCCCAGCCAGGATAAAAAATAACAGGGTCAAAGTGCAGGCACACCCTGAAGCCCATCTCTGCACACCTCCTTGCTCCCTGAAGCCGCTTCTCCAGAGAAGATGCACCCTTCTCCTCAGTGGCGACAATATCCACGGAGTTTACAGACCATGCAGGGAGTACCTGACCAGGAGATTTTACCTTTTCAACCCACGAGAGGTCCACCACCTTTGACTTTAATTCTAAACATACATTTGGATGGTCACTTAAAAATTCAATAAGATAGGAGCTATAAGACGTAAGCCACTCCAGGGCCAGAGAATCTGTAAATTCTCCAGTACCACATCTGAACTTGATTCCCCTATTTGAGGCAAATATCCTGGAGAGCTCTTCAAACAGGTCCCAGATGTTTGCCCACACCACCAGGGAGTTGTGACGAAAATACGCCTTTAAGATACAATAGGAACACCTTAGAGGACAGTTTTCTCCAATATGGATTATCTTGTAACCACAGCAGTTGTAAAACATGGTACCAGGGCAATTCTTAAAGAATTTTCCCCGGTATTTTAAAAGATAGAGACCATTATCTAAGGAAACAAGGGAAGAGGGAAGAGAAGAGACATATCTTATTTCCACCCCACCAGAGGATAATACATCAAGGGCATGGGATACAACTGGAGAATCCTTTACCTCCTCTTCTATAACGAGCCTTTTAATCTTCATTGGCTTTATCTGTACCCTTTAATACAGAGCAATACCACTTGTAAAAACTCTTCCACCTATCCTGGATGGAAGAGAGGTCCCTGTTAAATTGCTCCAGGGTATATGAAGGACCCAGCTTTACCTCCAGGGAAAAAGAGTTGGTCTCAAATCCAGAGGAGGTCTTCCATCTCCAGTGCTTAACAGGACGCATCTCTTCCATCCACCTCCCGAGCTCCCGTCTGAATGGGTAGAGATGGGGATATCTCATCTCCCTTAACCTACTTAGTATCCTGTGAATCCTGTCATTGGGAGATAGGTCCATCTCCAGGATCCCCCTTAGCCCTTCACACACCTCTCTTACAGGAGATAGGTGACGTCTGCTTATCTCAAATAGAAGCCTCAAAAATTCCAGGGACTTATTTTTCCCCCACCTCAGGGAGGCAAAAAATGGAAAGATCCACTCACGGTCCTCTTGAGAAAAACGCCCAAGCAGGTCCACACAATCCAGGACTAAATGTCCCTTCTCACACAGGATATCCCAGGATGGAGAAAGATTCCTTACCCACTTTACAAGTCCCCCAATCTCCCTAGAGGATAAGAGCCCTCCCAGGGCATGGGAGGACATCTCCTCCACCCCATTTTCATCCAGTCTGTAAAAAAAACGAACGCACCGAAGAAATAAAGGGGCCCCTGCTCCATAGGGGGCATCCATTGCAATGTTTATAAGTGCCTTCTCAAAGGAAGAGAACTCTCCCACCAGAGAGGGAACATTCCTGCCCTTTTCCCTATAGGACTCCACAATATGGATTCCCCATACCAGGACATATCCCCTATCTTCCCTGGACTCACTCACCAGCACCGGCGGAAGGAGACCCCTCTCTGCCAGAGAGAAGGTCCCTGATGAGGGGGTGGATCTCCAAAAGAGCCACTTTCCTGAACAATCTATAAGGTGGGGAGATATAAAGATTAGTTCCCTACTGAGACTAGAGGGTCTCACTATAGAGTACCACCTTGTTACGACCTGAGTTCTTCGCCATATACAGGGCCCTGTCTGCCATCTCAATGAGGAATAGCCCATCCACCCTGTTGTTAAAGTCCCTTACACAGCAAACACCTGCACTTATAGTAATTTTGATACCACTCTCCACTATCTTTCCATCTATATCCCTGATCACAAAGTTATACCTCTCTACTGTCTTTCTGACCCGTTCTGCAAATTCCTTTGCATCTTTTCCCCCAAAGCCCTCCAGGACCACACAAAACTCTTCTCCCCCATATCTTGCGGCAAAGAAATTTCCCCTGCCCTTCTCCTTTAAAAATTTCTCGCCCTCCGTATTTATAATCCTCGCAATCTTTATAAGAGCTTGATCTCCAATTCTATGTCCATATTTATCATTTATGTGTTTAAAAAAATATATATCAAACATAACAAGGGAATAAGGAATATTATGTTTAACGCATTTATGAACAATTTTATTCAAATATATATCCAGAAATTTTCTATTATATAATGAGGTCAAACTATCAAGTTTGACTTCATTATATAGTTTGTTAATATCCTCTTCAATAAGCTGTACAACTGTCCTAAAAGCTTCTCTTATCTTTTCTATTGAAAGGGATATATCATCTGTCTTTTCTATAATTTCAATAGTAGTCTGTTCTAAGCTCTCTACATGTTTTTTTCTTAATTCACTCATTTCTGCAAATTTTTTCAAAAGTTCACTTGTCTCTTTAACGGATTCTTTCAATTTCTCTTTATACGGCTGAAAAAATATATTTTCTAATTCCTTCATCACCTTATTATATTCATCTTCATCAAATTTTTTTCTCTTTATAACTCCTATAAGGAGCTTTTGTATCTTTTCTTTTTGAGAAGGAGATAAGTATTTGTATTCCTTTATATATCGCAAGTACAGTATAAGGGTCTGCCATCTCAAGTCATCGGGTACGCCTATCTTTTTCAGTACCGCTATGACCTCTTCAATGGTTTGTTCTCTGGTTTCCATAAAAAAATCTCCTACTTCATGGGAAATACACTCTTGTTTTACATCCAGCATAAAATTCTCCTGCCCAATTTACTAGCGTAAAAATTCCACATAACTGAGATAAGTAGCATACAGGTCCACCTTACTACTCACCTCAAAAGGACTATGCATTCCAAGCACAGGGGGACCGAGGTCCACCACATCCATCCCATATCTAGCTAAAAATTTTGCCACGGTACCTCCACCTCCCTCATCCACCTTCCCAAGCTCTGCCATCTGCCATGGTATGTCTTTTCCATTTAACAATGCCCTCAAAAATGCAATATATTCTGCAGTGGCATCATTAGCACCTATCTTTCCCCTATGGCCTGTAAATTTACAAAAGACAGGACCATATCCCAGGAGGGAGGCATTTAATTTGTCATGAAGGTCCTGATAGGCGGGATCCATTGCACAATGAACATCCGCAGAAATTGCCTTGGTATTTAAAAACACCTGAGAAGGTCTCGTCTTCTCTTCCCAGGCATCTATCATTTCTTCCACCAGATATTCTATAACACGAGACTGTGCACTGGTAGCCCCTTCAGAACCAATCTCCTCCTTATCCCAAAAAACCACCATCTGGGTATATTCTGGGAAAGGCGTATCAAAAAAGGCCCTCAATGCACAAAATACACATATTCTATCGTCCTGTCCATATCCTCCAATTAGAGAGGCATCCAGCCCCACATATCTCGCAGGTCCAGCAGGCACCAACTGAAGCTCTGCGCTATATAAGTCCTCTTCTATTATCCCATAGCGGGAATAAAGGAGATTGAGGATGGCCAGCTTCACACATTTATTTTCTCCTTTTTCATCTTCCTTTTGCTCTGGAAGACTACCCAGTATTACATTCATCTTCTCTGCCTCAAAGGCATCGGATAATTTCTTCTGATTCTGGCGTCTCGCCAGATGGGGAAGGAGATCTGAGATCACCACTACAGGGTCTCCAGGGGATTCTCCTATAGAAATAGATACCTTTCTTCCATCTATCTTTACAACTACCCCATGCAGGGCAAGGGGAATGGAAAACCATTGATGTTTTCTTATCCCTCCATAATAATGGGTCTTGGCCAGGGCCAGTTCACACTCCTCATACAGGGGATGTTGTTTCAGGTCTATACGGGGAGTATCAAGGTGGGCCCCTATCAAACGCATCCCCTCCTTCAGGGGCCTGCGACCTTTTCGGACCAGGACAATAGTCTTTTCTTTTATCTTTCTGTAAAAGACATCCCCCATCCCTTGAGAAAATCTTCCCTGGTTGAGACATGCCTCCTCCACCCACCCTACTGTCTCCCTCTCTGTCTTACAGGAAGATAGAAACTGGATATACTCTCGGGCCATAGACTCAACTTCTTCTTTTAAGACCCTCTCGGAAAATACCTCATAGCAACTTCTGGATCTGTATTCCACATTATCTGACATTTCCTTCCCTCCACATGGAATAGAGGTCTTTAAATATCTTGCCCATTAAAGAGATGTCCTCTCTCAAAATGGTCCTTATATCCAGGGAAAACTCCTCATCCTCTATGCGTCCCACAAGGGGTGGCTGGGTCTTTAAAAGTAACATCTTAATCCTTTCAAGAGAAATATCAAATTTTGGCAAAACTTTTATGAGATAGGTGGGAAGCCCATATTCAGGGTTGGCCCCCCCGCCCACACGAGAATTGCCCTCCTTTACCTTTATCTCAAAGAGGTCCCCCACTTCCTTTCTGAGACGACGAGCCAGGGAATACGCCCTCTTCCTGAGCATCTCCACAGGCTCACATATCATACGCAGGGTGGGGATCTCCTGTATTGCAAGCTCAGGCTCCTTATATATCCTCAAGGTGGCCTCCAGGGCCGCCAGGGTCATTTTATCTATTCTAAGGGCCCTATTAAGGGGATTTTTCTTGACCTTTTCAATATATTCCCTCTTCCCCAATATAATTCCCGCCTGGGGGCCCCCCAGGAGCTTATCTCCACTAAAAGAAACAACAGCAACTCCCTTGCTGAGGCTCTCCTGCACAGTGGGCTCCCTTACATTTATCCCCGCGGGAAATCTTATGAGATTTCCGCTACCCAGATCCTCAATCACTGGAAGACCATATCTATCTGCAAGGGAAACCAGTTCTTCTAGCCCCACTTCCTTATGAAAACCAATAATGCGATAATTAGAGGTATGTGCCTTAAAAAGGGCCGCAGTATCTGGACCTATTGCCCTTTCATAGTCATAGAGATGGGTACGATTGGTGGCCCCCACCTCTTTTAATATGGCCCCACTCCTGGCCATTACATCTGGGATCCTGAAGGACCCCCCTATTTCTATGAGCTCTCCCCTGGAGACAATTACCTCCTTTCCCCTTGCCAAGGTCTCCAATACGAGGAGTACTGCACCTGCATTATTGTTTACCACCAGTGCAGACTCTGCCCCTGTAAGTTCTGTAAGAAGCCCTTCCACCAGGGAATAACGACTCCCTCTCCTCCCTGTATCTAGAGAAAATTCCAGATTAGAATAGAACCTACATGCCTCCACCACTGCATCTATGGCCACAGAAGAGAGCAACGACCTTCCAAGATTTGTATGGATCACCACCCCTGTGGCGTTTATCACCCTTCTAAACCTGGGACGGGTCAACTCCTCAAGTCTTGAAAACAATACCTCTGGTGAGAAAAAACGGGACAATGCCTCTTCAGAGGATATAATTCCCTCCCTGATGTGGGCACGCACCTCTTCCAGATATACATTTAACTTCTCCTTTAAAAAGGCACGGGGAAGAGAGGAAAACCACGCCTCCCCCTCTATCTCCCTCAAAAGGAGATCCACTGCAGGAATGAGTTTAAAAAGAGACCTCTCCAATGACATCCTCCTGTATAATTATATAAACATATTTAATGACCTAAGGTCAACCAAATATCCCAACTTTCCCTGATAAGGGATAAAAGGGCAAAGAAGGGCCCAAGACATATTTACAGTGAAGGTGGAGCGGGTATTTTATACTGGAGGAGTTTTTCATCTCGAAAAAAATCCAAAAGGGGAACAGGGGGTTAGAGAAAGAGGAAGAATAAAGAGCCCTCCTTCCACACGGCAGGAAAGGGAATAATAAGATCTCCCCTTACCTTCTTTGGGAACGCGCCCGGGAGGATTCGAACCCCCGACCGTTGGATTAGAAGTCCAATGCTCTATCCTGCTGAGCTACGGGCGCCGCTTGAGGGAAAAGTTATATAAAGTGTTTGTAATTTGGTCAAGAGTTTGTTACCCATTTTTGCATACCTATTCCTCATAAAAAATAGTTTGGGGAGTCCCAGATGAAAAACAACAGGTGTAGAAAAGAGATGCTTTCTGCGGCAAGGGGAGATATACCCTGTGATGTGGTTATAAAAGATGTGAAGATAGTTGATGTATTTGGGTGCAGGATAGTTGAGGGAAGTATTGGTATCTTTAATGGATATATAGTGGGCATAGGTGATTATAGGGGAAGAGAGGAGATAGTTCTAAGGGGAAAATATGTATGTCCTGCTTTCATAGAGGGACATATTCACATAGAATCCACCATGTTAAATCCAGTAGAATTCGCCCGGGTAGTAGGGAGAAGGGGGACTCAGGCAGTGGTGGCAGACCCGCATGAAATAGCCAATGTATATGGAAGAGAGGGGATAGAGTGGCTCATCGCCTGCTCCCGTCATCTACCAGTGGAGATCTTTTTTATGGCCCCCTCCTGTGTCCCTGCCACTGATATGGAAACAGCAGGGGGCAGGATCACACAAGAAGACATACGCTTTTTATACGAACACTACCCCTCCAGGGTACTTGGACTGGGGGAGGTAATGAACTTCCCCGCGGTTATAGAAGGGTCAGAAGATATATGGAGAAAGCTGGAAATATCCCGGGGAAAGATTATTGATGGCCACTCTCCCACCTTAGGGGGAAAGGGATTAAATGCATATCTCATGGGAGGATGCAAGAGCGATCATGAATGCATCAGCACAGAGGAGGCCGAAGAAAAACTATCAAAGGGGATGCACATATTTGCCCGAAATGGCTCCACAGAAAGAAATCTCCCTGCATTGGTTCCAGCTATATCTCCCTATAACTCGGAAAACTTCTCTCTGGTAACCGATGACAGACATCCCTTGGAACTTATGACCTCAGGACATATGGACTACAATATAAAAGAGGCCATATCCCTTGGAGTTCCTTCCCTGGTGGCCATAAAAATGGCCACCATCAATCCCGCACGTTATTTTGGTCTACAGGATATGGGGGCAATAGCGCCGGGTTTTAAGGCGAGCTTTGTGGTGTTATCAGAATTATCTTCATCCTTTGAGATAGAACAGGTATATCTAAAAGGCAGACCCTTTGAAGATTGGGACTTTACCCCCTCTATCTCACAGCCTCTCTTACCTCCCATCTCCAGAATCTCTCTAACCCCCTCATCTTTGGTCCTAAAGAGAAAACAAGACTCAGACAGGGTCCATGTAATTGGCCTTGTCCCTGGTTCCATTGTAACGAAAAAAATAATAATGCCCATTGAGGAGGCATGTCACATAGAGGAAGATATCCTATATCCCAGGGTGGAAAAGGACATCTCAAAGGTGGTGGTGGCGGAGAGACATAGGGGAACAGGGAATATCTCCATTGGGCTGGTAAGGGGATTTGGGATAAAAAATGGGGCATTGGCCTCCAGTGTGGCCCATGACTCCCACAACTTTATAGCAGTGGGGAGTTCAGATGAAGATATCCTCCTGGCCCTTGAAGAATTAAACCAGTCAGGGGGTGGACTTGTTGTAATTAAAGAAAAAAAGACAATGGCTCACCTTCCCCTCTCCATTGGAGGTCTTATGAGCGTAAAAGGAGCTGAAGAAGTGGCTGAAGAGGAACGAAATATCCTCAAGGCCGCCTCCCTTGTGGGGGATATTATATCCCATCCCTTTATGTATCTATCCTTTCTTGCCCTCCCCGTAATACCTGAGTTAAAAATTACAGATAGGGGACTGGTGGATGTGCAGTCATTCTCCTTTGTGGATTTATGTATATAAACTTCCTTTCAATATCTAACTTTAATACTTAGATCTCATCTTAATTTATCTTTTTTCTTTTTTTTGACATAAGCTTCTCTATAAGTTAGTCCAAATACATTTACGATCACATTTTAACACTTAAGGAGGTACCACAATGTTTAGGCGAAGCAGATTAATCTGGTTTCTCTTAGTCTCTAGCTTCCTCCTCCTGGGGGGATGCGGGAGTAGCGGGGGAGGTAGCTCTTCCACTACCTCAGGGACCACTGTGGGAGTAGGTGCAGCTGGAAACCCTGCCCTGGTAAATGCCACAGTATATATCTTTGGAAAAAACTGGGATGGCACAATTACTCCTTCAAAGGCAATCGGGAGAGGAGAGACAGATGGTGCAGGATATGCCAGCATTACAGTCACCAGCCCCTCTGATGGCCCTCCTTATTATATCGTGGTCACAGATGCCAAGATATATAATGGCACCCAATTTGTAGATGCCAATGGGACATATTATGGATTTTTCTTAAAGACATTAACCTCCAATGCCTCAATGGCAGTGTCTTCCCTCACCACTATGGCATTTCTTGATGCCAACTCTACACTGGGGGGAGCTCTCTCCAGCGCAAATGCATCCCAGACCCTTAATTCCACAGCAAATAGAGTGGCAAACCTCTTCTCTGGACTCTTAACTGACAATGGCACCCTTCTGGACGTAACCACCACCCTTCCCATAATTCCTCCCCATGTGGATAATGCTACTGTGGAAAAGATAAAAAGATATAGGATGGTAAATGACCTACTTGCCTCTATGATAGAGCAAAAACTTGGCGTTCAGCCTGAAACAGAAAACTTTGTCCTTAAATTAAAGGAGTTATCTCCAGAGCAAAATGCAACCACCATCCAGAGCTGGGCACAAAACGCCACTTTAATTACCCAGACCTGGACAAAGGTAAAAGATGCCCTCCAAACAGAAACACAGGAAGCAGACCGCTCTATTGCTTCGGATGTATTGACAAATGCTACTTTGCTAATAAATAATCAGCCAATTTCCCTTGATAATGCTACTGAGGTTGGAAGCAATATAACCCACTTAATCCCCACTGTTATCTCTGGAGTGGTGGCAGATGGGTATGTGGCCAATGCTACCCTAACTGTTTACAAATCTCCTGAGTTCCTTCCAGAAAATATAGTTGGCAATGGAACAACGGATTCAAATGGAAACTTCAATATTGTACTAAGTCCAGACTATAACAGCAGTGCCACAAATGGGACTCTCTATATCAGGACAAGTGGAGGGGTGCTGGTGGATACAGGTATGTCAGCTCCCATCATGTTCTTTGCTGGCAATGAGACCAATGGGACCTATAATATAACCCCCTTAACAGACCTCGTATTTAAAAATGTACTCAAAGTGAACAATCTTACTCAGGCTCAAGAGGCAGTAGCCAACGCCACACAACTCACAACACAGGAAATATATGGCAATCCTGTAACAAATCCCACAGCAAACTCTGGAGTAAAAAAAGTATTGTCTGCCAAGATGTTAAATACATCTTTGGCTCCTGGAAATTACACATTCTATCTGATTTACTACACAAATGGAGATATAGAGGATAACGCATCATTAAGCTCTCTAGCAGATGTAGAAAACAGGATAGTAAAATTACCTGTCACTGTACAAAAAGATGGTGAAGTTCTACATATTACAGGAAATACCAATAATGTGGACATTGACTATGATGGACAGCTAGACCAGGTAGAGGTTGAGGGATGGATGGTAGGTGGTTCTCTAGTAATAAATGTGGAAAAGGGAATTGATGGAGAAGATGGAATGATGCTCCTTTCAGGTACCGCTGGAATGATGGGAAGTTTTTCAGGACGTATGCGGGTGATAGAAAACGATGAAGGAGGAAATGAGGAGCCAGGAGTATTTGCAGGGGTATTTATGCCTGAGAGTATAACAGCTTCCCAGCGAGACAGGCTCTTTGAGGACCTTACAGAAATTACCCAGGGAGATTCTTATCTCATCTATCACCAGGTATTGATGACAGAGCCAGAAACCCCATCCATGGGATATGGGACCATCTCTCTTGAGGGGAAAGAGGATAATACTGGTTTTAACTATAACAACTTCTCTATATGGGATGCAGAATATAATGACACAGGGAATGGATTGGAGACACCTCAGATACTAAACAACCAGAGTGGAACAGACTTTGACTATGCAGAGGTAGATGGGAATAGGATACCCCTGCTGGTCCTCCCCTTCCAGGTAACAGATGATGAAGACAATAGCACCATACATGTATATCTAATTGTACCTGCTGGAAGTGGATCAGGGATCTATGTGGCTGCGGAAAATGATCATGTAGATGATGCAGGGGGGGTGGTATTGTCAAATCAGAATTCCACTCTTCCCATGTGGCAAGGAGGAAAAACGTATGCTATGGCGGAAGCGGCCATAGGATTTCATGTACTCTCACGGGGTCAACAGGTAAATGGAATTCCAGTTAATAACAGCAGAACAGATGCCCAGGGAATAGTCCAGCTTGGATTCAACAGTACCAGTTCTCCTGACTACCTTACCATGCCAGTCATGTCATCAGGTAGTAATGCTAGCATACTGGATGATGAAATATATGTATTTTGTGGACGCACCATGGTAGATATATTTGACCCCGATGGAGATTTTAACGACTCTCCCAATGCCACTAGTGAAGGAGATTTTGATCTATTTATCAAAAAATATGAGACAGGTGCCCTTACAGGGGACTATCTAATGGGAGGTTCAATCCCATGGGCAAATAACACTGTAAAAGACCTCTACACCATGCCTGCATCAGTGGTGGCATTTGCTTCTGTGAATGGAACCACGCCCCCTGAGTTTACTGGAAAGATGGATTTTGTAACCAGGTCAATTAATGGAGGTGGAGTGGTAGATGAGATTCCTGTATTTACAAGAGGAGATCTTACCATAGATACAGGGGAAGGAAATGGTACCATGCACATCTCCTACATAGATTCTGATAACTACAATTGCTCCGTGGACAATATCCCTCTTCATGTGGAAAGACTTGCCAATACAGGACTCCTGCATATCTACACTGATAATGTTAGCTACTCTATAGCAGGCTTAAACAGAAATATATCCTGGGATATATATTGGCCCATTGGGGCTCCCAAGGGGATCTATTTCTTCAGTATAGAGGACAGCACAGGTACTCTGCGGGTAAATGAAATAGGAAACATCTTCGTGGGATTCTAGGGAGGCTATAGCTTCTTACCAGTCAAAGGGGAGGGCCTTTCAAGAGAGGTCCTCCCCTTTTCTCTCCTCTATCCAGTACAGGCACTCGTTCCACATCCTGGAGGGATTTCGGGAAAACACATGGTCTTCGTCCCTTAATATCACTATCTTTTTTGGCTCCCCTGCCCTCTCATACAACTGGAGGGCACTGGAGATGGGAATAAATTCATCTTCTTCTGCCTGAACAATCAAAAGGGGCACTGGGGAAATCCGGGAGACCCTCTCCAGTACATCCCAGCGCTTAAGGTCATAAAAAAATTCTTCCCTTACCACCACCTCGCCCTCCACGCCTTTTACCACAACCTCTCCATGCTTCCTCCTACTGGAGATAAAGCGGGCAAAGAGTTCCTGCGGCAGGGCAACCCCATTTAATGAAACAACACCCTTTATTAATGGGTGGTCTTTTACATCAAAGCACAAAACAGTGGTGCCTCCAAAACTCCTTCCCATGAGAAAGATAGATGTGGCACCCCTCTCTTCCACCCATCTTACTGCACAAAAAAGGTCCCTTATCTGACGGGAAAGGGTTATATCCTCAAAGCGTCCCTCACTCTCTCCACTCCCAGAAAAATCAAAAAGGAGACTGCTTATTTTTCTTTCTGCAAAAAATTCTGCCATCTCAATGGCCTTTCCACCCCCTTCTTTGGTGCCATTGAATCCGTGACACACGATCACACAGATTGTTGGAGGTCCACTATGGTTTAAAAATAATCCAGATAGACGGAGACCCTCCATGTTATAAAAGGACACCTTTTCCCATGAAAAATCCTCTCTCAAAGTACTATACCCTCCTCTCTCAGCTTATTTAACTTGTTTCTCAAGGTCCTCACAGATATGCCAAGCAGTTCTGCGGCCCTGGTCCTGTTCCCCTGGGTCTTCTCCAGGCTCTTTACTATCATAATCTTTTCCATCTCCTCCAGGGGAATTATCCTATCATCCTGGATAGATCTCATGGGAACATCATCGTCCCCCTCTCCTTCTCCTGCATATCCCTGGGCCTCATCTATGTCTATCTCTTCATCCATAAGTGGATCTATGAGAAAGTGTTTTATCTGGATCTCTTTTCCCCGTGACAAAAGGATGGCTCGCTCCATTAGATTTTGAAGCTCCCTTATATTCCCTGGCCACTTATGTTCCAGGAGCCACTGCCGGGCCTGAGGAGAAAACGAGGGCATGGGCAAATTATATTCCTTGGCATAACGGGCGAGAAAATGCCTGGCCAAAATCAGGATATCCTCCCCCCTCTCCCTTAACGGAGGGAGTGTTATTGGGATAACATTTAGCCTGTAGTAGAGGTCTTCCCGAAACCTTCCCTGTTCCATCATCTCCTTTATATCCCTATTTGTGGTGGCCAATATCCGGACATCCACCTTAATGGGATGGGTTCCACCTACCCTGTCCACCTCCCTTTCTTGAATCACCCTAAGGAGCTTTGCCTGGAGGGATATCTCCATCTCAGTTATCTCGTCCAAAAGTATTGTCCCTCCATGCGCCAGTTCAAATTTCCCTGGCTTTGAACGATATGCGCCAGTAAATGCCCCTTTTTCATATCCAAAAAGCTCGCTTTCAAGGAGATTTTCTGGAAGGGCGGCACAATTTACCGCCACAAAGGGCATGGAGGCACGAGGGCTATTGGCGTGTATATAGCGGGCAATCAATTCTTTTCCTGTCCCTGACTCACCCATGATGAGCACAGTGGCATTGGAAGGGGCAACCCTTTTGGCCAGGGAGAGGGCAAATCTTATCTTCCTGTCATTTCCCACTATCTCCAAGGGAGATATATCCATCTCCCGCATGGGAGCTTTATCCGAGGTCTCAGAAAGGGATAACTCTCGTCTCTTAGATTCCAGTATAACCCTTATCTTCTCCCAGCTAAGGGGCATAAGCCAAAAATCCCACGCCCCAAGATTCATATATTTTTTGGCCTTAGAGGCATCTGCCTGCGCTGCATACACCACGATTAACGGAAACTGCACATCTCTGGAAGAGAGGAGGGCAAAGAGTTCCTCTGCTAAAGGTCCCATATCTTCCCGCACAAACACCCCTATAGGAGAGCGTCTCTGGATGGTATCAAGGGCCTCTGTTACATCCTGAGTGATGGCTATCTGTATCCCCATCTCCTTTATTTTGGGGAAAAACGGGGAAACATCTTCCACTGGTGCCACAAAAAGTACAAGGGACTCCATTTCTCCCTCACCCTTTAATCATATACATTGCCATTTGAGCTATTGTGGCACATAATCTCACCAAAGGCAATAATCAGAGACATTCCCTTCTTCTATAAGGAAGAACTGAAAAGTGGCCCTAATGAGATGGAATTACATATTTGAGGCATCTCCTATCTCTTCAAAGGGACTTCTTCTCATTCTATGAGGGATGGTCAATCCTGCGGCCCTTTCTATGTGGGCAGGTCCTATCCTCATTTCCCCCTCAAATGCCGCAATGGCCTTTGCAGTCTTGAGCATAACTATATCTGCTCTATGGCCATCCACCCCCACTTTAAGGGCCAACTCCACAATGGCATAGAGGTCCTCTTCCCTCACCTCTATCTCCTCATGGACCTCCCTGGCCCTTTCTATCCTTTCTACCAATTTCTTGGATTCACCCTCAAACCTTTTACAAAAACCCGAGGGATCCCTTTCATAATCATCTCTTCTCCTCAAGATTTCCACCCGGAGAGAGGAATCTTCTATGCCGTGGGTATATACGCACAGTCCAAACCTATCCAGGAGTTGGGGACGAAGTTCGCCCTCTTCAGGATTCATGGTACCCACCAATACGAATCTAGAGGGATGGGAAAAACTCACCCCCTCCCTCTCTATGACATTAATCCCCATTGCTGCAGCATCTAGAAGCACATCCACCAGATGGTCCTCCAAGAGGTTTATCTCGTCCACATATAAAATCCCCCTATGGGCCGCCGCCAGTATGCCAGGTTCTAGCTCTTTCTTTCCCTCCCTCAAGGCCCTCTCCAGATCTAGGGTCCCTACCACCCTATCCTCAGTGGCCCCCAGGGGCAACTCCACCACCTGAATCTTTCTCTTAACAACCTTCACCTCCTCTCCCAGCCTTATCTTCCGGGCACATTCTATCCTGGGACAAATCTCACAGGTTAAGGGAGATTCTCCCTTGGCCAACTGAAAAGGACAGCCTTCCACCACCTCAATCTCAGGGAGTATCTCGGCTAGGGCCCTCACTGCAGTGGACTTTGCTGTACCCTTTTCCCCTCTAATAAGAACCCCACCTATCCGGGGGTTAATCACATTCAGTATAAGTGCCAATTTCATATCCTCCTGTCCCACAATTGCCACAAAGGGATATAGGGGGGCCTTCATATCATCTTCTCCTTTGCAAGATTTAATAGGGTTTCTTTTTTCAGGTCCTCTATCTTGAAATAATGCGCCCCTAAAAGGGTTGCCCATCTATTGCAAAGGCCAAATTCCATTGGTCCTTTTTTCTCAGTATCTATGACTATAAATTTAATGCCTGGAAAGTCCCTTGCCAGGGAGATACAAATATCTTCCACCTCTTCCACTGGTGGTCTATCTCTTAATGAGACATTGGGTCTTCCATCAGTTATAAAAAGCACCACAGGATTGAGAAAGGGAGAGCGGCGAAGTTGCTGTTGCAAGAAAAGATATGTCTTTGAAAGGGCAAGAGAGAGGGGGGTCCTTCCTCCCACAGGGAGTTTCTTCAACAATCGTACAGCCATATCCATGGAATTGGTGGGAGGGAGTATCAAGGTGGCCTCTTCTCTATTAAAGGTAATAAGCGCCACCTTATCCCTCTTCTGATAACTGTCCAGAAGGAGGGAAAGGATGGCCCCCTTTGTGGCACTCATCCTTCCCCTGGCCCCCATGGAACCACTGGTATCAAGCACAAAGAGAATAAGGTTTGAGGTCTTTTTCTTTCTTATCTTTCCCCTCAAATCACCAGGATAAATCACCACCTTAAGAGAGGGGGATGATAAGCCCTGGCGCCTGGTGAGCTGATAAGGGGCAGCCGCACGGATAGTGGCATCTATGGCAATATCCTCTATTACCTTATGAGTGGTTGCCCTCATATAATGACCCTTCTTCCCCCTTATCTTGCTGGGAGTCCTTTTTCCGTGGGCCCTCCTCCTCATATTATCCCTGACTCCCATAAATTCCCTTACCTTAAAGACCTCTCCTATCTCAAAGACCCTGTCCCTATCACCTGGGGTGGAAGGGGATTCTCTTGAGGGAGAATGCCCCTCTTCCCTGCTGGCATGAGGACCTTCCTTTGCCACACCAGATGTGTCTCCCTCTACCCCCTCCTTCTCTTCTGGGGAAGGGGAGGGGTCCTTTTTCTGAGGAGTGGTGGATGGAGATGTCTCTTGTCTCTTCCTTCTATGTTGCACCACATAAGGGGCAACATATAACACATCTTCCTCAAGCACCTCTTCCCTTCCTTCAATCGCCGCATTTGCCCTGGCCGCCTCCAGCAGGGCAATATCTCCCCTATGTCCCTCCACAGGGACATCCCTGCATATCTCACATACTAGGGAATAGATGGCAGAAGGGGATCTTATATTCCGCAGAGATGCACGGGCCATAAGTATCCTTTTTTGAAGCATCCGCAAGGAAGGGAAAAACCTCTTCTCAAATCCCACAGGGTCTGCGTCAAACTCCTCTCTTCTCTTTATCAGCTCCACCCTCTCCTCTGGAGTCTTTAGGCCCTTTACCTCTATTGAAAGTCCAAATCTATCGGTGAGTTCCGGGGCTAATTCACCCTCTTCTGGATTCATGCTACCTATGAGGATAAAATTAGAAGGATGATACAGGGATATCCCTTCTCGTTCTACAATATTTATTCCAGAGGCAATCACATCCAGCAATATATTAACCAGATGCCTATCCAAAAGATTTATCTCATCCACATACAGGACACCGTGGTTTGCCCCACACAACAGCCCTGGTCCAAAGATTACACGCCCCTGAGAGAGTGTCTCCTCCAGGTCCATGCCTCCACATAGGTTCTCTTCTGTGACATTGAGAGGAAGTGTTAAAAAAGGGGGAGAAGACCTATTTATTGTTTCAGGGTGACATTTTTTGCGGATAAAGGACAGGTCCCTACAATATCTACAAAACCACCTTTGCTCAGGAGTAAGGTGAAACACACACCCATCTAAAAAATCCTCCCTGGGAAGTAGAGGGACACAGGCCCGGGCAAGGGTGGATTTTCCAGTCCCCTTTTCCCCTCTTATCAGGATACCCCCTACTTTAGGATTTACTATTGTTATAAGAAGCAATCTCTTAAGGTCTTCCTGGCCCACAAAGGCAGGAAATGGATAAGGGTGACAACTAACATATTCCATTTATTCCTCCCCCTTTAAGAGGGAATAGAGCTTTTTTTGCCATTGTTCTATCTCCTCCACAGAGAAGATATCCACACTACTCCCCTGAAAATCCTGATGAGTGGAAGAGAGGGACTCTTCTAATATACCCTCTAACTCTAAATATTTCCCCTTAATATTCCCCAGTGTCTCCTCCCTGGCCTTCCATATACCCCGTGAAGAGGCCTCCAACAATCTTCTTATTATCTCTTCCATTGCCCACGGATTTACCTGCTTAAACCATTCACTCATCTCTTCATCCAGGACAAATTTCTCAGCCACCTCCTCAAACACCCAGTCCCTTACCTCGCCAGTGGTGGAGGCAAATCCATATAGCCTTCCAATCTTTTTGGATATGTCAGCCGCCCCTCTATAACCGTGTTTTTTCATCCCCTCTATATAAATAGGATTAAACAGCTTGGCCTTTACCACCCTGGTTATCTCCTCAGAAAACTCCACCACCTGAACATTTGATACCTCCCGGGTATCTCCATAATAAGTGGCGGGTTTTTTTCCGGAAATCTCCTCCACAGCAACGGTTAACCCTCCATAATTGCTAAAAAAACCGCAACAATGCAAAAAATCGGTCTCATCGGAGATATGTTTATCAAAGGTAATATCCACATCTTCCAAACTCCTTACAAGTTCCCTGTGAGCAGGTACCCCAAAGTGTTTCCCAGAGGGGTCTCCTCCATAGGCATATCCATTCCAATAGATATAGATGTTGGAAAGGTCCTTTTTCTCCTTCCATGCAGAGGCATAAATAGCCAGATTAACCCCTGCCCTATACACACCAGGTTGGGCACAAAATATCCTGTAAGAAAGTCGTCTAAGGTCTTCCTCTTTGGCGGGATCAAGGGAAAGCCTTCTTGCAGAGGCAAGGATATTCGCACGGATAAAATTTTCCTCCTCTGATTCATCCAGTTGTGCCACTGCACATATTGCCTCATCCAGATATGAAATAAGATGGGGAAAGGAATCCCTCAGTATCCCAGATACCCTCACATGGATGTCTATCCTTGGTCTATCCAGTTCCTGCAAGGGAATTATCTCAAAGCCATTCACTTCTCCATTTTTTCTCCACCGGGGTCTTACCCCTATAAGATAGAGCATCTGGGAGAGCTGTTCCCCATCTGCCCTCATTATGTCAGAAGCCATCCATACCAGGGCTATCTTTTGAGGATATCTTCCATGGTCCTTTTTGTATTTTAAAAGCAGGGCCTCTGCCAGTTTCTCTCCCACCTGTTGAGCCGCCCGTGTGGGGACCCGTGAAGGATCCACATTGTACATATTTCTCCCTGTGGGAAGGATGTCATATCTCCCTCGTGATATAAATCCAGAAGGACCAGGCTCTACAAATCCTCCATCCAATGCATTTAAAAGGGAGTCAATCTCTTTGCAGGTCCTTATCCTCTCAGAGATCTCATCCACTATACCTTTTAAGGGGAGTTCCCTCTCTCTTCCAACCCCCTTCCCCTGAAGAAGGGACTCAATGGTCAAAAGGGCCTCCTTATCAGCACGGTGCAAAAGTTCCCCATAGGGGATACCCTGTTTAGATAGCATCTGAGGGAAACTTATGGCCCTTTCCAGGTCTTCTCCCCACAGTTCAAAAAATATTCTAAGGGTATTTGTCTCTCTAGAGGTATCAAACCTCAAAATGGTATTTATCAACTGGGCACACTCAGTGAGATTGGGAATCTTTCCAAATACATGGAGGGAGGTCTTTGTCTGACTGTTCTTGATGCGGGATATCATCTGATGAATCCCCTCAAGCAGTGTCTCAAAATCCTTCTCCCCTTGCGTTATATCCAATATATTGGCCTTCTTTGCCTGTTCCAATATCTCATGTCTGATTTCATGGGCCCGGGCCCTGTCTTCATGGGCCGCCCTTGCATATTCACCTAACAATTCATCCAGCACCTGCATCTCCCCATAGAGGCCTGAAGTTGCCAACACAGCCTGGAGGTGATCTACAATGGTGGCATAGCTCCTCCTCTTTGCCACCACCGCCTCTGCTGGATTATCAGAGTTATAGATATATAGATGGGGCACATCTCCAATTGCAATATCAGGCCAACAACTCTCTGAAAGCCCTGCCCCCTTGCCGGGAAGCCACTCCAGATTTCCATGGGTTCCAACGTGAACAATAACATCTGCCTGGAATATCTTTTCCATATACAGATAACTGGCCAGATATTGGTGGGGAGGGGGAATATCTGGATCGTGTAATATCTTACAGACCCTTCCATCACATCTGGGACCTGCACATCCCCTCTTTGGTTGCATCATCACCAGGACATTTCCAAATCGCAAGCCAGTGATGACTATCTTTCCATTGTATATCATGGCAGGAGGAACTCCATTTAACTCCCTTCCCGGGGGCTCTCCCCATGCCTCCACTATCCTGGCACGGGCACTAGAAGGCAACTTCTCAAACCAGGATCCATAACTCCCTTTATCCATAAGATAAATAGCTCCCCCCCGAGAAACTATTTCTTCTACTGTGGTCCACCGAAACTCTGCTATTGCCTTTTTCTCCAGGATAAGACGAAAGAGCTCCTCCCCGCTGGAGGGTATATCCTCCACCTTATAGCCTTTTTTCTTTAATTCCCTAAATATCCTTATAATACTTTCTCCACTATCTAGACCAGCGGCACTGCCCAGGGTGGCTTCCAGAGACGCACATTCATTTTTGTGGATAACAAAGACAAGCCTACGTTGTTCAGGGGGCTTTAGCGCAAGGTCTATCCAGCGGGATATTCTCTGAACCATCTTATCAAGCCTCTCCTCCAGGAGGGTTGTCTCTTCAAATTCACATCCAGTATCAGGATCTATCCTTTTATCACTACATCCTATTACAATGGGTTCTATATTCCCCTCAAATTCTGGAAGGGCAATGCCAAAGGTAATGTCTGAGGTAAGCCCCACAGGAGAGTCTTCCCATTCCTCCCTTGAGAGGCCATAAGAGATAACAGGTTTAAACACAGGCACATTTAAGGACTTAAACAAAGAAGAGGCAGAGAGAGAATCTCCTTCTCCCCTTGAAGTATTGAGAGGAAAATATTGGAGATTGATAAGGGCAGAGATAATGGGCCTGCCCCGCTGGTCCAAAAAGAACCTCTTACACGCCTCAAGGGGACCCCTGGCCCCAAGCTCAGGGGCACATCTCCAATGGCTAAAGATGGGGAGGGGGGACAGTCCCTTCTCCTCCAGGAGATGGATGAGGGTGCTCTCCAAGGACCTACTGCTATAGTTGAGTATATTCCTGGAAAAGAGGATGCCCACTATCTTGCTGGAAGATGGAGGATATTTTCTCCAATAATCCTCTATAGTCTCAAAGATAGTAAGGTCAGGGGGCCTGATAATCCCCTCAAAGGGGAGTTCCCTAGGAGCCTCAAATCCTATGGAGTCATCCACAATGTGGCCCAAAAACCTCAGCAAATTCCGCGTATTGTCTTCTCCTCCAAGAGAGAGGTATTCATAGGCAGTGGAACAGATAGAGAGGTCCTCTGTGGAGAGTCGTCCCCATTTTATAGGGTCTGCTGAGACGCTCACCACCCTTGGACCTCTCTCCATAGAGGACAATATCCCCTCCACCTCACTCCAGAAGGGGTCATGGGTTAGATAGAGAAAGACAAGATGGGAGGAGGTAAGGTCTTCTTCCAGTTGACCCAATATCTCCCCCCCCTGAGACAGTGTCTTGTGGGAATAGATCTTGAGGTCCAGCCATGACTCCTCCTTTGCCACCTTTAGAAACATGGGGACAAAGGAACTCCACAGGATAGCTGTAATGGATATGGTATCACATCTAGGTTGTATTAATCCCTCTGGGATGGACATATAGTTCTCCTTGATGGTTGAAGATACTGGAGTCTATTCCATAAACCGTCCTTATATTCTCCTCATTCACCACATGATGGGGACTCCCCTGGGCAAATATCTTTCCCTCTCTCAACATCACCACCTCATCTGAATATCTAACTGCAAGGTTGATATGATGCATGGCCATCAAGACCCCTATTCCCCTTTGCCTGCATAGGCTCCTCACTAACTCCATCACCTCTATCTGGTGATAGATGTCCAGATTACTTGTGGCCTCATCCAGCAGTAAATAAGATGGCTCTTGAACCAGGGCCCTTGCAAAAAACACCTTCTGACACTCTCCTCCGCTGAGTTGTTGCATGTCCTTGGAGAGAAGGTGAGAAATCCCCAGCTCTTTTACCACTGAAAGGGCCACTTCCACATCCCGGGGGGAAGGGGATATTCCTCTAATATGGGGCCTTCTCCCAGTAAGGACAAAGTCAAACACACTTATGGGGAAATTTATAATAAGCCTCTGAGGTACATATGCCACCTCCCTGGCTAACTGGCGGGGGCTCATGTCCCCTAACCTGAAGTGATTGATAAATATATCTCCCTTAGAGGGACGTAAGATACCAGTACAACATTTCAATAGGGTTGATTTCCCTGCCCCATTGGGACCAATCAACGAAAGTATTTTGTGGGAGGGGAGGCTTAAATTTATCCCCTTTAACACCATCTTTGAATCATAGAAATAAAAAAGATCCATTATGGTTAACACAACAGTCTATCCCCAGTGCACCTTTGTCTTTTTGAACAATAGATATATAAAAAAGGGAATCCCTATAAAAGAGGTGGTTATCCCAATGGGAATGATCTGAGGGCTCCATATCACTCTCCCCACCCCATCTGACCATAGCATTATCATGGCCCCAACAAGGGCTGAACAGGGAATGAGGAAGCGATGACTAGTGCCTATGCACATTCTGGATATATGGGGTGCCACCAGCCCTATGAATCCAATTACCCCTGTAAAACATATACAAGAAGCAGTTATAAGGGAGGTCAAAACAATAGAGCCCATCCTGAGTCTGGAGACATCTATTCCCAGAGAGAGGGCCACTTCCTCTCCCTGGAGGAGGATATCATAGTCCATGGAATGATATAAAAAATAGGGCAGAGGGATAATTACCATTGTGGATATTGCCAGTATCTCCCTCCACGTAGGCCTATCCAGGTTACCAAAAAACCACAGAAGAAACTCATGCACCTGTTCGGAGGTTGATATATACTGGAGAAAAGAGGTGAGTGCAGAAAAAAGATACATCTGGGCAATACCAGCCAGGATCACTGTCTCCACAGAGCTTCCCTTTATCTTTCCCACCATCAAGATAAACAGGGTGGAAAGGATGGCAAAGGAAAATGCCCCCAGGGCACATAGGTAGGGGGTTCCAGGGGATAAAAGGAGCATGGTGAGTACAGCTCCAAACCCTGCCCCTGAACCTATTCCCAGGGTGAAGGGAGATGCCAGGGGATTTTTTAAAATAGACTGGAGGATGGTTCCAGCCACTCCCATACCAATCCCTATAAATATGGCACATACTATTCGGGGCAACCTCAGATCTACTACCAGGGGAGAATATTTACTTGAAGGGTCAAAAAGGGAGACCAATATATCTGTGGTAGAGATTGGGGTAAGACCCAGATGGAGACACACTACAAAGGAGAGTATCAATCCCACAAACAAAACCATTAAAAGGGCCTTTTTAAAGGCTGTTTCCCTGGAATATGCGAAGCCACTACTTAGAGACATAAAATCCCCGATAAGGTATCCCCTGAAACCTTTCCAGATATTCCTTATGCCACCTCTCTGGATCTATGTCTTTAAACAGAGCGGGGTGAAACCATCTGGCAAGATATCCCAACCCAATGATGGATGCAGGTCCTGTCCAGATGGAAGAATCTATCACATATATCCTTCCCTTTTTCACTGCCTCTATCTCCTGAAAACCCCTTCTCCTGGCTATTTCATCCCTTAGGTGAAGAAAAAAACTATTGTCTTTCCTCTCATATCCCCTGCCTCCCCCAGTGGGCTTTACTATTATCTGGGGATTATGGCCTATTACCCATTCTGCACTTACCCTTGCAAAAGGGATGGATAGCTCCCTTCCTATATTATCTCCTCCTCCCATCCAGCACATCTCATCAGAACCAGATCCAGGCCCCACTGCAATAAAATCACTATAGCACTCACAATAAACGCGGGGTCTCTTCCCTTTTAACCGCTCTATCCTATTTCTAATCAATACTAGTTTCTCTCTAAACCACCTCACATACTCTGCGGCCCTCTTCTCCCTTCCAAGGACCTTCCCCAGGACCTTTATCTCTTCCAGGAGGGTCCTTATCTTATAAAAATTCAACCTCAAGAGTTGCAGATCCAAGAGAGCCATCTGTCTATCCAGTTCCGGTCCTGGATTATTTCCATAGGCGATTACTAGATCTGGATGGAGACGAAATATGGCCTCCACATTTACCCTCTTCCAGCTTCCAACTATAGGAAGAGAGGCAAGCCTTCCCCAAAAGGCCCTGTCCTTCTCTACTTCCCTGCACACGCCAACCACAAGGGAGGAGGCATGTAGGATACGCATCACCTCCAGGGCATCACAATTTAACACCACCACGCGTTCTATGGGCACCTTTATAAGACACCTTCTCCCAAGACAGTCTCTGACACAAAGGGTTTTGGCCCGGCACCGGGGGGAAAGTGCCGGACCTATAAGGAGAGAGATAGCTAGCACCAAAATAGGAGAGAGAAAAGATCTCTTTTTCATCTTTAATATCTATAGGTAAGTTCAAGTAGATAGGTTCTCCCATCCAGGTGATAGTATTCATAAAATCTCTTATTTAAGAGGTTATCCACACTAAGTGATATCTCAAAGTGTGGAATGGGACGAATAGAAAGTTTGGAATCCAGGAAAAGTGCAGGCTCATATGAGCCATACACCCCATCTTCTGTATCCCTGTTATAGGCGTCAGTATATATCTTAGAAAAATATCGTCCCTGGAGGGAGAAGGTTATCTTATCAGTGGTGGCAACAGCACCCAGATTCCACATAAGGGAGGGAATCCCTGTGACCTTTTTCCCCTCAGTCAAGGGATCCACAGGATTGTCCACTATCTTTGCATTGGTATAAGTAAGATTGCCCCATATCTTTAACCAGTCAAACAACCTTTGTCCCAGTTCCACCTCCACCCCATATGTCCTTCCTTTTGCCGCATTTACCTTTTCCTTGGTGGTTCCCACCTGTCTGGAATAGATAAGGTCAGTTATATCATTATAAAAGGAGGTCACAGAGATATTGGTTCGTCCCTCAAACAGGGATTGCTGTATCCCAACCTCGTATGTCCAGACAGTTTCTGGTTTTAAGAAGGGATTACTCTTATAGGTGGTGCCCCACGAGGTCCATGTCCTGTATAGTTCATAGATGGTGGGAGGACGAAAGGACTCTCCCACAGAGGCGCGCAGGGTGGTATATTTAAACACCTTATAGACCATAGATAATTTTGGACTTAAATGGGACTCGCTATTGGATTTATAATATATTTCACTTCCTGGGACGCCGGAATATCCATTATAAACTCGCCATATATCATAGCGAGCCCCCAGATAAATGGAGAATGGTTCTGCTATCTTCCACTGATCCTCCAGGAATACACCAATGGTATGGGACTGTCCTCCACAGTGAAAACGCATTCCACCCCTCCCTGAGAAACTACGATAAAAGGGGATGGGATATTCGCTGGTATCAGAATCCTCCATCTTAAATGAGACCCCTCCCACCAATAGATGTAAGGGGGTGGGGGAAAGACTTATCTTAAACTCTCCGTATGAGGCTTCACTGGTGGTAGAAGACAGTTTTCCTGGAGAATTATCATAAAAATCCATATTTCTTCCAGTCTCCAGGGTGTATTTGTTGTCTGAAATAACTGCCCCTAACTCAGTGGAGAAGGTCATTTTGCCTATCTGTTTATTAGCGCTTAATGATAGTATTTGGCTCTCCTTTTCTCCTATGCCTGTATAGGAGATAAAATCATTGGGTTTAAAAGATGCCTTTGATGCCACTCCAGCAATGGCCGCTGTAGTGGAATTTCCAAAGGTACCCATATAGGTATGGGGAGGATAGTACTTATAAAAATACCTTCCTGTGGTTGCAGATAGGATAAGATCTCCCCCTGAGGGAAGCATATATCGTGCCTTTGCACTCAGGACATCTCGCCCTCCCCCATTGTCTCCCTTATCCCCTACTACCCAGTACTTGGAGGAGCCATAGGGGTCTTTCATGAGATAGCCCCCATAGACATTTCCCGTACCTGCAGAAATAGTACGTCTCACAGGAGAGGTTACATATCCACGCGTTGTTTGAGCCTCATAATCAAGGGAAAGAAATAACCTGTCTTGGACAGGAAGGGACATAAAGAATCCCCCTCTTGTAGTCTCATGGCTCCCATATCCAACAGAGGCGGAGATGGAAAATCTTTTAGGAGAGGAGGTAATAATATTTATCACCCCTGCCATTGCATTTCCCCCATAAAGAGAAGAGGCCCCTCCCCGAATTATCTCTATTTTTTCAATATTGGAGATAGGTATATTTGCCCAGGGAACCGCTCCTGTATAAGCATCGTTTAAGGGCTGTCCATCCAGGAGGATGAGACAATATTTATCCCCGGAAAAGCCCCTCATCCGTATTGCGGCTGTGGTATCCATAAGCCCTTTGGTCCGCTTAAAATATATGCCTGACAGATGGTTCAGGGCGTCATCAATGGTCTGTATATGTTGAGATAATAGCTCCTTTCTGGTTATAATAGTAATATCTCCTGGGGCATCTTCTATCCTCTCCTGGGTCTTGGTGGCTATGACCACCATATCCTCAAGGGAATCCCTCACCACCTCACAATAGGAATTATTGACCATTAGAAATATATATCCCACAATAATTAACGAAAGAAATTTTAAAATAGCCCTCATTCACTCCTCCTTTTTGCTATTTTTAAATAGAAAGTGTTACTAAATTTTATAAATCTGCTTTTTATGTTAATAAAAAATAAAAAGTCAAGAAAAAATTTTACCAAAGCACCACAAATAATCCCAGGAAAACAAATGGGGTTATATTGCAAAATCTTCTTGTCAAACCAGGGCATTTTGATAATAATTGGTCTCTGGTGTTATTGTTTTAATAGATGGTAGTGGTTGACCGGGAGCTGGAGGGTCGTCGCTCCCTGAGGGATATCCTTCTTCAGGGGGAGGAAAGTCCGGGCTCCACAGGGCAGGACGCTGGGTAACGCCCAGGGGGAGTGATCCCCGGAAAGTGCCACAGAAAACAGACCGCCCCACACCCACCTTGTGTGTGACTGAAAAAAGGGGTGGTCTAATTTTTTGAGTTTAATTCCCCTTATAACGTGATTTGAGGGGTTGCTACATTAAGGTCTCATATAAGGTGGGTGTGGGGTAAGGGTGAAAAGGTGGGGTAAGAGCCCACCAGCTACTGCGGTGACGCAGTAGGCTAGGTAAACCCCGTCTGGAGCAAGACCAAATAGGGGGGCGCTGTGGGTTGGCCCGACCCATGCCTCCGGGTGGGTCGCTTGAGGCAGGGAGAAATCCCTGTCCCAGATGAATGACGACCTTGAAACAGAACCCGGCTTACTCCCAGCTCCCGGTAATACAAACACATAAGGAGATGAGATGAAGATAGCGTGGATAGTAGCAGCGGTCTTGGGAGGAGGGGCAGTATTAGGGATATTGAAAAAGATATTTGGGGGATCAAAACAGCCTCACCCCTCACGGATATCCCGCCGGGGTATAAGCAGGAGCCGTTATGACAACACCTTCTGGTCAGATCGGGAATATGATGATCGCGATTATGATGACTATATCTATGACGAGGATGCAGTAGAGTATGAAGGAGAGGGGGAAGACGACAGAGAGGAAGAATCTCAAGAGGACTATAGCGAGGATGATGGATATGATGACGGAGGAGACGATGGAGATGGCGGAGATGACTAGATGACGATAAATGGTATGGGGCAATCCCATGAAGAGCCTGGAAGATAAGATATCACTCACCTATTCCTACTTTGACGAGATAACCAGTAGCTATCCAGAAAAAGATATAGTTGTGGCATGGACTGGAGGAAAAGACTCCACGTGTGTCCTCTACCTCTGGCATCTCTATCTAAAGCAGAGAAAAGCAGAGGCTCCCATAAAGGCAATCTTTATAGATACAGGTTTCACCTTTCCAGAGATATATAACACCCTTGAGATAATAGGTAAGAAATTACAGGTGGATCTAGAGACCTTCTCTCCGCGGGTGGACCTTTCCCGCTATCCAAAGACAGATGTGCTAAGGTGTTGCAGAGACCTCAAGGTAAGGCCCTTGCATGAGGCAATATTAAAACATGGCATAAAGGTCATATATACAGGGGTAAGGGGAGATGAAACTCCAGCAAGAGAGGAGCGGAAATGGAAAGAGCCCAGAGATCATCCCCCCTATCTCCAGATAAATCCCATCCTTCACTGGAGAGAGTCAGATGTATGGACATTCCACATTATGCACTCAATACCCTACTGCGAGCTATATAACAGGGGATACCGATCCATTGATTGTATCCCCTGCACCAGTCCCTCTATATCTTCAGAAAGGGATGGGAGAAATCCCAACAAGGAAAAGACCCTCTCTCTACTCCACAGTATGGGGTATTTTTAATCAGTTCCACTCCCCTCCACCAGGGGATGCTGGGCGAGATTATATAGTCCATGAAAGGGGAATGAGAGGGGATAGTTGGGGATCTCTTCAAATTTTATAATCCCTATCTCCCCCTGAGGCTCTATCTCAGAGAGGGCAACCAGCCCAAGGGGAATGGGAAGATAAATGATACCTACCCTTATCCTCTTTAAGCGAGTATTGTATCTATCCTTTAGATACTCCACTATGGTATCCTTCTCCTGCCGGGTAAAGGTCTCCAGTAAAACCTTTCTACTGGAGATAGGGTCTATCTTATCCACACCGGGAAGGGGATTGCCCACAATGTCAGGCCAGTCGTATGCCTGATACTCCTCTGGGTCCCAGGAAGGCCTAAAGAGATGCACATCCACATCCCTGTGCTGTTTAAAATTCTTTATTACAATGGATATAACATAACCCCTATCTAGCTGGGGGACCTCTGTGGTCTCTATTATCTCTATGGACATGATAAAACCTCCTATTTTTTTCCTTCTCCTATTGGTTCATAAGTTAGAACCCTTCCCCTGTAAAGTCTAAATACTCCCATAGCTCTCTATTTAGCCTTATCAAGGTTCCCCAGTTCTGATATAATCATCCCCCCTACAATGAGACCCCCACCCAGTATCTGAAAACCTCCAAGGGCCTCTCCTCCAAAAAAATGCGCATAAAGTGCACCAAAAAGGGGCTCTGCAGTAAAGATAATGGCCGTCCTGGTGGCAGAGGTAAACCTCTGAAAATATGTCTGGGCCCAAAAGGCAAAGGCAGAGGCAAACACTGCGCACAACAAAAGGGCCCCCAAGGTGGAAGGGATGACCCTCATAAGAGAGGTCCCCTCCCCCATAAAGATGGAAGTAATGCCAGAAAAAAGGGCTATAACCCCCATCTGAATGGCCGCTAACAACACAGGATTATGGCTACAGGTCACCCTCTCTGTATATATTATATGTAAGGCCACTGCCAGGGCACACAACAATACAATCACATCCCCCTTATTCATGTGAAGATGGGGACCAACCGATAACAGACTAAGACCTACCCAGGCCACAACTGCCCCTATTTTCGCAGATAGGGATATCTCCCTCTTAAAAATCAGGGTATTTAGCAGGGGCACAAAGATTACATTTACCCCTGTTATAAAGGCCGCATTAGAAGCAGTGGTATATTTCAAACCAATAGTCTGAAAGGCATAGGCAGAAAATAAGAGGACTCCAAGAATAGTTCCATATTTTAATGTAAGGAGATTAAACTCCTTTTTTAAAAATAGGATTATGGGAATAAAAAGGACAAATGCCAAGAGAAAACGCTGAAAAAGGAATATAAACACATCCACATGGGAGATCGCATCCTTTACCACGGTAAAGGTCACCCCCCATATAAAAGAGACACATAAAAGTACCAATTCAGAAATAAGCCTCATAAAACATTATGCCCAACGTTTGGTAACCATTTATCCCTCTCTACCTTTGGCCCTACGCACATCTTATTTAAAAAAACAATTTTGCATTTTTCCCATGGGATGGTGTAAATTATTTTCTAATTGTTCTTTGAATTAATTTTTTAAAACCGCTATTTATCCATCTTCTATAAAGATATCTTCCTTATTGATGACATAAAAAACATTGACGGCTTCTTTACATAGGATATCTCTCCTTCAATAAAAAGGAAAGTAGTATTGTTGAATATAACGTTGGTAATGAAGAGTTTTGATATGAATTTTTTTATTATCCACTTTAAGTTTCTTGGCTCATTTTTGATAAGGGGAAAATATATTAAAAACCACAGAAACTCAAGAGGAATTCAAAAACTGCAGTTAATATGAATACTGGCACTGTCTTCCCAACCCTCTTTAGAGTGGACATATTTTTTAGTATCTAACCCTTTCAAAATATATTTGTCTTATCAAGATAAATAAAATCAAGGCGAGGTTGTGCATAAAATCATCCCTTATAGTTTATTTGACTTCCTATACCAATTAAAATCTCCCACTGAGGTTCTTTAATTGGTTTTGAAATCCTGTAAGAAATAGTCTACCATTTCATCTTTTAACTTCTTTTGGTAGGGATGGAGGCTTCAAAAAAAACCCGATATTCTCTTGCCTTTCCCATGGAAATTATCTTATCTTCGCCCTCAGGACATATTCTACAAAAGAATCCACAGGGGAGTCCTCAATGGAAGAGATGATAAAAATGCTCCAGCAGGGAAAAGAGATCTGGTGGGAAAATCCATCCTCTCAAGATAGAACCCCCTCCAGTTCCCTACCCTTCTCCATCTCCCATATCCTGGAGGCCAAAGAGAGATGGGAGAGATTTGCTCCCCTTTTAAGAAAACTTTTTCCCCAGACCCATAGGGGAATAGTAGATTCCCCTCTAAGGGAGCTCAAAGGGCTTCCCCCTCTGTTGGAGAAGAGATATAACCAGGAGATAAGGGGACGAGTATTTGCCAAAATGGACTGTGACCTCCCAATAGCTGGCTCCATAAAGGCCAGGGGGGGCATATACGAGGTATTAAAATTTACAGAAAAACTACTCCTGGAAGAAGGTCTGCTCTCCCAAGGAGATGATTATACACGGATAATACAAGACCCCTCTATAAAAAGGTTTCTTTCTCAATATACCGTAGTGGTGGGCTCCACAGGTAACCTCGGGTTGAGCGTAGGGATAATATCAAGGGCCCTGGGGCTCAACGCAGAGGTCCACATGTCCAGAGACGCCAAACAATGGAAAAAACAACTTTTAAAAAGACATGGAGTAAATATAGTTGAACATGATGCCCACTATTCCTATGCAGTAAAAAAGGGAAGAGAAAGATGTGAAAATGATAGATTTGCATATTTTGTAGATGACGAACATTCAAAAGAACTCTTCCTGGGATATTCGGTTGCGGCCATCCATCTAAAGACCCAGTTGGATTCATTGAATATCCATCCTTCCCCTTCTCTTCCTATATGTGTATATCTACCCTGTGGTGTGGGCGGCGCACCTGGTGGCATCTCCTTTGGATTGAGATGTGTATTTGGAAAGACCATAAGGGCCTATGTTGCAGAGCCTGTTGGTGCACCATGTGTTATGTTGGGACTTATTACAGGGGAGGATAGACCCTCCTTATCCAGATATAACATAAAATTTTCCACCGAGGCAGACGGACTTGCGGTGCCCTCTCCTTCGTCACTGGCACTATCAGTGATAAAAAAAGTAGCTGCAGGAGGATACACCCTGCACGATGAAGAGATGTTCTGGGCCCTTTATGCCTTAAACAAAACAGAAGACATAAAGATAGAACCTTCTGCTGGGGCAGGGGTAAAAGGGGTGGTGCTCACAGAAAGGTATCTGGCGAGGGAATGTGTTCATATCATCTGGCTCACAGGGGGCTCCCTTGTGCCAGAGGAAGAATATGAGCAAATGCTCTCCAGGGGAAGAGAGATTGCTCAAAAATAGCACAATGAGGTGCAGGTGAACCGTGGACTAAAGACCCTTTTGTGTGCTGCCATCTCCTTAACCTTATATCTTGCAGGGGTCCAAACAGGGGGAAGGACCATCCTCTTCCACCTCATACAGGATCTCCCCTCCAGCTATCCTGGATTAAATATCCACCTCAAAGGGGTGCATCCCCGGATAATCCCCTTACCAGCAGTGGAGATATCCTCTGTGGAGATGGTGTCCTCTCACAGGGATATAAGGGCCAAAAAACTATACATCCTCGCCCAGATATGGGACCTTATAAGGGGAAGACCTTTTTTAAGGATAGAGATTCACCACACACTGGCACACATCTATCTTTCCCATAACAGCAATGCTCCCCCTCCCTCCCCAATGTCTCTATTGCCTCTACTTTCGTGGAAAAACAAATACATCTCCAGTCTTAGATTGGATGATGGGAAGGTGATGCTCCATCTGAAAAGACCACTTCTATACCTTGATCACATAAGGGCAAGGATATTACATGGTCCACCCTATGGAATAAGAGGAGAAGTCCTTGCATCGCCCAGTTTTGCCAAAAGCATCTATCTATCATTTGACCTCTGCAAAAAACACCTGACCTTCTCCTCCAAGATAAAATCCCTTTCCCTGCCTTTTCTCACTTCCCTCTATCCTCAAGTTTCAACCTGGATAAACCATGCCAGGGGAATAAACACATGCATAAGGGGTACATTAACCAGAGAAAAGATATATATCCAGGTCCTGGGTACCTCCCATTCCATATCCCTTACACATGGCTGCAACTTACGCAAACCATCTCTGGAGTTAAGTATAATCTCCCCCTTATCCTCCTTCCCCGGACATATGAATCTTTACATAAAAAAACTCACCCTCCTTTCCCCCTACCTGAGTCTTGGAGGAGAAATACTATTTTCACCCACAGACATTAAAGTAAACCTCTTTGCCCCTCTAATTGATTATTCTGGCTTCTTAAAAGAGTATCATCGCCTTGGTTTAAGGTTCCACATAATTGACACCATATCCCGCATAGTGTCTGCTGGAAAGATCAGTAAGTTCCGATTCTATCTCACAAAGGAAAAACATGCTCATCTAATATGGGGACTCATGGGCAAGGGAAATAACATGCAAATAGCCATCCCTTCCATAGGACTATCCCTCTCCCGCGTCAGGGGGGACTTTGAGGTAAAGCACAACATACTCTATTGCAAAGGGGCCTCAGGAAGAGTAGAAGGCTCCAGTTTTTACAACGCAGACCTGGTATTGGGATTAAACTCCAGGATACGGCCATTTGACCTCAAGGTGGACACCTCCTTTAACCTGTCTCATTTAACACAACTTTTGATGAAACTGCAGGTACATAGGAGCATCCTGAGCAGTTTAAATAAGTTAGAAATAACCAGAGGAAAATGTAAAGGGCATGTGCATGTATGGAAAGAAAAAGATAAATTTTATGTTGAAGTAAAAGCAAGAGATATAATAGTAAAAGGGAAATTAGCAAAATGTAATATTCCATTTAAAATGGATACATCATTATTTTATTTAAACACTTATAAATCAATTATAAAGACAGACGGAATAAAAGGTAAAATAGGAACTTCCAAAATACAATATATGTCTCTTTTACTGAAAACGAACAAAAAATTAATATCTATTAAAGGACAACTCCCAAATCTGAACATATTAGAGACAGCTATTGTTGGACACCATCTATTTTCAATTCCATTGCTAGATCCTTACATAAAGGAAGGAAAGACCAGCCTTACACTCAATGGATTAACTATCTCCTATGGGATACCAGAGATAACCTCCATTAATGCCAGCGGTGAAATTACAAAGATAATATTCAAAAAAAAGCTCCTCCAGGCTCTTGGAGCCCTTTCATCTAATGATTCCTCTATAGCTATCCCCTTCACACAGATGGAAATAACAGGGGGGGGCTTCAGCCTATCCACCCATGAGTTATCCCTTTCAAACATAGACCTTCACCTAAAACAATCACATCTCCACCTATCTCATGCCCTGCTTATAAGGAAGAGAGGGAGTAGCTGTATCTCCATTTCTGGAGAAGGAAGGGTGGGGCAGGATATCCAGTCCCTTCTAAGGGAGAGGATTCCCTCTTTAAAGAGGATAAATCTCCGTCCCCTCTTAAAAATAAAAAGGTTTTCTATTAAATATGGTGACAACCAGCACCTCAATCTCTCCATCTGGACCCTTACAAAGGACTCCTCTCTTTTAAAACTAGAATTAAGTAAAGACACTCATGGCCTAAGAGGAGAGATACACATCCTACAGGGGAAAAGGGAAGGGCTCTATATAAGGTGCATAAAAAGAAAAAACAAGCTGGGTATATCCTTCAAAGGTGTATTGACCCGCTCCATGGTGGAGGGGGTCCTCCTGAAAAATCCCTGGATTAAGGGAAAGATAAAAGGAGACTTTTACCTGACTCTCTCCCTATCCCCCTTTACCGTAAATTACTTTAAGGGGAGTCTCCACCTCTCCCGGATAAGGCTTCCCCGTCTTCCCCTTCATGTAGAGCTAAAACAGGGACTTGTGGTGGGAGGGGGAAGGAATCTCTCCCTGAGGGACCTCTATGTAATATGTGAAGACAACCTGTTAAATGCCAGAGGAGAGGTCTATCTCATGGAGGGAAGGGATAGCTTTGACATCAGGGTAAGGGCAAAGGAGGTAACACTGGACCCCATTATAGCGGCCCTCAGGCGATATTCCTCTAGGAAAAATAGCCATTCTCTGGTGGGTAGATTGAATATTCACATCAACACCTTGCATCTCTATCACAGGGAATTTACAGACATAAATGCCCTTATAAGGCTGAGAGAGAAGAAGACCTCAATCCTTCTCAAAAGGGCATATCTCTGTTCAATACCACTGGGGGGAGGGGGAGAGATCTCCTCTAGAGGAGTCAACTTTTTTGTCTCCAGTAAGGGAAAAAAGATGGAGGTGCAGAGGGTCCTTGCCTGTCTCCTGGGTGAAAAAAAGAGGGTAATCACCGGTGAGATGGATCTCTCTCTCAGGATAAAGGCACACTTCCCTCTAGCCCAGGACAATTCCTCATGCAATGGGATATGCGGAAGTATAAGGGTAGAGATGAGCAAGGGCCGAATATATAAACTTACCCTATTGTCTCGCATACTGGCCATATTAAACTCTACTGAAATATTCTTTGGCACCCTTCCTTCCCTGGATAAAGAGGGATTTGCCTATAGTTCCCTAACCAGCGAGGCCAAGATAGAAAATGGACTCCTCACCATTGAACACTCCACCATTATAGGCGATACAATGGATATAATATTTCATGGAAAGGTGGATATCAAAAGGGATAAAATGGATATGGTGGCGTTTATTGCTCCCCTTAAGACCCTTGACAGAATAGTAAAAAAGATACCAGTGATAAGGTCCCTATTAAAGGGACATGTCCTCCTTATCCCTGTTGGAATTAGTGGAAGGGTGGAAGACCCAAAGGTGATACCCTTATCGCCAAATGCAGTAACCTCTGAGGTCTTCCAGATATTAAAAAATATTCTCACCCTTCCCTTTACCATCTTTCAACCTGCTAAATAATTTTCATTAAAGGAGCAAATCTACTATGGCCAGATATTTCAAAAAGCTACCCCCTGGTGCCAGATGTATTAGATGCAGAAAACAGGCAATCATATCCCTGCCCTCTCATAATGCCAGATTTTGTAAGGGGTGTTATGAAACTTTTTTTAAGACCGCAGTAAAGAGGGCAATGAAAAAAATAGGGGTATCCAACAAAAAGCCCATTATGGTGGCGGTGTCAGGGGGAAAAGACTCCCTCGTCCTATGGGAGGTACTGGAAGAGATGGGTTACAGGACAAAGGGTCTGCACATTAACCTGGGGATAGGAGAATTTTCAGAGGCATCTTCTGAAAAGATAGCCCACTTTGCCAAAGAAAGGGGATTTCAATGGAGTCAGTATCACTTAAAAGAGGTATTTGGATATACCATAGTGGAATTACACAACAGGCTCCGGAGAAAGACCTGCTCCTTCTGTGGCAAGTTAAAGAGACAATTTCTGGATATGCTCACAGTAAAAGAGGGGTTTGAGATCCTGGCCACAGGTCACAACCTGGACGATGAGGCCGCAAGACTGCTGGGAAATCTCATGGGAAGACGAATGGATTATGTCACAAAGCAATATCCTTATCTCCCCTCTCCCCATCCCATGCTCCCCGCCAAGATAAAACCCCTCTATCGTTTGGAGATAAAAGAAATCTTGATCTATGCAGAGCTAAAGAAGATAGATCCCGTGGAGATAGACTGTCCCCTCTCCAAAGGGGCCACCAGCAGAAAATTTAAGAAGGCACTGGATGGGCTGGAAATGGATATGCCGGGGATAAAAAGAAATTTTCTCTTTGGATACATAGACCACAATACCCCTTCTAACTCGCACATAGACAATCAGTGTAAGATATGTGGCTACCCCACATACCTCTCCTTATGCAATGTATGCAATATAAAAAGGCTCCTGGAGGAAAGAGATGCACGCCAAAGAGATAAATAAGGCCCTTAAGGACTTTCTGGAGAGAAAGGGGTTCACCAGGGAATTTTCTGTGTTGGAGCTCTGGAAGAAGTGGGAAGATGTGATAGGTCCTGAAATGGCACAGATGGCGAGACCCCTTAAAAGACAAAAAAATACTCTTATAATCGGAGTGGAAGATAGCATCATTATGCAGGAGTTGTATTTTTATTCAGAAGAGATATTGAAAAGGATTGAAGATTTTTTGGGGTGGCAACCATTTGACAAAATAAAGTATAAATTGTTAGAAGACAAAACTCCCTTAACCGAGAAAATTCCCTCTCTTGGGGAAAAGGTGATGGAGGAAAATACGACCATAGGATATAAACTTCCCTCTCAGGTGGGAACACTAACATTATCTGAAAATGGGCCTGTGGGAAGGGCATATTCTGCGTATGTAAAATTTATAACCAAACTAGGAAGGAGGAAGGAATAGATGAGTGAAGAGATTACCCTTGAGTCTCTGGAGTTAAAAAAGCCCCTGGAAAAGATGACTGCAAAGGAACTTAGACAGTTGGCCATGGACAAGATTCCTCAGATCGTGGGTGCATCTGGAATGCAAAAAGAGGAACTTTTAGAGAAGATAAAGGAGGTCCTTGGAATTACTGAAGAGACAGGGGTATCTCCATATAAGGACCAGATAATTGAAATAAAAAAAGAGATAAGAAAACTCAGGGAATTAAAGCTCTCTATCCCAAGAAAAAACAGAAAGGAAAGAGACAGGATACGGAGGAAAATAAAAAAGCTCAGGAGAAAAACCAGGATATTGGCATCCAGCCACTAATTTTCTCTTGACATCTTGTAAGATAAAGGCTACACAAAATTTCTCCAATTTGAGTGCTGGGGGATCGTCTAGCGGTAGGACGCTGGGTTCTGGCCCCAGTAGCCGGGGTTCGAATCCCTGTCCCCCAGCCAACTCTCATCTCACGTCCCCATCGTCTAGCTCGGTCTAGGACACCGGCCTTTCACGCCGGCGGCAGGGGTTCAAATCCCCTTGGGGACGTAATTAATTCAATTTCCCAGATAACTGCTCTCTATTGCCCAAAAAAACTCTATAAGGTGGCCCTCTCCAGGGCAGTTTATCTATTCTACTATCACTCCTGCCTGTTTAAGGGAAAGTCCTGGGAGGTCCTCTGCCTCTAATACCTGTTTCAAGGGTTGGAGGTGTTTCTCATACCTCTTCCATCGCGCCACAGACTTTTTGTAAAGGGGCTTTCTCACCTGATCATAGCTGGCGGTCTTTACGTCCCTTTTGGTCTTATGGAATTCAAGGCACCCCTCATACCATTCAAGTTCACAAAAATCCAAGAGGGCTCTCACCTTCTCCCTAGGGTTTTGGACCAACTCTTCATATTGGCTCTCATAAAACTTGATGGGAAGGACCTTTCTCCAATGCTCCATAATATCCAGATATAGGCGATAGTAATGACCAAGGTCTTCTAGATTATAAGCAAAGCCCAGTCCCGCTGCAGCAAAGTTCTGAAAATAGTTGGAGAGACAGGTATCATAAGGATTTCTTTTACAATGAATTATCTTCACATTTGGAAACATAAGATAAATAAGTCCCATATAAACAAAATTTTGAGGCATTTTATCAGTAACTCTTAAAAATTTTCCTCCACTTAAAGAATCAATAAAATCAAGATATTCTTTTGCCGCTCTATCTATAATCTCTCCTCTAAGATAATTACAAACCTCGGGAAAGGAAATATTTTTCTTAAGCCATTCCGGTAAATAAGCAGAAATTTCTCCAATCTTTGCAAGTTCTCCTGCCCCAAAGACATGAGGGTGGGTTGCTAAAATCTGTTCAGTTAGACTTGTTCCAGATCTTGGCATTCCCACAATAAGTATGGGCTTTTTAGTTGTTATTGTGGACCGAGGAGCTTTTTCAAAGAAAGTTTTATTAAATACCTCTTTTAGTTTTTCAAAATATTCTTCTTCTCTTTTGGGATTATATGTCCTGGGAATGAGGTCATTTGCTTCCTTTAGTTCCTTAAAAGCCTTATCATATTCCTTCAAACTGTCATATAATTCCGCAAGAATAAATTTTGTGGAAGAAATAAACCCCTGAGATAAACCCTTATTGCTTAATACCTCATTCAATAATTCTATTCCTTCTTTTTCTGCATGAAATTTTTTACATAATGTAGCAAGTAAACTTACTGCTTGAGGATTATATACTTTTCTATGGGAAAAAAAAGACTTTACAATCTTAAAAGATTCTTGATCTTTTCCTTTTTTTTCTAAAATTGATGCTTTTTGAAGTAATAAAGGTTCATTTTTTGGATCTAATTTTAAACCTTCTTCCACTACTTCCATTGCTTCATCCCATCCTGTACATACCATCATAGCATTAGATAAAAGTTTATATAAACCGGGAAGTTTAGGAGATAATGTTAAAGCTCTACGAGCTTCTTCTTCTGCTTTACATACAACTCCTGCAAGCAGGTATGCATTTGCTAATCTTGCTCTAAAACTTATATTTATAGGATCCATATCAACTAATTTTCTTCCTATTGCAATTGCATACCATGGTCTATTAATTTCTAAAAAAACTTCCATTAAAATAAACAAATGTTCTTTATCTTTAGGACGCAATACAAAAGCAGCCTTTGCAATTTCCTCTGCTTCATCATATCTGTTAAGTTGAGTAAGACAATAAGATAATTTTACAAAAGGTCTTGGATCCCAGTAACATAAAACTACTGCCTTATCTAAATACTTTTCTGCTTCTTCAAATCGCTGAACTTCCATTAAAATAGAACCTAAGTTAAACAATATCTCAAAATTATCGGGGGATATTTCTAAGGCTTTCTTATATATAGAAATAGCTCTACTAAACTTTTTCAAACAAAAATAGACCGAGCCCAAGTCTATTAAATATCTTACATTTTGAGGTTCAAAGTCAGAAGCCGCTTTTAACAACTTTTCAGCTAATTCGTATTGTTTCCCTTGAAGGGCCATTATCCCCAAATGATGATATGCCGTAGAATTTTGATCATCCAAAGTTAAAATTTGTCTATATAACTTTTCTGCCTCTTCATAATTTCCTGTTTTATGCATATATTCAGCTTGCTTTAAAAGTTTTGAAACATCTTGTTCAAATTCTGTATCACAAGAACGAAAATCTATCTTAAGTACCATCTTTTCCTCCTCTTTATAAAAACTTTTATTGTTTTAAATTAGAAGATTCAATAATTCCAGTTTGTTCATAAATTTGATCTTTATACTTTTTGTATTCAGGATTATCTCCATATTTTTCAATTAACATTTCAACATATGAACTAGCCTCTAGTGGTCTATTTTGTTTTAATAGAGATTCAATTAATATCTTAAAAACTTGTTTTTCCTCTATATCCAATTCATGAATCATTATATTACATAATTCTTCAGCTCTTGAATAATATTTTAATCTAAAATTTACTTCTGCAAGTGTGATGAGAACATTTGGATCTCTATCTCCTAAATTTACTGCTTTTATTAAATATTTTCTAGCATCCTCTAAAAGATTTTCTTCAGCAAGCAATTTTCCTAAATTTCCATATGCTTCTATATAATTAGGATCCATTTCTATTGCTTTTTTAAAAAAATCTTTTGCCTTACAAAAATCTCTTTTTAAATAATAGACAACTCCCATATTAACATAAAAAACAGGATCTGTAGAATCTAATTCAATAGCTGTTTCAATTAAATATTGAGCTACATCTAATTTACCCATCTGCATAGCTAATAGTCCTAATAAATGAGTAGCTTCTGCATTTTGTGGTTCTTCTTTTAAAATTTCTCTATATAACTTTTCTGCTTTTTCAAAATTTCCAGATCTATGATATAATTTTGCAGATTCAAGTTTATCTTCCAATGTAATAATTTTACTATTTAATTTATTCTTCATAACATAAGCTCCTTCTTAATTTTATAAAGCTCCTACTTTTTCCCAAAAAGGAAAAAACTTCTCTATACATTCACTTATTTCTTTGTTAAGAATTTCATCTTTTGATTTATTTTCATCAAAAGCTTTCCAATTTATACTTCTATTTTTTAAAAATAATTTAACATGCAATAATATATCGTTAATATCATCTTTTTCCTCATTTATTATCGCATCATAGACTAATCTTTTTATTATATTAACATTCATAGCAGTTTTAAATTTTGGTATCAAAAAATGTTTTAATTCATTTCTATATCTAGCATCTTTAGCTATAAATCTATTAATTATTTTACCTATTTTACTATTTTTCTTATTATCATTTATATCTACATTACTTATAATAGGAGTAACTATATTTTTATGAATTAACATTGAAATTATCCTTAATAATTCTTTATCTTTTATACTATTTAAAATACTACATTCCATTAATTCTTCTATGGTCTTTGGCAATGTCAGTTCTTCAAATAATTTATTTAATATTCCTCTATTTATATTAGCTCTTCTTTTTGTATAATCTAAATCAATTTTATACATTTTATCATCTTCTATAGGCTTATTTAAAACAAATTTTACTTTATTAAACATTTTTTTATAATATATATCTCTCGGTAACATAACTCCACCTTTTATATATATATCTTTTCTAAATGCTAATCTTAAAATATAATCTTTTGCTATTTCTCTCATATACATAGATCTGAATTCATTTAAAACTTTCAATTGATTATCATTAAATAAAAGATCATTAAAGTACCATATTGGATCTGCCATACCTAAATATTTTAACTTAGCATTATGCATATAAGAACACACTTCAGAAAAAAATAACGGTTGCCAGTCTTCATTTAAATATTCATGAACTATATAATTAATAGACATTTCATCCATTTTACCCAATGTCTTTTTTATAGCAGGTGAATTAAAATACTCTGATCCTGCTTGTTGCATTTTTCTGATCAAATTAATTACTATTTCTACTTTTTTTGCACTTATAATTTCTGGAAACAGTTTAGCAAAATCTATAATCAATCTTTGAAAAGGAATTCTCATAAACCAACCACACATATTATTATAACTAACATTTAATATACCACCTGCCTTTAATTTTTTTCGAGTGAATTCTATTATTCTATTCCGATTTTCATGACTAACCCAACTAAATACTCCATGTAATGTTATCATATTAAATTCAGGAAACTCTTCTAACTTTTCATCTACTGTTTCTTTAAAAGAAATATTAAAAAATTTAATGTTATCTAAATTAAAATATTTTTTTAATGAATTTGCAAATACAATATGATCAGGATTAAAATCAATTGCGTAAAAATTAGCATGAGGATATAAACTTGCAAGTAAAATTATAGTAAAACCATTTCCACATCCAAGTTCACAATAATTAAAGGTAGTGTTCAAATCAAAAGGTTCATAACCATATAATAGACAACAAAAGTTTAAAAAATCAGGAGACTGATGAAAATAGAAATTAGTTGTATAATTTATATCGGTAATATATCCTTCTGACCACGTAGAAATTGGGATCATAGAAATACCTCCATTTTTTATTATTTCTTTCCTCTAAGTGTTAACGCATTTATATAATTTTCTCTAATTTCTTTTAAAAATGGTTTCAACTTATATGCTTTTTTAAAAAATTTAATAGCATTTTCATAATCACCTTTTTCCCAATAAATTACACCAATATTATTAAATACTTCTGCATCATCTCCATATTGTTCTAAAATCTTATTGAAAACTAATAATGATTTCTCTATGTCTTTATTTTTAAAAAATATTTCTCCCCATTTTATTATTTTATTTTTTAACCTATCTTTACCTATATTATTTTTTAATATTTCTTCATATAATTTTATATATTCTACAGTTACAATATCTAAATTAAAAAAATGTTTTATTGTCTTTTTTGAGTTTAATTCTAATTTAATATTCTCTCTATTTCTTAAAATCCATTTAATTCCATTTATAAAATCTTCCATATTATATAACTCTGCAAGATAGCCATTCTTTTTGTGAGAAATTACTTCTTTAATACCTCCATAATTAAAAGATACTACAGGGAGTCCACAAGCCATAGCTTCTAAAACAGAAATAGGAATATTTATTTGGATAGAAGGATTTAAAAATAAATCAGATGCACTATAATACCAACACATTATCTCTTCATAAGGGACAAAGCCTATCGTATGTATAGGAAAATGTAACTTTTTTTTGATTTCTTCGGCATATGCCCCAATAATAATAAAATAAAACTCTTTACCTTTTTCTTTAAGAGATTTCAAACCTTCAATAAGATAATTAATGTTTTTTCTTTTATTTTTTAAGGAAGAACATGCTAGAATTAAAATATATTTATCAATTGGTAGTTGAAGATATTTTCTTATCTGTTTTTTATTCTTCTTTGAAAATTTTTCTACAGGTACACCTGGATAAATGACTTCAATTTTATTATCTACACCAAAAATTTTACTTTCTTCACTTTTTCTTTTTAAAATTTTATTAGAAGCAACTACATGTAATTTTAAAAGATCATATGATTTTTTCTTTATATTAAAATTAATATTAGCAATTTTTTTTAATTCTTCTTTTTTTAAAAGATAACATTGTCTACATTCTTCTTTAAATCCTTCACATTTTTCATTATGACATCCACCTGAGAAGGGATACATATCATAAATAGTTAAACAAATATTTTTATTCATAAAATAAATAGGAGCCTTTTCAATATCAACAAGTCCTGGAGCCCAATGGATATGAATTATATCAGGGTTATTTAATTCAATAATTTCTTCTAAATTTACTACAGAATCATATGAAGAAAAAATAAGTTCTCCTTCTGAAGGCATTACCTGCATTTTCAATAAATTATTCCATTTTTCAATCATATAATTGGATATAGTTTCAGTATCAGGGATAACCTTATCAAAAACATGAAATTTATTTTTATCAAGAGGATCAAATATAACCATTTTAACACTTGGATCTCCCGTTGACTTTACCATTGTAATCATGATAGAATCTATCCCTTTAGCTTGTAATCTCTTATGCAATCTATATGCAGAAATTCCATATCCCCAGAAATCTACTGTTGACAAATGAAGAACTTTCATAAATTCCTCCATGGAATATTTATCTTTTTCAACGAGAAAAAGTTAGGTTTTGGATAAATAGACATTATATCTTCTTTTAAAAAGAATTCTATTTCATTATTTTGATTTTGTATCTTTGTCATTAAAAGTTTTGCTCTTTCTCCTATGAAGCCTTTGTCTTTTAATAATCTTTTTATCTTTTTCTCGGCTTTAATAAAATTTCCTTTCTTTATCAATAATAAGCCTTCCAGTAAATTTATCCACTTATAACTTATTCCTATCTTTTTTAAATAATTTAACAAAAAATAAAACTTATTCAGCTCATTTTTTTTAATATAGTCAATTATTTGACACAAACCAACTAAATTCTTTCTATCACAAGGGAAATATTTTTCTCTATACATATCCTCTGCAATAGAAAAAAGTTCTTTTATCTCAGATGGGGTCTTTATATGTGATGTTCCCCATATCAAATCTATTATTTCCTTTTGTTTATCTGTTATGACATCTTCAGCTTCTCTAAAGTGTTCAATAATATATCTTCCTTCATTAATAGATAATGGAGAAGCACTAAATACAGAAGTATCTCTTATTTTATCTGGCACACTAATTTTTTGTTTTACCTCTTCAAAGATCCAATGGGGTCTATTCAAATAAATACAAAAACCTATATGTGTACCAAAAGAAAATGACATTGTATGAGATGATAATAAAATAAGAGTTTTTAACCTATTTAAAAATTGATTATCATAAACATTTCCAGCAGTTACACAAGTATATCCTTCATTTATAAAAAATTCGTCAATATTACGTAATACATCTCTCCAACCAATACATATTAAAATATTCTCAAATTCTTTTTCAATCTTTTTTATAATAGAGATTATATACTTTATATCAAAATCCACATAAATAGACCAACTTGAATGTGGTAGAAATATAAGTAAAGTCTTTCCTAACTGATTTCTAATTTCTTTTAAGTCTATATCAGATAATAAAGGTTCTGCATAATGTATAGAGGGACCAATAGCAAACAATACTTTATTAGTAAGTTGCCTTAAAAATAAAAATCTATAATCACTAAAACAAAAAATTACAGGAAGAGGAACAGAAATATCAAAACTCCATACATGATCATATAGCATTGCAGCATGTTCTAAAATACCTTTTATTTGATAGTCACTCTTTAATCCAGCATATTTTTTTAATATATAGGCATGGCCATAACAATCATTAGCCTTATACAATTCAGAGGTCTTAAGAGGTCGTTCTTGAGAAAGAATTTTAAGATCTGTATTAATAACATTTTCCATAAAACCTCCTCCCTTAGTTTGATTCTCAATTTTTAGCTTCATAAACTAAATAGCAAAAAATATGCCTTCACACAATCCTCTTTTTACTTAAAATCTTCCTTTCAAGGTATAAAAATTTACAAAATGGGATAAAAAGGAAAGATTAAATCCCCCTCTCGACCTCCCACCCTAAGAAAAATAATTACCAGAACTTCTACAACCCATCTTTTTAATTTTGAAAAGATAAGGGCAATCCATCAAAGAGTATTGGAAGAGGCTAAGGATACCGCTTAAGAGATAAAAAGCATAAAATAACCTAAAGATATTCTATCTTCTGCCGATTAAGCTGGTAAAGATAAAAGAAGAAACAAAGGAGGTTGAATATGGCACTATCCATTAATACCAACATATCATCCTTGGTGGCCCAGAACAGTTTGAGGCTTGCCAGTGATGCCCTGGCCAAAAATCAGCTCAGACTCTCCACAGGTCTGAGGATCAATTCGGCAGCAGATGATGCTGCGGGCCTTTCCATTTCTAACAGGATGACCGCTCAGATAAGGGGTCTTAATCAGGCTATAAAAAATGCTTATGATGGTATCTCCATGATGCAGACAGCAGAAGGAAATACTCAGGAAATGATGAATATTCTTCAAAGATTGAGAGAACTTGCTGTTCAAGCATCTAATGCCCTCACAGATTCTGACCGCCAGGATTTAAATCAGGAATATCAGCAAAAATTGCAGGAATTGGACAGAATAGTAAGTACAGCTCAGTTCAACGGCATAAAACTCTTAGATGGAAGTGCAGGACAAACAATTTTTCAGGTTGGACCCAATACAGGAGCCGCCAATAAGATTCAAGTTAATTTAAGTCAGAGTCTGAGTAGTTCCCATATTGGAATGACTAATGAATATGGAGGAACCCTTACTTTAAAAAATGGTCACGGGGCAGCAGCAATTGCAGATGGTTCTTTAGGTGTAAATGGAATACGTTTAAATGTTTCTCCTTATGTTACCAGAAAACTCAATACAAATTTAAGGAATCCAGGAAATAACTATGGATATTATGTTATTGAAAAAGGACACTCCAAAGATTCTGCTTATGCCATTGCTCAAGCAATAAATAATTCCAATGCAGGAGTAACTGCACATGCAAAGACAGTATTTACTAATAATTGTGCTCACTTAAGCGCCAAAAAAGCCAAAACTCTTACAGCAACCACCACAGGTACTTTCACTGTAGTGGCACAAGCATATGGGTATTATACCTTACGTATAAATAATTTTACAGTATTTAGTAACTATAAAGTAAGCGCCAAAAAGACTTTAAAAACTCATCTTGCAAAAAGCTCTACTGCAAAAGTTACTGTTACAGTAAGTATAGGAGCATCTACTATTGCAGCAGCTATCAATAAAATGGCTAATACATTAGGAGTAACTGCACAAATAACAAGTGGAGGAAAAATAAAGCTCTATAATCCTGATGGAGGAAACATTAAAATTACAGAAAGAGCAGGAACCAAAGCAAATGGTACAGTGACTCATAGCACTACAAAAACGGCTGGTAAATATTACGTATATACTTATCATAATGTATTTGATGGAGCCAATGGATTCTTTATTAATAATGCATTAAATAATGGAGCAAATTTAATAGCCACTAAGGGATTTACCGGTGGTAATAATGATGCTTTTGTAAACACAATAGGTATTCGTGCTAATGTTGATAGTCCTGCTAGACTAACCAATGGAACTGTTACAGTAGTAAGAGGAACTGTAACTATTACAGGTCCATCTGCTTTTAAATTTACAGACTATTGGGAAAATGGAGAGACAACAAGTGGAGATCCAAATCTCAAATTTAGTCAGGTTATTACATCAGGTGGAGCACTAGTAAAGCAAGGAAAAATAGATTTTACAAGAACTATAAATAAGACTACAAATACTAACATTACAACAAATGCAGGAGTAACTGCAGATGGAGTAGTATACTACTTCTCTAATGCAGATCAACAGATGTTCTTAAATACTACAAATATATTAACAGTTTCTTCAGCTCAAAAGGCTATTGATAGAATAGATCAAGCAATTAAAGATTTAAATAATTTTAATGCTAAATTAGGTGCAATGGAAAATAGATTTCAATCTGCAATTAATAACTTAAATACTTATGTAGAAAAATTAACAGATGCTCGTTCTAGAATTACAGATGCAGACATAGCAAAAGAGGCAGCAGAACTAACAATGAACAACATCAAGCGTCAGGCAGCTGCTGCAATGCTTGCCCAGGCCAATCAGAATCCTTCTCTGGCATTACAACTCTTGGGAGGAAGGTAATTCAATAGTTATAAAATAATACTTTAAAGTTTAGGGGAGAGAACTTCTCTCCCCTAACATATTTCTCTAAGGAGATACATCAAATAAAGGGGGACTTATAAAACATGGTGAATTCTTTCATCTCTGCCTATCAAAAAAGTGAATTTGAGACCATACCCAAGGAGGAAATTCTCCTTAAATTAATAGAGGGATGTATACGCTTTTTGAAAGAGGCCCAGCAAAAATGGAAAGAAGATGACAAGGCTAGGGCCAGAGAGCTTAGATCTCGGGCAATGGCAATTATTGCAGAATTAGATAACACCCTTGACAGAGAAAAAGGTGAAAAAGAGATCGTGGAACAACTGGACAGTCTATATGGATTTATGATAAAAGAGATGAATAGAATAGCTGTAGAGGACGACTTCAACAAACTCAAAGATATTCAGGAAATAATGGAAAAATTATATGAAGGATTTAAAGAAGCGTCTAAAAAATTAAAGCACTTAACCTAAAATTCTAGGGAGAAGATTATGACACTGGGTTCAATTTATAATGCATATCCTAATGGACGGCCCAGTGGACTACCCACTGACATTGTGGACCAGCTTGTACAAGTAAAACAATATCAACTATTGGTTCCTATTCAAAACGAAATAAATGAGGAAAGTCAAAAAAAAGACGTTTATTCTAATCTGGATAACCAATTAGTCTCTTTATACCAAGCAGCATCTGCCCTCAAGGACGAAGAGGACTTTGAGGTATATTCTACGTCAGTATCTGACTCCTCCATACTGAGTGCAACAGCATCTTCTAGTGCCCATACAGGCACCTATGATATTGATGTGTTAAATATTGCCAAGTCCCATAATCTCCTTATAGGGGTAGATGACGCAAATGCCACCACAGGGGTTACCCTGGGCATCTCCAACCCAAATGACTCTTCTCTTATCCAGGATGGAGTTACCCTCTCCTTTTACCATAATGGGACTGAATATACCTATACCACAGACTCCAATACTACCCTCTCTTCCCTCGCAGAGGCCATAAACCAGGATGACAATGGGGTATATGCCTCTGTGATAAACATTGGAGACGATACAAATCCCCAATATATCCTCAGCCTAAAGACAGAGGATACAGGGGGAGGTACGCACCAGATAACCCAAGATGCAGCAGGAACTACTGAAGGAGTAAACCTCTCAGATACCTTATTTGCAGGTGTGACCACAGAACAGGAAACAGCTCAGGCAGGAGAAGATGCCGAGCTAGTGGTAGATGGGGTAAACTATTCCAGATCCTCAAACGAGATATCTGATATTATAAGTGGGGTGACCCTCACACTTACTTCTACAGGATCGGCCACCCTCTCTGTTACAAATAATATTTCTGCCATTACTCAACAGGTACAAAATTTTGTCACCGCATACAATAATTTTGACACCTTTATGGACCAAAATGCATCTTATGATGCAGAAACTAAAAAAGCAGGACCATTATTAGGAGATTCTATTGCCAGAACCATGCAAAATAACATACGTTCTATTCTGGGATCAGCAGTTACAGGTACAGGGTCCAATGCCTATCAATATCTATCTCAGATAGGAATTACTTTTCAAGATGACGGGAGTCTAAAATTTGATTCTACAAAATTTCAGGAGGCGCTGGAAAATAATTTTGAAGATGTAAAAAAACTCTTCACTGGAGACAATGGAATAGCAACTCAGTTAGCCAATGCAATATCTACCTATACTGATTCTAGCACAGGGATTATCCCAACTACTATTAATAATTTAGAGAAAAAAATAAATGACCTAAATGATAAATATCAAGATGCACAGGAAGAAGTACAGGATTATGAAGAAAGAATGGTAAAAAAATATTCTGCTCTTGAAGAGGCAGTCATAAAATATAAATCTATTCAGGAAACTCTAGAATCTTATATAGAAATATGGAAAGTAAATACAAAAACATAAAATGTCTCTTTTTTAGATAATAAAAACTCCCTGTAATTTTATAAGGGGAGGTAAAGGGTAATGACACAGCTAAAAATAGAACAACATCCTAATATAGAAACTCATACTCAAGGGAAAAGGACAGAAGCTACTCCAAAAGAAATAAAAAAAGAAGAAGGTAATCTTTCTCAACAAAAATCTAACTCTATATCTGATGCATCAAAAGTAAGAAAAGATTTATCTATTTCTACAAAACCAGATAAGTTAACAGAAATTTCTGATATTATAGAAAAGGTTCATTCCAGAGAGGAAAAAGACAGGACCAGATTAGACAAAAAGGACTTGGAGGAGATAAAAAAGGCAACTAATCAGGTCCTGGAACAGATAAATATAGAGCTAGACTTCTCCGTGGATAAGGACCTAAATACTGTAGTGGTAAAGGTCATCAACAAAGAGACAGGAAAGGTCATCCGTCAAATTCCCCCGGAGGAGATGCTAAAAATAGCAAAGCGCATAGAGGAGATGAGTGGAATCCTGCTGGACAGATGGAGTTAACCCATAAAAATCCGGGTGTTAAAAAGGACAGGATAGAAGAGGTCTCTCCACATCCATACACATTCCCAGCCTGGAGAAAGAAGGAGGGGGACCTTTTTTATTTTTAGGCTAGGAGCGAGCCCATCTCTTCTCAAATCCATATATAACACGTCCAAATCCTCCATATGGTCCTCATCTTCCACAACCTTTATACGAAGAGATGGGTGAGAGAAGGAGATCTCATCCAGGTCAAATTTGTCTCTATCTTCAGAAAATATTCCTGCCCTCTTAGGAGAAAAGAAGAAAAAGACATTTTCCCCTTGCTGAAATTGAGCAAACCTTCCTTTATCCTTATCTTCACATAAAAAACACACCGCCCCCCCTTCCTCCTGAAGGAGGGGAAAGACCTCCTCCAATTCCTGTAGGGAGATATGGAATACCCTGTCTATTCCCAGCATCTCCAGGGAAACAACCAGGGGAGCTGGCCAATCTCCTGCTCCATTGCCGCACCTAAATACCCTTACCTCTTTTATCCCCGCAAGGCGTGGAGGAAGAAGAAGGGATATTAGCTGAGAGGGAGAGCTAACCCCTCTGGAAAGCACAAGAGAGAGGGATGGATGCAGGGTCCTCTCCTCCACAAACCTGCGTCCATCATCTAGTCCTGCGATAGTTTTAAAAGAGGAGGTAATGGGAGAGAATTTCAACCCCATCACCTTATGGGTCAAGGCAATGGCCTTTTTTATTATCCCCCGCCTTGCTGGAGAGAGTTCTTCATAGGCAGAGTCAAATACCTCTTCAGACACCAAAGAAAACCTCTCTAGACACAGTGAAGAAATATTTCCTTCTCCCATCTCACCTTCCTAAAGCCAATTGAGGAACTTCTCCCACCATCCCCCCTGGAGCTTCTTTCTCTCCCTTTCAGCACGGGAGATCTCATATCGGATAAATGCAAATTTTTCCATGGCCTTACAATATTTCACTATAGAGGGAAAATCTGGGAAATGGGAAATAATATAACGGTATCTCATCCATGCAGCCAAATATCTCCTAGTACGCCAGTAGAAATTGGCCACATATAATTCATGCTGCGCAAGGATAAGACGACATTTTCTTATATATTGCTGGGCCCTGGCTATATAAGGAGAATTGGGATATCCCTGAATAAGCCTGGTAAAATATTGAATGGCCTCTTCCACCTCCTGCTGAGGAAGGTCCACTGTATGTCTCTGACGATAATCAGCTACACCAATCCTAAATAGTACAAAGGGAATCCTCCTGTCCCCGGGATGTAGGGATTCAAACTCCTTATATGCATCCACTGCCTCTGCATATTTCTTTGCATAAAATAGGCTCTCCCCCAACAGGAACTCTCCTTCCTTGGTGTAGGGACTAAAAGGAAACTTATCTTTTAGTTTCTCAAAATACTTTGCCGCACTCTTATAATCTTTTGCCTCCATGGCATCCTTTCCAGCCTCTAACAGTTCCAGGGGGGTCTTGGGCCTGGGTTTCAAAAACATATAGTCAATTATACCACACCCAGACAAAGAAAGGCACAGGAGGAGAACAATAAACCTTTTTATCAAGACTTAAACTCCTGAAGGTATAAGTATGCAGAATGTGCAGCCGCGGCCCCATCTCCTGTAGCAGTAACCACCTGCCGACACCTTTTAGATCTTATATCTCCTGCGGCAAAGATACCCTCCACAGAGGTCCTCATCTCCCCATCGGTGATTATAAATCCATTTTCATCCCTTTTAATAGAGGAAGGCAAAAAATCTCCCCGCGGGGCAATCCCCACAAAAATAAATATCCCATCCACCTTAAGGACCTTAGTTTCTCCAGTCCTTCTGTTTTTTAATAAAAGCTCCTCTACCTTATCTTCTCCCTTTATCTCCTCAACCACTGTATCAAATATCACTTCTATCTTTGGCTCTGCAGCCACCCTATCCTGATACACCTTATATCCACGGAACTCATCTCTACGATGAATAAGATAGACCTTCCTGGCTAATCTGGAAAGATAGAGAGACTCTTCCAGGGCAGTATTTCCTCCACCTACACAGGCCACCACCTGATCCTTAAAAAACATGCCATCACACAGGGCACAATAGGAAACACCCTTTCCCCTGAGTTCTCTCTCCCCGGGAATACCAAGTTCCCTATGGCTGGCCCCACTACATATTACAATGGAAGAGGCCACCACACTATCCTGGGACATAATTATCCTGTGTTCTCTCTCTCCTGGAACAATCTCCTTCACCTCATCCATAAATCTATCAAATTCAAAGGTCTCAAGGTGCTTCTCCATTCTGGAGACCAGTTCATATCCCTTTATTCCCTGGGGAAAACCTGGATAATTTTCTATAACTTCAGTATTTAACACCTGACCCCCGGGAGAGAGCATCTCGGCCCATCCAACACGCACCCCTGAACGCAACAGATACATGCACGCAGTTATCCCTGCAGGCCCCCCTCCAATTACAAAACAATCATATTCTTTCATGGTTAAAAAGCCTTTTCATCTATCATTGCCTTTAAGTTACCCTTGGATACTGCCCCTGTAATCTGACTCACCACCTCGCCATTTTTAAAGAGGATGAGGGTGGGAATCGCCCTTATGCCGTATTTACTGGGAGTAGAAGGATTCTCATCTACATTCATCTTTACAATCTTTACCTTTCCTTCGTACTCCTGGGCCAACTCTTCTATTACAGGGGCAATGGCCCTACAGGGACCACACCACGGGGCCCAAAAATCCACCAACACAGGCATCTGACTCTTTAAGACCTCCATCTCAAAATTGGAATCGCTTACTGCAGCAGCCATATTTTCCTCCTTAGTTTTGAAAATGTTATATAAAATGCCAATCTAATCTGCAGATACTAATTTCCCCTTTATCCCTTGTCAAGGAAATGATGGGCTCTGCATTTATGAAACACGGACAAAGTCCTCGGGGAATGGACGTCCCCGGGGAACGGCATCTATCTCTAATCCATGACATAGACCTGCTTCATATAAAAATCTACCTGCAAAGGCTATCATGAGACCATTATCAGTACACTTCTGAGGGGGAGGCATAAACAAGGGGAGAGAAAGCTCTCTTGCCAGCTCCTCCATATATCTCCTAATAATGGAATTTGCCGCCACACCCCCTGCCACAATAAGGGATTTCACATGGGGATACCTGGAGATGGCCCTTTTAAATTTTATAGTAAGGGCCTTTGCAATTACATGGTTGAATGAGGCACACAGATGTATCATTCCGGCTCTCTCCCTGTAAACCTCCTCCACCTCAATATCCTCTCGCATGCAAGGAAAAGGAAGGGATGGATATTTCTTTAGGTGGTTCAGCACTGCCGTCTTTATCCCACTAAAACTAAAGTTCAGGTTCTGATTATCCACATATGGTACAGAAAATAGAAGGGGATCTGGCTCTCCCCTCGTGGCCAACATATCTATAAACTTCCCCCCTGGGTAGGGAAGATTCAACAACCTTGCCACCTTATCAAAGGCCTCTCCCACAGCATCATCAAGGGTCCTGCCCAGTAACACAAATTCAATGGGGGAGTTAACCAGATATAGATGAGTATGTCCTCCAGAGATCAACAATCCCATGGCAGGGTATTCCACCTCTCCCTCCATGAGTGCCGAAAGGAGATGGGCATGAAGGTGGTTTACCCCCACCAGGGTGGCCCCTGTGGCCATGACCAACCCCTTGGCAAAACTGAGTCCCACCAGCAAACTCCCCATAAGACCTGGCCCCCGGGCCACACATACCACATCCAACTCGCCAGCACTCACCTCACACCTTTCCAAAAGGGTCTCAAACAGACACGGTAGTGCCTCCATATGGGCCCTGGAGGCTATCTCTGGCACCACCCCTCCGTAAATAGAGTGAAGTCTTTCCTGGGAACTCACCACCTCTCCCAACACATCTGTATCCTTCATCAGGGCCACGCCAGTATCGTCACATGAGGTCTCAATCCCCAGAAATAAGACCATAATCCTCTTATTCTCCCCGACTCTCCTGATAAATCTCCCTTACCTTTTCCACCTCTCTCTTGGAGCCAATAAAGAGGGGGGTCCTCTGATGGAGCTCTTCTGGTTCAATATCCAGGATCCTGTTTAATCCATCTGTGGCCATTCCCCCTGCATGCTCCACTATCATGGCAAGGGGAGCGGCCTCATAGAGGAGACGAAGCTTTCCCTTTGGTTTTTTAGGATCCCGATAATCCGCGGGATACATGAATATACCTCCATATAGGAGGGTCCTGTGAAAATCTGCCACCAGGGAACCTATATACCTTAAGCTATATAACCTCCCCAGCTCACTATTGGGGTCCTTAAAAGTGGATACCACCTGCTGGGTGGCCCCATCCCAATAGTTCCAGTAGGCCTCGTTAACAGAATAGATCTTCCCTTCTTCTGGAATCTGGATATCTGGATGGGAGAGCAAAAACTCCCCCACTGTTGGATCAAGGGTAAAGCCATGAACCCCATTGCCTGTGGTATATACCATTATGGTAGAGGGTCCATATATGAAATATCCCGCGGCAACCTGCTCTGTCCCCTTTTGAAGGACCTCACTGAGTTCCACCTCGGGGCCTGTGCTCCCCTCCTTCCTCCTATAGATGGAAAAAATAGTCCCAATATTTACATTCGCCTCTATATTTGAAGACCCATCCAGGGGATCAAAAACCAGAAAATAATCCCCTGTGGGAAGATTATGAGGTATTTGAATAAGGTCTGCATGTTCTTCAGATGCCATTGCACACAAGACCCCTGCCCTCTCCATCCGATGTACTATGACCCTTTGGGCGTATTCATCCAAACGTTTGACCTGTTCCCCATGAACATTTATATCTCCCGTATAACCCAGGATATTTACCAGCCCTGCCTTGTTTACTTCCCGTGATATTATCTTGGCAGAGAGTATAAGCTCATTCAAAAGGCTGGTAAATCTTCCGGTGGCCATGGGGACCTGTTTTTGGTGAAGTAGAAGATGCTCCACCACTGTTACCTGTCTCATCCTCTCCTCCTTTATTCCAGGTTAAAGTTCCATCTCCCTATCCCCCTCACCCCCTGCATTGCACAACATAAAACAGGGGGATATCTCCAATATACCTGGCCATCCAGTAGTACCTCTTGCCCCTCAACACTACCTCTCCCCTACTGCAATGCCTCAGAAGACTCTCCCAGTTGAGAGATAAAACAATATCTGGAGATATATGACGAAAAACCAGTAATTGATTCTTTCCTCCAATTACTGCCAGGGGATTGCTATTTAAGGCAAACACACTCTTCTCAAAGGAGGCAAGGTCTATGGACACTATCATAAACGAGTATCTATTTTCCCCCTTATTCTCCTTTTTCACAAGGAGCAACCATTGTCTCCCATCTATTTGTCTCACAAGATATTTTTCCCCAATCTCTCCCCTGGCATATATGGATTCCACATCCTTAAAATCCACCTTTCCCATGGACCTTGTGGTGGAGCTAAGCTCCTTTTCTACCTTTCCCTCTTTAACCTCCACATAAAACACGCCCCCTAGCCAGGGATATTGCTTGAGGAGGAGATCCGATTGAATGAGAAATTTCTTCTCCTCAAGACATTCCAATCTCCTCAAAATAAGGGTTAGCTTGGAGTCAAAACTATAGAAGTCACGGGCAAAGTCCCTATCTAGAGGTGAAACCTCTATACTGGCAAGGGAATCACTTACATTTACCTTTAAAAAATCCCCCCGCCAGAAATATTCTATCCTGGACCACTGGATACAGGAAGAGAGACCAGAACATACTAGACATGCCATGGTGATAATAAGCAGATATCTTTTCACTCCTTAAATCCCCCTTATGGAGTTGAACAAAATTTAAAAATCCTTTATATATCCTTTCTAAGCCTTTTCTCTGACAAAGGGTTCTCAGAGGAGAGACTCTTAGGCACAAAGTTACCTAAAAAGCAAGCCTTATACGAGGCATGAGAGATGCAGCTTATCATTATCCTTACCCTTATATTCATAATCAGTGTGGCTGACTTTTTTATTTATATAAAAATTAAGGAAAAATTTCAAAGACAATCCGAAGAGTCAGGAAGCAATATAGAGAAACTCACCTCAACATACAACAGCCTTCAACAAGAGGTAAAAAGGCTCAAGGAAGAGTTGGAGGAGCTAGAGGGCAAATATGTGAGGCTAAAAAATAAAGAGGTAGATAAAAGGATTGAGCAGAGGACAAGCAGACCAAGCGAGATAGAGGTGTTGTTGGGAGAGAAATTGGTGAGTCCAGAGGATATTAAGAAGGCAAAGGAGTTCATCCAGAACAACAACTCTCCCTTCTCCATTCTGGATGCCCTGGTATTATTGGGTAAGATTGATCTCAAGACCTCAGACTATGTAAAAACCAAAACCCATCCTGAATAAATGACCATATTAATAACCATTATCATCTTAATGCTATTTTCATTCTGGATATTGGGATATACCTACCAGTATTATAACAGTAGAATTTCCCTGAAGGCCAGAAAAATACGAGAGAAGGAGAAAAAACTCCAGATGCGCATAGAAGGCCTGGAGAAAGAAAAGAGGATGTATGAAAAAAAGATCAGCGAACTCAAGGAACAAATCGCGGCCATAGAGGAGCGGCTAAAGGAGATAGAAGCAATGAAAAATATCTCCCTCTAAGAGAAGGGATTATCCCCTCAGATCCATCCCACGGGTGAGATATAAAAGCCCTAGAATACATCCCACCAGTAGAGAAGAGGTCCCAGCAAAAAACAAAAATACCGCAGAGAGGGAGAAACTATGTTTTATTATCCCCACCAGAAACACCGAAAAAGAACCCACCCCAAAATTTAGGATAAATTTTATCCCAAATCCGCTGTGTCTTAGCTTCTCCGGCGTAAAATATGCCACAAGGGTATTTTCTATGGGTTGCATCCCCAGTAGAAACAAAAAATAACACATGGTCACAACTATAAGAGGAATATTGGATAGGAAATACATCCCCAGGGCAAGCAAAATAGTCATAGAGTGAAATAATAGATAGCCCCATCTGGGGTCATGCTTCTCTGCAAAAAGTCCTCCAAAGAATTGTCCCACCATCCCCACTGCAAACACAGCGGAGGAGGTAAGGGTGGCCACTACATTTCTGGAAAGGGAAAGACCAAATAGATTATGCAAAAAGAGAAATACCTTTTTATTCTTTAGCTCAAAATAAGAGGGTAAAACAACAGTATTTCCCCGATATACTATACCAACCAGCATCATGCACACACATAACATGAGAAAGGGGCCTAGAAAATAAAGATCCCCCTTTTCCCTACTCTCCCCTCCCCTGGGGGGATCGGAAAAGGGGAAAAATATGAGAAGTAAACCACCAATAAGATTAAGTACCCCTACAGAGATAAATGTGAACCTTATCCCTAAAAAATAGTTCATGATGCCTGCAAGTAGGGGAGAGGCGGCAAGACCTAAGTTGCCAAACATGCCATTTATGCCCAGGGCAAAACTCATCCTTTTTATGCCCCTGGATATCATCCCTAGACCTGCTGGATGGTATATCCCTGCAAACAATCCCACCCCCGCCAGAGAGAGGGAAAAGAGAAAGGGAGATGAGATATAGAGACCTGCCATTATCTCTGCCACTCCACACCCCAGGAAAAACAAAAAGAGCATGATTCGCGCCCCTATCCTGTCGGTAAGTATACCCCAGGGCAGTGCAGACACCCCAAAGAGGAAATACATCCAGAAGGAAAGGGGCAGCACCTCTTTAAAGGGCAGGTGATAAAAAGATGTAAGGGGAAGAAGGAGGGAGGGGAATATAAGCATATTAAAGTGGGTCAAAAAATGACCCACATTCATATCAATCAAGATATTTCGTTCATTAGGAGACATAGAGGAGACCTTACTCCCATCTCCTCTTGTCATTTATGGACCTTATCTCGGGTGGTAGGGTCCCAGGGGGAATAATCTTTAGTGTAGGTCTTATCTTGATCTTCTCTCTAAAGGTATGTAATAGTTCTTCTTCTCTTTTAAATTCTGAGGTCTCCACATAAAGGGTAACCTCATCTATCCCTCCCTCATTGGTAACCTCTAGTTGCCAACGCTTTATCTCTTCAAACCTGGAAATCACCTGTTCTATCTGATGAGGATACACAAATAGTCCCTTTATACGGGCAGTGGTATCCACCCTGCCTATAATACCTCCCAGTCTTGGGGAGGTCCTTCCGCAGGGACATGGACCTTTCTCTATATAAGAAAGATCCCCGGTGGCCAGGCGAATAAGGGGATAGGTCTTATTAAATCCTGTAACCACCACCTCCCCCACTTCTCCATCCTTTAAGGGAATCCCTGTGTCAGGATGACATATCTCCACAAACACCTTGGAAGAGATGTGAAGACCGTTTTTGTGGTAACATTCATACCCAATACAACCCACATCTGCAGTGCCATATCCCTGTCGCATTATGAGGTCAAACTTCTTTTCCAGGGAATTTCTCACCTTTTCGGAAAGTTTTTCCGCAGTTACAAAGGCTACCTCCAGGGTGAGGTCCTTTCTCAAATTTATACCCATATCCTCCGCCTTCTGGGCAATATGGGAGAGGTAGCTTGCAGTTCCCACATATCCAGTGACCCTGAGTTTCCTCATTATCTCAAGCTGGGTATTAGTATTTCCTGGGCCTGCAGGAATCACCGCACATTCCAGATTTCTCAGGGGTTCCTCAAACATAAGACCTGCGGGATTTAGGTGGTAATTAAAACAATTTTGTACAATATCCCCAGCACGAAATCCCGCGGCATAAAAACCCTCTGTCCACCCCCAATAGTCTGGTTGTCTGTCCTCAGGGTCAAAGATGGGCCCTGGAGACATAAATATCCGTCGCATCTTCCCCAGGTCCTTGGTGAGAAGTCCCCCTAAACGAGGGCCCATTGACTGAAGAAAGATAAGCTCCTTCTTCTTTAAGATAGGCACATGCTTTATGTCAGAGAGATCCTTAAATTTATTCACATCAAACTGGGCCCTATCAAAACGCTTTTTCACCTCTTCAGAGTATCTATAGGCGTACTGTAAAAGCTCCTTCAAATGGATACGATAAAACTGTCTCCTTTCAGATTCATCCAGGACTTCCAACCTGCTATAAATACCCTCGGTCCTATCCTTTCTAGTCATGGTTCCCACCCCATATTTTTTTTGTAAGCTCTTAGTCTTAAAGAGTTTCCATTACTTGTCAAGACACAAAAGACTGGCTTTACTTTTTGAGTCAGAGGGTCTAAAGAAAGAGTCCATGTCTGGTTTTATAGTGGCAGGTACATCAAGTGGTAGTGGAAAGACCACCATCACCCTGGGTATTATGTCCTATCTCTCTCATCAGGGAATAAGGGTCCAGGGATTCAAGGTGGGACCTGATTTTATAGACCCTTCTCACCACGAAAAGATAACAGGGCTTCCCTCCCACAACCTGGACACATGGATGTTAAGACCCTGGTATAACACCTCCCTGTTTCAACAATATGATAAAGGGGCTCACATCTCCATCATAGAGGGTGTAATGGGACTCTATGATGGATTTTCTCCCACCTCTGAAGAAGGTTCAACTGCGCATCTGGCAAAGATATTAAGACTTCCTGTAATCCTGGTGGTGGATGCATCCTCAGTGGCCCGTTCTATTTGTGCCACCATCATGGGATTTATCAGGTTTGACCCTCAGGTGAACATCACAGGAGTGATACTCAACAGGGTGGCAAGTATATCTCACGGGGACCTACTCAAAAGGTCCATAGAACACTACCTCAAGATAAGGTGTTTTGGTATCTTTCAAAAGGAACCTGCCATAGGGATACCTTCCAGACACCTTGGTCTCCACATGGGGGAAGAGGATATATGGGACGGGGAAAAGGTTTCCTCGCTCCTGAGGTGGACCCAAGACTCCCTCACCAGGGAATTTCATATATTTTGTGACACATTAATCTCCAGAGCCCAAACGCCCACAACCCCTCTCCCCTACCCCACCACAAAGAAAGGCCATAGAGGGGTAAAAGTGGCAGTTGCCAGAGATAGGGCCTTTTGTTTCTATTATCATGAAAATATCAGACTCCTCCAATCTCAGGGAGCAGAAATAATCTATTTCTCTCCTCTGCAAGACGAGATGCTACCCCCGGATATAGGGGCAATATACCTGGGGGGAGGTTATCCAGAACTCTACGCCTCTCACCTTAGCACAAATATTTCCCTTATAAGGGCCATAAGGGAATTTGCTGAAAAGGGAGGAATAATATATGGAGAATGCGGGGGATTTATGTATCTTATGAGCTCCATCACCACCTTGGAAGGGGAGCGCTTCCCCATGACAGGGATCTTTCCCCTCCATGCCACCATGCAAGAAAGACTATCCTCCCTGGGATACAGGGAGGTAAAATTTATTCAATCCACCCCCCTTGGTCCTCCTGGTCTGTGTATAAGGGGGCATGAATTCCATTATTCCAATGTTCGTGAAATGGAAAAATATCCCCAACAGGCATATAGGACGAGGATGAGGAGGGGGAAAGAGGTACCCCACGGGGGGATCTTATACAAAAATGTCCTGGGATCATACATCCACCTGCATTTTGGAAGTAATATACTCACTGCCAGATATCTGGTCCACAATGCAAAAATATTTACAAGGGAGATCCAACTATGCTAAATTCAAAAGATTTCCTTGAAGGCAAAAAGAGGATCTGTGTGGTGGGACTGGGATATGTGGGACTTCCCCTGGCTGTATCTCTGGCCAAAAAATTCAAGGTGGTGGGATTTGACATATCTGCCAGGAGGATAGGGGAACTGAGAGAGGGGATAGATACCACAGGGGAAATGGACCCTTCCTCCCTGAAGCAGACGCAGGTGGTCTTTACCAATGATGCCTCTTCCCTGAAGGAATGCCACCTTATAATTGTAGCGGTCCCAACGCCCATAGACATAAATAAAAAGCCTGATCTCTCTCCCATAACCTCTGCCACAGAGACAGTGGGTGAAAACCTTGTGGAGGGGAGTGTTGTAGTTTATGAATCCACTGTATATCCTGGTTTGACCGAGGAGATATGTATCCCTCTCCTGGAAGAGAAAAGTGGCTTGAAAAACCCCAGGGATTTCAGGGTAGGATATTCCCCTGAGAGAATAAATCCAGGAGATAGGATCCACACCTTTGAAAATATAGTCAAGGTGGTCTCCGCCCAGGACACGGAGACCTGTAATTTCCTTGCAGAGATATATGGGGCAGTGGTTCGTGCAGGGATACACCGGGCATCCAGCATAAAGGTAGCAGAGGCGGCCAAGGTGATAGAAAACACCCAGCGGGACCTGAACATAGCTCTTATGAACGAGCTTTCCCTTATCTTTCACAGGATGGGAATTGATACCCTGGAGGTACTGGAGGCGGCAAAGACCAAGTGGAACTTTCTCCCCTTTACCCCTGGGCTGGTGGGGGGACACTGTATTGGGGTGGATCCATACTATCTCACATACAAGGCAGAGGCACTGAACCATCATCCAGAGGTAATCCTTGCGGGAAGGAGGATAAATGACCAGATGGGACAATATGTGGCCCGAGAGGTGGTAAAGGCCCTCCTTTCACTCAAAAAGGATATTCGCAGGGCAAAGATAGGCGTTTGGGGGATCACCTTTAAGGAGGACATCCCTGACATCCGAAATACCAGGGTGATAGATATAATTGAAGAACTTCGCACCTACTCTATCCTCCCCCTTGTCCACGATCCCCTGGCAGACCATGAGGAGACAAAAAAGACCCTTGGGGTCGAGCTATCCCCTCTAGAAGAGTTTACACAAATGGATGCCATTATCCTTGCTGTACCCCACAAGGCTTACAGAGAAATGGATTTTAAGGACATAGTTATGCGCTTTAAAGACCCACATTCTTCCCTTCTAGCGGATATAAAGGGCTGTATTTCAAAACAGCAGGCCCAGGAGGCAAAAATCCTCTATTGGAGACTGTAGACCTTGAAATACCTGGCAATACTGGCGGCTACTCGTGTGGAACTAGAACATTTTATGAATATCTCCTGTAATTATCTAAGGCCCCTTGTGCCCTCTCCACTATCATCTACTCCCTTTCTCCTGGGGTTAATTACAGGTATTGGTCCATTAAATGCCGCGATTGCATGTGGCCATCTCTGGGGAATGCGCCATGAATTAAAGGGAATAATAAACATCGGACTTGCTGGGAGCTTTGATATAAGGCGTCTTCCCCCAGGGAGCAAGGTCCTTATAGTCAAAGAGACATGGCCAGAATATGGACTGAGGACACAGCAGGGTGTAAACCCCCGGGGAATTGGATATGGTCTCATGAAACTTCCAGGGGGAGAGATCCTCTACAATGAGATAGAGATAAGACCAGAAGAGGCCAGTGAGAAAATGGGCTTGTCTTTCAGGGATAAATTGGTTACAGGAAGGAGCTTGACTGTGGCAGGAGTTACAGGAGACCCCTCTCTGGCCTCTCACTTTAAAGGGCTCTACAGGGTAGATGTAGAAAACATGGAGGGGTTTAGCATAGCCTATTGGTGCAGGCTTTATGATATCCCCTTTTTAGAGGTGAGGACCATCTCTAATGCGGTAGGAGAGAGAAAGGGATGGGATATAAAAGGTGCCCTTAATTCCCTCTCAAAGGTAAAAGACATTTTAGGGATCTAACTACCTCCTATGAAACTTTTAAAAGACTACTTCAGAGAAAATCTTCCCCCCATAGAGAAAGAAATAAGGTCTATTGTTCAGGCACTGGAACCAATGGTGAGGCCAGTGGTTTCCCATATACTAGAGGCAGGGGGAAAGAGACTCAGGCCCATGTTATGCATCCTCACTGCCCGTGCCCTTGGATACAAAAGAGAAGATATATATCCCCTGGCCTGTGTCCTGGAATTCATCCACTCTGCCACCCTCCTCCATGACGATGTCCTGGACAATGCGGTCTTAAGACGGGGACAGGAGGCAGCTCATACCATATTTGGAATAACAGAGACCATCCTGGCAGGAGATGCCCTCCTGGCCATCTCAAACAAGATAGTATCTCAATACCAAGACATTGAGCTTATGAAGGGACTTGCGGATGCCATTTACTATACTGCCTGTGGAGAGATACAAGAGTTATATATGATGAGACAAGAGGACCTCACCCGGGAACAATATTTGGAGATAATAAGGGGCAAGACCGCCCGTCTGATCCAGTTTGCCTGTGAAAGCGGCGCCATGGTGGCAGGAGCAGGAGAGGTGGAAAGACACCATGCCAGGAGCTTTGGCCTCAATCTAGGTATCGCCTTTCAAATAGTGGACGATGTGCTGGATTATGCCCTCTATGCCAAAGACCTGGGGAAACCCATCGGGGGGGACCTCAGGGAGGGTAAAATCACCCTTCCCCTCATCCTATATCTAGAAGGGCTACCAGAAGAAAAACGCCTTCACCTCCTTGGAAAAATAAAGGCCCATACCCTCTCCTCCCAGGAACAGCGACTGATTATAGAGGAGATAAACCAGGGGGCCATATGTCAGAGGGCACTGGAAGATTCACGGACCTTCCTGGAAAAGGCAAGAAGCTCTTTATTAAAATTCCCTCCCTCTAGGGAGAAGGAGGTCCTGAAAGAGGTAGTGGAGTTCGTCAGAAATAGAGAAAAATAAAATCCTTCCTCCCTATCTCTTCTTTATCACAGAAAGCATCCTCTGAAGGACCTGGTGGGGAGAAAGTTCACTGGTATCAATTATTATTGCATCTTCTGCGGGACGAAGTGGGGCAATATCCCTGGAGCGATCCTGGGCATCTCTCTCCTCTATCTCCTCAAGCAGTCTGGAAAAACTCACATCTATACCCCTCTCCAATAACTCCCTATGGCGTCTTTTTGCCCTCACATACACATCTGCCTCCAGAAAGAACTTAAAATCTGCCCACGGAAATATCACCGTCCCCATGTCTCTCCCTTCAGCCACCAGGGAAAAGCGTCTCCCAACCTCCTGCTGCCTCTCCTTTAAAAAATCCCTTACCACTCCAATGGTAGCTATATTTGAAGCCCATTTCCCAATTCGCTCATCCCGGATCTCATCCCCCACCACCTTTCCCTCCACAACCATCACAAAACCATTATGACGCAGTTGGACCTCAAACCCAATCTCTCCAAGTCTTCTGGCGATCTCCTCTTCATCCCATAGCCATGCCCCCTCTCCCAGGGCCAGGGCCACTGTCCTAAACATGGCCCCTGTATCCAGATAAGGGACATTCATCTCTCTGGATAACATCTTCGCCAGGGTAGTCTTTCCAGAACCTGCAGGACCATCTATGGTAACCAGTATCCTATCCACCTCTTCTATCCCCCAATATCTCTTCTAAGACCTCTATAAAAAGCAAGTTTTCATCCCTCCTTCCCACACTTACCCGAAGATATTCCTCCAGGCCATAGGACTCAAGGGGACGAATAATAATACCCCTTTTTAGAAGCTCTTCAAATACATATCTCGCCTCTAGCACAGGTCTGAACATCACAAAGTTGGCCAGAGAGGGATAGACCTTGCATCCCAGAGAAGATAGGGCAGTTGAAATATATCTTCTACCCTCAACAATGGTCTTTAGGGTAGTTGAAAAAAAATACTCATCCTCCAGCGCAGAAATGGCCGCCTTTTCCGCTATCACATTCACGCTAAAGGGGAGCCTCACCCTGTAGAGGGCATCAGCGAGCCATAAGGGTAATATACCATATCCAACCCTTAATCCAGCAAGTCCATAGACCTTGGAAAAGGTCCTAAGGACCGCAATATTCTCATACGCAGATACCAGAGAAATACAAGAATACCTATCTTCCTCCCCTGTACACTCCACATATGCCTCATCTACCACCAACAGGACATTGGAGGGCAATTGCTTCAAAAATCTTTCAATCTCTCTAGAGGGAAGGGCAAAACCAGAGGGATTGTCGGGGTTTGTGATAAAGATAAGTCGTACATCCTCTGTTATTGCATCTAACATCCCTTTAAGATTAAAAGAAAAATCCTCATTGAGCCTTACATACCTCACCTTTGCTCCATGGAATCGTGCCTGCAATCTATATATGGAAAAACTGGGTTCAAATACCATCACCGTGTGAGTATAGGGGACTGTACATACCCTGATCAAAAGATCAATGAGTTCATCTGAACCATTTCCCACCACCACCATCCCCCTTTCCACCCCTAGCCTATGTGACAGTACCTCCACCAGTTCCGGGTTCATACTGCGGGGATACCTGAATCCCAGAGAAGAATATCTCTCTATGGTCTCCTGTACCACAGGGGAAATCCCCAAGGGGTTCTCATTGCTAGCCAATTTTATGATTGAGGAGAGACCATACCTTTCTCTCACCTCATCCATACTCATACCTGGTTTATAGGGGGCAAATTCCAGGATTTCAGGACGTAATATACCATTCATCTCTTTTCCCTCATCACTATATGCCAAGGCTCCTTTCCAGACCCTCATCCATGGTCATAACCCGCAAAAATGTCCCTCTAGGGGTGAGTTCCCCCACCCTCCCATAGAGATTCTGCCACGCCACATACACCTTTGCCTTTCCCACCTCTTTTCCCTCCACCTCAAAGGTCACCTCCATCTCCTCTCCCACAGAGAATTTACCCTCTCCAGGGAGGAAAAAGCCCCTATTCCCCAGAAAGTCATCCTTCCATATCCTCATCAGATCCCCTCTTGAAGAAAGCCTGATCTTCATAACCACTCCAGGGATTTTTTAATAGTTAGAGAAAAATACTCCCCCATCTCTCATCTATATTCCACACTCCTCATTTATGAGGATTATCTTTATCCTTCCAGGGGGAAAACACTTCTCAGTAATAAGCCACACATTACATATCCTCTCAGGACTATTACACTCTTTACAGGTAAGGGCCTTTAAACAGGGATTTTTCCTGTTAAGCCTCATGGTATTTACAGGAGCGGCAAAGGTCTTTATCCTCTTTCTTGCCCCTTCCACATCCTCCACTACCTTATTCCTTCCAATGAAAAGACAGACATTTCTGGGACCAAAGGCCAGGGCTGCCACCCTATTCCCGAAACCATCCAGATTTACCAGAACGCCATCCATGGTTACCGCATTGGTCCCTGTCAAAAAAAGGTCACATGAGAGGGCCTCTCTCCTCCTTTCCAGAAATTCCTCCCGGGGCAGGTTCCAATCATAGGTATCTATCACCCTGGTGGATTTCTCCTCTTTGAGGGAAGAATAGACCCCGGATTCCACCACAGTAAGAGACCCTCCAAAGGAGACGCTCTCTGGAGAGAGCTCAGCAAATATCTCCTTAAAAAATATCTCCCTTGCATGGGAGAGGTCTGTGGCAATATATACCTCAAACCCATTCTTTTCCAGACGTCCCTTGAGAAGGAGAAGTTTTTCCTCCCAGAACTTCCCAATTACATCCTTTTTGTACATATCCACCTCCTTACTAAATGCAAGAACCCTACTCTCTTAAGAGATTCCCTATTACAAGAGAAGCAATAATTCAAGGGATTTTATACCGGTGGGAAAGAGAAAACACATTCACCTATGACATGATCTTTAAAGGCCTTGGGGGTGTAGGATATTAAATCTTGTCCTTAATGGCTCGCACCCCTCTCCCCATATTGATGTTGACGAATGGATATCCTTAGCTCTATACTCCCTCTCTCTAGGCTGGCTAATTCATATAACCTCCTCTAAAATAAGGTTCTTAAAATGGACTTATATCTCAAGGCGTGCATAATGGGAGTGGTAGAGGGTTTAACAGAGTTTCTTCCCATATCTTCTACTGGCCACCTCATAATCACAGGAAAGCTTTTGAATTTTGTGGGAGATAAGGCAAAAATATTTGAAATAGTAATACAACTGGGGGCAATCCTCGCGGTGGTGGTAATGTACTGGAGGAGATTTTGGGGGCTTATCAAACCAGAAAAAAAATATAAATTCTCAGGTATATGGGGCCTCTATCTCCTCTTTCTCACATCCTTGCCTGCCTCTCTTATTGGTCTGTTCGCAGAACATACCATAAAAAAATACCTCTTTAATCCCACCTGTGTCTCCATTGCCCTCTTTATAGGGGGGATACTCATATTTGTGGTGGAAGGCATACATAAAAAAAGCAGATACATCTCCCTAGATGAGATAACACCCTCCCTTGCCCTGGGGGTGGGTCTGGCTCAATGTATGGCCCTGTGGCCTGGATTTTCTCGCTCTGCCGCCACTATAATGGGAGCAATGCTCCTTGGGGCAGACAGAAAACTGGCCGCTGAATATTCTTTTATAGCCGCAGTCCCCATTATGTTTGGCGCAACTGGTCTAGAGATGATAAAAAACTATTCCATTCTCACCACCTCAGACCTTACAATCTTTGCAGTAGGTTTTATCATCTCATTCATCGCCGCATATATTGCAGTAAAAGGATTCATCCACATGTTATCAAAGGTGACTCTTAGACCTTTTGGAGTATATAGAATAGCCGTAGCAGCAGCAGTATTTTTGATGTTAAAATAGGAAATATCCATGAAGAAATGGATAATACTGAATATATTATTTCTTTTTCTTTCAGGGTGTACCCTTATCACTACTCCTTATCGCATTACTAAGGCAACTATAAAAACTGCATATGACATAGGAAAGACGACTTATAAAGTAACTAAATTTACAGTGAGAACTGCAGTAGGAACAGTAAAAGTTATTTACAAAATTGGCAAATTTACATTTGTGGTAATAAAGGCACCTCTAAAATGGCCCCTAACACATCCAGAGATACAGAGTATTGACAATATGCCTCCAAAAGAGGCAATAAGGTTGGGGAAGGTAAAGGATTCCCCCTATGTGGTAATGGGGAAAAGATACGTACCCATGACTGTTGAAGAGGCCAGACACTATCGTGAGGTAGGGTATGCATCCTGGTATGGATATGAAACATTGAGACAACCAGGGGGGCACATGACCGCGGATGGAGAGGTGTTTGATCCCCATGCACTTACAGCGGCCCATAAATATCTTCCCCTTCCCACCTATGTAAAGGTGACCAATCTGGAAAATGGTAGAAGTATCATTGTGAGGGTAAATGACAGGGGGCCCTTTGTAGAGGGAAGGATAATAGACCTCACCATGGAGGGGGCAAGGAGATTGGGATATCTTAAAAAGGGGATAACAAAGGTGCTGGTACAGACCATTGAAGTTGGTAGGGGATAGTAGAGGTTTTGCTGGATAATTAGGGACATGGGTTATGTCAGGCCCTTAAAGGGGGCCACCCAGACTCATGGGTGGTCCCCTTTTTTATTAACCAGAACCAGGAGGACAAATATGCTCTTATTTATAGACAACTACGATTCTTTTACCTATAACCTGGTCCAATTGTTTCTACCCCTCTATTCGGACATAGAGGTCTTCAGACACGATAAGATATCCCTGGAAGGGATAGAAGGGCTTTCTCCACAGGGGATTATAATCTCACCTGGGCCAAAGGAGCCTGCCCGTGCTGGCATCTCCTTGTCTGTAATAAAAAGGTTTTATCAGCGCATTCCCATACTTGGAGTATGTCTGGGAATGCAGTGTATAAACGAAGTATTCGGAGGAAGGACCATTGCATCTCCTCTCCCACTTCATGGAAAGACCTCCCTTATCTTCCACAACGGTAAGGGCATATTCAGGAACATACCATCCCCTTTCCGGGCCATGAGATATCATTCCCTCTGTATCCATCCCGCACCCTCCTCCCCCCTCAAGATAACCGCCAGGACCAGAGACAATATCATAATGGGGATATGCCATCCTCAATATCCCCTTCATGGGGTCCAGTTTCATCCAGAGAGCTTTCTCACCCAATATGGAGAAGAGATGGCAAAAAACTTTTTAAGCCTCATATCTAAAGGAGAAGGACTATGGACATAGGTAAATATCTCCCCCAAATAGAACAGATATGCCACAGGAAGCTGGAAAAAGATATCTCCCTTATAAGGATATGTGAAGGGATATACAGCCAGCCAGGTACCATACTACTGTTAAGTGGAGGCAATACAGATTGTGCAAGATACAATATACTCTGCGCCTCTCCACTACTTCAGGTATATGGGGACCTCCAGAATACCTATCTGAATACACATGGTCATATAAGATGCATTCAGCGACCCCCATTAGAGGTGGTGGATGAGATAATTGAACATTTTAAATACCTCCCCCCTATAGAGGATATACCTGTGAGTGCGGGACTCTTTGGCTACCTATCTTATGACCTCAAAGACCACATAGAAGACCTTCCCAAAACCACCATAGACGACCTTGGTCTTCCCCATCTTTACCTGGTACTTCCCCAGATTATCCTTATTGAAGACCTAGCCACTGCCACAACTAAGGCCCTTATACTTCTAACACAGGAGAAAGGGAGAGAATATGTACACAAGACTCTCCAGAGACTAGAGTCCTTGACACATGGAGATTCTCACACCTCCAAGGGATTTGAGGTTATGGAAGGGCCAGTATCCAACTTTACACCCCAGCAGTATTTAAATTCCATAAAAAAGATAAAGGAATATATTGCCAAAGGAGAGGTGTATCAGGTAAATCTCTCCCAGCGCTTTGAGGTTCGCTACCAGGGAGAGGAATTTTTTCTCTTTAAGAATCTATTTAAGATAAATCCTGCTCCTTTTTTTGCCTACTTACGGGCAAATGATCACACCATTATCTCCACCTCTCCAGAGAGGTTTCTATACCGCAAAGGGGATTACATAGAGACCAGACCCATAAAGGGCACCAGGCCCAGAGGCAAGGGCCCCTTAGAGGATGAAAGATTAAAGAGGGAACTCATTGAAAGTGAAAAAGACGATGCAGAACTCTCTATGATCGTGGACCTTCTGAGAAATGACCTGGGCAGGATCTGTAGATCAAGGGGGGTAAGGGTAAAAGAGCACAAGAGAGTAGAAAGTTATGAAAACGTTCATCACCTCATCTCCATCATATCTGGAGAATTAAAGAAAGAAATAGGAGTGAAAGATATAATTCATGCTACCTTTCCAGGGGGGTCTATCACAGGATGTCCCAAGATAAGGGCCATGGAGATAATTGATGAACTGGAGCCACATTCAAGACATATATATACGGGATGCATTGGTTACCTGGGCTTCCACAAAAACATGGATCTATCCATAGCCATAAGGACCGCCATTGCACACAGGGGAAGACTATTTTTTTCCGTGGGGGGAGGAATTGTGTTTGATTCAGACCCAGAGATGGAATATGAGGAAACCCTTCATAAGGGAAAGAGCTTTCTGGAATTATTCCAAAAGAAATCTAAATCGTCTCCTCCTGCGCGCTGGGTCTGGTACCAGGGAAATTTTATAAGGGCCAGGGAAAATTGTCTTCCCCTTACCTCCCTCTCCACTCAATATGGAGCAGGATTATTTGAGACCATGAGGGTGGAGAAGGGCAGAATAATCTTTATGGAGGAACACCTCTCCCGGCTCATCTCCTCCTGGAAGAAACTTTTTAAACAGCCCCTTCCCAGTTTTCACCTCCCCTCTATTGTAACACACCTGTGTGAGCTGAACAAATTTCACATCAACCAGACCCTTCGTCTAAAATTGATGGTCCTGGCACAAGAGGACGAGTCCCCTAGCATAGGGGTAGTATTGAACAGATATGTGCCCCGACAGGGAAGAGGAAGGGATGGATTGTTTCACACAGACATCTACCCCATTCCCAGGTTCTCCCCCATAACAGCACATAAGAGTCTAAACTATCTCTACTATTACCAGGCAGGGAAATGGGCATCTCAGCGTCACCTGGATGAGGCCATAATCCTCAATCCTGACAACTCCATTTCAGAGGGGAATACCTCTAACCTCCTGGCTATAAATAAAAAGGTGGTATATGTCCCCCTCTCTAAATATGTCCTTCCTGGGATAATGCAGGCCAAGGTTATTGATTTTTTGAAAAATAAAAACTACACAATAAAATATAAGAGGCTATTCCCCGAGGACCTATATTCCATGGAGATGGTCTTACTCACCAACTCCCTCATGGGAGTAGTTGCCGTTGGAAAGATAGGCACAAAACACATAAGGAACTCCACGCCAAAACTCCTAGGGGAGATAATGGGGAGCTTCTGGTAAGGGATTTCAAATAGGGGAGAGAGCAAATGGATATCTTGATATTGGGCGCAGGCTCTCTTGGGAGCCTGCTGGGAGCAAGGCTCTCGCAAAAAAATCGGGTATGTCTGTTCTCCCTGGATAAAGAACACATCAACGCCATTAGGTCCAGGGGGCTGATAATAGAAGAGCTGGACGGGGGGACTTCTCATTATAAGGAGATAGAAACTGCCCTATCTCCCCACCAGATACCCTTTGTCCCTGAACTGATCCTCATTACCCTCAAGACATATTCTCTGGAAAATGGGATAAGGTCGGTAAGAGATATATCTTCCCCCTCCACCATCTTCTTGACCTTGCAAAATGGACTGGGCAATATTGAGACAATGGTCAGGATTATCCCATCTGGACAGGTCATGGCAGGAGTTACAGCCCAGGGTGCCACCCTAATAAAAGGAGGGGTGGTTCGCCACGGGGGAAATGGTCCCACCTATATTGGAGAAATAGACGGCAAGCCCTCTCACAGGGTAAAAGAGGTGGTACGGATATTTAATGAGTCTTCCCTCTTATGTGAGGCAACCTCTAATATACACGCACTCATATGGAGAAAACTTCTTATAAACATAGGGATAAATGCAATAACTGCACTCCTTGGTATCCCAAATGAAGGGATCTCAAAAAATCCATGGGCAAGGGAGGTGGCAAAAAGGGCAGTTGAAGAGGGTTGCAGGATTTGTGAGAAAGAAGGGATTCCCCTTCAGCAAGAGGATATATTCTCAGTGGTGGAAGAAGTGAGTCTCAAGACAGGAAGAAATATATCCTCCATGCGACAGGATATAATAAATCAACATCCCACTGAGATTGATGCCATAAATGGGGCAATAGTCCGAAAGGGAGAGGAGCTGGGAATAGAGACCCCCATAAACTGGACATTGACCCATCTCATAAAGGCCCTAGAAGAAAAGGCCAGGGATGCTAAGTCTAACAAATAACTACAGGGAAGGAACGCATAAGGGTAAATAAAGAGGTCAATCATTTCACAAACAAGGAGAAAGACATGGAAAAGCCACTGGAGATACCTGAGATAATAGGGGCAAAGGGCAAGAGAAGGCTAACCATGCTAACGGCCTACGACTATCCCACCGCCCTTTTGGTAGATAGGTGTGGAATAGACATGATCCTGGTGGGAGATTCTCTGGCCATGGTGGTACTTGGTCTAAAAGACACCCTGCCAGTGACCATGAATGAGATGATATATCACTGCCAGGCAGTGACAAGGGCGGTAAAAAGGGCGGTGGTGATTGGAGATATGCCCTTTATGTCCTATCAGATAAGTCCTGAACAGGCCGTTGAAAACGCAGGGAGGCTCATGAAGGAGGCAGGGGTTAAGGCAGTAAAATTAGAGGGAGGGGCCCAGGTATTGCCTCAGATAAAGGCCATCGTATCTGCAGGCATACCTGTGCAGGGACATCTGGGTCTAACCCCCCAGAGTGCAGCCCAGTTAGGTGGTTTCAAGGTACAGGGAAAGACCGCTGATGCAGCCCAGAGGATTATTGATGATGCCCTTGCCCTGGCTGACGCAGGATGTTTTAGTATTGTCTTAGAGGCAATTCCTGCAGAAATAGCGGGAATGATAACGGAAAAGGTACCTGTTCCCACTATTGGGATAGGAGCAGGTCCTAAATGTGATGGGCAGGTGCTGGTATTCCATGACCTGGTAGGTCTATTTGACAGGTTTGTTCCCAAATTTGTAAAACAATATACTAATATCTCTAGAGAAATAGAAAGGGCAATCACAGAGTTTAAGAAAGAGGTGGAAGAGGGGAGCTTTCCCTCCAAAGAACATACATTTAAGATAAAAGAAGAAGAACTGGAAAAGGTGGTGAGATAATATCCTCATCCAACAATTGAGCAGGTGCCATGGACATAAGGGATATTGAAAGATTAAAAAGGGCCCTTCCCCGCTACCCTGACATAATGGGACGCAATAAGCTCTTTAACGCGGCAGTACTTATTCCCCTTTTGAGAGAGGGAGAGGAGTACTATTTTTTGTTTGAAAAAAGACCCCCTCACATCAGACAAGGGGGAGAAATAAGCTTTCCTGGGGGAGAATTTGATCCAGACAAAGACGTCTCGTGTCTCATGGCGGCCCTTCGGGAGACAGAGGAAGAAATAGGTATATCTCCCTCTGAGATTAATGTAATAGGGAGGTTGGACACCTTTGTGTCTCCCCGGGGAATGGTGATAGAAACATTTCTGGGAGAAATAGAAGGGAAAAAGTCATCAGAGCTTAAACCTGATAAAAACGAGGTGGAAGAATTATTTACCCTCCCTGTATCCTGGTTTGAAAAAAATCCACCCCAATGTTACCAGGTACATGTGGAAATGAAACCCTACTATATAAATGAAAAGGGAGAGCGCATCCACACCCTCCCTGTGGCGGATCTGGGACTCCCCCCTCGCTATGAGGACCCATGGCCCTCTATTTCATACGATGTCTTTGTATATCAAACCCCTCTCGCTGTTATATGGGGAATAACAGCCCGTCTCATCGTGGAAATGATCTCTCAATATCTACCTGGATATCCTTAAAAATTATATCCTTGGCTCCTTAAAAAACATCAGGCAATGGTATTGAGCACCTCTCCCGCCATCTTTGCCTCTGTCTTTACTGCCTGGGCATTGGCGTTATAGGCATTTTTGTTCTCCACCATGGAAACGAACTCTGTAGCGAGATCGGTCCTGCTTGGAGTCTCTTTTGCCTCCTGTGCCCCTGTCTCTCTCTTTTCCTCTGCTGGATTTTCTTTCAGTCGCTGGGTAAGGGTGACCTGATCCCCTTCCTTTTTAACCTGCTCCACCCTCACACCATTTTTATTGGGGGCCTCTTCCATATCCACACGGGAGGGGACAAACCCATTGGTATTTACATTGGCCACATTGTTTGCGGCCACATCCTGCCTTAAACCATAGGCATTTAAGGCACTTACACTGGCGTTTATACCCATAATGGCCATAACCAACCCTCCTTAATTTGACGGAGAAACTCTATATCTAAATATACTCCCTAAGGCCCCTCCTGTCAACCAGAGGAAGAGAGATCCATCTCAATACAGGCATATGCACTATGATTATGGATGGACTCATAACTCTCCACCTCCACCATAAACCAGTGGATAAGGGGATGATGTCTGAGTCTCTCTGCCACATTCCTTACCACATCCTCCACAAACATTGGGTTGGAGAAGGCACTTTCTGTGACAAATTTTTCATCCACCCTCTTTAAAAGGGCATATACTGGAGAGGATGAAGATTGAGTAGCTATTTCAATAAGGTCCTCCAGCCACAACAGTCCATCAAAGCGGGTAAGTATCTTTATCATGGCCCTCTGGCTATGGGCACCAAAATCACTAATAGCCAGGGAACAGGGGCACACTGTCATAACAGGGACATTTACCTCCAGAAACATCTTAAGGGTACGCCCCTCTAATTCTCCTGAAAACACACACTCATAGTCCATAAGGGCACTAATCCCACTCTTTGGGGCCATATGCTCCAGAAAAAAGGGAAAGGCGATGGATAGGTGGGAACGACGTGCCTTTAGTCTCTCTTGAATATCCTTTAATAGCTCTTTGAAATTGTGATAATCCAGCACACCGGTCCAGTCTTTCAGGGCCTCCACAAATCTGCTCATGTGGGTCCCCTTAAATTCACAGGGCAGATCCACATATAAGTTCATCTGGGCCACAGTGTGCTGAACCCCATTATTTTTCTTTTTCACCACCAAAGGATACCTGAATCCCTTTACCCCAACCCTATCTATGGGAAGGGGCACAGAAGAAGGACTGTTCTGAATATCTTCCATTATACCAAATCCTTACCAGTGGTTGATAGATTCAAACTCCCATACTTTACTCCCCTGGTAGACTGAAGCCTCTGAGAAACCTCTTTTATCTTTTTTACAGGTCCCCGAAGTATCAAGACCTCCATACAATTGTGGTGGTCTATGTGAATGTGGAGGGATGTTATTATTACCTCCAGGGCCTTATGCTGAATCTCGGTCATCTTCTGAGAAAGGTCACTTACATGATGATCATAAATAAGGGTAAGGGTACCTGTAACCTCCCTGTCCTCATCCTCCCATTCTTTATGGACCAATTCCTTTCTGATAAGATCCCTTATGGCCTCTGAACGGGTTTGATAACACCTCTCCTCACAAAGGCGATCAAACTTTTCCAAGAGATCAGAATCCAGAGAGACCCCAAATCTTATTGTCTGTCCCACTTTTATTCTCCCCTTAACAGAGTAAAATAATTAGACATAACCCTTCCCACTCCCCTTTGGGGAAAATTCATAAGGCTCCTTGTAATTAATTTTTATCCATATTGCAATCTCTTTGTATATTCACATCTCCTGTTTGACTTTAAAGGGCAAAAAAACTAAAAAAATTCAAAAACGACCCTAAAGTTTTTCTCCCCTCTGCCGATAGGAAGATAGAGAAGGATTAAAAGGAGTAGAATGTGACCTCTGCCAAGATATTGAGTGTGATCCAAAAATATCATGACCAGCTTTCCAGGACAAAGAGGGCAGTGGTATTTAAAAAGGCCATGCGGCTCCTTCAACCTCCAGAAGACAGGGTCACTCTATCGCAAGAGGGAAGACGAAAGGAACTCATCCACAAGCTCTCCCGGGAGATAATAAACAATCTAATGGTCTCTAAGGAGCCAACGGGTATTGCCCTTGAGATTAAAGAGAGTCTAGAAGAAAAGTTGGGACAAAGGCTTTTCTTTGAGTTTGACCCTAAAGAAAAGTCTATAATCGTCCGAAGAGAAGATAAAAGTAGGCTAGCAAAAGAGGAGCAGGAGGAGGTCCTACAGACCCTGCGGAGCCTAACAGAAGAAAAGCTGAGAAAGATCATCTCATAATCCCCACTACGGGGGAGGAGGAAATACCATGGAAATAAAAGGGGTATTAGACCAGTTACACATATATAATCGCACCAAGATACAGGATGAAAAAAAGGATGAGGTCCGTTCAGAGGAAAAGGCCACCAGCCCTGGAGAAGACAAGGTGGTACTATCTTCCAGGGCAAAACTTTTAAGCGGAATAATAGGAAAGGCCAAAGAGGCTTCAGAAGTGAGGAAGGAAAAGGTGGAACAATTGAAGGCCCAGATCCAGGAGGGGACCTATCTCCCCAACGCAGAAAAAATAGCATCCAAAATGATGGAGAATGAGATAGACCTTTTTCTATAATATTCCGAATTTTTTAAGTATCTTTTTAAGGCCCTCAAGAGTAAAGGGCTTTGAGAGAAAGTCATTCATTCCTGCCTCAATACACTTCTCATGAAAATCCTGAAAGGCCATCCCCGTGAGTGCAATAATTGGGGTGGTTATCCCCATCTCCCGGAGTTTACGAGTGGTGGTGAGGCCATCCATCTCTGGCATCTGCAGGTCCATAAAGATAATGTCATAGGAATATTCCTCAACCCTTTTCAGGACCAGGGTTCCTCTGTCCACCACATCCACCCGGGAGAGACCAATGGCCCCAAACATTTCCTTTAACATCTCCTGATTTATTCTATCGTCTTCTGCCAGCAAGATAGGGGAATCCTTGGAAGGGGTATCCCCATGTGTTTCCTCTTGCCTCAGGGAGGGAAGTGAGGGTACCACAGGTAACTTCAGCTCAAAGAAAAATTCACTCCCCTTTCCCTCACAGCTTTTGACCTCAATCCTTCCCCCCATAAGAGTTATTATTCTCTGTGAGATAGATAGTCCCAGTCCTATTCCACCGAATTTACGGGAGATATCCCCCTCCACCTGGACAAAGGGCCTGAATATCTTCGCCTGCTTGTCCCGTGGGATACCAACACCTGTATCCCGCACCTTAAAGAGGATACGGCAACTCTCCTTTCCCTTCTCATCTTTCACCCTCTCCTTCACCTTGACCAAAAGCTCTACCTCCCCTGAGGGGGTAAATTTAAAGGCGTTATTCAAAAGGTTATAGAGTACCTGTCTCAATCTCACCGGATCGGTCTTTACTAGATGAGGGAGTTCTTCATCCAGACTTACCATAAAGTTAACATTTTTAGAGCGGGCAGATATCCTGTATACCTCTGCAATATCCTCAAGAAATTCACGCAGATTTACCTCAACCCACTTTATCTCCAGCTCATCTGAGGTTATCTTGGAAAAGTCCAATATGGCATTTACAATAACCAGCAGGTTCTGGGAAGAATCCTTGAGGATGCGTAGATATTGTTGTTTTTTTGATTCATCCTGGCTCTTTTGAAGCAGTTCAATCATCCCAATAATAGTGGTTAGGGGTGTGCGCAGTTCGTGATTCACAGAGGATAGAAACAGGTCTTTCAACTTATTGGCCCTCTCCGCCTCTGCCTTTGCCCGCAAAAGGGAATGCACCATATTTTTATAGGAAGAATATAGCCTATTCAACTCCTCACTGGAAGAGAGCAGGGTATCATATTCTGTCCATTTTACCTCCTTTCCTGAGCTTATGGCCCGTGAAAGGGCAGATAGCTTAAATACCGGTCTGATAACCGTACGTTGAATTATCATGGCTACAAACGCCATAACCATTATAAGGAGCAAAAATCCAAGGGTGAGGAGACGTGTAAACTTATAAAAATCCTTTTTTATCAAGGAAGAATTCTTGAGTATAATTATCCTCAGTGGTTGACCCTTTATATTGAGGGGAAATTCAAATCTAAAAAAACTCTCCAGGTCCTTTTGAGAAGAACGGAGACTTAACTTCCCCCCATTAAATCCAAGGACATGGGAGACTGCATTCCCCAACCACTTACTGTACTCCACCCCTTTTCCCTTTAAGACAAATACCACTGCCAGGTCATGGGGTATGGAAAACTTTTCCACAAGGGAAGAGGGAGGGAAATTATATACTGCCTCTAAATATCCATAGGACCTTCCTCTCCCTTTGAGAGAAACCTTTATCGCCGCAAAGATATGCCCTTTGTGGGCAAAGATAGAGCACCGCCTCCCTGATGGAATGAGGATACCCCTCATCCCCTTTTTAAAAAACACAGATCGGACCTGATTATCTGGTCCACATATGCGCACCAACACCAGGTCCTTCTCCCCAAGATACCTCCTTATGAGCCCAACCACCTCATCCCAGCTACCCCTCTGCACTGCATCCTGGAGTGCCTTTTCCCTGGCGGCCCTCTCCAGCAATTCAATATCCCTATTTAACTGCATGTCCAGCACATCTTCAAATAGATAGGAATAGAACTTACTGTTCTCTCTAACTGTGTCCTCCAGTACATCCCTGCTAAACATAATAAAGGCCACATACATTACAAGGACAAACAGGGCACCAATGCCATAGCTCCATTTCAGGATAGCCCGGATGGAGAATCGGGGTCTTGTAATAAGGCTCATCTCACCCCCCTAACCTTACCTGATTTTAAGGGACAGGGCTCCTCCTTCCCCTATACACTGGATATGTTTTCTTAAAATATGTCGCATCTAAAAAATGGCAAGGGTCTATCTCCTCCCAGTATGGCCAAACCCCCCTCCCCCTCTTCTGGTAGGGGACAATTGCTCCACGCCCTTGAGGAGTGCCTGATATGCTGGCATAAATACCATCTGGGCTATTCTGTCTCCATCCATTACCTCTCTCTCTTCCCCTGAGATATTATAGAGAGATACCATTATTTCCCCCCTATAGTCAGGGTCTATTACACCAACCCCCTGAGTAACCACAAGTCCCTCCTTTATTCCCAGACCACTTCGCGAAAATATAAATGCCGCAATCCCAGGGGTCACGATCTCAATGGCGATCCCCGTGGAAAAGGTGCTTTCTTCTCCAGGCAAAATAACTCTCCTCCCCTCAGGGATGAGGGCAATAAGATCCAACCCCACTGAAGAGGGGGTTGCATAGCGCAATCTATCCTCTACACCCCTATCTAGATACTTGATCCTCACCTCAACCTTATTATCCATCCTTTGCAACTCCTCTCTAAAACAAAATCAAGTTGATAACCACTAAAAATGTATGTAACTTCTCCCCCAGATCCAATGCAAGGAGAAAATATGAAAGATCAGAAAAAGGCATACCTCTATGGAATACTTTCAGTGGCCATCTGGTCCACTGTGGCCACGGCCTTTAAATTGTCCCTGAAATATACCCACGTGGTAAACCTGCTTACCGTTGCTTCCCTGGTATCGCTGGTGGTCTTCTCCATAGCAGTAATTATAAAAGGGGAAGTGGAAAAACTAAAAAAACTCACCAGGAAGGATATTGCTTACTCAGGAGTTCTGGGGATATTAAATCCCTTTCTCTACTATCTAGTACTCTTTTCTGCATACAACCTATTAAGGGCCCAGGAGGCCCAGGCCATAAACTATACCTGGGCTATAGTGTTATCTGTCTTCTCAGTATTCTTTCTAGGCCAATCCTTAACCCTAAAGGACATTGCAGGGCTGGTTATGGCCTATGCAGGGGTATTGCTCATCGTAACCAAAGGCGACATTACCACCCTTGACCCATCAACTAGTCTCACAGGTGTGGGACTTGCGCTTTTAAGCACCCTTATTTGGGCCCTATACTGGGTATTAAATACCAGGGACGAAATGGAACCCACCCTCCGACTTATGTTAAACTTTGCATGGGGCAGCCTTGCCCTCCTACCCCTATTCTGGCTAAACCTCAATATACATCCCCTAAACCTATATGGAATGCTAGGGGGTATCTATATTGGACTCTTTGAGATGGGACTCACCTATCTTCTGTGGTCAAGGGCACTGAAACTTGCAGAGTCCACTGCACGCATAAGCATACTCATCTATCTCTCCCCTTTTCTCTCCCTTATCTTTATCCACTATATCCTGGGGGAAAGGATCTATCTCTCCACCATAGCGGCCCTTGGTTTGATAATAGGTGGGATATTACTCCAGCGACTGGGGGATGCCAGATAGGACTTGCTTAGATAAGGCCCTTTCTCTGAAGAGAAGCAAGCCACTGCCTTACAAAACTCAACACCCTGGAAGTAGCCTCTTCAAGGGACAAATTGTCATTTTCCAGGACATACTCACACATCTCATCTTCCTCAAATTCCACATCCACCCCAATTACCTCTCCCAGTCCAGGGAAATGGGTCCCCTTTTGTTTCCTCTCAAGGGCCTTTTTGTAGAGACCAGCCATCACCAGCCCCCCTTCCCTGGAGGATTCTCTTTTCATGGCAGTATAGATATTACACTTCACATATACCTCAGCAAATCTCTCTCCCATCTTTTCCCTGGCAAGCCTCCTCATCTCCCTCTTATAGGCAGTACCATCCATAATAACACCCATTCCCTGAAAGAAATGGACAAGGGCCTCCTCCACAAAGAGCGTATATGCCCTCTCCCGCTCTTTAGGGGTATATGATGGATTGGGAAAGAACTGTTTTCTCAGCACGTCCATTTCCAGGCGGACCACTCTCCATCCCTCTTTCACAAGTTCCTCATATACCCTCTTGCTGATAGAGGACTTCCCACATCCAGGAAGCCCCACAAACCAAACACACCACCCCCCTTTACTCCCCTGCATTGTTCCCACCTCTCAAAATGAGCTCATTGGCCGCGGCCAATCTCTTGCTGAGGTCCCTAATTATCCTAAAGCTCAGATCAGGATAATCCTCAAGCACAGATAATAGGGCATCTGCGGGATAGACCTCTAATACAGAACTTCCCAGGGAACGGATACTGGCACTCCTTGGCTCCTTCAAGATAGCGGCCATCTCCCCAAAGAACTGACCTGGCTCCTTCAAAATAGTAAGGACCTTACCCCCCTTGGATACCTCCAGCCCCTCATCAGTGGAGATAATTTTATAGATATCCGTGGTGGTTTCCCCCTCTCGTATCACATATTCCCCTGGAGAGACCGTAATAATGTCCCCCATAAAAAAATTTCCCTGGGGCCTAACCTCTGCCCTACCTATCAGGGACCAGCAGGAGGAGAGTTGATAACTCAAGCTGGAAAGCACCTTCTCCAGGACCATATAATTTTCCACAAAGACCTCAGGGATCGCCTCTAGAGGATACACTATCATCCTGCTCTCCACCTCACATACTGCGGAATATGGATATATCCCCTTGCTATTATATGCCCCCTCCAGCCCCACTATATTATGAGAGGGCAGGGATATTATTCGCTTGTTATCTCTTAAAATACTTATCTTTCCATCTAGGATAAAATACACATCCCTTGCCACATCTCCCTGACTAAAAATGGTGGTATCTGCTGGATAGACCTCAATCCTGTTCTGAAACATAATCCCTTTCCTGCATGTTTTTTGATGTATATATAACCCTCAAACCTATCTCCTCACCTAGCCCTTTCAGAAAGGAGTTCACCTCTTCCCGGGCCTCCTCCACAAAGGCTATCTTCACAATGGCCTCAAACCTGTCTATTACAGTCATATAACACAGGTTCTCATAACTTTCCAAGATAAATTTGAAGTATCCAATTTCAGATCGAGGAAGCCTTACATATACACAAACAGACCATTGTCCATCACTCTTCCCTCTCACAATACCCTTGCCCCCTCTTCAGTTACCACCACCATATGCTCCCACCTCACTCCGCCCCATTCAGGAAAATACAGACCTGGTTCTATGGTTACAACCATATTGGGTCTAAAGATATTATTATTGCGTGGTCCCACTGCAGGGGCCTCATGGGTATCCAAACCTATTCCATGCCCCAATGCATGGATAAACCTATCCCCAACCCCATTTTCTTCAAAAAAATCCTTTACCAGAAAATAGAGTTGCCTGATCTCCATGCCCACCTTTAATCTCTCAATGGCAAGCTGTTGCGCCCTCTTCACCAGCTCAAGGGTATCCAGAAAAAAGGAGGGGACATCCTCCCCAATCCACAGGGTCCTGGTCTGGTCCGAGCAATATCCACAGTATCTTCCTCCCACATCCACAAGCAGGGGCCCCCGGGACCCTATAGTGGTTAGACCAGGGTTATAATGGGGAAGTGCACTATTTTTTCCCCATGCCACAATAGGGGAAAAGGCCATCTCTTCTGCCCCCTTTTCCCTGAACAAACACTCTATCCTCCAGGCCACCTCTCTCTCTGTAAGCCCATCCATCTTCTCAAGGGATATAGACTGTAGGACCTCATGGTTGATATCACAGGAGAGGGCCATAAGTTCTATCTCTTTTTCATCCTTTATACACCTGAGTTCCTCCACCAATCCCCCACAGGGAACCAACGGAATCTCCTCAGAGAGGGAATCGTACATCTCATAGGTTATGACCTTTTCTTCAAATCCAACACATCTAACCCCCTGTTTAAAAATAAAATCCCGGAGTTGTTCAAGCCTATTTCCTGAATATATGAAAATATCCTCTTCCTCCCATACCCGCCTGGCCGCCTCCAAGTATCTGGAATCTGTACACAAAAAGTCCCTGCCTGAGAGGGTCAAAAATAGACACCCTGCACTCTCATTACACTGGGGATCAAAGAGCTCAAATCCACTTAGATAATATCTATTGGAGGGATATAGGATCAAAAGGGAATCTATATTCCTCTCCTTCATCCTTCTTCTAACGGCCTCTCTTCTCTGCTCATACACCTCTCTCATAATGCACCTTCCTTATTTACTAACTCTGGCGAATATCAAAAATCCCGTATGGGCCACCATCCTATCCTCTGGTCTCAACCTCTGGGCATTGGGTTTATACCTGCGAAGGAGTATCTCTACCACTTCCACATCTACAAAGACAGAGCCCTCAAGGGAGGTTAGGAGCATGGACACCTGATTGGTGGTGGGAAGGAGAAAACCCACAGTGGAACCGTTCTTCACTGCCTGGGCAAATTCCTTGAGATATTCCCAGGGGGTCCTCACATCCAAAAAACCAGCATCTGCCTCTTCCATGGAGAACCCCTGGGCAATATCCCTGTGATATAGCTCCACTCTGTTCCGAAGACCACACCTACGCAAGTTATCCTCACATAGTTTAACAAAATCCTCTCTCCTCTCAAAACTATGGACCCTCCCATTATCACCCACCAGATATGCAAAGGCGGTGGTAAGGGCGCCAGAACCACATCCCGCCTCCACAACCCTCCTCCCAGGTCCTATCCCCAGACGCATCACAATATAGCCAATGTCCTTGGGATAGATGATCTGGGTGCGCCGGTGTATATTCTTTATGATATCATAGAGGGTGGGTCTAATTATGCGATAGGGTCTTCCCAGGTGGGTATATACCACCTCCCCAAACCCCATCTCTGTTATAGGGGAGAGTTCTATCTTCCCGTCATGGGTGTGTAGTTCCTCACCTGGCGTCAAAATCCTGAGATATTTCTTGCCTTGTGGACTCACCAGTTGTATTAATTCTCCAGGAGATATCATGAAAGCTCCTATGGTTTAAAAAATTATAGCAGGGTAAAGACAATGAGATTTAAATATATCTTTGGTCCAGTAAGGTCAACAAGATTGGGTATCTCCCTGGGAATAGATATGGTGGGAGATAATATCTGCTCTTTTGACTGCATCTATTGCGAATGTGGCTCCACCACCTTAAAGACCATTGAACGAAGAGAATATGTAAATCCAGAAGAGGTCCTTGAAGAGTTAAAACTGTGGCTTGATAACAATCCCCTGAGACCCAATTATATCACCCTGGGAGGACTGGGAGAACCCACCTTAAACTCCTCCATAGGAAAGGTCATAGAAGGAATAAAAAGACTTACCTCCACCCCCACAGCCATCCTCACCAATTCTTCCCTCTTATGGCAGGAGGAGGTAAAAGATGCCCTTTCCATGTTAGATGTGGTTTTACCTTCCATGGATTCCATGGTGGAGAGGGAATTTAAGATGCTAAATAGACCCCTCCCTGATCTGGAGATAGACACCATTTCCCAGGGACTTCTCTCCTTTGCCTCCACATATAAGGGGAAAATATACCTTGAGATACTGTTGTGCCGGGGTATAAATGACACCATGGAAAACCTTAAACGACTTAAGGGGTTCATACACAAGCTATCTCCCACCAGGGTGGATGTGGTCACCTTAACCCGTCCAGGCACATCACCCCATGCCCGTCCTGTGGATGCCCATACCCTTAAAAGATGGCGCAGGGAGCTGGGGGCCATAAGCTCATATTCCACCACTGTAAAGCTATCCCCTTCAGGTAAAGCAGATATCTCCCATCTCCAGGAAAGCATACTCTCCTCCCTCAGACGCAGGCCCCAGAAGGCAGAGGACCTCTCCGCGGCCCTTGGGGTACCTCTCATGCAGATAAAACACAGTGTCCTAGAACTGTTAAAATTAAACATGGTGGAAAAACGCATACTGGAGGGGGAGGAATATCTATTTGTCTTAAGGGAAAAGGAATGTAATTCTCAATGTGAATAAGGAGAAAGACCAGAGATGTCCAACAAAAAAAGAAAGATGCTCATATCTATCCTTCCAGATGAGCTCATTGAGGTGGTTCTAACCAGGGATGGGGAGGTAGAGGAATACTATGTGGAACTCCTCACTCACATAAAGACCAAGAGGAATATCTACAAGGGTCTCATCCATAATATAGATACCTCCCTGCAGGCGGCCTTTATAAACTATGGAGACAGAAAGAACGGCTTCTTACAGATAGATGAGGTACATCCAGAATACTACATCTCCAATGTAAAACCCCCGCGGGGCCAAAAATTTCCCCCTATTCAGCGGGTACTTAAACCTGGCCAGGAAATACTGGTCCAGATAGTAAAGGAACCCACCCAGAACAAAGGGGCATTTTTGACCACATACCTCACACTCCCCGGGAGATATCTGGTTCTCACCCCAGGTAAGGACCAAATAGCCATCTCCAGAAAGATTGAAGACGAGATGGAGAGGAACAGGCTAAAGATGATAATGAACCAGTTCAATCTGGCACCTGGGGTGGGGGTAATCGTGAGGACCGTTAGCGAAGGACAGAACAAGACAAACCTCTTCAGGGACCTGAGGTTCTTAAAGAGGCTGTGGGAAGATATAAAAAAAAGGGCCAGGGAGGAAAAGGCCCCCTGTCTTATATATGAAGAAAAGGACCTGGCATTTAGAGCGGTGAGGGACTATCTCACCCCAGATGTGATAGATATCTGGGTGGACGATGAAAAGGTTGCAGAAAAACTGGAAGAATATGTAAACCTCATATTCCCCAGACGCAAAAACATGGTGCGATGCTATAGCTCCACAGAACAAAGCCTCTTTGAAAGATTTCACATCCAGGATCAGATAGAAAAGATATACTCCCGACGGGTGGAACTTCCCAGCGGAGGGGAAATAGTGATTGACCATACAGAGGCCCTTACTGCAATTGACATAAATTCTGGAAAAATATCAGGAGAGGTAAATTTTAAGGAAATGGCATTCAAGACCAATCTGGAAGCGGCCCGAGAGATAGCAAACCAGATCAGATTGAGGGATATTGGGGGACAGATCATAATAGATTTTATAGAAATGAAGGACCGAAAATACTCAAGGGAGATAGAAAGACAACTAAAGTCATTCCTGAAATATGACAAGGCCAGGACCGCCATGGGGAGGATATCTAGATTTGGCCTGCTGGAATTGGTAAGACAAAAGATGGGGGCATCTGCTGTCTCAAACATCTTTACAGAGTGTCCCAGGTGCATGGGCCATGGAAAGGTCCCTGGCCTTGAATGGAGGGCCGCCAAGGTCCTTAGGGACATAAGCAGACGAATATCCCGCCCAGATTGCCCTGACCCCCTAGAATATGTCCTGGAAAAGGACCTGTGTTTATACCTGTTAAATCACAAAAGACATTCCCTCCTGGAGCTGGAAAAGAGATTTCACCGAAAGATAGTAATAGAAGAGGAATAAAGGATGTCCACTCGTATATTGCTTCACATATGTTGTGGTCCCTGTTCTATATATCCGGTTAGTTATCTCCAGAGAAAGGAGATGGAAATAATGGGACTATATCTAAATCCCAACATCCATCCCCTTACAGAGTATATAAAGAGGAAAAAGGCCCTAGAAGAGGTATCTCAAAAGATGGGATTTAAGGTAATATACAAAGATGAAGAATACAATCCAAAAACATATTTTAGACAGATCTCTTTTAGAGAAGAAAATAGATGCTTTTATTGCTATCAAATGAGGATTGAAAGGACCATATCCATTGCGGTAAGAGGAGGATTTGACTATTTTTCCACTACACTTTTATACAGCAAATTTCAGAAACATCAGATAATAAAACAATTATGTGAAGACTTAAGTAAAAATAAAATTAAATTTTTCTACCACGATTTTAGAGAAGGATGGAACTTTGGTATAGAGAAAAGTAAAGAGATGGGAATCTATCGTCAACAGTATTGTGGATGTATATTCAGTGAATATGAAAGATACAAAAAAGAACTCGGTAGGTAGAAATGTTATTATACATCCATATACCTTTCTGCAGGAGAAAATGTAATTACTGTTCATTTTTTTCAATTAAATATTCCAATGAGTTATTCAAACTATACTACGCTGCCCTTCTTAAAGAGATAGAGTATTGGGGAAAAAGGCTTAAGGGGGAAAGATTCACCTCCATCTATATGGGGGGAGGTACTCCCAGCATTATTGGTCACAGGTATCTTGGGAAGATAATAGAGGAGCTTTATAAACACCTTAGCTTTGAACGGGGATATGAATTTACTGTGGAGGGGAACCCTGATTCCCTCAAGGATATAGAGTACTTAAAGGCCCTGCGCTCTCTGGGCGTAAACAGGCTCAGCATTGGGATACAGAGTCTGAGGGATGAAGACCTAAACTTTCTTGGGAGGATACACAACTCCAAGGATGCCATACTTGCCATTAAACTGGCACAGCTTGCAGACTTTGACAATATAAACATAGACCTCATCTGGGGCCTACCCTCTCATACGCCCAAGGTATGGCTGGACCAGCTCAAACAGGTAGTGGGGATGGGAATAACCCACATCTCCTGTTATGGACTTAGCATAGAGGAGGGTACCCCTCTACACCTTAAACTATCCAGGGGGGAGATAGCCCTCCCAGAGGAGAAAAATCTCGCATCCCTCTATCTCTATGGAGCAGATTTTCTGGAATCAAGGGGATTTATTCAATACGAGATCTCCAATTTTGCCAAACTGGGATTTGCATGCAGACACAATATGGGTTATTGGGAAGGGATGGAATATCTGGGACTGGGTCCTTCAGCAGTCTCCACCATAAAGGGGAAAAGGTGGGAAAATCCCAGGGACATAAGGAGATATCACCACAGGGTTATGGAAGGAAGGATAGGGGAGGAAAAAAACATCTTGAGCAGGGAAGAGCAGATACGCGAATTTATTATGCTAAGGCTAAGGACCAGCCGGGGAATGAGCCTAAAGGAATACACAGAAAAGACAGGGAAAAATCTCTGGCGAGAGCACTCAAAGCTCATTAATGTGCTTCACCAGAACAGGCTCATCAGGATAAGAAACGGCTATCTGAGCCTCACAAAAAATGGCTTCCTGGTAAGCAATGCCATAATTGAAAAATTCTTACCCTAGCTAAGCACTTACAAGGGGATATCTCATGAGAGAATGCGTATTATTAATTGATGTGGGCAATACCAATACCAAGATAGGGCTTGGAGTCAAAAACAAAATAATCTCCACCTATGTACTTCCCACCACCCTGGCTGAAACAGCTGATACCTTTGGATTTAAGATATTTTCAATATGCAGATTGAGTTCCATTTCCCTTGATGAAATAGATGTGTGGATGGTATCATCTGTTGTTCCACCCTTAAATACCATTATCTCACGAGCAGGGGAAAAGTACTCCAGATGTAAGGTGGTATTTGTACCGGAAGATATGGATCTCCCTCTGGAAAACAGGTATGCCAATCCCAGGGAGGTGGGATCAGACAGACTGGTAACTGCCTATGCGGCGAGGAAACTCTTTTCTTCTCCAGGACTTATTGTAATAGACTTTGGAACAGCCACCACCTTGGAGTGTGTTCAGGGCAACACCTATCTAGGGGGCCTCATATGCCCTGGGGTCCTCTCTTCTCTTCAGGCATTGGGCCAGAAGACCGCAAAACTCCCCAAGATAAGTCTGGATGTAAGGGAAGAGGAGATGCAGATAGGAGACTCCACAATAACCAGTATGACGCACGGATTTATATTTGGATTTGCATCAATGGTGGATGGATTATGTGAAAAATTAAGGGAATTTTTAACGGGAGAAGTTACAGTGGTTGGCACAGGGGGATTTGCCCCAAAGGTGAGACCTGTATGCAAATCTCTGCATACCATAATGCCAGACCTGTTGCTAAAGGGTCTCCTCATGGCTTTTCATGAATTATACAAACCTTAAAAAATAAGGAGGCGTTGGAGATGAGTATAATTACAACTGTATATGCAAGGGAAATCCTGGATTCCAGAGGAAATCCCACCATAGAGGTGGAGGTGGAGTTGGAAAGTGGAATCATTGGAAGGGCCGCGGTCCCCTCAGGTGCATCCACAGGGAGCAAGGAGGCCCTGGAACTAAGGGACGGCGACACAGGAAGGTATAATGGGAAAGGGGTATTAAAGGCCATTGAAAATGTAATGGAAAAGATCGCCCCAGAGATCGTGGGAGAGGATGCCCTATATCAGGCTGATATTGATAATCTCCTCCTGGAGTTAGATGGGACAGAGAATAAATCCAACCTTGGGGCAAATGCCATCCTGGGGGTATCCCTGGCAGTGGCAAGGGCAGGAGCGGCTTATACTGGACTTCCCCTCTATAGATACCTGGGGGGTGTTGGGGCCCGCACTCTCCCTGTACCCCACATGAACATCATAAATGGAGGAGTACATGCTCCAAATAAACTGGATATCCAGGAATTTCTCATCCTCCCCCTGGGGGCAGAGAATTTCGCGGAGGCCCTTCGCATGGGCTCTGAGACCTTTCATGCCCTTAAAAAGATACTCTCAAAAGATGGACACATTACCTCAGTGGGGGATGAGGGAGGTTTTGCCCCTAATCTGAACTCCACCAGGGAGGCATTTGACTATATCTTAAAGGCAATAGAGGAGGCGGGATATGAGCCAGGAAAGGACATCTGCCTTGGAGTGGATCCCGCAGCATCAGAGTTTTACGAAGATGGTAAGTACAACCTGAGGGGGGAGGGCCTTGTTCTCTCCTCTGAGGAAATGATTGACTACTACGCAGACCTGGTCTCCTCCTATCCCCTGGTAAACATAGAAGACGGATTGGCCGAGGGAGACTGGGATGGCTGGAAAAAACTCACTGCTAAACTGGGAGGAGAGATCCAGATAGTGGGGGATGATATATTTGTAACCAATCCCAAGATAGTGTCCAAGGCCATCCATGAGAAAGTGGCAAATGCGGTGCTTATAAAGCTAAATCAGATAGGGACACTTACAGAGACCATTACCACCATTGAACTTGCCAAGAGAAATGGGTATCGCAATGTGGTCTCCCACCGTTCTGGAGAAACAGAGGATTCCTTTATTGCAGACCTTGCAGTGGGACTAAACACAGGTCAGATCAAAACAGGTTCCCTGAATCGTAGTGAAAGGCTGTGCAAGTATAATCAACTCCTTCGGATTGAAGAGGACCTGGGAGGTGCGGCCCAATATATGGGCAAGGTCTATAGGGCCCATTGGTTAAAAAAGTAGGAAACCACTCCTTGACAAGAAAAAATTGAAGTGGTTAACAAGTTACAAAAATTCAGGTCAGGGAACAGATGGGTAAACTTAATAATCTAACTATCTTAAAAAAGGAGTACTTTCATGACCGCCAAACTCATAAAGGGCACAGAGATAAGGGAAGAGATACTCAAGGAGATTGAGGCAGAGGTAAAGGAGATAAAAGAAAAACATGGAGTGGTGCCAGGGCTTGTGACCATCCTGGTAGGAGACAATCCCGCCTCTATTTCCTATGTGACCCTCAAGATAAAGACTGCCAAAAGACTGGGCTTCAAGGAGGTCCAGGACACCAGACCAGCGGACATCTCAGAAGAAGAACTCCTTGCACTTATTGACAAATATAACAAGGACGATTCCATTCACGGTATCCTTGTCCAGCTTCCACTCCCCAAACACATTGACGAGAAAAAGGTCATAAATGCCATTGACCCCGACAAGGATGTGGATGGATTTCACCCGGTAAATGTGGGGCGTCTCATGATTGGAGGCGATGAGGTCAAATTCCCACCATGTACACCTGCAGGGATCCAGGAGCTTATTGTAAGGGCAGGGGTTGAAACAAAGGGAGCAGAGGTGGTGGTAGTAGGTCGTTCCAACATCGTGGGAAAACCCATTGCCGTGATGATGATGCAAAAGGGAAGGGGTGCAAATTCTACAGTAACTGTGGTACATACCGCCACAAAGGACCTGGCCAGTCATTGTAAGAGGGCAGATATCCTCATAGTTGCCGCAGGGGTACCTGGCCTGGTAAAACCCGAGTGGATAAAGCCAGGGGCATGTGTAATAGATGTTGGAGTAAACAGGGTGGGAGAAAAACCCAGCAAAAAAGACCCCAATAAAATGGTTCCCATTCTCAAGGGAGATGTGGACTTTGACGCGGCAAAGGAGATAGCTGGCTGGATTACCCCTGTGCCCGGTGGAGTTGGCCCCATGACCATTACCATGCTTATGAGAAACACCTTAAGATCGCTCAAGTTTAAATTGGGCATTGCTTAAGGGATAGCCATAGAGGGACAATCTGAGATTGTCCCTCTTGTTTTCTCCCCCTATGATCACTAAGGATTACTGGTTACGATAAAGAGAGGATAAGGTGAGACCTTAAAATCTATCTGCAAGGAAATTATAAATCCAGCCAAGAATTGCACCTCCTAGGGCCCCATCACAAAAGGCCCAGAGGGCCCCTATAATCCCCCCTAAAAATCCAGGGGCGAACCCAATGTAGACAGAGGACATCATCTTTACAAAATCTGTGCACCATCCAAATGGGGCACACCAGCCTGATAGCAATATGGCCATAGACCAGACCAGTCCCAGGGAAATGGCCAGGGCCCTTACATTTACTCTTGACATCTCTTTATCCCCCCTTTTGTTTATGCTCCCCCCTCCCTCTTCCTATACCCCATGGTCGTGAGAGTCAATATTATATAAACATCGGTTGACAAAAAACACAATAAAAAAGGCTGGAATCTCTTCCAGCCTTTTTATATCGGGATGGTGGGATTTGAACCCACGGCCCCTTGAACCCCATTCAAGTGCGCTCCCAGGCTGCGCCACATCCCGAGATGTCCCTTTTTTACTATAGGGTATTATCACTTGTCAAGGGAGATATCCTACGCAAGTCTTATTCAACCAGCCCCTTCTGAAGGGCATATCTGGTGAGACCGGCAATATCGTGGATGTCCAATTTTTTCATGAGGGCATTTCTATGGGTCTTTACTGTCTGAGGACTTATGCACAAGATCTCTGCTATCTCTCTGGTGGTCTTTCCCTCTGCTATCATCTGCAAGAGCTGTTTTTCCCTTGGAGTAAGGGTAGCGTATCTATCTGCCACCACCTGTTGCTGAAATAGTCCCTTATATTCTTCCACCACATACTTGGCCACAGGGGGACTTATATATATATGACCGTGGAGGACAAATTCTATACTCTCTAACAATTCCTCTACTGCGGCATCCTTCAGCAAGTATCCCACTGCCCCTGCCACAAAGGCATTTAAGACATATTCCTTCTCCTTATACATAGACAAGATAATAATCCTGCTCTCACTACCCCCCTTTTTTATCTCCTCTGTGGCCACTATACCATTTATCTCGGGCATGAGTATATCCATTATCACCACATCTGGCTTTAACTCAAATGTCTTATCCACTGCTTCCTTCCCGGTCTTTGCCTCCCCCACCACCTCATATTCGCTACTTTGAGAGATGATGGCCTTAAATCCCTGCCTCACAAGGGTATGGTCATCTGCAAGCAATATACGCGCCTTCACAGTACTATCTCCTTCTGCACATTTTCTGAAGAGGATGGGAAAAACCTTCCCAGGGGGATGTGAAATATAAGGGTAGTGCCCACATCCTTCACGCTGTGGATGGTAAAGGTGCCTCCCAAATAACTCACCCTTTCCCTTATCATATGCAGGCCCATTCCATTTCTTCCTCCATTTACACCATCCCCCCCAAAGGAGGGCACAAATCCCCTTCCATTATCTATTATTTTCATAATCATATCCCCTTCATCCTCCATGCCCACCACCACCTTCACCTCTGTGGCATGGGCATGTTTGGCACAATTCAAAAGTCCCTCCTGGACTAGACGAAAAAGAAGGGTCTCTACCTCCTGCGGTAATCTTCCAATGGGCTCCAGGACCTCCAGAGATGGTTTTATGGGAAACTTTTCTGCAAAGAAATCCAGATACCACCTGAGGGCCGCCACGAATCCCAGATTGTCAAGGATAGTGGGATACATCTCAGCGGTAAGGTCTCTGGTCATACTAATCACCTCGGTGAGGAGTTTGTCAATCCTCTCCAGTTCCCTGGCACATAAGAGATTTTCCTTTTCTATTCTTTTCTTCAACATCCCCACACTTATTTTAATAGCAGTAAGGTCCTGCCCAAGCTGGTTGTGAAGGATATCTGCAAATTTTCTTCTGGCCTCTTCTTCTACCTTGGATAGTCTAATGGTCAGTTCCTGAAGTTCCTTGTTCCTGTGTTTGAGTTCGGCATTTATGGCTAAAAGTTCCTTTTCCAGCTTACGTCTGGCTGTTATATCCCTTAATATGCTCATTGTATATTTTCTATTATCCATCCAGAAAGAGCTGGAAATGAGCTCCACCGATACTACACTACCATCCCTGGCCTCTATCTCCAATGTACATGCATCATTATAACTTAACCTTAAACACTCCCTGGCACACCTGTGGACACCAGCGCTTAAAAAATCCACAAAAAGACGTCCCACCACCTCTTCTCGTGGATAACCAGAGAGTTTAAACCACTTTGGATTGGCATCTATAATCTCCAGGGTTTTGGAGTCCAGAAATACAATTGCATCATTTGCATGTTCAAAGATCTCCCTATAGCGTTTTTCTGACTCACGCAAAAGTGCCACTTTCTCCTCTATTATACTCTCAAGCTCCTGGGTATATCTATTGAGCTCATCATGGAGCCTTTTCATTTCAGTTATGTCTATAAAATTTACCACTACTCCACATGGAGATGATGTTTCATCAGCTATAATAGAGCGATTTATAAGTATAAATTTCTCTTCTCCCCCTTTAAAAAACCTGTGCTCCAGTGGGGTCTCTATCTCCATAGAGGGTCTCAGACACTCCAGGGGAATAGGGAGAGAGAGCTCCTCCACTTTCCTGCCCTGGACCTCACTGGAGGTAAGTCCAGTTATTTCCTCGGCCTTTTTGTTCCAGAACCTCACCACCCCATCCTCGTTTAAGACCAGAAACCCAATAGGGGACTTTGATAGTACAGTCTCCAGAAAGGCCTGGTGTTTTTTCAGTTCCTTGGTACGCTCAAGCACCAGAGATTCCAGGTCTTCTGAATAGGCAAGAAGCTTTTGCTGGGTCTCTGAGAGATGGGACATGAGTTGGATAAAGGATTCAGTGAGTTCTCCTATCTCGTCCTTCCGATACACAATAATTGGGTCGGTAAGCTCCTTCTCTCCTTTTTCCACACTCCTGCAAAAGCTAATGAGATGGGTAAGGGGACCGTACACAAGCCGTTGAAAGAAAAAACCCACTAACACAAACAGTACCACCACAAAAAGGACCCCAATGGCCACAATATTCAAGGCCGTTCGGTGGATGGCCTGAAGGGCCTTGTCCACAGGGATCTCCACCTCATCCAGGCCTGCAATGGTACCCACCTCCTTAAAAAATCCCCGTCTATTACCATAGCGTTCAATCAATTGGGCAGGGGCATCTTCAGGATTACCGTGACATCTCAAACACGACCTCTCCATATAGATTGGTTGAAGCACCACAAACCACTTCCTCCCTCCCATGTTCACAATGCCGTGCCACTCTCTGTGGCTATGAGTGCGATTATAATAGTCTATCATCTTGCGTTCAAAGGCATTGGGTTCATTGGTGGGATTACGGGGATTCAAGGCGGCCCTCTTATACCTAACATCCTTAAACAATGAGGCCACCTTTCCCATGACCTTGCGTGTCACATAGAAAGTGGACATGGCCTCTACAATAAATTTATCCTTGGGAAGGATAGAATACATCTTTGGACGAAGGATGTCCTTTACATATCGGCGGGCGGCCTCTGCCTCTGCCATAAATATTCGGGTCTTTTCATAGGTATTTTGAAGCATGTAATTTTTATACTGCACATATACAAACACCGAGATGAGGATAGTGGTAATTATTAAGACAGAGGCAGTAGCCAAAAAAAACTTTATGGCAAGGGAGAGGTCTCTTCCCCTCTCCTCTTCCCTTTGTGGAAGATTAACCTCCTCCATAATGCTATATACAACCCCTTTAAGATGAATTTATCCCCTGCATCATAGTTCTCCTGATTATAAATTAACGGCACACCCCTGTCCACTCTCTTCCTCACATAACCCACATGAGACATTTGAGGAATTGGGACCATACCTAAAGTCCTTACACCTGCCTCTGGGAAACAAATATACCTGATGTTTTACACATATCCCTGCATCTCCCCTCACACATCCCCAGGCAGAGCTCAGGGTATTGAGTCCGTGATAGGTATCTTCCAAGAACTGGGGATCGTTACAAAAGTATTTACATTCCAGACACGTTAACTCTTTCACCTTCTTCCTCCCTTGTGTTTGAAAGTTTATGGCGGCCACCCCTGCAGGAGATGACCGCCATTTTATATAGCTGGTGTGGGGGGTTGACCTATTTTACCACAGAGAGAGCTGTGGACCAATAATGGCCAAATATAAGGACAGAAAAGATAAATCCCAGGATGACATTTACCACAACTCCCATGGTGAATGCCTTAAAAGGCTTATCTCCTGCAGCAGCAAGCTCCCTGAAGCGGGTGGTGAGCCCAATACTCAAGAAACAAAAGATAAAACACCAGGTACGCATTGCCTTGATGGGATTTACCAGCTTAGGCTTTACTACCTTAAGATACTCTGTCATGGGATAGGAATGCACCACCAGGGTAATAATAAGGGATGCGGCAAAAAAACCAATAACGAACTTTGGGAACCTCCACCACACCTCCATGGGGGTGGGTTTCTGACCGAGACTATCTCCCTTTTCCCACTTGGTCACAGAGATAAGGGCAAAGGCAAAGGCCCACAGTCCAATCCAGATATCCCTTCCTATAACCTTCATAAGGGTAAAGGCCCTAACAGCTATCTCTTCCATTCCCGCCATAAGTCCATAGGCCTGGGCAGCAGCAAACCCGGCAGCATCTGCAAATTCAGAGGTACCTATCCATGCCCCTGCGATCCCTGCATGGAGATGAAGCATCTTTGACACAAAGGGTAGAAAGAATATCATCACAATAGCCCACACAATCACCAGGGTAATGGCAATACAGGGATATTCCTTCTTTGCCTTAACTGCCCCAGCCACTGCAATAGTACCAGATACTCCACACACAGAAGCACCTGCACCTAGACAGGCAGCAAGACGGGGGTCCAACTTGAATATCCTGGTAGCGGCAAAATATACAGTGAGGCAGGTGGATACTGCTATCACTGTGGCCTGGATCATGGCCACAGGACCAGCATAGATGATAAGGGTAAATGGGAGGGTAGCTCCCAACAGCACGATCCCTGTCTTGATGTAGTACTCCACCCTGAACCCTGTATCCATCCACTTTGGCAATTTGGTAAAATTAGCTATGAGCATCCCTATTACAAGGGCCACCAGAGGAGGTTCCAGGTTGTAGTGATGGGCCTTCTTCCAAGCCCCTATGGAAAAGATAATTATGGAGATAATGTAGAGAAAGATAAAAGAGGGAATGAATTCAGAGAGTTTAAATCCCATAATACTGCTACTTATAGAGAACACCACCAACCAGAATATAAATTGGAGTAAATACCACTGATAGTGGGTGGCAAAGTGATGGGTGAGCTCACCAAAATTTGACCACTTTGCCGGTGTAATGGCCAGGGGTTTGAGCGTACTTCCGCTAAAATACAATATTATGGCGGCAAAAATGATCAACATGGAGAGCCAGATGGCCCACCAGTCCTCTTTGAGATAAAGCTCCTTCCATCCCATGTGTTGAGGCTTTGGTACCTCACACACATCCTTTTGGTTTTCAGACATATTCACCTTCCTCCTTTTGCTTGGGTTAATCCTTATAACAAACCCACACCTGCCTTAAGTCCTGGAAATCTCAGAAATTACCCGCACCTTAACCTCAAGCTTGCATTAATAAAATCCCCCACATGGGGGATTTTCTGACCTCCACAGGGTGTAGTTATGAAATATTAATGGATTATGGAGAGATAAATGGCTATCTTCCAGGGGCTCTAGGATATAATAACATTATCGCATTACCCCAGGGCCTTCAATGGTCTCAATATCTTTGCCTGTAGTCTTAAGGAGGGGTTATGAATAGTCCCTCTCCAGATACTCCAGATAGGTACGAAGGTTTATGTTTTTGTTTAATATCCCCAATTTCCTGCGGATATTGTGTCTATGGGTATCTATGGTCCTTTTGGAAAGGCCCAGGGCTTCTGCTATCTCCTTGGTCATCTTCCCCTCTCGGATAAGTTGAAGTACCTGGAGTTCAGAAGGGGTGAGACCAAATTTTTCTGCAAGGGTGCGCTGATAAGGGCTTATTATCTCCTCCAGCCTATTCTCCAGGGAAGAAATAAGCCGCTGTTGAAAAGGGGTTAAGGGAGTTTGTTTTAACTTGTCCAGACACGGTTCAATCATCTGTCTCACATTAAAGACCAGATTCTTTATAAATACATCCTTGCTCTCCTCTTTTTTCTCTAGGAGGACCTTGAGGGCAATGTTCATCTCCTCCAATTTCTGATTGCTCTCCATTAATTTCCTGGTCCTCTCCCGTATCCTCCTCTCCAGTTCCTGATTTGTCCTTTTTAGCTCTTCTCTTATGTGTTGGAGCTGAATATGCACACTTACCCTGGCCAGGACCTCTTCCCTCTGAAAGGGCTTGGTTATATAATCCACTCCACCAGCCTGAAACGCCTTCATCTTCTCTGAGGTGTCCTTATGGACACTTATAAATATAATGGGCACATCCCTGGTGGCCTCCTCCCCCTTTAACCTCTGACATACCTCTATCCCATCCAAGCCAGGCATTACGATGTCCAGAAGGATGAGGTTGGGGACCTTTCTTTTTATAAAGGCCAGGGCCTCTTCCCCCCGCTCTGCCACAGCTATCTTATACCCCTCGGTTTGGAGGATATTTCCAAGTACCTGAAGATTGTGGACATTATCATCCACAATGAGTATCAATTTAGAGGCAATCTCCATCTTGTCTATCCAGTTAATAAAGGGATAAACATGGGGCTTCATCACCCCATATACACTGTCTCATCTTGCTTACAACCTCTCTTATCCTGGATATATCAAAAGAGGTAATGGCAGAAGAGAGTTCCTTTCCCATCTCCTCTGCCTCTTTTAAATGATATTTACTGGCTGCATCACTCCATATCCTGGCTACCTCCCTTACCTCCTCCATCTCAAAGGCCCCACAAAACTCCTGCAGAAAAGTGCCAAGGGTCTCCTGCATCTCCCGTTTAAAAGGCAGAGGCAAAATGGACACATTCACATCCCCCCTCCCTCTTGGAGACACCTCTTTATATTCAAAGGGTAAAAATCTCTTAAGCACGGAAAGGACCTCTCCCTTTGTAACAGGCTTCATTATGTGACCATCAAACAACTCCTCTATTTCCCTCTTCCTCTCCTTAATGGAAATGGCGGTAACCGCTATGATGGGAACCTCTCTCATGTGCATATCCTCTCTCAACCTAGAGGCATAGGAGAACCCATCCTCCTCAGGCATCCTAAGGTCCATAAATATGAGGTCAACCTCATGTGTCTTCAATATTTCATCTGCCTCATAGGAGCTATGGGCTCCCCATACCTCCAGTCCACTTCCTTCAAGAAAGGACCTTATCACTTCAATATTTGAATGCACATCATCCACTATAAGGATTCTCCCACCCTTGAAAAATATCCCCCCCTCCACATCTGTCTCTCTCTCCCCCCCTTTTTGGGAGAGCTTATCCGCACCCACCACCACCCCTGGGAGCATCACGGTAAAGGTACTCCCCCTTCCAACCTCACTCTCCACCCATATATTACCCCCCATAAGCTCCACCAACTTTCTGGTAATAGCCAGTCCCAGTCCAGTGCCCCCATATTCCTTTGCCCTCTGGTTGTCCTGCTGACGAAAGTTTTCAAATATTATCTCGTGCTGAGAAGGAGGGATCCCCATGCCTGTATCTATCACCTGCATAAATAGGTCTATGGTATTTATATGACTAAATTCCTGCCACAGACGCACCTCCACCCTGCCCTTTTCTGTAAATTTTATGGCATTACTTATGAGATTCATAAGGATCTGCCTTATCCTGACCTCGTCCAGGATGAGGATATCCGGCAGGTCTGAGGCTATATCCACCTTAAATTCAAGGCCCTTTTTCTCTGCCCTATCCAGAAAGATGGAGCGAATCTCATAGACCACCGCTTTAATGTCCACTGGTTCAGGTTGTATCTTCAATTTTCCTGCCTCAATGCGAGACAAATCCAGTATATCATCAATAAGGGCAAGGAGATTCTGTCCACTGGAGAGGATGGTCTGAAGAAAACCACGGTGGCGTTCATTCACGGTCTCATTTAACAGGGTCTCGGCAAATCCCAAAATGGCATTCATGGGTGTGCGAATCTCATGACTTATGTTTGCAAGAAACTCAGATTTTGCCCTGCTGGCTGCCTCTGCCTCTTCCTTACTCTTCTCCAAGTCCTTCTGCACCTGCTTTATCTGAGTAAGGTCCCTAGCCACACATACGCTTCCTATAACCTTTCCCTCCTCCTTGAGCACGCTTATGGACATCCCCATAGGAAGCATTGCCCCACTTTTGGTGCGGACCGTTATCTCATAGTCCCTCACATATCCCCTTGTCCTGAGCTCAGAGAGCATCTTTTCAAGGGCCACCTTGTCGTCATATAGGTCAAAAGCAGACTTACCCTTTAGCTCTTCAAAACTATATCCAAACAACTCCTCTGCCCTTTTATTCCATCGGATAAATCTTCCCTTCGCATCTACTATACCAATAGCATCTGCAGAGTTATCCAACACATTCTTAAAATAGTCTCTCTCCTTTTTCAGGGCCTCCTCTGCCCTTTTCAATTCAATGAGGTCTTGTGCCACCTCCATAAGGGTCTTATAGCTGGAACTGGCATCTATCGCCCTCTCATATTCCAGAAGCAGGGTTTCCAGTTCTGCATTCCTCTTTCTCAATTCCTCTATCTGAGAGAGGAGATACTCTTTACTGTCCTCATCCCTAAATGACATATATCTCTCTTACACCTCCTAAAATAAGACTGCCGAGGCAAATCCCACCCCTGAAGAAGTAGGGGGCTCTACACTCATCTCATAGTGAAGCACCCGCATATATGTATAACCCACCACCTCCCCCAGGGTGGCCAGGGCAGAAAATCCACACACATTATATCTGTCCTCCACTTGGGCAGATATACGCCACATCTCATCCATATCTCTCTCACACAGGGCATCTAAAAGGGAACGATCATGAGAAGATGCCTCCTCCTTAAGGGCATATACATCCCTTTCATGGCCAAACTTTGGACCTATATGAGAAAAATCCACACCTGCCACCACAAGGGTGTTATCCCAGGAGACTACCTCAGATAAGGCATCCAAAAAAGGACCACACCTTTCAAGGAAAATATCTCTGCGATATTCAGGGAGGAAATAGCCAAGAGAACCACACAAAATAGGAACCAGTTTGAAATCACCCAGGAGATATTTAAGAAAGACAAGCTGGAACTCAATGGAGTGCTCAAACTTGTGTTCAAAATCATTAGGAGAAACCACTGAAGAGCCCATCTCCAGGAGATAAGAGGTGGCATCTCCGTGATTCTCCACCAGCCCAAAGGGGGTGTCAAAATCCTTTGTAGAGACACAATATACCCCCTCTGACAATCCATGTCCTATACCCAGTATCACCACATTCTCATAGGATAGGCCCTTAAGGGCAGAATAGGAGGCCGCATACCCCTTTCTGCCCACCCCTATATCAATGTGAGGGGCAATTACTGCCTTTGGAGGGGAATCAAAAGGAGAAGGAGGAGACTCACTTAATATCTCTTCTACAAACCTGCTCAGGGAACCTCTGTCTGAGGGATATGCCCGATCTCCAAACACAAAGGGACGCATGGAAAGAGAAGAGAATTCCTCCACCAACCTCTTCTTCTCTTTTTCCAGTCTTTCTGTGTCCAGAAGATTTAATCTGTCCATATATTCTATAAGGGAAAGGACCTCCTCTTTAGAGACCAGCAACCCTCCCTGCTGCCTCGTAAGGGTCACCTGGACCTCTTCTATGGAGGTGCATCTATCCAAAAGGAGCAACACCCCATAGAGGTTGGGGGGTAACAGGATCCCCTCTTTGACCAGACCTAGCCTGTCTTGAACCATCACATAGGGCTGTCCCTTATACTGGATGGGGATATATTGAACATCCCTTCTTGGTCTTGGCACACACATCCCTCTCCCCCTTTCAAAGATATTATCCCCTGAAGAAACAGGCTATAGGCTATATCTCCTCAGGGGGATATTTTTCAGGCATCAATATACTGAGGGCCTCTCCCACAGTAAAGAGGGAGCCTGTTATGAGGAGGAGATCATCTTCTTTCCCCATCTCTCTTGCCCTCTCTATTGCCACTTTTAGGTCTTCAATTATCAGGGAGTTGGAATGTGGGGGAGATTTCCTCTTTAGAGTCTGAGGGTCCATTGCCCTATAATACATGGGTCTGGAGAATATCACCCTGTGACACAGGGGTAGCAATTTTTTCATAATACCATATACATCCTTATCTGCCATGACCCCCACCACTGCAATGAGCCTATCGTACTCCATTTCCCTCACTGTCTCCACAAGGGCCTTCATGGCAGAGGTGTTGTGGGCACCATCTAAAATAATACGGGGGGATGAGGATAATAAATGCATCCTCCCATCCCACTGGGCCTGGGCTATTCCCTCCCTTATGGCATCTTCCTCCATATAAAATCCTTTTTCCCTCAATAGCTCCAGACAACACAGGGCAATTGCAAGATTGTCGCGTTGAAACCCTCCCAGAAGCCCACTTTTGAGATATTTAATCCTCTCCTTTGTACCATAGTAAAAAAAGTATTCTCTGCGGCGCATACATCTAAAATCCCGTCCCACCAAAAAAAGGGGAGAGGACATCTTCCCACACACCTCTTCCAGAAATAGCCTTATAGAACCCTGTCTGACTCCGCTTATAACTGGAATTCCCCCTTTAATAATCCCTGCCTTTTCCCTGGCGATCTCAATAAGGGTATTCCCCAGAAAATCCTGATGTTCCAGAGAGATATTGGTAATAATAGAGACAAGGGGTCTAACCACATTGGTGGCATCCAGTCTCCCTCCCATCCCTGTCTCCAGGACCACCACATCCACATCCCTATCTGCAAAATACTTGATGGCCATGGCAGTAACTGCCTCAAAAAATGTAGGGGGTTCCTCCTCTACCATAACCTCCTTTATTTGAGAGGTGAGAAGGGCCACCTCCTGGGGAGATATTAAAGAAGAGTTTATCCTCATCCTCTCACGAAAACTCACCAGATGAGGAGATGTATATACCCCCACCCTGTAGCCAGCCCTCTCAAGCACACTGCTTATATAGGTAGCCACAGAGCCCTTTCCATTTGTCCCTGCAATATGCACGAACTTTAGCCTATCTTGGGGTCTTCCAAGACCATTTAATAAATTTTCTGTCTTGGATAGACCAAACTTTATACCATATTTTTGGAGAGAATACAGAAAATTAAGAGAATCCCTATAGTCAAACTCCTCCATCTACGCCTCCTGTATTTACATACACCCGCCTCACCCTAGAGGTAAGACTGGAGACTATCTCATATCCAATGGTATCGGCCCATTGAGCCACATCTTCCGCACTTAAAACACCCCAGCTATCCCTGCCAAAAAGTAAAACCTCATCTCCCATACGCACCTGTGGAACAGTGGAGACATCCACCATAAATTGATCCATACATACCCTCCCCACAATTGGCACACAATAGCCTCTTATAAGGACCTTTCCCCTGGAGGAAAGTATCCTGGGATAACCATCTGCATAACCTACAGGGATAGTAGCTATGGTCCTGGGAGAGGGAGTAATATAGGTTGAGCCATAACTTATCTTAAACCCCTTCCCCACCTCCTTCACATGGGCCACACGGGCCTTCAGACTCATGGCAGGACAAAGCCTCACCCTTCCAAGGGACTCCACCTCCCTGGAAGGATATATCCCATAGAGCATAATCCCGGGCCTCACCATATCCAGATGTGCCTGGGGCAACTGGATTATTGCCGCACTATTTGCCGCATGTCTTATTTTAAAACATATCCCCCTCCTGCCAAGAATCTCTAAGGCACGCATAAATATCTCAAGTTGCTTCCTGGCATCTGAAAGGTCCAGAGAGTCTGCAGTGGCAAAGTGGGTATATATCCCCTCCCATTCTATCCCTTCTAGACCCCACAGGGATTCTATCTCCTCAATGCCCCTGTCAAAGTCCTCACACAAGACCACTCCCAGCCTGCCCATCCCTGTATCTACCTTGAGGTGACAGCGCAGCCTTTCCCTCCTTTTCTCCACCTTTTTAAGGGACTCAACATATCTTTTTGCCTGGGAAAGGGAATATATAGTGAGAACAACTCGCTCCTTTACTGCAAACTCCACCAGGGAAGGGGGTACATATCCAAAGACCAGGATGGGCACATCAATACCCCTCTCCCTTAGATAAAGCGCCTCCTCCAGTCTGGCAACCGCCAGATATGTTGCTCCATTAGAGATGGCAACATTGGCCACCTCATATGCCCCATGACCATAGGCATTGGCCTTAACCACTGCCATTATCCTGGTTGCAGGGCCAATGAGCCTCTTTACCTCCTCAAGATTATGGGAGATGGCATCAAGGTCTATCTCGGCCCATAACACATGTTCCATCTTCTCATCTCCTTATGACACTTCAAAGAAACATTTTCCTCCCATACCTGCATATATCCCATATTTGCCCATAAATCAATTTTTCCCTCCTGTCTAACTCAGGAATAATCTAATCTCATTGATTTTTTTTGACAAAATATATATAATCTCTAGGTCATGATGTTTTAATTTTAAGGGATTAAAAAATAGGGGGGTAGCGATGAAGGATTCTATATTAAACAAAATGATAATAGGACTGATTGTCCTATTCGTGATCCAGGGGATAATTGCCCTGGGGATCTTTGATAGAGAACTAAACCAGATGGCAAAGGATCATGGTCGAGATATCTATCACCTCATAGAGTCTCACAAGAAAGATACCCTGCAGGACCTGGTGGAGGTGGCCTACTCCATGGTAAATACCTATTACCAGCGCTCCAGGGACATAGATGCCCTCAAGAGGGCAAAGGCAAAGGAGTTAAAGACCATCCTCTCGGGTATTGCCTCTCAGATTCATTGCATCCTGAGGGCTTATAAGGACCAGCCCAGATCAGTTGCAGAGGAGAAGATAAAGGAGCTAGTGAGCGCATTTCGCTACAATGGAAATGATTATGTGTGGATAAACGACATGAATGGGGTGATGATAATGCACCCCATAAAACCCCAGCTAGATGGGAAAAACCTCATTAACTTAAGGGACAGGCAGGGGACATATATCTTTAAGCAGATGATAGAGGTCTGCAAGAAAAAGGGCGGTGGCATGGTCTCCTATCTCTGGCCAAAACCAGGGGAAAAGGTGGCAAAGCTAAAGGTCTCCTATGTGATGCTAATCCCTGAGTTAAACTGGATAATAGGTACAGGGGAATGGGTGGAGGATATAACAAAGGCCATGCAGAAAAAGGCCCTGGCAGAGATATCCTCCATGAAGCTCTCCAATAAAAACTATTTCTGGATAAACGACCTAAACGGCGTGATGCTGGCCCATCCAAGTGCCAAGCTCAGGGGGAAAAATGTAATAAACCTCACAGACCCCGATGGAAAAAAGATAATCCAGGAGATGATAGAGATTTGCAAGGAAAAGGGTGGAGGATTTGTCTCTTATAGATGGGGTAAAAAAGGGGAACCAGGAAATTACCCAAAGGTATCCTATGTAAAACTCTTCAAGCCCTGGGGATGGGTCATTGGAATGGGTATATATCTTGACGATGTGCAGCACCTGGCATCTGAACACATCAAGGAATTCAAGGAAACAGTTCATCACATCATGGTCCTGTGTGCCATTGTAGTTGGCATATTTATCCTAATAGTAATTGGGATAATGTTTATTGTAATGAAAAGGAAATTAAAGGCCCCAATTGAAAAACTGGTGGACCTCTCAGAGGAGATAATTTCAGGGAACCTGGATGCCTCTGTCTCTGGTTCCTTTCAGGGGGAACTAAAGGTCTTAAAAGAGGCCCTGGAGGGGATGGTCACGAATCTAAAACAGAGGATACAGGAGACCGAGGCAGGTAAACGGGAGGCAGAGGAGGCAAGGAAGAGGGCCCAACAGGCCCTAAAAGAGGCAGAAGAGGCAAAGATAATGGCAGAGAAGGCACAAAAGGAGGGGATGCTCCAGGCGGCCAATGTAATGGAAGAGATAGTAAACCACATCACAGCGGCTACAGAACAGCTCTCTGCCCAATCACAGGAAGTTACCCAGAATATGCAGGAACAAAAAGAGAGGATTACTGAGGCGGCAACTGCCATGGAAGAGATGAATGCCACAGTACTGGAGGTGGCAAAGAATGCCTCCCAGGCCGCAGAAAACAGTGATGCCACAAAACAAAAGGCAGAAGAAGGATATGAGGTGGTGCAACAGAGCATCCATGAGATCACCAGGGTAAAGGAGATAAGCGGGGAACTGGATTCCAATATGCAGCAGCTTATAAAACAGGCCCAGGCCATTGGACAGATAATCAATGTAATAAATGACATAGCAGACCAAACCAACCTGCTTGCCTTAAACGCCGCAATTGAGGCCGCAAGGGCAGGAGAAGCAGGACGGGGTTTTGCGGTGGTGGCAGACGAAGTGAGGAAACTTGCAGAAAATACCATGTCGGCCACAAAACAGGTGGCGGAAAACATCACCCATATCCAGGAATCCACTAACCGCAGTAACAAGAGTCTCCAGGATGCCCTGGATGCAGTGAACAGGGCCACGGAAAAGGTAGAGGAATCAGGCAGGGTCCTTCAGGAGATAGTGGAACTCTCTCAGCACAGTGCGGATCAGGTGAGAAACATTGCTACTGCAGCGGAAGAGCAGTCCTCTGCCAGTGAAGAAATAACCAGAAGCATTGAGCAGGTATCCACCCTTGCAGAATCCACCACTTCCGGGGTGCAACAGGCTGCAGAGGCCATGGGAGAGTTGTCTCAGCAGACAGAGGAACTCCAGCAACTCATTGAGAAGATAAAAAGAGAAAACAGCTAAGGTCATTTTCCCCTGCTCACCAGAGGGTGGGCAGGGGAAAATATATCAGGGGTGAAACTGTCAAGGGGAAAATTTATATCAAAAAACTGGATGCTATCTTAAACATATCCTCATAGGAGACCCCCCGTCTCAGGGCAAGGGCCATCTCAACAGACATATTCATCTTCTGCTCGGTCTCAGAGAGTACTTCTCTCTGCTGAAGATTGAGGCGATACTTTATAAAATCCCTGTCAAAGCCATCCACAATAAGGCTTATCCCCTCCCTAAAGAGGGGGGAATTGGCCTTTTCACTAAGGGGACTACATTCCCTAGCCCCCCTTCTCCTAGCGAGCATACAGTAAAAGATGAGATTGGTTATTAGTATCTCGGGGTGCTGGGTATGGGAGATATCCACAGTAGGACTTTTGCCCTCCTCGTATAAGCGAAGGGACTCCTGGGCACCCTTGAAGATCTTCCTCTCAGAGGCAGGAGGGATGGGGAATTTGGACATGAGCCTGATAAGGACCTGACCAGGATTTTCCTTTGCCGCCACTCCAAGGACACCAATACTTATGAGTACAAACCTCCGCTGGAGTTCCCTGAGCATGGTCTTTATCTTGAATGAGGCATATCTCCTTATCTCCTCATCTGAAAAGGAGGAAAGGAGCATCTCCAGGAGATATTTTACAAATGGCTCTGTGGTGTATTCCGCCTCCTGTTTTATGGCACGATTAAGAGAGCGGCCCCCCTTTCCCGATACCTTTTTTATAGAAAGCCAATAAGCGGCCACTGCCTCCAGGGGGATTTCCACTATATCCAGGTCCCTGGAATCTATCACTGCCCCAGGGGAGAGGGGAGAAGGCTCAGGGGTCCCCCTGTTTATCTCTTTCTTGAAAAATACCATCCCCTATCCCCCTATCTCTCTGTCTTTGCCAGGAAGCAGAGGGACATATCCCGAGGGATTGGTAAACTCCCTGTTTAACCTCTGGATGAACTCCCTGGTCCTGGATTTTAATGCATCCAGGAGAGAGTCACATTCCTTACTCCATCCCACAGGCGAGGCCTTAAAGAATACAGGACTCCACCACCTAATATTCTTTTCAAAGGCCCGGGCAAAATAGGGCCTCTTTGTCTCCTTCACCTCCTTTAAAAAGGCATCCTTGAGGGATTCTCCCACCTTCTTTTTACACATAAGGTGTAACCCAAAGACCCCCATGAGCACTATAGAGCTAAGGGCCATATACAGGGGAGAAGAAAACATCACAGAGAAAGTATGAAAAAGGGAGTGAAAGAGCCCCTGGGAGGAGATAAGGGCAGAAATCCCCCAGAAGGCCGCAAAAAATATAATCATGGCCATTCCTTCCCACAAAAATATCCTCCTTCTTAGGGAATCCCTGAAGTCCTTTAGTACAGGAAGTATCTCCTCTTCCACCACCTCCACATGATACTTCACCAGGGCCACTAACCTATAGACCCTCTCCACCTTTACCTGTTCAATTCTCTCAAATATGGCCTTAAGGTCCTCATCCCTCTTCCGCTCATACCTCCGCCTTATTTCTTCATCCTCAATTACCACGCACGAGTGAGGATTGTATATACAAAAATATTTACCAGCACTCACTCCATATCTAACCAAGGCCCTCTGCCAGGATGCAAACACCGCCTCCAGATTGTCCTCTCTGGCAGTGACATCCATCTGATTCAATATGTAAAGAAACTTGTTGGCATCCCTCCTCTTAACTGTAGTCTTTACCAGGTGTTCAAGTGTGTCCTTCATTGAGCCTGGTTCCGGATGTCTTGCATCAAAAAATATGAGTACCAGATCAGATAGGTCTATTATCCTATCTGTTATCCTCAACACCGACCCCCTTTTCTCATCTGCGTCAAAGCCAGGGGAATCTATAATTATCTTTCCCTTCAGGGCAGGACTGGGACAGGTCTTTAACTGTAGATATGAATCCAGATAGGCCCCCTCTCCAGGAGACACCTGTTCTATGGCAGAGCTTATCTTGTAGAAGGGGAAACGAGGATCAGAGTCCAGGGCAAAGCCAGGGAGTATCCTTATCTGTTTCTCAGGGGAGTAGCATATTACAGTAAATTTATCATCCACAGCCTGGACACCGGTCTCTTGAAGGGGATAGTCCAGGTAGAAATTTATAAAGGAGGACTTGCCAGCAGAATATGTGCCCAGTACTGAAATAACAGGCCACCAGGACATCTTCTTTGTAAGGGAGTCTTCCCTGTGGAAATATCCCAATCGTCTGAGGATAGCGTCCAGGGTCTCAAAGGCCTCCACCACCTCCTTGAGTACAGGATTTTCCTTCTCCACATGCATCTTCAACTCTTCAATATAGGATTCTCCTCCCCTTGTGCGAGAAAATAGCCTTCTTATGATGTTTTTCACCAGATCCATCTCCTCTATATTTAAGAGTTTACCCTGGCAAGGTTTTCCATCTCTCCAATTATAATGAGCACATCTCCCCTCTTCAAAACATCTTCCCCCCTGGGCACGAATCGGTATTCGCTCTCTCCCTCTCGTCTTATGGCTATTACCTGAACATGATATCTATTTGCAAGGTCCAGATCTTTAAGGGTCTTCTCTGCCCACCTCTCCACCCTCTTCTCCTGTATCACCACGCTCTTTCCAAAGGGAAGGATCTCCAGAAACCCAGGCAGGGCCATCCTAAGTGCAAGTTCCTGGGCCGCCGCCCTCTCTGGTATTACCACGTGATCCACACCGATCTTTTTCAAAAGTTTTTCATGGTCCTCATTAATGGCCTTTACCCATACCTGGGGAACGCCAAGCTCCTTTAGATAAAAAGAGACCATGGAACTGGTGGAGATAGAGGAACCCACACTCACCACTGCATGGGTAACATCCTTGAATCCCAGTTGCTCCAGTACCTTTTTGTCACTCACATCTGCCCTATATACCTGGGTAAATATGGATTGGGCCTTTCTCACTGCCTCTTCATCCCTATCCACCCCAAGGACCTCATATCCCATGTTGATCAAGGTCCTTCCCAGGGAAATCCCGAATTTCCCCAATCCTATTACCCCAATAAAGAGATTCTTTGCCATATAAGATACTCCCTATCCAATTAGTATATTTTCTTCAGGCCAGGAAAACCTGGGTTCTTCCTGAATATGCTGAATAAAGGAGAGAAAAAGTATAGGTCCAAGCCTTCCTATAAACATCAGAGCAATGATGATGGACTTTCCCAGAAAGCTCAGATGAGGGGTAAGTCCCGTGGAAAGCCCAACTGTACCAAAGGCAGATACTGCCTCAAATAATATCTCCAGAAATAACCCCCTCGCCATAAAGTGAGACACATCCCCCCCCTCGGTCATATTAAGGACCATAATAGAAATAAAGATAAGTCCAGTGGAGAATACAAACAATATCAGTGCCTTATTTACATCTTCCTTTTTAACGGCAAAATTGCCTATAACCGCCTGTTCCCCTTTATTAAAGATCTGGGACTTTGCAAATGCCAAGATGGTACGAAAGGTGGTTACCTTTATACCCCCTGCACATGAGCCAGGTGCCGCTCCAATGAACATGAGAGTTATCATGATAAGGAGGGAAACATTGGTGAAATGGGCAATATTAGCAGTGTTGAATCCAGCAGTCCTGCAGGTCACCGACTGAAAAAGCGAGACCAACACAGAAGAGAGGAGTCCCCCATGAAAATTATGGCCCAGATATTCTGCCACAAAAATGAGAAGGGCCCCTCCAAAGATGAGATAACAGGTGGTGGTAAGCACCACCCTTGAATACCAGCTAAGTCTCACCCTCTCCCCTCTTACAAGGGAGCTAACATAGGATAGCAGTTCCTGTAACACAGAGAAACCCAGTCCCCCCAGGACAATAAGTCCCATTATAACCATATTAACCCATACATCTGACTGAAAATGGACAAAGCTGTCCTTGTTTAGGGAAAAACCCGCATTGCAGAAGGCAGAGATGGAATGAAACACAGCAGAAAATACTGGAAAATCTTTAGGGGAATGTACATAGAGGAGTAGTGCCCCAGTGGCTTCAATGGCAAAGGTAATAACTACCAATCTCACCAGAAAGCTACCAAGGGAGAACGTGGGATCATGGAGTAGCCCCTGACCAACTGCAATACGATCCGTAAGGGATATCCTGCGGCTCCACAGATAAAATATAAGGGAGGTAATGGTCATTATGCCAAGACCCCCTATCTGGATAAGGGAGACAATAACTATCTGTCCCACCCTGGTAAAAGTGGAGCCTGTATCCACTACCACCAGACCTGTAACACATGTGGCAGAGGTGGCAGTAAATAGGGCATCTATCCAGGAGATGGCCCTGCCCTTTAGGCTAAAAGGCATGTGGAGCAGTGTGGCACCACTTAATATCACTAATGCAAAAAATAGAATGGGAAAGGCATATGGAGAGATTCTTATCTTCATAATGATTAGTTAAATCACACTTTCATTAAGGGGTAAGATTACCCCCCTGTTATAGGTGTTTTTTACCGTCTATTTTATTTCTTCCATTTCCCTATATTTCACGCTGAGATGTGTAATTTCTCTCCTATTCCCTCTGCCCCCACTCTGGAGAAGGAGGTTATCTCTGAGTCCCTTCCCCTCTAGTTTTACAACATAGAGATTGGCTTCCCCTCTCCCCTTCAAGGGCCCTAATAAAAATGAAGCCTGGGGAGGTCCTTCCTTCCCTTTTTGTGCTCTTTTAAGTATTCCAGGAGCTGCCGATAGTGAGAGACACATACATACCTCAAAAATGCTGTATCGGTCCTGGGTTCTATCCAAAAATATATATCTATGGGGCCCTTTTTCCATCTATATTCATCCACCTTTCCATACCGAGTAATGGTCTTGGGATCCCCATATCTCTTCTTAAGACGTGAGAGCATAGAGGCAAGGATCTTTTCATATCCCCTCTTACGTGGAGGATACCTATATTCCAGCAGGACAAATCTCCCCGCCCTATCAAAACATACCTGAAGCCGGTCAGTACCTGAAATAAGCTTCTGGGAATCAAAGACATCACAAAAGGAATTATCCTCTAGCCTGATGGGCTGTGCCCCGGTCTTTTGAAGCACATACCTGAATATAAACCTGGTGGCATATGGAAGATTAACACCAAAGAGGATCACCGAATCCTTCCTGGTGGCATTTGAGGACCACTCAAGGGCCCTTAATTTCATCCTGGCAACCACAATACCCTCTTTCTCTCCCTTTCTATACCAATAAAAGGCCCGGAGGTAGTCTCTCTTTACACCCCCCAGCCCTTTTTCATATATCCTGGCGAGGAATAGGATAGCCGGCGAATACCCCTTGTTAGCGGCCTTCTCCAGATATCTTATCCCCTTTGATACATCCCTTACCCCCATATCCCCAAGCACCAGGCTCCTCCCATAAAGATACATATCCACCACACTCCCCTGTTCTGCCCGCTTCTCCACAATGGAAAGGTCTCTGGAGATGGCCCAGGAGCTTGCAGTCAAAAATAGAGATAGAAATAAAAACAGTGAAACCAACAGCAATACCCCCCACAGGGGATTCTTATTCTTCATAGGCCAATCTCTTATAAGGTATCTGCTTCATGAGTTCCTGTAGATGAGAGTAAGAAAGACCTAGTAGATCCAGGGTCTCATCAAAATACTTTATAGAAGTCTCATCTATTATGTGTCCAGAAAAAAAATGGTTTGCCATTACATCTGCAAGATATACCACTTTGGTATAAAGGGAATTGTCCTCCATGGGATTATGGTGATGGGCGATAACCTCTTTTAACTCTGAAGGAAAATTCCACTTACTGGCAAGTATTTTCCCTGCTTCACAGTGATCTATTTGAAATAACTCCCTCTCTACCTCCAGGAGGTTCCTCCCCTTCACCAGTTCACTGTAGAGATTCTTCTTTTGCCTTGAAGCAAACACGTCCAGGACCTTCTTGCCTATATCATGAAGCATCCCATAGGTATATGCAACATCCGGGGCAATATCCACCTCCCTGCCCAAAAGTTCAGATATAAACCCCACCACCATGGAGTGATTATACATGCCGTTTCGTCTCAGGGAATATCCCTTATCTTCTCCCAAAAATTCCTCCACATAGGCAGAAAACACTATCTTCAAGAGGTTTCTGCTCCCCAGGAATATAATGGCCTTCTCCACAGAATCTATCCTTTTTGCCGGGGAAAACATGGCGGAGTTACATATCTTGAGGAGCCTGGCTATCATCACCTCGTCCTTTTTTATCTCCTCCACCACCTCAGTTATTTTAAAATTCACTGAGCCAAGGAGCTCTATTATCCTGAGCACCACACTGGATAAGGGACGCAGGGTATTAATGGCCTCCTCAATCCTGGGATACTCAACAGCCTTGCTGGAACTTTCAGGGAGGTACTCTCCAAATAGGTCCTTACAGAAAAATCTGGCCCTTGCTATATCCAGGACAAAACTTGCGTTTAGATGCTCCATGGTCTCTAAAAACACTATGGGGATCTCTATCTCCTTAAGACTATTTTTTATAAAGGAAAGGGACAGGGCCCCATAGTGGTTCACCCATCCACCATCAAAAGAAAGCCCCCCTGCAACCCCTGCAACCAAATTTTCTCTAGTTGCCCCTGCGGCAATGAGCTTTTCCAGCAGGAATGGAACCACCTCTGCTGCACATAGGCTTGCCTCTGCCTCAATCTCTCCACATTTGGAGGGGATTATCACATGGGCAAGGGCCCCAACCTTCTTTCTTTTATCCACCAATCCCACACCAACGCATGTGCCTAGACATGCGGCAAGATATCTGGGGACCCCCTTGCTAAGTCCATATCCCCCAGCAGGGACAAAATATATCCTTTTTACATCCTCTAAATTTCCCACATCCATCACCTATTCCCTAAAAAGTTTGTTTGCATTTTTGCCCAATACCAATGCCTTTTCCTCCTCAGAAAGGGGAGATTGCCCAAGCTCTCTATAATAACGAGAAGGGGGCAAAAGGGGAAAATCTGTACCTAGGAGGAATCTATCACTCCCCACTGCCTCCATCATCACCTTAAGGGCCACTGGTTTGTAGAGAAAGGGCATTGCCGCAATATCAAAATACACATTTCTCAGTACCTCCTCACACTCCCTTTTGAGGTAGGCAAAAAAAGGTAAGCCTCCTCCCATGTGTGCCAAAATCCATCTACTTTCAGGTGACTCTTTAATTAACTCATACAGGGCCCTCAGGGTCATTGGGCTCTTACCTGGATAATGGTGTCCCACCGGCTCATTGGTGTGGAGGAGGATGGGCACATCTGCCTCTCTACATAGGCGGGCCACCTTTAAGAGCTCCTCCCTTGCTCCCCCTGTTATGTCACTAGAATAAAGCGCAAGCTCCCCAACGCCTTTTGCCCCTAAAGAAAAGCATCTGTCAACCTCCTTCAGGGCATTTTTATTCCTAAAATCCAGACAACAAAAGGGAATAAGCCTCCCTTTAAACCTGGATGCCATCTCAATTACATAATCATTATTCAAACGAAAGGTCTCCTCCCTTCGCCAGGGGAATCCAAATATAACTGAGACATCCACTCCATCTCTATCCATCTGCTCAATAACCTCTTCTCCCCCAACCAGCCTTGCCCTGGGATCGGAATAGATGAGGGAAAACTCTGGTTCTCCCTCTAGAAATCTCTCCCTATTCTCTCTCACCTCCTCTGGCGCCACATGGACATGAACGTCTATTATCATTGGATACTCCTTACTTGACAAACCCAAGTTAGTGGTATTTATAGTTATGTTCAACCATAAATCAGGCCAGGTTAAGGGCCTCCAAAAGGATAAGTGGCCCTATTGCCCAATAAATCTATCTTTATTTAGAAAAAAAGCGGGCAATTGTCTATAATTGAATAACACTTTGCATAACATTGGAGAACGCATCATGACACAGATTTCCCTGAGCAAGTCCTATGAGTCTTCTAAAATAGAAAAAAAATGGATAAGAGAGTGGGAGGAGAAAAATACCTTTAGGGCAGATCCAAATAAGGGAGGCGAACCTTACTGCATAGTAATCCCCCCTCCCAATGTAACAGGGACTCTCCACATGGGACATGCCCTGAATATAACACTTCAGGATATCCTATGTAGATACAGGAGACAAAAGGGATTTAATGTCTTGTGGGTGCCCGGAACAGACCATGCAGGGATTGCCACTCAAAATGTGGTGGAAAAGGCCCTTGCCAGAGAAGGACTTAGCCGCCACGACCTGGGACGAGAGAGATTTATAGAACGGGTCTGGAAATGGAAGGAAGAATACGGAGGAAAGATACTGAACCAGATAAAGGCCCTAGGGGCCTCTGTGGACTGGTCCCGATTGCGTTTCACCATGGACGAGGGTCTATCCAGGGCAGTGAGGGAAGTGTTTGTACGTCTCTATAAGGAAGGACTCATATACAAGGGAGATTATATGATAAACTGGTGTCCCAGATGTCACACCGCCCTCGCGGACCTGGAGGTGGAACACGAGGAAAAAAAAGGGAAGCTTTATTATATAAAATACCCCTTAAAAGATGGAGAAGGTGCTGTGGTAGTGGCCACCACAAGGCCAGAGACCATGTTGGGAGATACTGCAGTGGCAGTAAATCCCGCGGATGAAAGATATGGGTCCCTTATAGGTAAAAGACTGAAACTTCCTCTGACCTCCCGCATAATACCTATAATTGGAGATGAATATGTTGACATGGAGTTTGGTACAGGATGCCTCAAGGTGACCCCTGGCCACGACCCCAATGACTTTGAGCTTGGGAGAAAACATGGTCTGGAACTCATAAAGGTTATAGATGAAGATGGATGTATGACACCAGAGGCAGGGGATAGATACAGGGGAATGGATAGGTTTGAATGCAGGAAAAAGGTAGTTGAGGACCTTAAGGCCCATGGACTCCTGGAAAAGATAGAAGAGATGGAACACAAGGTGGGGCATTGCTACAGGTGTAAAACCATTATTGAGCCCCTGGTGTCAAAACAATGGTTTGTAAAGGCCGCTCCCCTTGCCAGAGAGGCAAAAAAGGCAGTGGAGGAGGGAAGGACCCGCTTCTTTCCTGAGATGTGGACAAAGACCTATTTTGAATGGCTGGACAACATTAGAGACTGGTGTATCTCCCGCCAGATATGGTGGGGGCATCGCATCCCCGCCTGGACCTGTGAGGAATGTGGGGAGGTCTCTGTATCCACCTCAGACCTTGAAAGGTGCCCCAAATGTGACTCCACCCACATCCTTCAAGAAGAAGATGTGCTTGATACCTGGTTCTCCTCTGCCCTGTGGCCCTTCTCAACCCTTGGGTGGCCCTCTGCCACAAAGGAATTAAAGTTCTATTATCCCACCTCTACACTGGTTACGGGATTTGACATTATCTTCTTCTGGGTGGCCAGGATGATGATGATGGGCCTCCACTTTATGGGAGAGGTCCCATTTAAGGATGTATATATCCATGCCCTGGTACGGGACGAACAGGGAAGGAAGATGAGCAAGTCCCTGGGAAACGTAATAGACCCCCTCATTATGATAGAAAGGTATGGGGCAGATTCGCTGAGATTCACCCTCACTGCCTTTGCGGCAATGGGAAGGGACATAAAATTATCTGAGGCCCGCATTGAAGGATATAAGCACTTTATAAATAAAATATGGAATGCAGGGAGATTTGTCTTTATGAACCTGGAAGAAGACAATATTGGCAAAAAAATCACAAAAGAGGAACTCTCCTTTGCACACCAGTACATCCTCCATGCCCTGGAAGGACTAAAAAGGGATGTGGAAAGGGCCCTAGAGGGATATTATTTTAATGAAGCGGCCCAGCGGCTCTACTCCTTTTTCTGGCACACCTACTGTGACTGGTATCTGGAGATGATAAAAATAGAGCTATACAGCGAGGATAACTCCTTGAAAGCTAGGGCCCAAAACTGTCTCCACCACACCTTTTCCACCCTCCTTATCCTGCTTCACCCATTTATACCATTTATCACCCAGGAGTTGTGGAACTCTCTACCTGGCGTAGGGGAAAAGGACCTCTCTAGGATACCTTATCCTCAAGAGAATCCAGGGTTTGAGGATGCTTCCCTGGAGGAAAAGATGGAATTTTTTCAAAATGTAGTAGTGGGAGTAAGGAATATCCGGTCTGAATTTGAGATGAATCCAGGCCAGAGGTTGAGCCTCATTGGAGTATGCAGGGGAGAGGAAAAGACATTTCTGGAACAAAACAGGGACGTAATCGTGTCTCTGGCAAGATTAAAGGGAATAACCCTCCAGGAGGAGGAGAATAATATACCGCGGGCAAGCGCATCCTATGTGGTTGGAAAAAGCGAATTCTATGTGCCCCTGGAGGGCCTTATTGACTTTAAAAAAGAACTCCAGAGGCTAGAGAAACAGCTTAGCAAACTGGAGAAGGAGATAAACAAGACCCAGGCAAAGCTATCTAATCCTTCCTTCCTGGAGAGGGCACCAAGAGAGATTGTGGAAAAGGAAAGGGAGAAACTAATACAGCACAGGGAAAAACAGGAAAAACTCCTCTCCCTCAAGACAAAGGTGGAGGGGTTTATCCAGTAGGGGATAAATATATGGGACAGGTATATCTGGTAGGAGCAGGTCCAGGGGATGTGGGACTTTACACCCTAAGGGCAAAAGAGGTTATAGAACAGGCAGATGTGATTATATATGACTACCTGGCAAATGAGGCCTTTAGAGAGTGGGTGAAGGAAGGATGTGAAATAATATATGCGGGCAAACAGGGTGGACATCACACCATGTCCCAGGAGGAGATAAACGCCCTTTTGGTAAAAAAGGCCAGGGAACATGAGGTGGTGGTGAGGCTCAAGGGGGGAGACCCATATATCTTTGGGAGGGGAGGAGAGGAGGCACAATATCTCAAAAAACACTCTGTAGAATTTGAAGTGATACCAGGTGTAAGCTCTGCCTATGCCGCCCCTGCCTATGCGGGTATACCCCTTACCCACAGGGAATATGCATCATCTGTGACCTTTATTACAGGCCATGAGGCACGGGAAAAACAAGAAAGCAGCCTTGACTGGCGGGCACTTGCCCTCTCTGCATCCACCCTGGTCTTTTTTATGGGAGTAAAAAACCTCCCTCTTATAACAGAAAGACTCATCCAGGCGGGCATGTCCCCCACCACCCCTGCTGCACTTATTATGTGGGGGACCACCTGTCGCCAAAAAAGCATATCCTCCACCCTGGAGGGGATAGTAGAAGATGCTAGAAAGGCACACATGGCCCCCCCAGCCCTTCTAGTAATAGGAAGGGTTGTGGAACTTAAGGAAGAGCTCAACTTCTTTGAGCACAGACCCCTTTTAGGGAAGAGGGTGGTAATCACCAGGGCAAGACATCAGGCAAGTGAACTATCCCTCCTTCTTCAAAAAAAGGGGGCATGTGTTATAGAATTTCCAACCATAAAGATAGTCCCTATTGAAGAAAATAAGCCCCTGGAGAGGGCAATTGAAAGGATAGGGGAATATGACTGGATAATCTTTACCTCGGTAAATGGAGTAGATTGCTTTTTTTCCAACTTACATGGTCTAAAAAAGGATTCCAGGGCCTTGGGAGGATGTAAGGTGTGTGCCATTGGCCCTGCCACAGCCAGGAGACTTAAGTCCTTTGGAATAATACCTGACTTCATGCCAGAGAGATATGTGGCAGAGGAGATAATCTCTGGATTAAAGGAAAGGTCCATAGAGGGAACCTCTGTACTCATCCCCAGAGCAGCACAGGCCCGAGAAATACTCCCCAAAAGGCTAAGGGAAATGGGATGCAATGTGGAGGTGGTTGCCCTTTACAGGACCCTGCTGGAGGAGAAGGATTCAGGGAGGATAATTGAGCTTATAAAAGGAGAAGAGGTCCATTATATCACCTTTACCAGTTCCTCTACTGTAAAAAACTTCTTCAAGCTGGTACCTGTAGAGCTCATAAGGGAAAAATTCCAGCACACAGGGCTAAGGCTTGTTGCAATTGGCCCCATCACTGCCTCCACCCTGGAAGAATTTGGGTGTAGGGCACATATTATACCCTCTTCTTACACCATAGCCTCTCTGGTAAGGGCCATAGAAGAAGATACTAGAGGGGGTTCACCTCTCAGGCCATAAGATTAATAGAGCCAGGGGATGGGGTAGTAGAAAATCCATTGTAATAAGAGAGGACCTTGTCCTTCTTAAGGCTCTCCACAGGGGAGACAGTGGGATATGATATGTAAGAAGGAGTGGCATGGGAGATACGGGAGGTCTCCTCTCGCATCCTCTCCATCTCCTGCATCATCTTCTCCATCTCTGCCTCCATCTCTAGTTGTTGCGCCTTTGCTGCAACTGCCAGGTCCTGAGGTGAGGGGTCAGAGGGGGCAAGTGCGGCCCTCCTTACTGTCTCTTCCTTGCGGATAGTGGCATCTGGGTCTCCTGGTATGGGAGATATATCTATCTGCACCTCCCCCGCCACTGCATATCGTTTTCCATCGGGCCCAACCACATAGGAATATGTTGGTCCACCTCTTACATATGGCCCTCCTGCCGCAATGTGGGCCTCTTCATGGGCCCTTACATGCCTATCTATCTGCTTCAGTTCCTCAACCTTTTTCTCCTGCTGGGGGGTAAGTTTCTTGCCAAAGATATCCTTGGTGTGGATGGAGGTGTTATCATCCCCTCTTTCCCTGGTAGCGGAAAGAGACAACCCCTCTTTATCTCCATCTCTAGGCTCCCCAGGAGAGGTTCCCTTAAAATCAGGGTTTGATTTTGGCTCAAAAATATGCCAAGAAGATGCATAAGGAAGGGAGGATGCACCTTCAATATTCATAACTCCATCTCCTATTATTAAAATAGAAAATTAATCTTATCCATCTTAAAAGTCAACAATAACACCTTAAAACAATTATTATTAATAGGTTGAAATAACTGGCAATTAAATCTAAAAGGAAAAAAACACAAAGGGAGGTGGTGATGGATTTTTTAGAGATAAAGGAATTAATAGCAGAGATGGGACTTAAGATAACCAGGGAGATAGAAGAAGAGGAACTGGTGGTAGTGGAAGAGGAAGGCAGGGGCATCAAAGAGATGGTGATAGACTGTGAGGGCGAGATCCTTATAATAGAACAGCCCATTGGGATATTCCCCTCTAGATATTACCGGTGGTTTCTTGAGAAAAGCAGATATCTTCCCTTTGGAGCCCTGGTAATGGACGAAGATTCAGGCACTATCCTCTTCAGGAATACCTTAAGACTGGACACCCTGGACAGAGAAGAGTTTGAATCCACCATAAACTCCCTGGAAATCTTTCTGGCGGAACACGGGGGAGAACTTATCTCCATGTCCAGAGAAAAAGACTAATCAAAAAGGTATCAATAGGAGGATAAGCCCATGGGAATATTGAGTCGTTTTTTTAAAATAGGACAGGCAGAGGCACATCATGTGCTTGATAGATTAGAAGACCCAGTAAAGCTTACAGAGCAGGGGATTAGGGACTTAAAAAAGGACCTATCTGAGGCAACCTCTGCCCTGGCTGAGGTAAAGGCATCCATGATAAGATTTGAAAGGGAGGCAGAAAAAGAAAAAAAGAGGGCAGTTGAGTATGTAAAAAAGGCAGAAAAACTACTCCAGAGGGCGGCAAAGGGAGAAATAGAACAGGCAGAGGCGGAAAAACTCGCCTCAGAGCTACTGGAAAAGGCAGATACATTTCAGGAAAATGCAAATAAACTAAAACAGGATGCAGATGCCCAAAAGAGAATGGCAGAGAATCTCTCAGCCAAGATAAAAGAACTCAAGACGCAGATAGCCAGATATGAATCAGAACTAAAGTCTCTAAAGGCCAGGGCTGCAACAGCAAAGGCAGTAAAAAAAGTAAATAAACATCTCACCAGGATAGACTCATCCAGCACCATCTCCATGCTAGAGAGAATGAAGGAAAAGGTGGAAGAGGAGGAGTCCCTTGCCCAGGCCTATGAAGAAATTGCAGGGGAGGATACATCCCTAGAGGACAAAGTGGATTCCCTCCTCGGAGAAGATGCAAGGCCATCATCTCTCTCCAGGCTGGAAGAGTTAAAAAAGAAGGTGGGACTTAGTTGAGGGAGGGGAAGATATGGCCAGAAAACTCGCCCTCACTGCGGCCTTATTCGGACTATTCCTCGCAATTGGAACCATAGGATATGTGGTTATAGAGGGATGGCCCCCTTTTGAGGCATTCTATATGACCATAATAACCCTCTCTACTGTGGGATTTGGAGAAATAAAGAACCTCTCTGAGACAGGACGCATCTTCACCAGTTTTCTTATCTTTGGGGGGATAGGAACTGCCTGTTATGGGTTTACCCTCCTCACAGAGGCCATTGTCTCTGGACAGCTAGGAGAAGTGCTAGGGGAAAAAAGGAACAAAAGGGCATTAGAAAAACTAAAGGACCACTATATTGTATGTGGATTTGGGAATATTGGAAGAAAACTGATAAATCTCCTACAGCTGGAGGGCAAGCCATTTGTGGTAATAGAAAAGGATAGAGAGGTAGTGGAGGAAATAAAACACAGAGAACTGGTGTATATATGGGGCAATGCTGTAGAAAAAGAAGTCTTGAAACTTGCAAAAATAGACAGGGCAAAGGGAGTATTTGCCTGTGGTTCCAATGATTCGGAAAATATATATATCGCCCTGGTAGCAAAGAGTTTAAATCCAGACATAAGGGTGGTAGCCCGAAATGAACAGGATACAGAAAAGGACATATACGATATATCCAAAGTAGATGCAGTTGTAGCACCTGGACGAGTGGGGGCTAGAAGGATGTTTTTATCCATGTTAAGACCCCATATTCTGGATGCCCTGGATGAATTTACCATTGACAGAGCAGCAGATACAGAGGAAATTCTGGTAGAGGATATCCGAATAACAAGTAATTCTACTTTAAAACAACTATCTCTAAAACCAATAGAAACAGTATATGTATTATTGATAAAACGTAAAAATGGAGAGATAGAGACATCATTTGATGAAAATACCCCATTACAAGAAGGAGATATAATAATAGTAATAGGACATGAACAAAAAATAAAAGGACTGGAACAAACACAAAAGAAATAAATACTGTTTTTTCAGAACTTTTAGAAGGGATTAAGGATGAGGGGATGGTAATTTGTTTTTTACTATAATATTGGGTAGTTGTGAAGTGTCTTTGTGTATCTACTATCCATCTGCTTTCTCAGCAAGAGCTTCTTTTACTAGAAAATCTAGTTCTCCTGATTTTGAGTCTTCTTCAATCTCTCTGTGCCACCTTTCCCAAACTCACTCATAAAAACCATTCCCTCAAGCGGGCAAATTATTCCTTTGAGAAAGATTTAATGGGAAGTATATCAAACAGATTTTTCATAGGCATAAGGTCTAAGCTAAGCTGCCGCTAAACCTAAAAATCCTGTAGCTATGGCTGCATGAATTACTACCCCTAGAGGCGACTTCTATCCTGCCACAGGGGGCCAACGAAACAGCGGTCAAGTGCACCCTTTTGTTAGGTATTTTTTCTATGTTCCATGGCTTTTTTGCTTAGATCTTCTATACTTTCCCCTTCAAATAAATTCTTCTCTCGCCATTTAGTATAGTCAAAAGATTCTCGTTGAATTAATGCTATAAATCTTTCTGTTTCAACTTCACCTAAATACTTAGATAATATCTCATAACCTTTAATTTTTATTTCTGTATCAGTCAGCATCTTCTAACTCCCTAATAAAATTAATAGGGTCTATAATAATTATCTCTCTTATCTTATTTGACTTCTTTAAAATCCCATTATCCGTTGTAATAAAATAATCACATTTAGCATAAATAGCGCATGCCACATGTAAACAATCCATCCTCCTCAAACCAATGCTATTCAATCTTCTTGCATTTTTTAATATCTCTTGATTTTCTTCAACATCTTCATTCGCAAAATCTTGCCATTTTTTTATTCTTAACCTTCTCTCTTCAAAGGGATTCTGGGCATTCTCAAAATCTAATATGTAAGACCATACTAATCTTACCTTTCCCTCTTTTATCAAATTTTGAATATATAATTTAGCCTCAGTTTCAAGCCTAATCCTTATATTACTTTGGTCATCATAAGGACGATTAAAACAACAATTGTCTAAATATATCTTCATTTGTTATGACACCTAACGATAAAGAGCACCTGCCGCTATGGAGCGCCAGCGGAATAGCGGTCAGGTGGAGCGCATTGTTAGACAAAATTTTTATAAGAGCTGTTTGAATCCCTCAACTGTCAATCCAGCTTGTTTTATAATCTTTCATAACGTACCTTTGGCAACTTCTCGATGATCTGGAACTACAATGCGTCTATGAGGATATATCACTTGCCGTAGAACTATGTGGCTACCTTTCTGCCTGTCTTTTTCATAACCAACTTTCAACAAGGCAGACACAACTTCACGTCCTGAGATTTGTGGAAGTGTGCTCACACTGCCACCTCTATAATTTCTTC